>NZ_CP025682.1:1935307-2580409 GCF_002872475.1 Pseudazoarcus pumilus
TGCCAGGCCGGCAGCCCGACCTGCTGCGCGAACTGGCCCCCGGCCCGAAACTCGCCATCGCAGCCGAAGCCCTGTTTCTCGCCAACCTGATGATCGCCCCCGGCGTGGCCTTCGTGCTGCTGGTGTTGCTGTGGGCCATCATGCGCCGCCGCGCCGATGCACTGACGCTCAACCACCTCGAACAGACCGTGGTCGCGAGCCTGTGGGGCGGCGCCGCGCTGTTCGGCGTGAGTCTGGCCATTTTCCTGCTCGGCGGGCTCGACAACCCGTGGTCGTGGGTGGTGGGCGTGCTGTACTTCCTGTGCTTTCACGCCTCACTCATCCTCGGAGGCGTGGTCGGACTCAACCGCGCCATCCTCGCCAGGCCGTGGCGCTTTCCCGTCATCGGCCCACGCATCCGGTACTGACATGAACACCGCTGCGCGCCGCATCATCCCCATCGCCACCGAGACGACCGCGCGCCACGCGCGCATCCAGCGCTCGCGCCTGATCGCTCGGGCGGGTTTTTTCGCGCTGTTCGTGCTCGCGCCGGTGTTCGATCTGTTGCGCTACGACCTCGTCGCCGGCCACGCCTGGTTTCTCGGCATGGAATGGCGCATCGGCCTCGACGACTTCATGGCCGGGCGCATCGGCGCGCTGGAAGCGGCCGGCAACCTGTTCCTGCGCCTGTTCGTGCCGCTGTTCGGCGGCGCCGCGCTGTTCCTGTGGGTGGCTTGGAAATGGGGCCGCGTGTATTGCGGCTGGCTGTGTCCGCACTTCTCGGTGGTGGAGACCGTCAACAACCTCATGCGCCGCGCCAGCGGCAAGCCCAGCGTATGGGAGAAGGCGCCGATCACGCCGTGGAAGCCCAACGGCACGCGCATCCGCCCCGACGCGCGCTGGTGGTTCGCCGTGCTGCCGGCGGCGGTCGGTTTCGCCTTCCTGTGGGCGGTGGCGCTGCTGACCTATCTGCTGCCGCCGGATGAGGTGTGGGGCAATGTCTTCCGGCTCGAACCCACGCGCAACCAGGCCATCTTCCTGACCGCCGCCACCGTCGTGCTGAGCGCCGAGTTCCTGTTCGCGCGGCATCTGTTCTGCCGCTACGCCTGCGCCGTCGGCCTGTTTCAGAGCCTGGCCTGGATGGGCAACCGCGACGCCATGGTGGTCGGCTTCAAGCGCGAACGCGCCGCCGACTGCGCCTCCTGCCTGCCCGACCGCTCCGCCGCCTGCGAGGCCGCCTGCCCGATGCGGCTCAAGCCGCGCAACATCAAGCGCCTGATGTTCACCTGCACGCAATGCGCGCAATGCCTGCAGGCCTGCGCCACCACCCAGGCCGACAACCCGAACGGCCCGCTGCTCGAATGGGTCAGCCGTGAGGCGGCAAGGCAGAACGAGGCGGGCTTCCGCTCGCACTGGAATTGAAATGGAAGAAACCGTCGGAAAATACTGGCACCGCTGGATCACCCGCGCCGCGGGCGGCAGCCATCCCGAAGCGAGCGTGCGCCTGCGCGAGATCGAACGCACCGCGGCGGTGTTCTTCCGCGCGCTGGGCGGCGACCCCGGCCTGCGCGTGGCCGCCGCCACCGAGGACGAGCACGGCGCGCGGCGCAACTGGCTCAAGCGACTGGCCGGCGCCGGCGAGCGCGCCGCGCAGGCGCGCATGGATGCGGCAACGCTGCGCCTGCCGCCGGAGATCGACGCCTTTCCCGACCCCGTGCTCAACCGCGAGCTGTACCTGTGGCTGGCCGCGCTGGCCGCCGCGCATTCGGCCCTGCCGCACGACCCGGACGAGGAAGACATCGTGCGCAATCAGCGCGCCACGCAGGCCGCGCTGGAACAGTGGCCGGGACTGGAGCCACGCTACCGGCGGCTGGCGCAGGCCTGCATCGCCGCGCGTCCGGCGCCCGAATCCCTGCCCGCCGCCGAAGCGGCGCGCGAACACGCGATCCGCGCCGCCATCACCCAGCCGGGCAGCGTCACTGCCCTGCCCGCCGCAGCGCGCAACACGCCGCCGCCGCTGCCGGTATTGCTATGGCTGACCGGCGCGCTGGATTCGAGCATCGCGCTGCGCGGCGCCAACGACCCGCCGCCGCAGGACGGTGAGACGCGCCCGCGCCACGACGAGGACGCGCGCCGTCAGGCACATCGCGCCAGGCGCGAGGACATGCCGCAGAACAAGAACAGCTTCGCCATGATGTTCCGCGCCGAGAGCGTGATGGCGGTGGCCGAATTCCTCAAGATGAACCGCCCCACCGACGACGAGCCGGACGACGACGCGGCCCGCGCGGCGCGCGACCTCGATCAGCTGTCGCTGGCACAGGACGAGGCGCCGGTGGCCTCCAAGGTGCGCTTCGACCTCGACCTGCCGTCCGAGGCCGAGGACGACGTGGTGCTGGGCGAAGGCATCCCGCTGCCCGAATGGGATTACCGCAAGCAGCTTCTGCTCGAAGACCACGTGCGGCTGGTCGAGATGCGCGCACGCGACGCCGCCCCCGCCCCGCTGCCGCCGCATCTGCGCCGCACCGCCAAGCGCCTGCACCAGCAGTTCGCCGCGCTGCAGCCAGGCCGCTGCTGGCTGCGCCAGCGCCCCGACGGCACCGAGGCCGACGTGGATGCCAACGTGCGTGCGCGCACCGACCGCGCCACCGGCAAACAGGCCTCGGAAAATCTCTATCGCTCATTGGAAAAGCGCGAGCGCGATCTGGCCTGCCTGGTCCTGGCCGACCTGTCGCTGTCCACCGACACCTGGGTTTCCTCGCACGCGCGCGTCATCGACGTGATCCGCGACGCACTGCTGCTGTTCGGCGAGGCGCTGCTCGCCACCGGCGACCGCTTCGCCATGTGTGGCTTCTCGTCGGTGCGCCGCAAGATGGTGCGCTTCCATCATCTGAAGAGCTTCGACGAGCGCTTCGACGACGCCGCGCGCGGCCGCATCCAGGCCATCCGGCCGGGCTATTACACGCGTCTCGGCGCCGCCATCCGCCACGCCACGCAAGAGCTCGCCGACACCGCCGCGAGCCGGCGCATTCTGCTCATCCTGTCCGACGGCAAGCCCAACGACCTCGACCTGTACGAAGGCCGCTACGGCATCGAGGACTCGCGCGCGGCCATCGTGGCGGCACGTCGCGCCGGACTGGTGCCGTTCTGCGTGACCATCGATTCCGAAGGCGGCGGCTACCTGCCGCATCTGTTCGGCCCGGCCGGCTACACCGTGATCCGCAAGCCCGAGGAATTGCCGGCGCGGCTGCCCTCGCTGTATGCGCAGCTGACGCGCTGAAGGGCCAGCCGGACCGAACGAAACAGGGCGCCCCGAGGGGCGCCCTGTTTCGTTCAGACAATGCGCGCAGGATCAGCCGCGCGGACCGCCCGGATTGCGCGGACGACGGGCGCCGTCGCTGCGACCCCCATTGCCGCCGCCGTTGCCACGCGGCTGGCCGTTGCCACCGCCACCCGCGCGACGACCGGCATTCTGACCGCCTCGCGGCTGACTCTGGCCGGGGCGCCCATGGCTGCGCGGCGCCGGGCGCGGACCACGCGCGTCGGACACTTCGACGTGCGTGCCCGGCGCGGCCGGCACGAAGCCGGTGGCCTCTGCGCGCTCGATGCGACGCTTGATCAGGCGCTCGATGCCGGCCAGCAGGCGGGTTTCCTCGCCATCGACCAGCGACACCGCGGCACCCGTTGCGCCGGCACGGCCGGTACGGCCGATGCGGTGCACATAGTCTTCGGCGACGTTGGGCAGTTCGAAGTTGACCACCTGCGGCAGCTGGTCGATGTCCAGACCGCGCGCGGCAATGTCGGTCGCGACCAGCACCGGCAGGCTGCCGTCCTTGAAGTCGCCGAGCGCGCGCGTGCGCGCCGACTGGCTCTTGTTGCCGTGAATCGCGGCCGACGGAATGCCGTTCTTGCCCAGATACTCGGCGAGCTTGTTGGCGCCATGCTTGGTGCGCGTGAACACCAGCACCTGCTCCCAGCGGTTCTCGCGGATCAGCCAGGCCAGCAGTTCGCGCTTCTGCTTCTGTCCGACCATGTAGACCGACTGGTCGACCAGCTCGGAAGCGGTGTTGCGGCGCGCGACCTCGACACAACCGGGGTTGCTCAGCAGGCCGTTGGCGAGCTGACGGATCTCGTCCGAGAAGGTCGCCGAAAAGAGCAGGTTCTGACGCTGCTTGGGCAGCAGCGCGAGCACCTTGCGGATGTCGCGGATGAAGCCCATGTCGAGCATGCGGTCGGCCTCATCCAGCACCAGGATCTCGACGCCGGACAAATCCAGCGTCTTCTGGCCGATGTGATCGAGCAGACGGCCCGGCGTGGCCACCAGCAGGTCGACGCGGCGGCGCAGGGCCTGGATCTGCGGATTGATGCCGACACCGCCGAACATCACCATCGAGGTCAGATCGACATGCTTGCCGTAGGTCTGCACGGATTCCTCGACCTGCGCGGCGAGCTCGCGCGTCGGGGTCAGGATGAGGCAGCGCGGGCGGCCGGCCTTGGGGTTGGCAGCGGGCTTGTCGAGCAGGCGGTGCAGCACCGGCAGCACGAAGCCGGCGGTCTTGCCGGTACCGGTCTGCGCGGCGGCAAGCAGGTCGCCCCCGGCCAGCACCAGCGGAATGGCCTGCGCCTGGATCGGCGTCGGCGTGGTGTAGCCGGCTTCGGAAATCGCACGCAATAGGGGCGCGGCCAGTCCGAGACCGGTGAATTCGGTTTGATTCGTCATGCAGTGAAAGCTCCAGCGACGGCCTGTCGCGCTTGCGGCGACACCAATCGAAGGCTGGCGGGGGAATGGGCTGGCGGCGCTTCGCTGCCGGCCTGAGTGAAGGAGATGCGCCCACACTGATTGGCAGGTGTGAGGCAAGTCCGCGACTATACAGGAATTTTCTCCACCGTGGGCGATCGTTCGTGCATGCGCGGCACGATGACCGCCAGCCAGCCCTTCGCCGACGACGACGCATCCGGTGACGTCAAAACCGCCCACGGCGCTGCTGGTCTCGGACGTGCGTCCCTGGCCGTGGATGCTCGGCGCGGTGATTCCCGCAGAGCTGGCTGCCATCTGGGGTCACTTCAGCCTCACTGCCGCACTCGGCTTCGGCCTCGTCAATCTTTGCGAGGTGCTGCTCGCCGCTGCGGTCCTGCGACGATTGCACGGGCGCGCCGCAGCGCGTGTTCGCCAACCGCCGCGACAGCCGTGACGACAACGCTTTCCTCGACGGCGATGCACGCGACGCCGAAGCTGTCGCCCGCATGCGTCGCGCGATCTCCGACGGGCGCACGTGCGCGAGATCGCGCACGTGCGCAGCGATGACGACCGTGAAGGCTGGGCGCGCATGCTGCTCACGCCGATCTACGGCGAGAACGGCCGTCCGACACACTACGTCGCGATCGAGCACGACATCACCGACCTGATCGCCGCCCAGCGCGAACTGTTCGAAGCGCGCGAGGCGCTGGCCGCGCAGAACGCGCAGCTCGAACGCCGTGTGACCGAGCGCACGGCCGACCTCGAACGCCTCGCGACCACCGATTCGCTCACCGGCATCCACAACCGGCGCTACCTGATCGAACGCGCCCAGCAGGAGATCGCGCGCTGCAGACGGAGCGGACGCCCACTGTCGCTGGCGATGCTCGACCTGGATCGCTTCAAGCGCGTCAACGACCGCTTCGGCCATGCCTTCGGCGACGAGGTACTGATCGGCATGTGCGAGGTCGACTCGCGCGTGCTGCGTCCATCCGACACGCTGGCGCGCTTCGGCGGCGAGGAGTTCGTGCTGCTGTTGCCCGACACCGACGCCGAAGGCGCACTGCGCGTGGCCGAGCGCGTGCGCGAGGCCGTCGCCGGAATGCGCATGCAAACCCCCCAGCAGCAGCCGGTCGCGATCACGGCAAGCCTCGGCATGAGCACACTGGGCGACGACGCGAACGACCTCGACCAACTGCTGCGCAATGCCGACGAGGCGCTCTATCGCGCCAAGGCACAGGGTCGCAACTGCGTAGTGGCAGCCGCGGCGGCCTCCACCAGCTGAACCGCCCGACCCTGCTCAGTACAGACTGCCGACCGCCATCTCGAACGCCGGCCGGGGCGGCAGCAAGGTCGCCTGTCGCGGACCGGCGCGCATCTGCAAGCGCAGAAAGGGCACGCCGCGCTCGGCATGCAGTCGCATGCAGTACTCGATGATTTCCATGCGTGCGGCCAGCGGCACCTCGTCGACGCGATGCAGCTCCAGCAGATAGAAGACCTCACCGATGCCGACCAGATCGACCCCGGTACGCAGCGTAAACCACGATCCGAGCTCCGAATCGTCGAACACCAGACCATGACGACCCAGCACCGCGCCGATGTCGCGGTCGATGCGCTCGGACAAATCGGTGCCGGACGGCGGCTGACCGGCGGCGGCCGGCGCTGTCGCCAACGCGGCAAGCATCGCGCACAACGTGGTTGCGCACGCGAGCCGCCGCATGAATCGTGTACTCATGCTCTCTCCTCCCTGAAGACGATGCCGCGTCGGCCCGCTTCTGCGGCGGACATCCGGCGACACGAGAGAGAGCATGACCCCGAAAGGGTCGCTGCCATAAGGCGGAAAAACCCCTATGCGGCAGAGGTGTCGCGCACCACCAGCGGCGCCAGCGCCTCCAGCCAGGCCACGGCCTCGGCCTCGTCGCGCGTGCGCCCCATCGGCGGCAGGCTGCGCCACACCATCTTGCCGTAGGGCTTGCCGACCATGCGCGGGTCGCACACGCACAGCAGGCCGCGGTCGGTCTCGCTGCGGATCAGCCGCCCGGCGCCCTGCTTCATGCTGATCACCGCGCGCGGCAACTGGTAGCGCATGAAGGGGTTGTGGCCGGCCTTGCGCAGCGACTTGATGCGCGCGGAAAGCACTGGATCATCCGGCGGCGCGAACGGCAGGCGGTCGATGACCACCAGACTGAGCGCGTCACCCGGCACGTCCACCCCTTCCCAGAAGCTCTGGCTGGCCACCAACACCGCATTGCCGAGCATGCGGAAACGCGCCAGCAATTCCGTGCGCGAGCCCTCGCCCTGCAGCAGCAGCGGCAGCGCGTCATCCCCGGCCGCGAGACCTTCGGCGATCAGCGCGTGCACGCGACGCATGGCGCGCAGCGAGGTACACAGCACGAAGGCGCGTCCGCGCGCGGCACGGATCAGCGGCAGCGCAGTCGCCGCGACCGCGTCGGCGTAGTCCGGGTGATTGGGGTCGGGCATGCCCGAGGGCGCGTAGAGCATGGCCTGCTCGGCGTAATCGAAGGGGCTGCCCCACACCGCCGTGACCGGCGGCCTCTCCAGCCACGACAGGCCCATCTCGTTGCAATAGTGGGAGAAATCGTTGCCCACCGCGAGCGTGGCCGAGGTGAAGATCCATGCGCGCAACTGCCCTTCGAGCTGGCGCTTGAACACGCCGGCCACATGCAGCGGCGTGGCGTTGAGCGAGACCGCCTGGGTGAACACCTCGACCCAGCGGATCATCTCGGCGTCTTCCGGCGCCTGCCAGCGCGCCAGCCGCGCTCGCATCTCCTGCGTGCGGCGCAGACAGTTGCCCAGCCCCTCGGAGCGCTCGGCCTGGGCCTCCAGCATGCCCTCGAAGGCCGCCAACGCACTCTCGACGCCCTCGATCGCGTCGGCGAAGCCCTCGCGCGCCACCGCCTGGCTGTAGGCCATGCGCGCACTCTCGGCGCCGAAGGCCAGGCGCAAATCGCGCGCGGCCTTCTCGAGCGTGCGCGCCGCATCGATCAGTTCGCGGCAGTCCGGCGCCGCGGCCACCGTCTCCGAGCGCGTATCGCGCGCCAGTTCCAGCAACTGCGCCGTAGACACGCTCTCGCCAAAGAACAGGCTGGCCGTCTCCGGCAACTGGTGCGCCTCATCGAAGATCACCGCGTTGCAGGTAGGCAGCAGCTCGCCCATGCCGACGTCGCGCAGCATCACGTCGGCGAAGAACAGGTGGTGGTTCACCACCACCACGTCCGCATCCATGGCCTCGCGCCTCGCGGCCATCACGAAGCAGTCCTTCACGTTGGGGCATTCCTGCCCCAGGCAGTTGTCGCGCGTGGAAGTTGCCGCCATCCACGCGGGCGAATCCTCGCGCACGTCCGTGCACTCGGCCCGGTCACCGCTGTTCGTGATCTTCGCGAAACGCACGATCTTGCGCAGATCCGCCGCGTCCTGCGCACTCTGGAAGCGCCCCTCCCTGGCGTTGCGCTCCAGATGATACGGACACACGTAGTTCGCCCGCCCCTTGAGCAGCGCCATGCGTACCGGCACCTTGAGCGCGTCGCGCACCGTCGGCAGGTCGCGCTTGAACAGCTGGTCTTGCAGCGTCTTGGTACCGGTCGACACGATTACCTTGCCCCCCGCCAACAGCGCCGGCACCAGATACGCGAAGGTCTTGCCCGTACCGGTGCCGGCTTCGGCCACCAGCACGCCGTAGTCCTTCAGCGCCGCCTCGATGCGCTCGGCCATCTCCACCTGCTGCGGCCGCGCCCGAAACCCGTTGATCGCACGGGCAAGCGGCCCGTCGGGCGAGAAGGCATGGGCGAGGTCGGTCATGAGGGATCGTGGTTAGGTCGCGGGAAACACGCAATGGTAGCAAGCCGCAGTATCGTAGGGCGCGAAGCGAAGCGCATTGCGCCGGATGGCCAACACCCGGGGGTTTACTCTGCGCTAATCCGAACTAAGCGGATTCATGGCAGAACAACCTCGAGTCCCAAGTCCTCTGCTGCACTCGAAAATGCAGGGCGTGCATTTTCAGCGAACACTACGATCGACTGGATGTTCGCTCCTGCCCTCCTCGCGAACGCACCATATACGAGCGCCTGGCCGATTAACTCAGGCGTTAGTCGAAGCTTGGCTTCACATAGAACGACCGGAACACCCGAAATAGGAAATCTCGCGGGCGCGGCAGAACCTGGATACTCAATGCCCTGTTCGTCTGCCTCTGGAAACCACATGGCATCCAAGTAGCAATCACCCAAGTAGTACTCCCAGACTAGCCGGCCACGTGCCCCATGAACTTCGTGCCACCAACGACGGATTAACGCCTGCTCCTGTGGATGGCCATTCGATACGCTAGGACGGAGATAGTTGGCAGTTGTCATGGCGGAACCCGGGTTTTGGCCAAGCACCGGAGTTGATCGGCACGTAGCGGCAGGTATCGTAGGGCAAATAACCGTAGTATCGTAGGGCGAAATATCCGAATGGCATTTCGCCGGATGGTCCAAACACTCGACGAGTTGCGCTACGCTTGCGCTATGCGATTCATGTAACCGATCGTCAACAGTATTGAACCATGAACATGCAGAACACCATGACCATCAACGACCACTTGGCCGTGATCAACTATGACCCGGAGGTTGAAATGTTCCGGGGCGAATTCGTCGGTCTGAACGGCGGCGCGGACTTCTATGCCGCCAGCATCGGAGAACTCCACGAAGAAGGTGCACGCTCGCTGCACACGTTCCTGGATGTATGCCGGACACGGAACATCGAGCCGTGCCGTTAGTTTTCGCAGATATTCGGCGTAATGCCCTGCGGTTTCGCGGTCACTTCGATACCCAATGCTTTCATTACCGCCAACGTTGTTCTCAGCGTCGGGTTGCCGTCGTCGCTGAACGAGCGGTAGAGCTGCTCCCGGGACAGGCCGGTCTCCCTGGCGATTTCGCTCATGCCCCTGGCGCGGGCGACGACGCCGAGCGCATGGGCGATATAGCCGGCGTCTCCCGTCTCGAAGGCTTCGGCCATGAACAGCGCAATCGACTCCTTGTCCACCAGCGCAACTGCGGGATCATAGGTCGTCGGTTCATCAATCATTCTGCGCACCCCATTCTCGTGCCAGCTTCTTTGCCGCCTTGATATCCCGCTGCTGCGAGCCCTTGTCGCCGCCGCAAAGAAGCAGAATCAGCAAACTACCGCGCATTTCGAAATAGATTCGATAACCGGGGCCGTAGTGAATCCGCAATTCGCTGATCCCGTCCCCGACAACCCTCGTATCACCGGCATGACCAAAGTAGGCGAGACGATCGAGACGAGACGCGATCAAAGCCCGCGCACGTTTGTCACGCAGGCTGGACTCCCACTTTCCGAAGACCGTTGTTTGCTTGAGTTGATACACAAGCATTGTAGTTTATAAACTACAGTTAAGGCAAAGCGACGACTGCAATTATGCCATATAGGTTTCTTCACAAAGGGAGATGCGCTTCGGCGAGGTACGCCCTCCCCCGCATCTCGATCAACCGACTCACCGTCCGCGCGAACTCGTGCGCGTTCTGCCCCTCGACATAGACCTCGTGCGCCTCGACCTCAGCGCTGACGACCAGATTCACCCGGCAGTCGTACAGCACGTCGATCAGCCACGTGAAGCGGCGCGCGGCGGAGGCCTCCGCCGGGGTCAGGCGGGGTACGGCGGAGAGCAGCAGGGTGTGGTGTTCGCGGGCGATCTCGAGGTAGTCGTTCTGTGAGCGCGGGCCGTCGCACAGGGTGGCGAAGTCGAACCAGATGACGCCGCAGGCACGTGCGCGCACCGGGAAGATGCGGTAGAGCACTTCGATTTCACCCGGCTTCGGAGGTTGCTGAGCGAGGCGAGCGAAGTCATCGGCGAGGCGCGCTTCGGCGGCGGCGTCGGCGGGGACGATCCAGGTCTGCATGTCTTGAAGCGCGCGCAGGCGGTAGTCGGTGCCGGCGTCGACTTCGAGCACGTCGAAGCGCCGCTTCATCAGGGCTATGGTGGGGATGAAGCGCTGGCGCTGCAGGCCGTGCGGGTAGAGGCCGTCGGGCGGATAGTTGGAGGTCATGACGAAGACCACGCCGGCCTCGAGCAGCGATTCGAGGAGCCGCCCGAGGATCATCGCGTCGGCGATGTCGGACACGTGGAATTCGTCGAAGCAGAACAATCGAGTTTCACCCGCGATGCGCTCGACGACTCTGGCCAGCGGGTCGGGGGCATTGTTGAGGCGGCGCAGGTCGTTCTGCACTTCCTGCATGAAGGCGTGGAAATGCACGCGGCGCTTCTTCGGCTCCGGCACGGCCTCGAAGAAGCGGTCCATGACGAAGCTCTTTCCCCGACCGACTCCGCCCCACAGATAGACGCTGCGCGGCGGCTCTGGCTTGCTGAACAGTCGGCTGAAGAGGCCCCCGGCGGGCGCGGCGAGTTCATCTGCCAGGCGCTGCAGCCGCGTGATGGCAGCGTGCTGCGAGGGGTCGGCAGTGAAGCCGCGCTCGTCGAGCGCGGCCTGGTAGGCGGCGGTGATGGCGCCGGACGCGGATTCGGGCATGGGTAAGACACGGGCCGCGCGCGGCGGGCCGTGGGAAGCTAGAAGTGCAGCGGCCGCTTGTCCACCGCCAGTGCCGCCTCGTGCACCACTTCCGACATGGTCGGATGGGCGTGGCAGATGCGGGCGAGGTCTTCGGCGGCGGCGTCGAACTCCATCGCGACGACGGCCTCGGCGATCAGTTCGGAGGCATTCGCGCCGACGATGTGTACGCCGAGGATGCGGTCGGTGTCGGCATCCGCGAGGATCTTGGCGAAGCCTTCCGGGGCGGCCATGCCCATGGCGCGACCGTTGAAGGCGAAGGGGATCTTGCCGGCGCGGTACTTGACGCCGTCCTTCTTCAACTGCTGCTCGGTCTTGCCGACCCAGGCGATCTCGGGCGCGGTGTAGATCACCCACGGCACGGTGTCCAGATTGCAGTGGCCGGCCTGGCCGTCGATGCGCTCGGCGACCATGACGCCCTCCTCCATCGCCTTGTGGGCGAGCATCGGGCCGCGCACCACGTCGCCCACCGCCCACACGCCGGGCAACGAACTGGCGCAGTGCTCGTCGACCTCGACGAAGCCGCGATCATCGAGCTTGAGGCCGACGCGGTCGGCGTCCAGCCCGTCAGTGTTGGGCACGCGGCCGACCGACACGACCAGGCGGTCGGCGGCGAGCTTCTGGGACTTGCCGTCCTTGTCCGTGTATTCGATGGACACGCCGCTGCGGGTCTTCTTGACCTCGCCGATCTTGCAGCCCATGCGGATGTCGAGACCCTGCTTGGTGAAGACCTTGAGCGCTTCCTTGCCCACATCCACATCGGCCGCGCCGAGGAAATCCGGCAGAGCTTCGAGGACGGTGACTTCGGCACCCAGGCGGCGCCACACCGAGCCCATCTCCAGGCCGATCACGCCGGCGCCGATCACGGCGAGCTTCTTGGGCACGCTTTCCAGATCGAGCGCGCCGACGTTGTCGCAGACGGTCTTGTTGTCGACCTCGATGCCGGGCAGATGGCGCGGCTTGGAGCCGGTGGCGACGACGACCTGGCCCGCGAGCACTTCCTCCTCGCCGACCTTGATCAGCCAGCGCTCGCCGTCGCGCTTGACGAAGCGCCCGTGGCCGGCAATGAAGGTGACCTTGTTCTTCTTGAACAGGCCCTTGATGCCGCCGGTGAGCTGGTCGACGATGGCGTTCTTGCGCTCGAGCATCTTCGCCACGTCGATCCTGGGCTTGCCGACGACGATGCCCTGGTCGGCGAAGCCGTGACCGGCCTCCTCGAACAGGTGCGAGGTGTGCAGCAGCGCCTTGGACGGGATGCAGCCGACGTTCAGGCAGGTGCCGCCCAGGCGGGGTTCGCCCTTGGGGTCGGCATAGGCTTCGGACTCGCAGCAGGCGGTCTTGTAGCCGAGCTGGGCGGCGCGGATGGCCGCGACATAGCCGCCCGGCCCGCCGCCGATCACGAGTACGTCGAATTCTCGGGTGGACATCGGTGTTCGTCTCCGTTCGGATGGGGCGGCGCGCGGCCGGCGGGGATCGCCCGCTGCCGCGCGCGTCGGTTACAGGTCGAGGATCAGGCGCGCCGGGTCTTCCAGCGCCTCCTTGATCGCGACCAGGCTCAGCACGGCCTCGCGGCCGTCGATGATGCGGTGGTCGTAGGACAGCGCGAGGTAGTTGATCGGGCGGATCACGATCTCGCCGTTCTCGACCACCGGGCGATCCTTGGTGGCGTGGATGCCGAGGATGGCCGACTGCGGCGGGTTGATGATGGGCGTCGACAGCATCGAGCCGAACACGCCGCCGTTGGAGATCGAGATGGTGCCGCCGGTGAGCTCTTCCATGGTGAGCTTGCCGTCCTTGGCCTTGGCGCCGAACTCGCCGATCTTCTTCTCGATGTCGGCGATCGACAGCAGGTCGGCGTCGCGGATGATGGGCACGACCAGACCGCGCGGGCTGCCCACGGCGATGCCCACGTCGATATAGCCGTGATAGACGATGTCGTTGCCGTCGACCGAGGCGTTGACGATGGGGTACTTCTTGAGCGCGGCGACCACCGCCTTGACGAAGAAGCCCATGAAGCCCAGGCGCACGCCGTGGGCCTTCTCGAAGCGCTCGCCGTACTTCTTGCGCAACTCGATGACGGGCGCCATGTTGACCTCGTTGAAGGTCGTCAGGATGGCGTTCTCGTTCTTGGACTGGATCAGGCGCTCGGCGATGCGCGCGCGCAATCGCGTCATCGGCACGCGCTCCTCGGGGCGGTCGGCCGCGTCGCGCTCGATGCTGCGCGAGGTGGCGCTGGTTCCGGCCGTGGACGCGGCCGGCTCGGCCTGTGCCTCGCGCTTTTCGGCGGACACGGCGTCCTGCTTGGTCACGCGACCGCCGCGCCCGGAGCCGGACACCTCGTCGGCCGACATGCCCTTCTCCTCGAGAATCTTGCGCGCGGCCGGGCTGGCGCTGCCCGAGGCGGACGCGGACGAGGATGCGGCCGGCGCGGGCGCGGCCTTTTCCTTCTTGCCGTCGTCCGCCGGCGCCTCGTCCTTCTTGCCGCTCGCGCCCTTGGCCTCGGTGTCGATCTGCGCGATCAGTTCGCCCGAGGCGACCGTCTCGCCATCGCCCTTGACGATCTTCACGATCACGCCGTCGCCGGGCGCGGGCGTTTCGAGCACGACCTTGTCGGTCTCGATATCGATGAGGTTCTCGTCACGCGAGACTGCATCGCCTTCCTTCTTGTGCCACGTCACCAGCGTCGCTTCGGACACTGATTCGGACAGTTGCGGCACCTTCACTTCAATCAGCATGGAGTGTTCTCCCTGTTGCCTGTTCTGTTGACCCGAGCGGGCCGGGTCAGTCCCTGAGCGGACCGAAAGCGTTTTCGATGACGGTCTTCTGCTGCATGCTGTGCTTGGCGAAATAGCCCACCGCGGGCGACGCCGAACCCGGGCGCGACACCAGCAGCAGCTTGCGCTTGGGGCCGATGACGTTGGCCAGGTGCTGGCGCGAGGCGAGCCAGTACCAGGCCCCCTGGTTGCGCGGCTCTTCCTGGCACCAGACGAATTCCTTGGCGTTCGGGAAGCGGTCCAGCGCCGCACCGGCCGCATCGGCGGGGAACGGATAGAGCTGCTCCAGACGCACCAGGGCAGTGTCGGTGATGCCTTGCTCGCGGCGATAGGCAAGCAGTTCGTAGTAGATCTTTCCCTGGCACAGCACGACGCGCTTGACCTTGCTCTCGTCGAGCGCCTCCGTCTCACCGATCACGGTCCGGAAGCCGCCCTCGACCAGATCCGCAAGCGAGGACACCGCCTCCTTGTGGCGCAGCAGCGACTTGGGCGAGATGATCACCAGCGGCTTGCGCACCTTGCGCAACATCTGCCGGCGCAGCAGGTGGAAGATCTGGGCGGGCGTGGTCGGCGCGCAGATCTGCCAGTTGTCCTCGGCGGCGTTGTTCATCAGCCGCTCGATGCGCGCCGACGAATGCTCCGGCCCCTGGCCTTCATAGCCGTGAGGCAGCAGCAGGGTCAGGCCGCACAGTCGCCCCCACTTGGATTCGCCCGAGCTGATGAACTGGTCGAGCACCACTTGTGCGCCGTTGACGAAGTCGCCGAACTGCGCCTCCCACACCACGAGCTGGTTGGGCTCGGCGGTGGCGTAGCCGTACTCGAAGGCCAGCACGCCTTCCTCGGACAGCACCGAGTCATAGCACTGGAACACGCCCTGCCCTTCGCGCACGCCCTCGAGCGGAATCCAGTTGCCATCGTTCCAGCGTTCGCGGCGCTGGTCATGAATCACGGCGTGGCGATGGAAGAAGGTGCCGCGCCCCACGTCCTCGCCCGACAGCCGCACGCCGTAGCCTTGCGCGAGTAGCGACGCGTAGGCGAGGTTCTCGCCCATGCCCCAGTCCAGCGGCAGTTCGCCGCGCCCCATCGCGGCGCGGTCCTTGAGGATCTTCTCCACGCGCGAATGCACGTCGAAGCCCTCGGGGATGGCGGTCAGGCGCTCGGCCAGGCGCTGCGCCTCGGCCAGCGGAATGGCGGTGTCGGCCTCGTCGGTATAGGGCTGGCCCATGAAGGGCGTCCAGTCCACCGCATACTTGCTGGAAAAGCCCGACAGCACCGGGTTGTAGAGCAGTTCGCCGCGATCCAGGTGGTCGCGGTAGTCGCGGATGATGGCGTCCGGCTCGTCGGCCTCGATCGAGCCTTCGGCGACGAGACGATCCGCGTAGATCTTGCGCGTGCCCGGGTGCGAGGCGATCTTGCGGTACATCAGCGGCTGCGTGACCATGGGCTCGTCCTGCTCGTTGTGGCCGAGCTTGCGGAAGCACACGATGTCGACGACCACGTCCTTCTTGAATTCGTTGCGAAAATCCACCGCGAGCTGCGTGACCAGCGCCACCGCTTCCGGGTCGTCACCGTTCACATGGAAGATCGGCGCCTCGACCATCTTGAAGATGTCGGTGCAGTACAGCGACGAGCGCGTGTCGCGCGGGTCCGACGTGGTGAAGCCGATCTGGTTGTTGGCGACGATGTGCACCGTGCCGCCGGTACCGTAGCCACGCGTCTGCGAGAAGTTGAGCATCTCCTGGTTGACGCCCTGCCCGGCCACCGCGGCATCGCCGTGGATGAGCACACCGACGACTTCCTTCTTGTCCTCGTCTGCGCGACGGAACTGGCGCGCATACACCGAACCGGCGACCACCGGATTGATGATCTCCAGGTGCGACGGGTTGAAGGCCAGTGTCAGGTGCACCGGACCGCCGGGGCTCATGACATCGCTGGAAAAGCCCAGGTGGTACTTCACGTCGCCCGAGGACAGGTCGGTCGCGGCCTTGCCCTCGAACTCGGAGAACAGCATCGACGGCGATTTGCCGAGGATGTTGACGAGCAGGTTGAGACGCCCGCGGTGCGCCATGCCGATGACGATTTCCTTGGCGCCGTTGTTGCCGCAAACGCGCACGATCTCGTCCATCGCGACGATCATCGATTCGGCGCCCTCGAGCGAGAAGCGCTTCTGGCCGACGTACTTGGTGTGCAGATAGCGCTCCAGCGTCTCGGCCGCGGTGACGCGACCGAGGATGCGACGCTTGGTGTCGACGTCGTAGCCGGGCGTGGCGCGGATGCTCTCGAGCCGGCGCTGGATCCAGCGCTTTTGCTGAATGTCGGCGATGTACATGTACTCGATGCCGATCGAGCCGCAGTAGGTCTGGCGGATGGCCTCGAGAATCTCGCGCAGCGTGGCATGTTCGCCATCGAAGCCGTGGAAGGAGCCGACGTTGAAGCTGCGATTGAGATCGGCCTCGGTGAAGCCGTAGTAGGACGGCTCGAGTTCGGGCACGTCGGGGCGCTCGGTGCGCTTGAGCGGATCGATGTTGGCCCAGCGGTTGCCCAGGAAGCGGTAGGCGTTGATGAGCTGCAGGGTCTTGACCTGCAGCTTGTCGTCGTCGCCAGCAGAGACCGTGCGCATGCGCGGCTGCTTGCCCATTTGCGCGAATGCCTCGACCACCGGGCCGTGGGCGACGTCGCGCACGGCCGCGCCGGCCTGCGCCTGCAGCTTGTCGAAATAGTCGCGCCAAGTGTCCGAGACCGAGGCCGGATCGGCCAGATAGGACTCGTACAGCTCTTCGACGAACGGAGCGTTGCTGCCGAAGAGGTAGGACGTCGATCTGCGCTCTTTCATCATGGGTGTCACCTGCTCACTGGGGTCTGCTGCTTCAACATTCGGTCGTACCCCGCCACTGACCAAGCAAAAAAGGGACAGCCGCGCGCAGCGGCCATCCCGCTGTACGGATCATGCGGGAGTCGGGGCATCGGGCTCCGCCAGCATGGGCATCACCGCTGCGCCATGTCCGGCACATCGCGCCGCGCCGGACCCACATAGAGCTGGCGCGGGCGACCGATCTTGTATTCCGGATCGGTGATCATCTCCTCCCACTGCGTGATCCAGCCCACGGTGCGCGCGAGCGCGAACACGCAGGTGAACATCGAGGTGGGAATGCCGATGGCCTTCTGCACGATGCCGGAATAGAAATCCACGTTCGGGTAGAGCTTGCGCTCGACGAAGAAATCGTCCTCGAGGGCGATGCGCTCGAGCTCCATCGCGAGCTTGAACAGGCGGTCGTTCTCCAGACCCAACTCGCCGAGCACGTCGTAGCACACCTTGCGCATGAGCTTGGCGCGCGGGTCGTAGTTCTTGTAGACACGGTGGCCGAAGCCCATCAGGCGGAAGGAATCATCCTTGTCCTTGGCACGCTTGATGTACTCGCCCACGCGCGAGACGTCGCCGATCTCCTCGAGCATGTTGAGGCAGGCCTCGTTGGCGCCGCCGTGTGCCGGTCCCCACAGGCAGGCGATGCCGGCCGAGATGCAGGCGAAAGGGTTGGCGCCCGAGGAACCGGCCAGACGCACGGTGGAGGTCGAAGCGTTCTGCTCGTGGTCGGCATGCAGCGTGAAGATCACGTCGAGCGCGTGCGCCACCACCGGATTGGGTTTGTACTCCTCGCACGGCGTGGCGAACATCATGTGCATGAAGTTCTCCGCGTAGTTCAGGTCGTTGCGCGGGAACATGAACTGCTGGCCCATGTTGTACTTGTAGGCCATGGCGACGATGGTCGGCAGCTTCGCGATCAGGCGATAGACCGACATGGTGCGGTGCTCCTCGTCGGAGAAGTCCATGGCCTCGTGGTAGAAGGCCGACAGCGCGCCGACGATGCCGACCATGATGGCCATCGGGTGCGCGTCACGGCGGAAGCCGTTGTAGAAGCGCATGAGCTGGTCGTGCAGCATCGCGTGGTTCTTGATCGAACGCTCGAACTCGTCCTTCTGCGCGGCGTTGGGCAATTCGCCCTTGCGCAGCAGATAGGCCACTTCCAGGAAGGTGCACTGGTCGGCAAGCTGTTCGATTGGATAACCCCGATACAGCAGTTCACCCTTGTCGCCGTCGATGAAGGTGATCGCCGACTTGCAGCTGCCGGTCGACAGAAAGCCGGAGTCGTACGTGAACATGCCGGTCTTGCCACCCAGCGTGCGGATGTCGATGACATCGTTGCCGTGGGTGCCACTGAGAATCGGAAACTCGTGGCTGTTGCCGTCCACGGACAGCGTTGCGATGCGTTCGTTGCTCATGGGTCTTCCCTTATGCTTGCCTGAATCGTTGTCTTCTCGACGTCGCGCGGCCGGGCTCACGCCTGCTGCATCAACGCGATGATTTTTCTCCAGCGCTCCTCAGGGCATTGCTCGCTGCCATTGACCATGGCCCACAGGTCATGGTCTTCGCACTGCAGCAAATCCTGGAGGTCCGCCAACTGCTGATCTTCGAGAACCTCGAAGTGTCGCTCAATAAAGCGCTCCAGAACAAGGTCGAGCTCGAGCAGGGCGCGGCGGCAGTGCCAACGGAGTTGCCCGCGACGCACCGGCGCGCGGGCGCCGGACGCGTGAACGGCGGGGGGAGTCATACGGCGCGCTCCGCGAGCATGTTCTTGATCTTGCCGATCGCGCGCATCGGATTCAGCCCCTTCGGGCAGACATCCACGCAGTTCATGATCGAGTGACAGCGGAACAAGCGGTATGGGTCTTCCAGGTTGTCGAGACGCTCGCTGGTGGCCTGATCGCGCGTATCGGCGATGAACCGGTAGGCGTTGAGAAGCCCGGCGGGGCCGACGTATTTGTCCGGGTTCCACCAGAACGACGGACAGGCGGTCGAACAGCACGCGCACAGGATGCATTCGTACAGGCCGTTGAGTTCCTCGCGCTCGGCCGGCGACTGCAGGCGCTCGCGCTCGGGAGCGGGCTCTTCATTGATCAGATAGGGCTTGATCGAGTGGTACTGCTTGAAGAACTGGGTCATGTCGACAATCAGGTCACGGATCACCGGCAGGCCGGGCAGCGGCCGCAGCACCACCGGTTGCTTGAGGTCGGCGATGTCGGTCATGCACGCCAGGCCGTTCTTGCCGTTGATGTTCATCGCGTCCGAGCCGCACACGCCCTCGCGGCAGGAGCGGCGGTAGGACAACGAATCGTCCTTGGCCTTGAGCCGCACCAGTGCGTCGAGCAGCTTCTTGTCGGACGGCTCGAGCGTGACCGTGATGTCCTGCATCCACGGCTTGTCGTCACGATCCGGATCGTAGCGGTAGATCTTGAAGGCCAGTTCGGTGGTGCTCATGTCGTCCTCCGGCACTCAGTAGATGCGCTTGGCGAGCGCGATCGGGCGGGTGTCCTCTTCAAGCGGCTTGAGATTCACCGGCTTGTACTCGAGGCGGTCGCCGTCGCTGTACCACAGCGTGTGCTTGAGCCATTCGTGGTCGTTGCGCCCGTTGGGAAACTCGGGCGTGTCCGGTGCATCGTCGCGAACGTGTGCACCACGCGATTCGCGTCGTGCCTCGGCCGAGACGATGGTCGAGCGTGCCACCTCGATCAGGTTGTCCAGTTCCAGTGCCTCGACGCGGGCGGTATTCCATACCTTGGACTTGTCGCCGATCTCGGTATGGCGCGCGCGCTCGGCGATCTCGTTGATCTGCATCACGCCCTCGCGCAGCAACTCGGCGAAACGGAACACGCCGGCGTGCTTCTGCATCGAGCGACGCATGTCCTGGCCGACCTCGTAGACGCTCTCGCCATTGGTCTGGCTGTCCAGACGATCGATGCGCGCCAGCGAACGCTCGGCTGCGTCGACCGGTAGCGGGCGCAGCGGCAGGTCGCCGGCCTCGATGTCTTCGACCACGCTCTCGCCAGCCGACTTGCCGAATACCAGCAGGTCGAGCAGCGAGTTGGTACCCAGGCGGTTGGCGCCGTGCACCGAGGCACAGGCGCACTCACCGGCGGCGTAGAAGCCGGTCACCGGCGTGGCCGGGTCGTCACTGGCCGGCACGACCACCTGACCCTTGTAGTTGGTGGGGATGCCGCCCATCTGGTAATGGCAGGTCGGCACCACCGGAATCGGCTCGCGGATCGGATCGACGCCGGCGAAGCGGATCGCGATCTCGCGGATGCCTGGCAGGCGCTTCATGATGGTCTCGGGCGCCAGATGCGTGATGTCGAGCAGCACGAAGTCCTTGTCCGGGCCGCAACCGCGCCCTTCGTTGATTTCGGTGGTCATCGCACGCGAGACGATGTCGCGCGAAGCCAGATCCTTGAGATTGGGCGCGTAGCGCTCCATGAAGCGCTCGCCGCTGGCGTTGCGCAGAATGCCGCCCTCGCCGCGCACGCCCTCGGTGATGAGCACGCCCGCGCCGGCCACGCCGGTGGGGTGGAACTGCCAGAACTCCATGTCCTCGAGCGGGATGCCGGCGCGCGCGGCCATGCCGCAGCCGTCACCGGTGTTGATGAAGGCATTGGTGGAACTGTGGTAGATGCGCCCCGCACCACCAGTGGCGAAAATCGTCGCGCGGCTGTGGAAGATCGCGACCTCGCCGGTTTCCATTTCCAGCGCGGTGACGCCGAGCACGTTGCCGAAGGCGTCGCGGATCAGATCCAGCGCCAGCCACTCGACGTAGAAATGGGTGTTGGCACGTACGTTGCGCTGATACAGCGCGTGCAGCATGGCGTGGCCGGTACGGTCGGCCGCCGCGCACGAGCGCGATACCGGCGTCTGGCCGTAGTTCTGCGAGTGGCCACCGAAGGGGCGCTGGTAGATCTTGCCGTTGTCCAACCGGTCGAAGGGCATGCCGTAGTGCTCGAGTTCGACGACGACCTCGTTGGCGCGTCGGCACATGAACTCGATGGCGTCCTGGTCGCCCAGCCAGTCCGAGCCCTTGACGGTGTCGTACATGTGCCAGTGCCAGTTGTCCTCGGTCGAGTTGCCCAGCGAAGCGGCCACCCCGCCCTGCGCCGCCACGGTGTGCGAGCGCGTCGGGAAGACCTTGGTCAGCACCGCCGTCTTGAGGCCGGACTCGGCCAGTTGCAGTGCGGCACGCAGGCCGGCGCCGCCGGCGCCGACGATGACCGCGTCGAAAGTGTGCTTGGGAATGTTCACGCCGACAGTCTCCAGAGAATCTGCGCCGCCCAGCCGGCGTAGCCGACAAGCAGGAAGGCCACGATCAGGTGCAGCGCCAGGCGCAGCCCGGTGGGCTTGATGTAGTCCATGAAGATGTCCCGCACGCCGATCCACGCGTGATAGAAGAGCGCCAGGAAGAACAGGAAAGTGGTGAACGCCATGAAGCCGCCGGAGAACAACTCCCGCCAGGCAGCGTGCGAGAACTCCGGCATGCACAGCACGGCGATGGCGAAGATCACCGTGTAGATCGCCATGTAGAGCGCAGTGGCGCGCTGGGCGATCCAGTCCTTTACGCCGTAGTGGGCGCCGACGACGATGCGTTTCACCATAGCGCCACCCCGATCACGATGGTCAGCAGCAGGCTGACGACCAGCACCGCCATCGCGCTGCGTCGCCCGGGCTGCAGATCGTCGCCCACGTGCACATCGAGCAGCAGAAAGCGGATGCCGGCACAGAAGTGATGCAGATAGGCCCACAGCAGGCCGAACAACACCAGCTTGACCAGCGGATTGCCCACCACTTCGCGATAGGCGTCGAAGGCGGTCGCCGAGCCCAGACTGCGATCGAACAGCCACAGCAGCAACGGCAGACACAGGAACAAGCCGGCACCGCTGACGCGATGCAGGATCGAGATGATCGCCGGCAGCGGCTGGCGTATCTGGTGCAGGGCAAGATGCTTCGGGCGTTTTCGCGCCGTTGCTTGCGACATGACTTTGGACCTCCCGCTCTGCGGCCGGCAGGCCGCGATTATCAATTCCGGCGCGGCCGGAGCTCGCTTCAGTTCAGTTCGTTCAGGTAGAAATGTTCGTCCGTCAGATACAGGCCGCGCCGCCACTCCACCGGCTTGTCGCCATAGGTGTAGGTTACGCGCTCGACCGACAGCAGGGGCTTGCCTTCGGGAACCTTGAGCGCTTCGGCCGCCGAACGGTCGGCGGCCACCGCGCGGATGCTCTCGCTCGCGCGGATCATGCGCACGCCGAAACGGTGCTCGAACAGGCTGTAGAGCGAACTGGTCCATGATTGCAGCAATTCCAGCGTCAGCCCCTTGAACTGCTCGCCCGACAGATAGATCTCGTCGATCACCACCGGCTTGCCGTCGAAGCGCAACAGGCGGCGCACGATCATGATCGGGTCGCCCTGGCGCAGCCCCAGCATGCGCGCCGCCTCGACGCCGGCCTTGGCGCGCCAGCACTCCAGCGGGATGCTCTCCGGGGTGCTAAGCTGCCCTTCGACGGGCACCAGCCGCAGGAAGCGGAAGAGCGCGCGCGGGTCCTGGTGCGTCGCCACGAAGGTGCCCTTGCCCTGGCGGCGTACCAGCAGGTTCTCGGCGGCCAGTTCGTCAATTGCCTTGCGCACCGTGCCCTGCGAGACGCCGAAGCGCAGCGCGAACTCCTGCTCGCTCGGAATGAGCTGGCCGGGCTGCCATTCGCCAGCCTCGAGGGCCTGAATCATCAGGTCCTTGATCTGCCGGTAGAGCGGGCTGAAGGTGGGCGACTCGCTGGTCATCGCGGCATTTCAGCACAAAAATCGAAACGCGTCTATCTACCATCTCCTGTCTTATATAAGACATAAGACTTCATGCTTGGCATTTTGACTTCTCGCCCCTCAGCCACTACCATCTGCGCGCCCGAGATTCGACTCGCCCGCAAGGTTCCGATCCACGTCGCCGCGCAGCCGACGAACCCTCTTCTCACCAAATTCATGGAGCATCGAAATGAGCAAATCCCCCGTTCGTGTCGCCGTCACCGGCGCCGCTGGCCAGATCGGCTACAGCCTGCTGTTTCGCATTGCCAGCGGCGAGATGTTGGGCAAGGATCAGCCTGTCATCCTGCAACTGCTCGACCTGCCGCAGGCACAGAAAGCGCTCACTGGCGTAATGATGGAACTCGAGGATTGCGCCTTTCCGCTGCTCGCCGGCATGAGCGCATCGGATGACCCCAACGTCGCGTTCAAGGATGCCCAGGTCGCCCTGCTCGTTGGTGCCCGTCCGCGCGGCCCCGGCATGGAACGCAAGGACCTGCTGGCCGAGAACGCCAAGATCTTCACCGTGCAGGGCGCGGCCATCGGCCAGCACGCCGACCCGGACTGCAAGGTGCTGGTCGTCGGCAACCCGTGCAACACCAACGCCTACATCGCCATGAAGACGGCCGAGAAGCACGGTCGCGTTCCGGCGAAGAACTTCACCGCGATGCTGCGTCTCGACCACAACCGCGCACTGTCGCAACTGGCGGCCAAGAGCGGCCGCCCGGTGGCCAGCCTCAAGGACCTGGTGGTGTGGGGCAACCACTCGCCGACCATGTACGCCGACTACCGCCTGGTGACGTCCAACGGCGACAAGGTCAAGGATCTGATCAACGACGAGGCATGGAACCGCGAGACCTTCCTGCCCAAGGTGGGCAAGCGCGGCGCGGCCGTCATCGAGGCACGTGGCCTGTCTTCAGCCGCATCCGCCGCCAACGCCGCGATCGACCACATGCGTGACTGGTGGCTGGGCTCGAACGGAGAATGGGTCACCATGGGCGTGCCCTCCGACGGCAGCTACGGCGTGCCCGAGGGCATCATCTTCGGCGTGCCGTGCATCACCAAGAACGGCGAGTACGAAGTGGTCAAGGGCCTGGAGTTCGACGCGTTCTCGCAGGAATGCATCCAGCGCACCCTCGACGAACTGCTCGAAGAGCGCGAGGGCGTCAAGGACTTGCTCTGAAGTCCGCGCCATCGCGCGACAACGCACGGTGCGCCGTGCGTTTTTTTTGTCTGAGAGACGGGCGAGAATGAACGCCCGCCGCGACGGAGACTGACCGATGACCGATCGAAACCACCCGGCCGAGGTGCTGTTCGACGCCGAAAAGCCCTTCCCCGTGCTGCCCGCCGTCGACCACTACGCCGGCGCCGAGAAGCTGATGCGCAAGGCGCTCGCACTGCAAGCCGAGCTCGGCCCGGTGTTCGACGTGACTTTCGACTGCGAGGACGGCGCGCATGCCGGTGCCGAGTCCGAACACGCGACCATGGCGGCCGAGCTGGCTGCCGGCGGCGACAACCGCTTCGGGCGCGTGGGCGCGCGCATCCACGACATCACGCATGCGCTGTGGCGGCAGGATCTGGACATCCTGGTGCGCGGCGCCGGTCATCGATTGGCCTTCGTCACGCTGCCCAAGGCGCGCTCGGCAGCCGACGTGCGCGACCAGGTGCAGGCGCTGCGCGCCATCGAAGCCGAACACGGCGTGACACGCGCGATCCCGGTTCATGTGCTGATCGAAACCCATGGCGCCCTGCGCGAGATCTGGCAGATCGCCGCGCTCGAGGGCGTGGAATCGGTTGATTTCGGCATCATGGATTTCGTCTCCGCGCACCATGGCGCGCTGTCCGGCGCCGAGATGGTCAGCCCGGGGCAATTCACCCATCCGCTGATCGTGCGCGCCAAGACCGAGATCGTCGCCGCGGCGCTGGCCAACGGCGTGGTGCCGGCGCACAACGTCACCACCGAACTGCGCGATATCGAGCGCATCGGCGACGATGCGCGTCGCGCGCGCCGCGAGTTCGGCTTCCTGCGCATGTGGAGCATTCACCCCAACCAGATTCAGCCCATCGTCGACGCCATGCGCCCGGACTACTCGGAAGTGAGCGCTGCGGCCGAGATCCTGATCGCCGCGCAGGAAGCGTCCTGGGGGCCCATCCAGCACGCGGGCAAGCTGCACGACCGCGCTTCCTACCGCTATTACTGGGAGCTGCTGGTGCGTGCACGCACCACCGGCATGGAGATCGACACCGAGGCACGCCGGCGCTTTTTCGACTGAAGATCGAGCAAACTGCGCATTAATGCACATTGAATTACAATGCGCCAATGCATGCAGCCCCCCGCGATCCCGGCGAAAACACCGTGCTGTTCCTCGACGTGGTCGGCAGCACCCGCCTGTACGAGCAGATCGGCGACCGCACGGCATTCTCGGTGGTCACGCGTTGCCTCGGCCACGCCAGCGAGGTCGTGCTCAACCGCGGCGGGCGCGTCATCAAATACACCGGCGACGGCCTGATGGCCCTGCTGCCAAACCCGGACGCCGCCGCCGACAGCGCGCTCGGAATTCACTCGACGATGCTCGAATGTCCGGCGGTTTCCACGCAGGGTCTGTCGGTGCGCATCGGCTTTCACACCGGCACCATCATTCGCAGCGGTACGGACGTGTTCGGTGAGACCGTCAACCTGGCTTCACGCCTGGTCTCGATTGCCGCACCGGGGCGGGCGCTGACCACCGGCGCCAGCGCCACGCGCATGAGTCCGGGCTGGCGCGAACTGCTCGCGCCGATGCCGCCGCGCGTGCTGCGCGGGGCGAGCCGGCCGGTGGACCTGTTCGAGTTGCGCTGCGACTCCAGCGGCGAGACCACCAGCGTGTTCGGCCTGCCGACCACCCTGCCCGACGAAGTCGAACTGCGACTGAACTTCCACGGACAGCGGGTCCAGATCAATGGCTGGCGCCCGCTCGCCCGTCTGGGCCGCGATCCGGAGTCGGAAGTACACGTCGAGGATCAGCGCGCCTCGCGCAATCATGCCGAAATCGAATTGCGTGGCGACAAGTTCGTGCTGCGCGACCACAGCAGCAACGGCACCTATGTGACGATCGGCGACACGCCGGAATTCATCCTCAGCCGCGAGGAGGTCGTGCTGCATGGCACGGGTTGGGTGTCGCTGGGACGCAGCCGCGAACGCAATCCGCTGGCCATCGAATACCTTTGCGCATGAAAACGGGGCCCGCGGGCCCCGTTCTGTCTGTATCGCGCTGCCTTCAGAGCTCGACCGAGTCGGCCACCTCGCGGAACTCCGCGATCTGGTCGAAGTTCATGTAGCGGTAGATGTCGGCGGCCTTCTCGTTGACCACGCTGACCTGCTGCAGATACTCGGCCGGCGTCGGGATGCGGCCCATCAGCGCGCACACCGCAGCCAGTTCGGCCGAACCCAGATAGACGCGGGTGTCGATGCCCAGGCGGTTGGGGAAGTTGCGCGTGGAGGTCGACATCGCGGTGCTGCCCTTGCGGATCTGCGCCTGGTTGCCCATGCACAGCGAGCAGCCCGGCATCTCCATGCGCGCGCCGGACTTGCCGAGCACCGAGTAATAGCCTTCCTCGTTGAGGATCATCGCGTCCATCTTGGTCGGCGGCGCGATCCACAGCCGGGTCGGGATGTCGCTCTTGCCGTCGAGCACCTTGCCGGCGGCGCGGAAGTGGCCGATGTTGGTCATGCACGAGCCGATGAAGACCTCGTCGATCTTGTCGCCGGCCACTTGCGACAACGGCTTCACGTCGTCCGGATCGTTCGGACAGGCCACCAGCGGCTCCTTGACGTCGGCCAGGTCGATCTCGATCACGGCGGCGTACTCGGCGTCCGCATCGCCCGCGAGCAGTTGCGGATCGGCGATCCACGCCTCCATCGCCTGGATGCGGCGGGTGAGCGTGCGGCGGTCTTCGTAGCCGTTGGCGATCATCCATTTCATCAGCGTGATGTTGGAGCGCATGTATTCGATGATCGGCGCCTTGTCCAGATGCACCGTGCAGCCCGCGGCGGAACGCTCGGCCGAGGCGTCGGACAGTTCGAAGGCCTGCTCCACCTTGAGATCCGGCAGCCCTTCGATTTCCAGGATGCGGCCCGAGAAGATGTTCTTCTTGCCCTTCTTCTCCACCGTCAGCAGGCCCTTCTGGATGGCGTAGTAGGGAATCGCGTTGACCAGATCGCGCAGGGTCACGCCCGGCTGCATCTGCCCCTTGAAGCGCACCAGCACGGATTCGGGCATGTCCAGCGGCATCACGCCGGTGGCGGCGGCGAAGGCCACCAGACCGGAACCGGCCGGGAAGGAGATGCCGATCGGAAAGCGCGTGTGCGAGTCGCCACCGGTGCCGACGGTGTCGGGCAGCAGCAGGCGGTTGAGCCAGGAGTGGATCACGCCGTCACCGGGCTTGAGCGACACGCCGCCGCGGTTGGTGATGAAGCCCGGCAGTTCGCGGTGCATGCGCACGTCGACCAGCTTGGGGTAGGCCGCGGTGTGGCAGAAGGACTGCATCACCAGATCGGCCGAGAAGCCGAGGCAGGCCAGATCCTTGAGCTCGTCGCGCGTCATCGGGCCGGTGGTGTCCTGCGAGCCCACCGTGGTCATGCGCGGCTCGCAGTAGGTGCCGGGGCGGATCCCCTGCCCTTCCGGCAGGCCGCAGGCGCGGCCGACCATCTTCTGCGCCAGCGAGAAGCCCTTGCCGGAATCGGCCGGCGCCTGCGGCAGGCGGAACAGGGTCGAGGGCGGCAGGCCCAGCGCCTCGCGCGCACGGGCGGTCAGGCCGCGTCCGATGATCAGCGGGATGCGCCCCCCCGCGCGCACTTCATCCAGGATCACCGGCGTCTTGAGCGTGCTGTGCGCGATCTGCTCGCCGTTCTTCAACGCAGTGACTTCCGCCTTGGCGTGGTCGATGCGCAGCTCGATCTCGTCGCCCATGTCCATCTGATTGACGTCGATCTCGATCGGCAGCGCACCCGCGTCTTCCATGGTGTTGAAGAAGATCGGCGCGATCTTGCTGCCCAGACACACGCCGCCGAAGCGCTTGTTCGGCACGTGCGGAATGTCCTCGCCGGTGAACCACAGCACGGAGTTGGTGGCCGACTTGCGCGACGAACCCGTGCCGACCACGTCACCCACATAGGCCACGACGTTGCCGCGCGCGCGCAGATCCTGCAAGAACTTGACCGGACCGCGCACGCCGGCTTCTTCCGGCTCGATGCCGGCACGCGGGTTCTTCAGCATGGCCAGTGCGTGCAGCGGAATGTCCGGGCGCGACCAGGCGTCCGGTGCCGGCGACAAATCGTCGGTGTTGGTCTCGCCGGTGACCTTGAAGACCGTGATCTTCATCGACGCCGGCACTTCGGGACGGCTGGTGAACCATTCGGCGTCGGCCCAGGACTGCATCACCGCACGCGCATTCGCGCTACCCTTGTCCGCGCGCTCGCGCACGTCGTGGAAGTAGTCGAACATCAGCAGCGTGTGCTTGAGTGCATCGGCCGCGCTCGCGCCAACTTCTGCGTCGTCGAGCAGCTCGATCAAGGGCTTGATGTTGAATCCGCCCAGCATGGTGCCCAGCAGTTTCACCGCACGCACGCGATCGACGAGCGCGCAGACCGTCTCGCCGCGCGCAATGGCGGCGAGAAAGTCGGCCTTGACGCGCGCCGCGTCGTCGACGCCCGCAGGCACGCGATGTGTCAGCAACTCGAGCAGGAAGTCCGCCTCTCCGGCCGGCGGGTCCAGCAGCAGGCGTACGAGTTCGGTCGTTTGCGCGCGATCGAGCGGCAACGGGGGAATGCCGAGGGCTTGACGCTCGGCGACATGAGCACGGTAGGCTTGCAGCACGTCGGTTCCTTTATTCCTGGTTGATCGGCCCCCGAATGAGGCCGGCCGGGATTATATGTCTTTTATAAGAGTTAGGCGAACGTAGCCAGCGACACGATCTGGCTTCGGCCCGCAGGCAGTCCGCAGGATGTTTGCTCGCTCGCACTTGCGCGGCCGGGCCATGCTCCTGTATATTTACGCGTTTTCGAGAAATCCGAACCCTGGAGCAAGCCATGGCCCGCGTCTGTCAAGTGACCGGTAAAGCACCGATGGTGGGAAACAACGTTTCCCACGCGAACAACAAGACCAAGCGTCGCTTCCTGCCGAACCTGCAGAACCGCAAGTTCTGGAGCGAGGCCGAGAACCGCTGGATCCGCCTGCGCGTGTCGAACGCCGCGCTGCGCACGATCGACAAGAAGGGCATCGACACCATCGTCGCCGACCTTCGCGCCCGCGGCGAGAAGGTCTGACGCCGGGCTCGCCCAAGCAACCGAACGGAGAACAGCATGGCCAAAGGCGCACGCGAAAAAATCAAGCTTGAATCGACGGCCGGCACCGGTCACTTCTACACCTGCGCGAAGAACAAGCGCACCACGCCGGACAAGCTCGAGTTCATGAAGTACGACCCGGTGGTTCGCAAGCACGTCCTGTACAAGGAAGTGAAGCTCAAGTGAGCGAACACCCACCCGCGAACGAAAAAAAGCCGCTGATTCAGCGGCTTTTTGCTTTCAGGCACCAAGAACCCGGGCACCTTCTGCAGCGGTGATCAGGCCTTCTGGATGTTCGAGGCCTGCTTGCCCTTGGGCCCCTGGGTCACTTCGAACGAGACCTTCTCGCCTTCCTTCAGGGACTTGAACCCGCTCATGTTGATCGCGGAAAAATGCGCGAACAGATCTTCGCTTCCGTCGTCCGGGGTAATGAAACCGAAACCCTTGGAGTCGTTGAACCACTTAACGGTACCAGTTGCCATATTGCCTAGATCCTTCAAATGAACTGAGTAACGCAGGCATCGCCCGCG
Organism: Pseudazoarcus pumilus; assembly: GCF_002872475.1. Taxonomy (GTDB): domain Bacteria; phylum Pseudomonadota; class Gammaproteobacteria; order Burkholderiales; family Rhodocyclaceae; genus Pseudazoarcus; species Pseudazoarcus pumilus. The sequence goes on from NZ_CP025682.1 coordinate 1,964,888, forward strand.
GTTGCGTCAATGCGGCATCGGATCGAGCCCGGTTCCAGCCTGCGCTGCAGGCGACGGAAACTGTGCCCGTTCAGTACGTTGCATCAAACACGATTTCTGCTTTTACGCACTTGATATGAGAGCGTCAAGAAAATATTGGGGATTTCGCCCAATGTGCATGAAGAGCATGCCCGACGACCCGCAATGCATCCGCGCCCCATCCATTTTTTTCTTTTTCTTTCAGAAGCTTAAATCAAGCAAAAAGTTGCTGCGGCGCAACACCCGGGTTGTTGTAAAAGTGCCAGAACCTCCTGCTCTCAAGCTTCTTCGGCACTTGTTGCACTCTCCTCCGACTGGATTAGAATGAGCCTCATGGCCACCGACAAACAGAGTGATTCCGTACTGGAAACGGAGCGCACGCAGACCAAACCGCCGCCGCTCTACAAGGTGCTGGTGCTTAACGACGATTTCACCCCGATGGAGTTCGTCGTGATTGTCCTGCAGCAATTTTTTGGCATGGACCGCGAACGGGCAACGCGTGTCATGCTCCAAGTGCACACGGAAGGTTCAGGAGTGTGCGGCATCTTCCCGAGGGATGTCGCGGCGACCAAGGTCGAGCAGGTCGTGTCTTTTGCCCGGCAGCACCAGCACCCGCTGGCGTGCGTGATGGAGGAAAACTGAGAATGATCGCGCAAGAGCTAGAAGTCAGTCTTCACATGGCGTTTGTCGAGGCCCGGCAAAAGCGGCACGAGTTCATCACCGTCGAACACCTGCTGCTGGCGCTGCTCGACAACCCTTCGGCTGCAGAGGTGCTCAAGGCCTGCGCGGCGAACATCGAGGAACTCCGTCGGGAACTGACCAACTTCATCAACGAGCACACGCCTCGCGTGGAGAACGTCGAGGAAGTCGACACCCAGCCCACGCTGGGCTTCCAGCGCGTGATCCAGCGCGCCATCCTGCACGTGCAGTCCTCGGGCAAGAAGGAAGTGACCGGCGCCAACGTGCTGGTGGCGATCTTCGGCGAGAAGGATTCGCATGCAGTGTATTTCCTGCAGCGGCAGAAGATCTCGCGCCTGGACGTCGTCAACTTCATCTCCCACGGCATCGCCAAGACGCCGCAACAGGGCAGCCCCGCACAGGGCGGCCGCGCCGAGGCCGAGCCAGAAGGCGAGCAGGAAGCGGCCCAGTCCGGCGGTGCGCTCGAGAACTTCACGCAGAACCTCAACCAGCAGGCGCTGATCGGCAAGATCGACCCGCTGATCGGCCGCGAGAAGGAAGTCGAACGCGTCATCCAGACGCTGTGCCGCCGCCGCAAGAACAACCCGCTGCTGGTCGGCGAGGCCGGTGTGGGCAAGACTGCGATCGCCGAGGGGCTGGCGCGACGCATCGTCGAAGACCGCGTGCCCGACATCCTCAAGGGTGCGCAGGTGCATGCGTTGGACATGGGGGCGCTGCTCGCCGGCACCAAGTATCGCGGTGACTTCGAACAACGCCTCAAGGCGGTGCTCAAGCAGTTGCGCGAGGCCGACAACACCATCCTGTTCATCGACGAGATCCACACGCTGATCGGCGCCGGCGCAGCCTCGGGCGGCACGCTGGACGCGTCCAACCTGCTCAAGCCGGCGCTCTCCTCGGGCCAGCTCAAGTGCATCGGCGCGACCACCTACTCCGAATTCCGTCAGATCTTCGAGAAGGATCACGCGCTGTCACGCCGCTTCCAGAAGATCGACGTGGTCGAGCCCAGCGTGGCCGAGACGGTGGAGATCCTCAAGGGGCTCAAGAGCCGCTTCGAGGAACATCATAACGTCCGCTATTCGTCCGCGGCGCTGGCTTCGGCCGCCGAGCTGGCAGCGCGCTACATCAATGACCGCCATTTGCCGGACAAGGCTATCGACGTGATCGACGAGGCCGGCGCTGCTCAGCGCATCCTGCCCAAGTCGCGCCAGCGCAAGACCATCGGCCGCGTCGAGATCGAGGAGATCGTCGCCAAGATCGCGCGCATCCCGCCTCGCACCGTCTCCAACGACGACCGCCAGTCGCTGCGCACGCTCGAACGCGACCTCAAGAACATGGTCTTCGGCCAGGACGAGGCCATCGACGCGCTCGCCAAGGCGATCAAGATGTCGCGCTCGGGGCTGGGCAATCCGCAAAAGCCCATCGGCAACTTCCTGTTCAGCGGCCCCACCGGCGTGGGCAAGACCGAGGTCGCGCGCCAGCTCGCCTACACGCTGGGCATCGAACTGGTGCGTTTCGACATGTCCGAGTACATGGAGCGCCACGCCGTATCGCGCCTGATCGGGGCGCCCCCGGGCTACGTCGGTTACGACAACGGCGGCCTGCTTACCGAGGCGGTCACCAAGAAGCCGCATTGCGTGCTGCTGCTCGACGAGATCGAGAAGGCGCACCCGGACATCTACAACATCCTGCTGCAGGTCATGGACCACGGCGCGCTGACGGACAACAACGGCCGTCAGGCGGATTTCCGCAACGTGATCATCATCATGACCACCAACGCGGGCGCCGAGGCCATGCAGAAGACCGTGATGGGCTTTTCGGCCAAACGCGAGTCGGGTGACGAGATGGCCGAGATCAAGCGCCTGTTCTCGCCCGAGTTCCGCAACCGCCTGGATGCGACGATCTCGTTCGCTGCGCTCGACAACGAGATCATCCTCAAGGTGGTCGACAAGTTCCTGATGCAGCTCGAGGCGCAGCTGCACGAGAAGAAGGTCGAGGCCCACTTCACCGACGAACTCAAGGCCTGGCTCGCCGCCGAGGGCTTCGACCCGCTGATGGGCGCGCGTCCGATGGCACGCCTGATCCAGGACACGATCCGATCTGCACTGGCCGACGAACTGCTCTTCGGTCGCCTGGCCAGTGGCGGACACGTGACCATCGATCTGGGTGCCGACGGCAAGGTCAAGCTGGAGTTCGACGAGGAAGAAGCCGAGTCGGCGACGACGAGTTGAGCCCGGCCCGACCGTAAACGCAGAAGCGGCCCCACGGGGCCGCTTCTTTTTTTGCGCTGTGCCCCCTCAGCCCTCGCGCGTCTCGGACAGACGATCGCGGATCTGCTGCAGCGTCGAGGGATCCTCGATGGTCGCCAGATCTCCCGGGTCGCGTCCTTCGGCCAGCGCCTGGATGGCGCGACGCAGCATCTTGCCCGAGCGCGTCTTGGGCAGCCCCGAGACGAAGAACACGCGCGCCGGGCGGCCGATCGCACCGAGCCACTCGTCGACCTTGCGCGAGATCTCGGCCTCGAGGCGCTTCGCCTCCTCCGGCGTGGCCGCCGCGCCAGCGTCCTTGAGCACGGCGAAGGCCATCGGCACCTGACCCTTGACGTCGTCGGCCACACCCACCACCGCCACTTCGGCCACGCCCGGATGGGTCTGCACGGCCTCCTCGATCTCGCGCGTGCCCAGGCGGTGACCGGCGACGTTGATCACGTCGTCCATGCGCCCGAGGATGGTGTAGTAGCCATCGTCGTCGCGGATGCCCCAGTCGGACGAGGAATACACCAGCGGATCCTTGAACAGGCTGAAGTAGGTCGACACGAAGCGATCGTCCTGCCCCCACACCGTGGTCATGCAGCCGGGCGGCAGCGGCGGGACGATACCCACCACCCCCTTCTCGTTGGCCCCGCACTCGCTGCCATCTTCGCGGAACAGGCGCAGGTCGTAGCCGTATACGGGGAAGCTCGGCGAGCCGTACTTGATCGGCGTCTTTTCGATGCCGGGCATCGCCGAGAGGATGGGCCAGCCGGTTTCCGTCTGCCAGTAGTTGTCGATGACCGGGATGTCCAGTTCCTCGGCGATCCAGCGATGCGTGGTTTCGTCGAGCGGCTCGCCCGCCAGGAACAGGTGCTTGAGCGAGGACAGGTCGCAGCTGTGCAGCCAGGCCGTATCCTGCTTCTTGAGCACGCGGATCGCGGTCGGTGCGGAGAACATGACGTTGACGCGGTACTTCTCGACGATGCGCCACCACACGCCAGCGTCGGGACGGATGGGCGTGCCCTCGTACATGACCGTGGCCATACCCGCGATCAGCGGCGCGTAGATGATGTAGCTGTGCCCCACCACCCAGCCGATGTCTGAAGTCACGAACATGGTTTCACCGGGCCCACCCGTGAAGAGGTGCTGCATCGAGGCGGCCAGCGCCACGCAGTAGCCACCGGTGTCGCGCTGCACCCCCTTGGGCTTGCCGGTGGTGCCCGAGGTGTACAGGATGTAGCTCGGTTCGCTCGATTCCAGCCATTCCACGGGCACGGCCGCGTCCACGTGCTTGCGCCGCATCTCGGCGTAATCGACGTCACGCCCCTCGGTTCGGGCAAAGCCCTTGTCGATGCCGCGGTCGACGATCAGCACATGCGCTGGCGGATGCTCGGCGAGGCGACAGGCGTCGTCGACCAGGTGCTTGTAGGGGATCGCCTTGCCGCCGCGCATGCCCGCGTCGGCGCTGATCATCAGCACCGGTCTGGCGTCATCGATGCGCGTGGCCAGCGATGCCGGCGCGAAGCCGCCGAAGACCACCGAGTGCACTGCGCCGATGCGCGCGCAGGCGAGCATCGCAAAACAGGCCTCGGGAATCATCGGCATGTAGATCAGCACACGATCGCCGCGCTTCACGCCGAGTTCGATGAATATCGCTGCCATTCGCTCGACCTCGCACAACAGGTCGGCATATGAATAGGTGCGCTCGGTGTCGGTCTCGGTCGATACGTAGATCAGCGCCGGGTCACGCGGTCGCGCGGCGGCATGGCGATCGACGGCGTTGTGACACAGATTGGTCGTGCCGCCGACGAACCATTTGACGAAGGGCGGACGAGAATAGTCGCAGATCGTCTGCGGAGTCTGCTGCCAGTCGACGAGCCGCGACTGATCCCGCCAGAAGCCTTCACGATCCTCGATCGAGCGTCGGTGAAAATCGATGTAGCCCACCATATGTCCTCCTCGCTACAAGCACACGGCGGTGTTCCGGTCTGTGGCCGGCCGGTCGCCCGTGGTCGGGGCCGGGATTTCACCGCATCATTCCATCGATTCCTCTCCTGTTGCGGTTTCCCTGGCGAGGCGCTCCAGACGCGCCATCGGCAGCCCCAGTTGCAGTCGTCGCTCGGCGAATTGCAGCAGGGGCTGCAGCGCGAGCAGCAGGTCCGGCAGCAGCGCCGCGATCTCGTCTTCCTGACCGAGCCGAAGGTGGTTGAGCGCCTGGTCGACGCTGACGGCGCGACGCAGCATGCGCTCGATGACCTCGCGCGTGATCTCGCCATCCTTGCCGAACACACGGTTGCCGCCGGCCGACTGGGCGCCGGCCAGACGCTCGAACGCGAGCTCGGTGAGGCGACTGAGCGTGTCCAGCCCGTCGACGTAGGTGCTGGACACCCCCGCCGAGACGCCGACCCGGATCTGCTCGCCGCGATAAGTCATCACCAGTTTGCCGATGGCCGACTGCAACCGCATCGCGAATGCACTGGCCGCGACCATGTCGGTCAGCGGCGAAAGCAGCATGAACTTTCCGATGCCCAGTTCGGACACGGTGTCCTCGTGGCGCACCTTGAGCGCCAGAATCGCGCGCAGCTTCTTCGCGATCAGTTCGGCGACCTGATGACCGTACTTTGCCACCACCTCATCGATGCGGTCGATCTCGAACACCATCACGCTGACACCGCCCTGCTGGCGCCGGGCCAGGGCGAGATCCTGGCTGGCACGCCAGTTCATGTAGGCGCGCGTGGTCAGCCCCGAGCCGGGATCGATCGGGCTGTGGTTGGCGAGCGCCTCGCGGCTTTCCTCGAGTTCGCGACTGGTCTGTCCGTAGCGCGTCAGCGTATCGAGTCGCGCGACCAGTTCGGCCGTGCCGATGCCCTTGGTGATGAAGTCGTTGGCACCCAGCTCACGCGCCCGTTCGCGCGCACCATCGTCCTCGTCGCCGGAAATGACGATGATCGGCAACTTGTGCAGGCGCGCGATGCGCGAAGCGCGCACCCGCTCGATCAGGCCGTAGCCGTCGAGGCGCGGCATGCCGATGTCGGTGATCAGCACCTGCACGGTGGAATCGACCACCAGCGCTTCCCAGGCAGCCTCGCCGTCGCACTCCTCGCGGCAGTCGAAACGATCGCGGATCTGCTTGATGATGCTCGCCCGCACCATGCGCGAGTCATCGACGATGAGCAGCCGCGGCAGCGCGTTCGTGTCTTCGTTCATCCGCATGTTCCGCGTCAGTCGGCGAGACGCACGACCGTACGCCCCTTGACCCGCCCGGCGATGAAGTCCTCGAACGCGCCCGGCAACTCGTCGAGCCCGATCACGCGGCTCACGCGCTCCAGATGACGCGGCTTGAGGTCTTGTGCCAGGCGCTGCCAGACCTCGCCGCGCAGCGGAAAAGCGGCGTTCGCCGAATCGATGCCGAGCAGGCTCACGCCGCGCAGGATGAAGGGGAAGACGGTCGTGTTCAGGCGAAAATCCGCCGCGTTGCCGATGCTGGCGACCGTACCGCCGAGCTTCATCGTCGCCAGCACCCAGGCCAGTATGGAGCCGCCGACGTTGTCGATCGCGCCGGCCCATTCCGCGCCCTCGAGGGGGCGCACCTTGTCGAAGTCGATGTCGCCGCGCAGGCGCACGGCGCTCGCGCCCAGCCCGGTCAGGTAGTCCGATTCGTCGGCCTTGCCGGTGAGTGCGACGGCCTCGTAGCCGCGTCCGGCGAGCATGTCGATGGCCAGCCCACCAACCCCGCCGGTCGCGCCGGTGACGATCACCGGCCCGTTCTCGGGTACCAGGCCACACGACTCCATGCGCACGATGCCCAGCGCCGCGGTGAACCCGGCCGTGCCCAGCGCCATCGCCTCGAAGCAGCTCAGCCCCTGGGGCAACGGCACGACCCAGTCGGCCGGCACGCGCGCAAACTCGGCGAAACCGCCGTGGTGTGACACGCCGATGTCGAAACTGGTAGCGATGACCTCGTCGCCGGCCTTGAAGCGCGCATCCGAACTGTCCTCGACGACACCCGCCAGATCGATGCCGCCGACACAGGGGAAGCGCCGGATGATCTTGCCCGCGCCGGTGGCGGCGAGCGCATCCTTGTAGTTGATGCTCGAATATCGCACGCGGATCGTGACCTCGCCCGGGTCGAGCTGGTCATGCGTCATCGTGCCCAGGCTACCGTGCACCTTGCGCTGCTCGTCCTGATCGATCAGGTATGCCCTGAAGGCTGCACTCATCTGCTCCCCCTCCCTGTCCGGCCCCGCTCCTCAGAACACGGGACGATTATAGCCACAAGCCCGCAATGCCTCGCCAGGCCTTCTTTTTCGCGACCCGAGTCTCCATAATCGGAACGTCTAGGCAACACTGTGCGCAGTCACGAATGAGCATACTCGAAAAACCGCTGGCGTCGGCCGAAGCCTATGTAGGCTTTCTCGCCGCCCGCGAACTCCCCGTGCTGCGCCAGACGGCGCGGCAGCTCGAGGTCATGCGCGAGGCGCGCGACAGCGTGAACGCGCGTCAGGTCGCGGCGATCGCGCTGGGCGATCCACTCTTCGCGGTACGGCTGATCGTATGGATGGAAGAGCACCGCCATCGCTCGCAGAATCACGACATCACCACCGTGGAGCGGGCGATCATGATGATCGGCGTGGATCCGTTCTTCGAGGCCTTCACCGGCTTGCCAACGGTCGAGGAAACACTGGCCGGCCGGCCGCGCGCACTCATCGAAACCCTGCATGTGTGCGCATGGGCGCGCAAGGCCGCCCATCTGGCCCGCGACTGGGCGATCCTGCGCCACGACATCGACGTCGACGAGGTCGCGCTCGCGACCCTGCTGCGCCCGGTCAGCGAGATCCTGCTGTGGATTCACGCCAGCCCGCTGGCCGAGCAGACGCAGGCTCGCGTCGCCGGTGAATCGGGGTCGGCGATCGCGCACGCCTATCGCGCCGTGCTCGGATGCAGCGAGCACCAGATCCAGATCGGACTCGCACAACACTGGCATCTGCCGCAACTGCTCGTGACCCTGATGGACGAGACCCACGAGAACAACCCGCGCGTGCGCAACGTCGCTCTGGCGCTGGCCTTCGCGCGTGCCACGGGTCACGCGGGCTGGGACAGTCCGACCCTGCCGGGCATCGTCGACGACCTGGTTCGGCTGCTGCCGATCAATCGCGGACAATTGCTCGACCGCCTGGGCGTACCCGCCGAAGTGCGCGAACGCTGGGATTCCGCAGACGATTGAGCCTCGTCAGGCGGGCCGCGATTCGAGTTCGATCCAGCGCGACATGGCCTCCTCGAGTTCGATCTCGACTGCATCCAGCCGCGTGGTCGCCTTGCCCACCTCGTCGGGTGCGTCGCGGTACAGTGCCGGATCGGACAGGCGAGCCTGCAGGCTCGCCTGCTCCGACTCGAGGGCGGCGATCTTCGCCGGCAGGGCTTCGAGCTCGCGCTTTTCGTTGAACGAAAGCTTGCCCGCGGGCTGCGGCGCAGCGCTCTTGTCGCCCCTCCCCTGCGGGCGCGACGTAGCGCAAGCGCGCACGGACTCAGGCACCTGACGCGCCATCTCGCGCGCGCGCACCCAATCGGAATAGCCACCCACATACTCGCCCCAGCGGCCGTCGCCCTCGGATGCGATGACCTGGGTCACGACGTTGTCGAGAAAGGCGCGGTCGTGGCTGACCAGGAAGAGTGTGCCGTCGTAACGCGAAAGCAGGTCCTCGAGCAGATCCAGCGTCTCGATGTCGAGATCGTTGGTGGGTTCGTCGAGCACCAGCAGGTTGGCCGGGCGCGCGAACAATCGCGCCAGCAGCAGCCGGTTGCGCTCGCCGCCGGAGAGCGTCTTGACCGGCGATCGCGCGCGTGCCGGCGCAAACAGGAAATCGCCCAGATAACCGATGACGTGCTTGCGCTCGCCGCCGATCTCGATGAAGTCCGAACCCGGGCTGATGACCTCGGTCAGCGGCAGCTCGGGGTCGAGCTGCTCGCGCATCTGGTCGAAGTAGGCCACCGACTGGCGCGTGCCGCGCCGCACGTGACCGCTGTCGGGTTCCAGTTCGCCGAGGATGAGCTTGAGCAGCGTGGTCTTGCCCGTGCCGTTGGGCCCGATGAAGCCAATGCGGTCGCCACGCATGATGCGCGTCGAGAATTCTCGCACCACCGCCTTGTCGCCGAAGGCCTTGGAGACCGCGTGCAGTTCGGCCACCATCTGCCCGCTGCGCTCGCCCTGGTCCACCGCCAGCCGGACGTTGCCCAGACGTTCGCGCCGCGCCGCGCGCTCGCGGCGCAAGGCCTCGAGGCGCCGCACGCGACCCTCGTTGCGCGTACGCCGCGCCTCCACCCCCTTGCGGATCCACACCTCTTCCTGCGCGAGCATCTTGTCGAAGCGTGCATCGGCACGCGCCTCGGCCTCGAGTTCCTGCGCCTTGCGTGCCGTGTATTCAGAGAATCGGCCCGGATAGCTTGCCAGCCGTCCACGGTCGAGTTCGACGATGCGCGTGGCGACGTTGTCGAGGAAGACCCGATCGTGGGTGATCACCACCACCGCACCGCGAAAATCACGGATCAGCACCTCCAGCCACTCGATGCCGTCCAGATCGAGGTGGTTGGTCGGTTCGTCGAGCAGCAGCAGATCCGGCTCTGCCACGAGTGCGCGCAGCAGCGCGACACGCTTGATGCCGCCACCGGACAGTTCCGCAACGCGCGCAGCGCCGTCGAGTTCGAGACGCAGCAAGGTCTCCTCGACACGCTGGTTCAGACGCCAGCCGTCGGAGGTCTCGATCTCGTGCTGCAGGTACTCGAGGCGGGCCATCGCGGCATCGTCGGGCGCGCTGCCCAGGGTGTGCATCAGGGCGTGGTATTCGACCAGCACGCGGGCAGTGTCACCCAGGCCTTCGGCGACCACCGAAAACACGTCCTGATCGAGATCGAAGTCGGGCTCCTGCGGCACGTAGGCCACGACGCTGCCCGGTTCGCGCCGCAACTGGCCGTCGTCGAGCGTGCCCTGACCGGCGATGGCGCGCAGCAGGCTCGACTTGCCCGAACCGTTGCGACCGATGAGCGCGACACGCTCGCCGGCGTCGACCTGGAAGGCGGCGTGGTCGAGGAGATCGACGTGACCGAAGGCGAGGCAGGCGTTTTCGAGTGAGAGCAGGGGCATGGCAAAGACCGCGAACGCGTGGCCTCCCCGCCGGGAGTCGAACCCAGATCTAGCGCTTAGGAGGCGCTCGTTCTATCCATTGAACTACAGGGAGAGCCCGGCATTCTAGCCGCCGGGAGGAACTTCGCCAACGACGCGACAGGGGTAAACGAAAAAAGGAGCCATCGGCTCCCGTATCCGGCCGCTCGATCGCGGCAAGAGGTTGGCGGAGTGGACGGGACTCGAACCCGCGACCCCCGGCGTGACAGGCCGGTATTCTAACCAACTGAACTACCACTCCGCGCTTTTGCACTGCTGCCGGCAAGCGCTTTGCCGACTGACGACCCGCGCAGTGCGTGTCGCCTTGACTGGCGTCCCCACGGGGATTCGAACCCCGGTACCTACCGTGAAAGGGTAGTGTCCTAGGCCTCTAGACGATGGGGACATCGTTCCGGTTGGTGGAGGTAGGCGGGATCGAACCGCCGACCTCTTGCATGCCATGCAAGCGCTCTCCCAGCTGAGCTATACCCCCGAACCGAAGCCCGCGATTATAGCGAGAGAGACTACCTCCCGCAAGCATCACGCGCCAAAGGCCCTCGCGCGACACCAGCATGAAATCGTTGGCGGAGTGGACGGGACTCGAACCCGCGACCCCCGGCGTGACAGGCCGGTATTCTAACCAACTGAACTACCACTCCGCGCTTCTTGAACTGCTCGCCGGCAAGCGCTTCGCCGGCTCCGCGACCCGCGCAATGCGTGTCGCCCTGTACTGTGGCGTCCCCACGGGGATTCGAACCCCGGTACCTACCGTGAAAGGGTAGTGTCCTAGGCCTCTAGACGATGGGGACCTAGTCTTTCTATGGTGGAGGTAAGCGGGATCGAACCGCTGACCTCTTGCATGCCATGCAAGCGCTCTCCCAGCTGAGCTATACCCCCGACGGCGAAAGAGCGCGCATTATAGGGGCCGACCTGCAGGGTGTAAAGCCTGTTTCCGACGAATTGCGATCACACCACCTTGCCCGGATTCATCAAGCCCTGCGGGTCGAATGTACGCTTGAGCGCGCGCATCATCTCCAGTTCCACCACGCTGCGATAGCGCGTGATCTCCTCGCGCTTGAGTTGCCCCAGGCCATGTTCGGCCGAGATCGAGCCGCCCAGCGCGTCGACCAGGTCATGCACGACGCGGTTGATCTCGGGCGTGCGTTCGATGAAGTCGCGGTTGGCCAGTGCGTCGGCCTTGGACAGGTTGTAGTGCAGATTGCCGTCGCCGATATGGCCGAAGGCGACAATGCGGGTATCGGGCCAGCGCTCGCACAGTGCCCGGCCGGCGCGCTCGAGGAATTCGCCGACGCGGCTCACCGGCACGGCGATGTCGTGCTTGATGCTCACGCCTTCGAGGCGCTGCGCCTCCGAGATGTTCTCGCGCAGCGCCCACAGCGCGCGTGCCTGCGCGACGCTGCTGGCGATCACCGCATCCTCGACCAGCCCGGTCTCGAAGCCGTCCGCCAGCGCGGCTTCGAGCAGCGCGTCGAGCGCCTCGCCCTCGCCGGTGTCCGACAACTCCAGCAACACCGCCCATTCGCCGACCTGACCGAACGGCGCGCGCGTATCGGGGATGTGCCGCAGCACCAGTTCCAGCGCTTCCCGCCCGACGATCTCGAAGGCCGTGACGCGATCGCCGCAGGCGCCCTGCACCGCGCGCAGCAGCGCCACGGCCGCTGCCGGCCCGGGCACCGCCACCCAGGCGGTGGCGCGCGCACGCGGCGCGGGAAAGAGCTTGAGCACCATCGCCGTGACGATGCCAAGGGTGCCCTCGGCACCGATGAACAACTGCTTGAGGTCGTAGCCGGTATTGTCCTTTCGCAACGCGCGCAAACCGTCCCAGATGCGACCGTCGGACAAGACCACCTCGACTCCGAGTACCAGCTCGCGCATGTTGCCGTAGCGCAGTACCTGCACCCCGCCGGCATTGGTCGACAGATTGCCGCCGACCTCGCAACTGCCCTCCGAGGCCAGCGACAACGGAAACAGGCGTCCGTTGTCGGCCGCCACCTGCTGCACCGTGGCGAGCGTGCAGCCGGCCTCGACGGTGAGCGTGTCGTTGGCCGTGTCGACCGCCAGCACACGCTTCATGTGCGAGAGGTTGATCACCACCGACCGCTGCTCGCCGGTCGGCGTCGCGCCGCCGCACAAGCCGGTGTTGCCACCCTGCGGCACCATCGCCACACCGGCCTGCGCACATATGCGCACCGCTGCGGCCACCTCGCCGGTATTCTGCGGAAAGACCACGGCCAGCGCCTGACCGCGGTAGCGGCCACGCCAGTCGGTCAGCCACTGCGCCTGGGCCGCCTCGTCGACGATCACTTGGGACTCGCCCAGCGCATCGGCCAGAGCACTGATCACGTTTGCGTCATCCATGCGGATCACTCCCGATCGAGCGCGTGCATGAGTTGCGCGTGCACGCGCCTTACCGCCGCCCTGCCTTCCTCCACGGCTTCGGCCGCGCGGTGGAACTCCATCATGTCGAGTTGGGCGACGCGCGGCGAGATCAGCACGTCGGCCGGCTCGCCCGCCAGACGACTGCGCGCGATGCGCATCTGCATGATGTTGATGCTCGAGGCGATCACGTCGGCGAGCGAGGGCAGCTCGTCGGCGACCTCGTCATTGCCAACGCCGATCCCGACCTTGCCCAGCAACCTGCTCGCCAGACTCGGATCCGGCTCGGCCTTGTCCTGTCGCGCGCTGCGGTGTTTGCCGACCACCCCCGAGCCAAGCTCGACCGCGATCACGATGTCCGCGCCCAGCGCGCGGCACAGCGACACCGGCACCGGATTGACCAGCCCCCCATCGACCAGCACGCGCCCGTTGCGTTCCACCGGCGAGAACAGCCCGGGCAGCGCCACCGACGCGCGGACCGCATCGGTAAGAGAGCCGTCACGCAGCCACAGTTCGCGCCCGCTGGCCAGTTCGGTGGCGACACAGGCGAACGGCCGGTCGAGCGCGGAGAAATTCTCGGCGAAGAAATGCTTCGCGCAGTAGTTGAGCACCTTTTCACCGCGAATCAGCCCGCCGCGAAAGCTCAGGTCGAGCATGCCGACCACGTCATGCCATTCCAGCCCGGTCACCCACTCGCCCATCTCATGCACCTTGCCGGAGACGTAGGCCGCCCCGACCAGCGCGCCGATCGAGCACCCGCACACTACGTCGGGGCGCACGCCGCAGCGCTCGAGTTCGGTAAGCACCCCGATGTGCGCCCACCCGCGCGCCGCGCCGCTGCCCAGCGCCAGGCCGATGACAGCCTTGCCGTCTTCACGCGCGGTCAGCGAGGCTTCGTACATCGGCGTCTCCGTCTACAGGGGTCGGGCGTAGAGGTCGTGGACGTCGCAATCGGTGATGCGCACACGCGCGAACTGGCCGACCTCGAGGTGTTCGCCGTCGGGGATGATGACCATGCCGTCGATCTCGGGCGCATCCGCGCAGGAACGGGCGAGCGCACCCTCCTCGTCGATGTCGTCGACGAGCACGTCGATCTCGCGGTCGATCCAGCGTTCGAGACGCTGCGTGGAGATATCCTCCTGGAAGGCCATCAGGCGCATGCGGCGTTCGTCGCGCACTTCCTCGGGTACCGGATCGGCCAATTCGTTCGCGGCCGCGCCCTCGACCGGCGAGTACGCGAAGGCGCCGACACGGTCGAGTTCGGCCTCGGCGAGAAACTGCAGCAGTTCCTGGAAATCTTCTTCGGTCTCGCCGGGGAAGCCGGTGATGAAGGTCGAGCGAATGGTCAGATCCGGGCACATCTCGCGCCACTTGCGGATGCGGGCGAGTACGTTCTCGGAGCTGGCCGGGCGGCGCATGGCCTTGAGGATGCGCGCACTGGCGTGCTGGAACGGGATGTCCAGATACGGAAGGATCTTGCCTTCGGCCATCAGCGGGATCAGGTCGTCGACGCTCGGGTAGGGATAGACGTAGTGCAGACGGACCCATACGCCCAGTTCGCCAAGCGCAGTGGCCAGATCCAGCAGCCGCGTCTTGATCGGGCGGCCGTTCCAGAAGCCGGTACGGTAGCGCGTATCCACGCCGTAGGCGCTGGTGTCCTGCGAGACGACGAGGATTTCCTTGACGCCCGCCTCGGCCAGCGCCTCGGCCTCGCGCATGACCTCGTGGATGGGGCGGCTGACCAGATCGCCGCGCATCGACGGGATGATGCAGAAACTGCAGCGGTGATTGCAGCCCTCGGAAATCTTCAGATAGGCGTAGTGCCGCGGCGTCAGGCGCACGCCCTGCGGCGGCACCAGGTCGACGAAGGGCTCGTGCGGCTTGGGCACATGCTGGTGCACCGCGCGCATGACCTCCTCGGTCGCGTGCGGCCCGGTCACGGCCAGCACCTGCGGATGCGCCGTCTGCACCACGCCCTCCTTGGCACCCAGGCAGCCGGTGACGATGACCTTGCCGTTCTCGGCCAGCGCCTCGCCGATCGCGTCGAGCGATTCCTCGACCGCCGCATCGATGAAGCCGCAGGTGTTGACCACCACCAGATCGGCGTCGTCGTAGCTCGCGGAGATCTCGTAGCCCTCGGCGCGCAGACGCGTGAGGATGTTTTCGGAATCGACTGTCGCCTTGGGACAGCCCAGGGAGACGAAGCCGACTCGCGGCGCGTCCCGTTCGATGATTCGGGTCATGGAAACTCGTCTATTGCCGGCCACGGCCGGCGGGATTCACTTCTTCTTGTCGCCGGACTCGTCGTCCTGCGCTCGCTGGCCGTAGTTCGGGAACGTAAAGCCGGTGAACATGCTGCGCGTCTGACTGTCGATCTGTTCCTGCATCTGCTCGAACATCTTGCGGCTTTGTTCCAGATAGGCGCCCATCACGCTGTTGAGCGCCGGCCCCTGGAAATTCATGAACTGCGCCCACAGGTCGTGGCTGACCGCGTTGTTGTCGCCGTACAGCGAGCGCGCCTGATCCTGCAGCTTGGCCTGCATGTCGGTGAAGGCCTTGATGTTGTTCTCCAGATACTTGCCCATCATGCCCTGCGTGGCATTGCCGTAGAAGCGGATCATCTGGGCGAGCAGGTCGCTGGTGAACATCGGCGAACCACCGGCTTCTTCCTCGAGAATGATCTGCAGCAGGATGGCGCGGGTGAGGTCGTCACCCGACTTGGCGTCGACCACCTGGAACTCCTCGCGCTCGAGCACCAGCTCTTTGACGTCCGCCAGCGTGATGTACGAACTGGTGCGTGTGTCGTACAGGCGGCGGTTGGGATACTTCTTTATGAGTCGCGACTTGTCGGCCATGCTGGATGTTCTCCTTGGCGTCGGCGGATTTGCATTGCACTGCGGCCGATTATAGCGCGCCAAGAAGAAAACCCCGCGAATCCGCGGGGTTTGGGCCGTGTCGCAGTGCACGCCAAAGGCACTCAGCACATGTGCAGGCCACCGTTCATGTTGAGCGTGGCGCCGGTCATGTAGCCAGCCATGTCCGAGGCCAGGTAGGCACACAGCGCACCGACTTCCTCGGGCTTGCCCAGGCGCTTCATCGGCACGGAATCGGTGATCGCCTGACGGATGTCTTCGCGGATGGCCATGACCATCTCGGTGGCGATGTAACCCGGCGCGATGGCGTTGACGGTAACGCCCTTGGTCGCCAACTCCGCGGCCAGCGCCTTGGTGAAGCCGAGCACGCCGGCCTTGGCCGTGGAGTAGTTGGTCTGGCCGGCCTGGCCCTTGACGCCGTTGACCGACGAGATGTTGATGATGCGACCCCAGCCGCGCTCAGCCATCTTCGCGGAGATGTGGTGGGTGACGTTGAACAGGCTGTTCAGATTGGTGTTGATCACCGCATCCCACATCTGCTTTTCCATCTTCGGGAAAAACTTGTCGCGCGTGATGCCGGCGTTGTTGACGAGCACGTCGATCGGCCCGATGTCGGCTTCGACCCTGGCGACCATGGCCGCGCAGGAATCATAGTCGGCGACGTCGCCTTCGGCCGCCGCGAAGCGGTAACCGAGGTCACGCTGCGTGGCCAGCCATGCTTCCTTCTCCTCGTAGCCGGGCAGGCAGTTGGCAACGACGGTGAAGCCGTCCTTGGCCAGCGCCTGACAGATGGCCGTGCCGAGTCCGCCCATGCCGCCGGTGACGAGTGCGATCTTCGCTGTCATATGGATCTCCTTGGGGGTGGTAATGCAAGGCCGACGTCTACCGCGCAAGCTTCAATTGCGGCAATGCGTCAACGAATAAGTGCCTGTCGATTATAAACACAAGGAGATTCTGTTTTGCACTGCAGTATCCAAAAAGCAACGGCGCAGGCGATTTCTCGCCGGCGCCGTCGGGTGCTGCAGCCTAGCTGGCCGAGCGCTCAGTACATGTGCTGACCGCCGTTGATCGAGATGTTCGCACCGGTCACGAAGGCCGCCTCCTCGGAGGCCAGATAGGCCACCAGACCGGCGATCTCCTCGGGCTTTCCGAGCCGCCCGAGCGGAATCTGCGGCAGGATCTTGGAATCGAGAATCTCCTGCGGGATGGACGTCACCATCTTGGTGCCGATGTAGCCCGGCGAGATGGTGTTGACGGTCACGCTGGCGCGCGCCGTCTCCAGCGCGAGCGCCTTGGTGAAGCCATGCACGCCGGCCTTGGCGGCCGAATAGTTGGTCTGGCCGAAGGCGCCCTTCTGGCCGTTGACCGACGAGACGTTGATCACGCGCCCCCAGCGGCGCTCGATCATTCCCTCGATGACGTGCTTGGTCATGTTGAACACGCTGTCGAGGTTGGTGCGCAACACCGCGTCCCAGTCGGCCTTGCCCATCTTGCGGAAGGTCATGTCGCGCGTGATGCCGGCGTTATTGACCAGCACATCGACCGGCCCGACCGCTTTCGTGACCTCGTCGATACAGGCCCCGCACGAGTCGAAATCCGACACGTCGCACTGAAAGCCCTTGAAGCCATAGCCCATGTTCTGCATGCTCTGCAGCCATTCCTCGGCCTTGGTATTGGACGGCGAATACGTCGTCACGACGCGGTAACCGAGCGCCGAGAGCTTGATGCAGATCGCCTCGCCAAGCCCGCCCATGCCGCCGGTTACGAGTGCCACACGTGTCATTTGCTGTCTCCTCTTGCCTTCCATGGTCCGCTCGATCGTGCCGGCGGACCGTCTCGTCGGACCCGGTCAGGTCCGCTCCGTCACATAACGTCCCGGCGCCGCTTCGATCGGCGCGAAACGCGCGTTGCCCGGCGTACGCGCAGCCACCGACCGGCCGCTGCGCGCGCGCAACCACTCGACCCAGTCCAGCCACCAGCTTCCCGGCCGCTCGATGCTGCCGGCCAGCCAGGATTCGGCATCGTCCGTGTCGGGGCCGTCGCAGCGATAGCTGCGGCGGTTGCGCGAGGCCGGGTTGATCGCGCCGGCGATGTGACCGCTGGCTCCGAGCACGAAGCAGGTGTCTCCGCCGAGCAGCGCACGCGATGCGTAGGCACCGTGCCACGGCACGATGTGATCCTCCGCCGCCGCGAACAGATACGCCGGCGCGTCGATGCGCCCCAGATCCACGTCCGCTCCTAGGATAGCCAGCCTGCCAGGATCGCGCAGTGCGTTGTCCAGATACATGTTGCGCAGATACCACGCGGCGAAGCGCCCCGGCAGGTTGGTGCTGTCCGAATTCCAGTACAGCAGATCGAAGGCCGGCGGGCGCTCGCCCTTGAGGTAATTGCCCACGACATAGGGCCAGATCAGCTCGTTGGCGCGCAGCGACGCGAATACGCCGGCCAGCTCCGTGCCGCGCATCGGCGCGCCCTCGGCGGCGGCACGTTCGCGCGCGGCGACCGCGTTCTCGTCGACCAGACAGCCCAGCTCGCCCGACTCCTCGAAATCGAGCAGCGTCGTCATCAGCGTGAGCGAAGCGACGCGCCCGCGCCGCAGCGGAGCGGCCACGGCGAGCGCGCTGGCGAGCAAGGTGCCGCCGATGCAAAAGCCCAGCACGTTGGGTTCGCGCACGCGGGTGATGGCGCGCACCACGCGCAGCGCCTCGAACACGCCAGTCTCGACATAGTCGTCCCAACCCAGATGCGCCTCGTCGGGGCCGGCGCTCTTCCACGAAATCATGAATACCGTGAATCCCTGCTCGACGACGAAGCGCACGAAGGAGTTCTCGGGCGACAGGTCGAGGATGTAGTACTTGTTGATGCAGGGCGGCACGATCAGCAGCGGCTTGGAGGCGACCTGCGCGGTCGCCGGTGCGTACTGGATGAGTTGCATCAGCCGGTTCTCGAAGATCACCTCGCCCGGCGTCACGGCCAGATCGCGGCCGACCTCGAAGGCACTCTCGTCGGTCATCGAGATGCGCCCGCGACCGAGATCCGCGAGCAGGTTGGCGATGCCGCGCGAGATGCTCTCGCCCTCGCTCTCGAGCGCAGCACGCACGAATTCCGGATTGGTCGCGGCGAAATTCGACGGCGCCAGCGCATCGACGAACTGGCGGGCCAGATACTGCATGCGCGCCTTCTCGCGCGCATCTTCGCAGGGCAGTGCGGCGGCGCATGCGGATACGAACTCGGCGTTGATCAGATAGGCCTGACGCAGATAGTCGTGAACGGGGCTCTCGCTCCATTCCGGCGTCGAGAAGCGCCGGTCGCCACGCGACGGCGGCGCCACCGGCTCGACGGCCTCGCCCGGCGCACGGCCCAGCATCGTGCGCCACAGCTCGGCGTGGCGTGTCGCGCACTCGCGCTGCAGTTCGGTCAGCTGCACCGCTTCGGCGCCGCCAACGGCCATCACGCGCTGCAGCGCCGCGGCGAGCGCCGCGAATGCCTCGTTCCAGCCTCCGTCACCGGCCACGCATTCCCTCCTCCGCTCCGGGTAGAATCCCCGGCCATGTACCTCATCGCAATCGGCTGGATGTACGTCGTGACGATGGTCGCCATCGTCAATCCCAACCCGGTGGGCGGCGTGCTGACCTTCGTCTTCGCCGGCCTCGGCCCGCTCGCACTGTTCCTGTGGATTTTCGGCACGCCGGGGCGCAGGCGCGCCAAGGCGCTGCGCGAGCCCGCACCGGAACCAGACGATAGTGGCAGCGATACGGGCGATCAAGCCTCGCCCGTGCCCTCGATCCAGATCAGCGAGGCGAATCGCCCGGTGACGCCGTCGCGCCGGAACGAATAAAAGCGCGCCGCATCGCTCAGCGTACACCATCGGCCACCATGCACCGCCGGCACCCCGGCCGCACGCAGGCGCAGCCGCGCCAGCGCATACAGGTCGGCCAGCCACTTGCCCTCGCGCACGCCCGGTTCAAACGCCTGGGCCGCCGCGCCATCGGCTGCGAGAAAGGTCTCGCGCACCTCGTCGCCTACCTCGAAAGCCTGCGGCCCGATGGCCGGTCCGAGCCAGGCCATCAGTTCGCGCGGCTCGCCGCCCATCGCCGTGACGGTGTTCTCCAGCACGCCGGCTGCGAGCCCGCGCCACCCGGCATGCGCGGCCGCCACCACACGGCCGTGGATATTGCACAGCAGCACGGGCAGACAGTCCGCCGTGAGCACCGCGCAAACCGTGCTCGGGCGACGCGCCAACGCTGCGTCGGCCGGCACCGCTGGCGCAGCTGCATCGGCATCGGCCACGGCCGTACCATGCACCTGCTGCAACCAGATCGGCTCCGCCGGCAGATGTGCGGCGAGCAGTCGGCGGTTGCACTCGACCAGGGCCGGATCGTCGCCGACGTGATCGCCGAGATTGAGTCCGGCATAGGGTCCGGTACTGACGCCGCCACTGCGCGTGGTCACCAGTGCGCGCACCGTCGCCGGCGCCGGCCAGTCGGGAACGATCCAGTCGGCCGACCTCACGCGCCTGCCTCGCGTCGCAAGGCGTCGAGCAAATGCGCGAAATCTGCGGGCAGCCCGACCTCCCACTGCATGGGCTCACCACTGGCCGGATGCACCAGCGCCAGCCGGAAGGCATGCAGGGCCTGGCGGGCGAAGGCGTCGCGCAGCGCATCACCGCTGCGCCGCCGGCCATAGACCGGATCGCCGACGAGCGGATGGCCGATGCTCGCCATGTGCACGCGGATCTGGTGCGTGCGACCGGTCTCGAGGCGGCATTCGACCAGAGTCGCAGCGCGCAGGCGCTCGCGCACGACGTAGTGCGTGCGCGCCTCGCGCCCGCCCTCGATTACGGCCATCTTCGTGCGATGCGTCGGATGACGCCCGACGGGCGCATCGACACTGCCCGGCCCGGCAAGCGCCCCATGCACCAGCGCCAGATAGTGCCGACCCACGTCACGTGCCTGCAGCTGACGCACCAGCGCGGTCTGGGCCGCAAGCGTCTTGGCCACTACCATCAAGCCGCTGGTTTCCTTGTCGAGGCGATGCACGATGCCGGCACGCGGCACCGTCTCGAGTTGCGGCGCGTGGTGCAGCAGCGCATTGAGCAGCGTGCCGCTGCGGTT
The DNA here is from genome assembly GCF_002872475.1 of Pseudazoarcus pumilus. Taxonomy (GTDB): domain Bacteria; phylum Pseudomonadota; class Gammaproteobacteria; order Burkholderiales; family Rhodocyclaceae; genus Pseudazoarcus; species Pseudazoarcus pumilus. The sequence continues at coordinate 1,985,394 of NZ_CP025682.1, forward strand.
GCCGCTGCCCGGATGCACGACCAGCCCGGGCGGCTTGTCGAGGACGAGGATGTGGGCGTCCTCGAAGAGCACTGCGAGCGGGATGTCCTCGGGCAGTTCCGCGCCCAGGGGCTCGGCTTCGGGCTCGACCACGCTCAGGTGTTCGCCGCCGCGCAGCTTGTGCTTGGCCTCGCGCGCCGCGCCGTCGACGAGCACGTAGCCGTCGCGCAACCAGGCCTGCAATCGCGTGCGGGAGTGTTCGGGAAACAGCTGCGCGAGCACCCGGTCGACCCGCTGCCCACCCATTTCGGCCGGAATCTCGAAGTCCCGGCGCAAGACGGCATGGGGCTGTGGGCTATAATCGGCCGATGTATTCACGCGAGTTCGTTCGATGTCGAGACTGAGTCAATTGCTGCGCAGTTTAGCCCTTATCACCGCCGTGCTGGCCGCCGGCTGCGGGCTGCTGCCCGAGGAGATCGACGAGACCATCGACTGGAGCGCCCAGCGCATCCATGCCGAGGCACGTGCAGCGATGGACGGCGGTGGCTACGAGCGCGCGATCACGCTGCTCGAGAAGCTCGAGTCGCGCTACCCCTACGGACGTTTCGCCCAGCAGGCCCAACTCGAAATCGCCTACGCCTACTACAAGTCCAACGAGCCCGAACTGGCGCTGGCCGCGGCCGACCGCTTCATCCGCCTGCATCCCAACCACCCCTACGTCGATTACGCCTTTTATCTGAAAGGTCTGGTGACCTTCAACGAGAATCTGGGCCTGCTGGGCTGGATCTCCAACCAGGACCTGTCCGAGCGCGACCCCAAGGGTGCACAGCAGTCCTACGACACCTTCCGCGAACTGATCACGCGCTTCCCCGAGAGCCGCTACACGCCGGACGCGATCCAGCGCATGCGCTATCTGGTCAATGCTCTGGCCGCTCACGAAGTGCATGTGGCGCGCTATTACCACCGGCGTGGTGCCTACGTCGCAGCGGTCAACCGCTCCAAGGAAGCCATCAAGAACTACCCGGACACACCGGCGGTCGAGGAAGCGCTGTACATCATGGCGCGCAGCTACGAGGCAATGGGCATGGACGACCTGGCGCACGACGCCGAGCGCGTGCTCGACCAGAACTTCCCCGACAGCGTCTACTATCGCGGCGGGCCCGACGCGGACCAGCCGTGGTGGCAGCTGTGGTGAGCAACGCGGACTGAACCCCGGCGGGAAACGGGCGTAACGCCCCCGTCGCGCACGAAGCGAGCGAACCATCGATGTTCGACTACCTGCAGCGCTGGTTCAACCGGCATTTCTCCGACCCCCAGGTCGTGATCCTTGCGCTGGTCCTGCTGATCGGCGTGTTCATCGCGATCTTCGCCGGGCGGCTGCTCGCGCCGCTGATCGCAAGCGTGATCATCGCCTATCTGCTCGAGGGCGCGGTGTCCTTCCTGGAACGTCATGGTTCGCGACGCGCGCCGGCCGTGATCCTCGTGTTCAGCCTGTTCCTGTCGCTGTTCGTCGTCACCATGCTGCTGCTCATTCCGCTGCTCGCCGGCCAGGTCGGACAGCTTGCGCGCGAACTGCCGGAAATCGCGGCGCGGCTGCAGGATGTCGCATTGCATCTTCCGGAACGCTATCCACAGGTCTTCTCCGACCAGCAGGTGGTTGACCTGCTCGCGTCGATCCGCAACAACGTCGCCGCCTTCGGCCAGCGCATCGTCGTGCTCTCGCTGACTTCGGCGGTGCAGCTGATCACCTTCCTCGTGTACCTGATCCTGGTGCCGCTGCTGGTGTTCTTCATGCTCAAGGACAAGCAGCACATCGTCGCCTGGTTCCTGCAGTTTCTGCCCCAGGAGCGCAGTCTGGTAAATCACGTATGGGCCGACGTCGAAGCGGGAATCGGCAACTACGTGCGCGGCAAGTTCATCGAGATCCTGATCGTGTGGGTGGTCACCTACGTGGTTTTCGCAATTCTCGGCATGCCCTACGCGATGCTACTGTCACTGCTCGTCGGCCTGTCGGTGATCGTGCCCTATGTCGGCGCGGCGGTCGTGACCGTTCCAGTCGCGGCGGTGGCCTACTTCGAATTCGGGCTGGCGCCGCATTTCTGGTACGTACTCGGCGCCTACGCGGTGATCCAGTTCCTCGACGGCAACGTGCTCGTGCCGCTGCTGTTCTCGGAAGTGGTCAACCTGCATCCGGTCGCGATCATCGCCGCGGTGCTGACCTTCGGCGGAATCTGGGGCCTGTGGGGCGTGTTCTTCGCGATTCCGCTGGCGACGCTGATCGCAGCCGTGCTGCGCGCCTGGCCCGCCCCGCCCGAACACGGCAGCACCTGAACGCCGCTACGCGGCGGTGGTCTGTCGACAATCCTCCTGTGCAATGAGGCGATGATGGAAACGCTCGGACACTATATCGACGGCAAGCGCGTCGCGGACGAAACACGCACGCAACCCGTCTTCAACCCCGCCACTGGCTCGCCAGCGCACCAGGTCGCGCTGGCTTCGACCGCCACCGTCGAGGCCACGATCGCGGCCGCGCAAACGGCCTTCCCGGCCTGGCGTGCGACCCAGCCACTCAAGCGCGCGCGCATCCTGTTCAAGTACAAGGAACTCCTGGAGAAGAACGCCGACCGCGTGGTCGAAGCCATCGTGGCCGAACACGGCAAGGTGTGGGAAGACGCGCACGGCGAGCTGGCACGCGGCATCGAGGTGGTCGAATACGCCTGCGGTGCGCCGGAGTTCCTCAAGGGCGAATACAGCCGCGACGTCGGCCCGGACATCGACTCCTGGTCCGAATTCCCGCCGCTGGGTGTGGTCGCCGGCATCACGCCGTTCAACTTTCCGGCGATGGTGCCGATGTGGATGTTCCCGATGGCGCTGGCCTGCGGCAACACCTTCATCCTCAAGCCGTCCGAGAAGGTGCCCTCGGCCTCGCTGATCCTCGCCGAGTTGCTCACCGAAGCCGGCCTGCCGCCGGGGGTGTTCAACGTCGTCAACGGCGACAAGGAAGCGGTCGACAAGCTGCTCACCGACCCGCGCGTCAAGGCCGTGAGCTTTGTCGGCTCCACCCCGGTGGCCGAGTACATCTACACCACCGGCACTGCACACGGAAAGCGCGTGCAGGCGCTCGGCGGCGCCAAGAACCACGCCGTGGTGATGCCCGACGCGGATCTGGACAACGCCGTCAACGCCATCATGGGCGCGGCTTACGGCTCCTGCGGCGAACGCTGCATGGCGATCTCGGTGGTGGTCGCGGTGGGCGATGCAGTGGGCGACGAGCTGGTGCGCCGGCTCAAGCCCAAGGTCGAGAACCTGCGCATCGGCAATGGCACCGAGCGCGGGCTGGACATGGGCCCGCTGGTCACCGGACCGCACCGCGACAAGGTGCGCGGCTACATCGATCTGGGGGCCGAGGAAGGCGCGGAACTGGTCGTCGACGGACGCAATTTCAAGCTCGCCGGGCATAAAGAAGGATTTTTCCTCGGCGGCACCCTGCTCGATCACGTCAGACCGGACATGCGCGTGTATCAGGACGAGATCTTCGGCCCGGTGCTGGCCGTCGTGCGCGTGCAGGATCTGGCCGAGGCGATCGCGCTGATCGACGCCCACGAGTTCGGCAACGGCACCTGCGTGTTCACGCGCGACGGCGCCGTGGCGCGCCGCTTCAGCGACGCCGTGCAGGTCGGCATGGTGGGGATCAACGTGCCGCTGCCGGTACCGGTGGCCTGCCAAAGCTTCGGCGGCTGGAAGCGCTCGCTGTTCGGCGATCTGTACGCCTACGGCCCGGACGCCGTGCGCTTTTACACGCGGCGCAAGACCATGACCCAGCGCTGGGCCGTACGTGGCGTCGAGAAGGCGCAGTTCGCCTTCCCCAGCAACGGCTGAAACTGTTAAGTTTGCGCACGCCGGGCGGCGCATGCGCCGCCCGTTTCGCTTCGAGGAGAACAAGACATGATCAAGTCCCGCGCCGCAGTCGCCTGGGAAGCCGGCAAACCGCTGGAAATCACCGAAATCGACGTCGCCGCGCCCAAGCAGGGCGAGGTGCTGGTACGCATCGTCGCCAGTGGCGTGTGCCACACCGACGCGTTCACGCTCTCGGGAGCAGACCCCGAGGGCATCTTCCCGTCAGTACTTGGCCATGAGGGCGGTGGCATCGTCGAGGCCGTGGGGCCGGGCGTCAGTTCGGTGGCCGTGGGCGACCACGTCATCCCGCTCTACACGCCCGAATGCCGCACGTGCAAGTTCTGCACCTCGGGCAAGACCAATCTGTGCCAGGCCATCCGCGCCACCCAGGGCAAGGGCCTGATGCCGGACGGCACCAGCCGCTTCTCGCTCGGCGGCAAGACCATCCACCACTACATGGGCACGTCCACCTTCTCGGAATACACGGTGCTGCCCGAGATCGCGCTGGCCAAGATCAACAAGGAAGCTCCGCTGGAGAAGGTGTGCCTGCTCGGCTGCGGCGTGACCACCGGCATCGGTGCGGTGCTCAACACGGCCAAGGTCGAGCCGGGCGCAACGGTGGCGGTCTTCGGCCTGGGCGGCATCGGCCTGGCGGCGATCATCGGCGCCGTGATGGCCAAGGCCTCGCGCATCATCGCCATCGACATCAACCCGGACAAGTTCGAGATCGCGCGCCAGCTCGGCGCCACCGACTGCGTCAATCCCAAGGACTTCGACGCGCCCATCCAGCAGGTCATCGTGGACCTGACCGATGGCGGCGTGGACTATTCGTTCGAGTGCATCGGCAACACGCAGGTCATGCGCGCCGCGCTCGAGTGCTGCCACAAGGGCTGGGGCGAGTCGGTGATCATCGGCGTGGCCGGTGCCGGCGAGGAGATCTCCACGCGGCCTTTCCAGCTGGTGACCGGCCGCGTGTGGCGGGGCTCGGCCTTCGGCGGCGTGCGCGGGCGCACCGAGTTGCCGCGCTACGTCGAACAGGCGCAGAAGGGCGAGATTCCGCTCGACACCTTCATCACCCACACCATGGGGTTGGAGGACATCAACCACGCCTTCGATCTGATGCATGAAGGCAAGAGCATCCGCTCGGTGATCCACTTCTGAGTACACCCCGAGCCGCCGGCCGATCCGTCGGCCGGCAGATTCACGACGACCCAAACGGAACCATCGACATGAGCATCTCCCTCGAGACCGTCGCCGCCAACCGCAGCTTCGGCGGCTGGCACAAGCGCTTTCGTCACCATTCGACGACACTGGGCTGCGACATGGTGTTCGCGATCTATCTGCCGCCGCAGGCCGAGCACGGCCCGGTGCCTGTGCTGTACTGGCTGTCCGGGCTGACCTGCACCGACGAGAACTTCATGCAGAAGGCCGGCGCGCAGCGCATGGCCGCTGAACTGGGTATCGCCATCGTCGCGCCGGATACCAGTCCGCGCGGCGAAGGCGTGCCGGACGACCCGGAGGGCAGCTACGACTTCGGCCACGGCGCGGGCTTCTACGTCAACGCCACGCATGCGCCCTTCGACAAGCATTACCGCATGTACGACTACGTCGTGTCGGAACTGCCCACATTGGTCGAAGCCAGTTTCCCGGTCAGCGACGCGCGCGCGATCTCGGGACACTCGATGGGCGGTCACGGCGCGCTCGTGATCGCGCTGAAGAACCCGGGTCGTTACCGCTCGGTGTCGGCCTTCGCGCCCATCGCCAACCCCACCGACTGCCCGTGGGGACGCAAGGCCTTCACCGGCTATCTCGGCGAGGACGAGACCGCGTGGCGCGAGTGGGACACCTGCGCGCTGATCGCCGAAGCACCCGAGCGCCTGCCGCTGCTCGTCGACCAGGGCGAGGCCGACCCCTTCCTCGAGGATCAGCTGCGTCCGCAGCGACTGGCCCAGGCCTGCGAGCGCGCAAACCATCCGCTGACGCTGCGCATGCAGCCGGGCTACGACCATAGCTACTATTTCATCGCCAGCTTCATCGACGAGCATCTGCGCCACCATGCCGCGGCGCTGCGCCGCTGAAGCCGCGCCAGACGCGCACATCCGACGACAATCGCTACCGCCAACACGGCGGTGGCGAACAGTCCCGCCCATACGCTGAGCACGAACAGCGGCCACACCGCTTCGGCCGGCCCCCGCGGCAGCGCCGACGACAACTGCATCGCCAACGGCATGCACACGACGCCCATCGCGACCACCGCTATTCCCGCCAAACCGTTTGCACGCTTCATGTCCGTCTCCCGTGTGGTGTCACCCAACGGATTGTGCGCAGCGCCAGGCTCATGAACTGAGCCACACGACGAATTTGCCCGATGCTTGACCGCGATCAAGAATCGGGCACTCGACGCCCCCGTGCATGCGTTCTTGACTTCTAATACATGCGTAGAAGTACGTATGCGACCGGAGGGGTCCGAACCTGATGTCGATCCGCCATTTGCTCCTGTCGATGATCGCCGTGCTGACCCTGCTCGCGCTGGGCATCGGAGCGCGCGAAGTGGTCACGATGCGCGAGCGCCTGACGGCGATCGACTGGCTCGAGCACAGCAACCGCGTCTCCAGCCTCGTCCAGCACGCCAGCGGCGCACTGGCGCGCGAGCGCGGCATCACGGCGATCGCGCTCTCGCGACCGGATCACCGCACGGACGATGCCGTGCGCCTGGCTCAGGGCATCGACGGCGCGCGCAGCGAGGTCGATGCCCACATCGCCTCGCTGCTTGCCGGGTCAGGCGATACCGCCCGCCTCGCGCCCGATCACCCGCTGCTCTCGCAGTTGGCGGGCATTCGCGCCCTGCACGCCGAACTGCAGGCCTACCGCGAGGCCGTCGATGCCAGCCTGGCCGGCATCGAGGTCGACCTCGACGTTGCGCCGCAGCGCTGGGTCGCGCTGGTCAGCCATTTCATCGACGTATTGCACCAGACCATCAGCATCAGCGCCTCTCCCGCACCGGGCGGCGCCGGCGACAGCGCGAGCGTGCAGCCGCTGATCCGCGACGCGCTGTTCACACTCGCCGAACACCTGGGCCAGGAACGCGCCATCATCGCCGCGGCGCTCTCGCGCGGGGCGCCGCTGGGCGCGACCGAGTTGCGCGAGCTCGAACACTACCGCGCCAACATCCTGCACAGCTGGAAACGTGCCGATGGCCTGCTCGATGACTTCGAACGCACGCCGCGCATCGAGGCCGCGATCGACCGTTTCTGGGCCGATATGTTTGTCCATTACGAAGACCTGCGCGACGGCGTGCTCGCCGCCAGCGAACGCGGACAGCCCTATCCGGTGAGCGACGGCGAGTGGTTCGCCCACGCCACGCGCGGCATCGACGCCGTACTGGCGCTGTCGGATACGCTGGGCGATGAAATCGACCGCCGGGCCGCCGCGCTGCGCGCGCAGGCCAGCCGCGAGCTGACCTTGTCGCTGCTCGCTCTGGGCGCGCTGATCGTCGCCTTTGGCTTCGCCGTGGTGCTCATCCACCGTCGCGTGCTGCGCCCGCTCGGCGCGCTCGAGCGCGCCGCCGCGGCGATCTCCGCCGGAGACCTGTCACCGCACGTCGTCGCCGCTGGCGACGACGAATTCGGGCGCCTCGCACGCGGCTTCGAACACATGCGCGAATCGCTCGCCGCCGCCGAGCGCGAGCGCGAGTCGGCGCTGGCCGAGCTGCGCAAACTCGGCACCGCCATCGAGCACAGCGTCAGCTCGGTCATCATCACCGACGAGCGCGGCATCGTCGAATACACCAATCCGCAGTTCACGCTCACCAGCGGCTACGACGCCGACGAGGTGCGCGGCCGTCATGTGGGTATCCTCAAGTCCGGCTACACGCCGCCCGCGCACTACCAGGGCCTGTGGGAGACGCTGCAGGCGGGCAAGGCCTGGAAGGGCGAGCTGCTCAACCGGCGCAAGGACGGCGAGTTGTACTGGGAGGCGGTGTCGATCAGCCCAATCCGCGACAGCACCGGCAAGATCATCCACTTCATCAGCATCCAGCACGACATTTCCGAGCGCAAGCGCATCGAGGCGCGGCTGGACTTCATCTCGTCCTACGACCCGCTCACGCGCCTGCCCAACCGCGCGTTGCTCAACCAGCGCTTCGGCGAGGCGCGCTCGGCGGCGCGCAAGCGCGGTTCCCGCCTGGCGCTGGTCGCGCTCGGAATCCGTCATTTCAAGCGGCTCAACGACAGCCTCGGGCACGAAATCGGCGACCGCCTGCTGTGCGAGATCGCCAATCGCCTGACGCATGCGACACGCGAAACCGACTCCGTCTCGCGCCTGTCGGGCAGCGAATTCGCAGTGATCCTCGACCGGATCGGCGACAGTGCCGAAGTTTCCGAGCGCGCCACCACCATCCTGCACGAGTTGCGCAAGCCCCTGTACGTGGACGAACACGTGTTGCAGCCGACGCTGCATGCGGGCATCGCGATCCTGCCCGACGACGGCGAGACCCTAGACCAGTTACTTACCTCGGCCAGCATGGCCTTGCACCAGGCCGAGCATGAGGGCAGCACGCCGCTGATGTTCTACACGCCGGCGCTCAACGCCGATGCGCAGTCGCGCCTGGCGCTCGAATCGGCGCTGCGCATGGCGCTCGAGACCAACCGCCTGGAACTGCACTATCAGCCGCGCATCGACCTGCGAACGGGGCGCGTCATCGGCGCCGAGGCACTCGCACGCTGGCGTCATCCGGAGACGCTCGAGTACATTCCGCCCGAGCGCTTCATCCGCATCTCCGAGGAAAGCGGCCTGATCCATCCGCTCGGGCAATGGGTGCTCAACGAGGCCTGCAAGCAGAACCGCCGCTGGCAGGAAGCGGGGCTGCCACGCATTCCGGTAGCGGTCAACATCTCGCCGCTGCAACTGCAGCAGCGCGGACTTCCGGACCAGATATCCGAAGTACTCGCGCGTACCGGGCTGGAAGCCGAGGATCTGGAGATCGAGCTGACCGAAACCACCGTCATGGAAAGCCCGGAGGAGGCAGCGGTCGCACTGCACCTGCTCAAGTCGCTGGGCGTGCGTCTGGCCATCGACGACTTCGGTACGGGCTATTCCAGCCTGGCCTATCTGAACCGTTTCCCCGTCGATCTGCTCAAGATCGACCGCAGCTTCATCAGCAACCTCGAATCCGATCCCAGCGCCGCCACCATCGCCAGTTCGGTGATCGCACTGGCGCACCGCATGGGGCTGCGCGTGGTCGCCGAAGGCGTCGAGAACCTCGCCCAGTTGCACTTCCTGCACCGCCAGGATTGCGACGAGATCCAGGGCTACTACTTCAGCCCCGCCCTGCCCCCGCAGGCCTTCGCCGAACTGCTGCGCAGCGCGCGCACGCTGACCGTTCCCGTCACCTCGGGCTGACACCGGCAATTGCGCATTGACGTGTACGCGAGCCGTTGAGAGACTCTTACGGCACCGTCGTGCGCGAGCGCACCCCCGCTGGAGGACGAGACACGAATGACCGGAGCGCTGCGCCACATCAGGCACTGGCTGAGCTGCATCCCGTTGTTGTGTCTGCTGCTCTCGGCCGACGCCACGGCAACGGAACGCCAGCACCTGCGCGTGCAGTTGCAATGGCATCACCAAAGCCAGTTCACCGGCCTCTACGTCGCCCATGCGCGACGCCACTTCGAAGCCGAAGGGCTGGACGTGCAGTTTATCGAGGGCGGGCCCGGCATCGATCCGGTCGAACGTCTGCAGACCGGCAAGGCAGACATCGCGATCGCGTGGCTGGACAATGCGTGGGAACGCAGCACGCCTGATCGCCCCGTCACCAACGTGGGGCAGATCTTCTCCGGTTCGGCGCTGGCCGTCGTGTGCCGCATGAGCGCAGGCGTACTGAGCGCGCAGGACATGGTCGGGCGTCGCGTCGGCGTGTGGAACATCGGCGACGAGGCCGTCGTCGCCGAGATGGTTCGTCGGCTCGGGTTCGCGCCGGGCGACGTCGAACGGGTCACGCAGCGCCCCGACGGCGCAGATCTGATCGATGGATCCGTGCCCTGCGCCACCGTGATGACGTACAACGAGTACTGGCGCCTCCTCGATGCCGGCATCCCCGAGGATGACCTGCTGGTCGTCAGCCCCGAGAGCTTCGGCCTGCCCCACATCGAGGACGGCCTGTATGTCGACGCCCGGCGCCTCGACGACCCGGCCTTCGTCGACGCGCTGGCGCGTTTCGTCCGGGCCACCCGCCAGGGCTGGCACGAAGCGCGTATCGCGCCCACGCTCGCCGTCGAGACCGTGATGCGCATCGGCACCGGGCTGGAGCGCGAAGCGCAGCGCCACATGCTGGAGACCGTGCTCGCGCTGGTGCCCGACGACGATCGTTTCGGGATGTTCGATCTGGCAGCTTTCGAGATCGCTCGCGAACACATCGACCGCGGCGACGGTGCCGCACCGCCAGACCGGCTGTGGACCCATGCAGTGTGGAATGCGCTACAGGCCTTGGATGGACGCGAGCGGCTGCTCAGCACCGCTACCCAGCACTACGCCCGCAGCGTTCTCGACATGGCGCTGTTTCAGTGGCTGGTGCTGCTTGGCGTAATGACCTTCGCGCTGTCGGGCGCGCTCGAGGCGGTCAATCGCGGCTACGACTTCTACGGTCGGCTGATCCTGGCCTTTCTCTCCGGCCTGGGCGGCGGCACGCTGCGCGACCTGCTCATCGGTGGCGAGCGCCAGCCGCTGTTCTACATCACCGACCCGGCCTATCCGGCCGGCATTCTGCTGGTCGTGGTCGCCGCCACGGCACTCACCGCGATTCGCCCCGACATCCATCGCACGCGCAGCTTCACGCGCGTCAAGCACTGGACCGACGTGATCGGCTTCTCGGTGCTCGCGGCCAGTGGCGCGACCATCGCCATCGCCCACGACATGCCGTGGTACTGGGCGCCGTTCTGCGCGGCGATGACCTGCGCGGGAGGCGGCGTGCTGCGCGAGATCGTCATCAACCGCGAACCGGCCACGCTCAAGGGCGTCATCTACGAGGAGGTGGCGATCTTCGGTGGCCTGTTGCTGGTGGGCGCGCTGGTGCTGGCCAACCACTTCGAGCGCTCACCCTGGCCGGTGTACGCGGCGATGCTCTTCGCCATTGCCGCGATGGTCGCCGCGCGACTGGTCATCCTGCGCCTGGGCCTGCGCTACCCGCAGTGGCTTGGCGGGCGGGCGCAGACGTCCCGCTGAAGCGTTGCCCGACACGAGACCACGCGAGCGCCGCGCCACACGCCCCTCTCCCCTGCGGCCCGAACCGGCTTATCATGTTTGCATTATCGGCCTCGCGGACCCGCCATGATGCGACTGTTCCTAGGTGTGCTCGTCACGCTGTGCCTGATGCCCGCCCAGGCCGCTGCGCAGCACGAGGCGGTGACACTACAACTGCAATGGACGCATGCCTTCCAGTTCGCCGGCTACTACGCCGCGCGCGAGAAGGGCTTCTACACCGAAGCCGGCCTGGATGTGACCATCCGTGAGGCCGAGCAGGACGTCAGCGTCGCCGAGATCATCACCCGGGGCGACGCGCACTTCGGAGTCAGCTCCAGCAGTCTGCTGCTCGAGCGCGCGCGCGGCCTGCCGGTGGTCGTGCTGGCCACGACACATCAGCACTCACCCTATGTGCTGGTGGTGCCACTCGACAGCCCGGCGCAGAGCATCTCCGGCCTGGCCGGGCTGCGCGTGATGCTCGAGTCCGGTGCGGAAGAACTGCGCGCGCTGCTGCGCCGTGAAGGCGTTCACGACGACATCGTGTTCGTTCCACACAGCTTCGACCCGCAGGATCTGATCGACGGCCGGGTCGACGCCTATTCCGCATACTCGACCAACGAACTGTTCTATTTCCGTGAGCGCGGCTTCAATACCCTGACCTATTCGCCGCAGAGCGCCGGCATCGATTTCTATGGCGACACACTGTTTACGTCCGAGCGCGAACTGCGCGAGCATCCCGAGCGCGTAGCCGCGTTCCGCGAGGCCAGCCTGCGTGGCTGGCAGTACGCGCTGGCCCATCCGGACGAGATCATCGAGTTGATCGTCGAGCGCTATCCCACCACGATGAGCGCCGCACATCTGCGCTTCGAGGCCACCGAACAGGCGCGACTGATGGAGCCGGGTGAAGTGCCGCTCGGCCACATGAGCGCCGAGCGCTGGCGCCATATCGCCGAGGTCTATGCCGAACTCGGCATGCTGCCGTCCGGGTTCGAACTGGATGAGGGTTTTCTCTACGCCCCCACGCCGGTCCGCAGCATCGCGCCGTCGGCCGTCTCACACATGACCTGGCTCGCAGCGGGCGCACTCCTAGTGGCGCTGCTCTCCCTCCTCGCCGCCGCGCTCACCCGCCGTCGTCTCACTCAGGCGCGCGTCCAGCTCGAGGCCGGCGAGATCGAACTGGCCGAGTCCCGACGCCAGTTCGACCTGCTCGCCGAACATGTCGAAGACGTCGTATGGACGCTGGACGTGGCCGATCGCCGCTTCACCTGGGTCAGCCCTTCGGTCGCCCGCCAGCGCGGCTTCGAACCCGAAAAGGTCGTCTCCTCCGCACTGGACGCGGCCATCGTGCCCGAACAACTCGAACAGGTGGAGCGCTGCCTGGCCGAAGCCCCCGCACGCCTGCGCGCCGGAGACACCGAAGGCCGCTGCACCCTCGACCAACCCTGCGCCGACGGCGCGACGATCCGCGTGCACATACGCTACCGCCTGTCCGTCAACGAACTCACCGCCCGCCTGGAAATGACCGGCACCAGCCGCAAGATCGAAGGGGACTGAAAACGAAAAACGCGCCGAATGGCGCGTTTCGTTTGTCTGGCGGAGACGGAGGGATTCGAACCCTCGAGACAGGTTTTGCCCGTCTGCTCCCTTAGCAGGGGAGTGCCTTCGACCTCTCGGCCACGTCTCCAGACAAGGGCGCGATCATAGCGATTTGGCGCCCACCGGTCAAACCGCATTCACGCCTGGTCGAGACCGAAGGCCTTGTGCAGGACGCGGGCAGCCAGCTCAAGGTACTTCTCTTCGATGACCACGGCGATCTTGATCTCCGAGGTGGAGATCATCTGGATGTTGATGCGCTCGTTGGCGAGCGTCTCGAAGACCTTGGACGCCACACCCGGATGCGAGCGCATGCCGACGCCGACCACCGAGATCTTGGCCATGGTGTCGTCGATCTCGATCGCCTTGGCGTTGAACTGCGACATGTTGTCTTCAAGCGCCTTCTTGGCCTTGGCCAGATCGCCGAGCGCGACGGTAAAGGAAAAGTCCGTGGCGCCTGCGTGGCCGACGTTCTGCACGATCATGTCGACGTCGATGTTGGCTTCGGCGATCGGGCCGAGAATCTTGTAGGCGATGCCGGGCACGTCCGGCGCGCCGACCACGGTGATCTTGGCTTCGTCGCGGCTGAACGCGATACCGGTGATGACGGGTTGTTCCATTTGACTGTCTTCCTCAACGGTGATGAGCGTGCCCTCGCCTTCTTCCTCGAAGCTGGACAGGACACGCAGCTTGACCTTGTACTTGCCGGCGAACTCGACTGCACGGATCTGCAGGATCTTCGAGCCCTGACTGGCCAGTTCGAGCATTTCCTCGAAGGTGACCTTGTCGAGCTTGCGCGCCTTGGGCACGACGCGCGGGTCGGTCGTGTACACGCCGTCGACATCGGTGTAGATCTGGCATTCGTCAGCGTTCAGAGCCGCGGCAAGCGCCACACCGGTGGTATCGGAGCCGCCACGCCCCAGCGTGGTGATGTTGCCGTGCTCGTCGACACCCTGGAAACCGGCCACTACGACCACCGATCCGGCATCCAGATCCTTGCGAACCGGCGCATCATTGATGTCGAGGATGCGCGCCTTGGTGTGGGCCGAATCGGTGAGAATGCGCACCTGCCCGCCCGTGTAACTCTTGGCCGGAACGCCGAGCTCGTGCAGGGCCATGCACAGCAGACCGATGGTGACCTGTTCGCCGGTGGACACCACGACGTCGAGTTCGCGCGGCGTCGGGTTCGACGAGATGTCTCGGGCGAGGCCGATCAGCCGGTTGGTCTCGCCACTCATCGCGGACACCGCCACGACGACCTGATCGCCCCGCTGGTGGAACTTCGCGATGCGCCTGGCGACGTTCTTGATCCGGTCCGGGCTTCCGACCGAGGTACCGCCATATTTCTGAACTATCAGTGCCATTGCCGCGCTCAATCTGACTGGGTACAAAAGTCCAGCATTTTACCCGTTTGACGGAACAATTTGCAGCTTGCGCGCTCTCAGTTGCGACCGTGTGACGAATTCGCATCGCATGGCAACTGCCACATCAGTTTTCACTTGTATGTGAAACGAATGCTCAACTATACTGTCATTACGCTATGACGAAAGTCGTAAGTTGGCCGGGCTGCACGTGCAACCCGCATGACAGGACAATCCATCCGAGGATTCCCGATGAAGACTACCGACAAGATTGACGTGCGAGAGATCCGCCGCAAGCTCGGCATGAACCAGTCGCAATTCTGGTCGAAGATCGGCGTCACCCAGAGCGGCGGCTCCCGCTACGAGAGCGGCCGCAACATTCCCCGCCCGGTGCAGGCCCTGTTGCGTCTGGTGCATATCGAACAAATCGATATCAGCAAGATCCGCAAGGAAGACGTCGAGGTCGCCGAGTATCTCAAGAGCTCCGATCCCGAGACCTTCAAGAACCTCAAGAAGGAAGCGCGAGCACGCCGCAAGGAAAAGAATTCGCGCTGAACCCGGTTGGCCTGGAAGCCTGCGGGCGCCGCTTCGGTGGCGCCCTTTTTTGGCTCAGCTGACGCCGCAGGGCGGGCGGCGTGCCAGTGCTATACTCGCGCCCCCGTCCTACCGGATCGAGATCGATGCGCATCACCCGCAAGCTGGAGTTCGACGCCGGCCACCGGATTCCGGATCACGCCAGCCAGTGCCGGCACCTGCACGGACATCGTTACGTCCTCGAGGTGACGCTCTCGGGTGACGTCGTGCGCGCGCATGGCGAACCTGCAAACGGCATGGTGATGGACTTCGGCGAGGTCAAGACCATCGCCCGGCGCCACGTCGTCGACCTTTGGGACCACGCCTTTCTCGCCTGGCGCGAGGACACCGCTGTCGTCGCGTTTCTTGCCACCCTGCCCGGGCACAAGACGGTGCTGCTCGACACCGTACCGACGGCCGAGAACCTCGCGATCGAGGCCTTCCGCCTGCTCGATCCGCATTATCGCGACGTCTTCGGCAACAGCCTGACGCTGCAACGGGTACGCCTATACGAAACGCCCAATTGCTGGGCCGATGCCCTGCGCGAGGAAATGCCCTGAGTCTGGCCCAGAATCGAAAAAGCCCGCGATGTTCGCGGGCTTTTTCGTCGGTCGGCCACCTTACATCGCGTAACGACGCAGGCGCATCGAGAACTCCTGCAACTGCTCGATGCCGCTTTGCTCGGCCCGCGCGATCCAGTCCTGCAACTGATGTAGCAGTTGTTCGCTCGACGCCGTCGAGCGCGCCCAGATCGAGTTCAGTTCCTCACGCATCGACTTGACCGTGGCAAGCGCCTGACTGTTCTCCAGCACGACTTGCAGCTGATGTCGTTCGCTCTCGCCGAGCTTGCGACCTTCGCCCGAGAGCACCAGCCGGCGCAGCGCCTTGACGTCGAACTTGCGACCGCTCGCGCGCGCGAGGTGGTCGATCTCCTCGCTGCAGACCTGGCGCAGCGAGCGCACGTAATGGGTCATGACATCGTAGCGGTGGGTGATGACCGCCTGCAGCGTGTCCAGGTCGACCACGCTCTTGGCCTCGGTGAAGCGCGGCGTCGGAATCACGCGACGTGCCTTGGCGAGCCCCAGCATCTCGAGGATGCGGATGTACATCCAGCCGATGTCAAATTCGTACCACTTGGCCGACAGCTTGGCCGACGTGGCGAAACTGTGATGGTTGTTGTGCAGCTCCTCGCCGCCGATCAGGATGCCCCAGGGCACGAGATTGGTCGCGGCATCGGCGCAGTCGAAATTGCGGTAGCCCCAGTAGTGACCCAGGCCATTGACGACGCCGGCGGCCCAGAACGGGATCCACAGCATCTGCACCGCCCAGATCGTCAGACCGAGCGGGCCGAACAGGATCAGGTTGATGACCAGCATGATCGACACGCCAAGCACGGAGTGGCGATAGACATTGCGTTCGAGCCAGTCGTCGGGCGTGCCGTGACCGTAGCGCGCGAGCGTCTCCTCGTTCTTGGCCTCTTCACGATACAGCTCCGCCCCTTCCCACAGCACCTTGCGGATGCCCTTGACCTGCGGGCTGTGCGGATCGTCCTCGGTCTCGCACTTGGCGTGATGCTTGCGATGGATGGCGGCCCATTCCTTGGTGACCATGCCGGTGGTCAGCCACAGCCAGAAGCGGAAGAAATGACTCGGAATCGGATGCAACTCGAGGGCGCGATGCGCCTGGTGGCGATGCAGATAGACCGTGACGGCCACGATGGTCACGTGCGTCAGCGCAAGCGCGACGAGCACGTAGCCCCACCAGGGAAGATCGAACAGACCGCTGTACATGCGTGGCGAAACCTCTTGGATTACAACGTGTTGACTATACGCGATGAACGCGCGCGAATCTAAGGCCAGGAGACGAACGGACGGCGGAGTGAAGCCATCAGGGGCCCGGATTGAAAGGCAGACGCTTCACCGCGGTGGCCTGTTCGCGGTGGCGCAACCAGTTCGCGCGGTAGATGCGCGCGAGTTCGCAATTGTCTTTCAGTAGGAGTACGTTCTCGGCGTTTCGGTTGCGTGCCGACCAGGTGAAATTGTAAGAGCCCGTCAGCAGTGCGCAGCCAGGTCCATCGGCATCGACGATCAGCACCTTGTTGTGGGCGGCGGCGAACGCCGTCTCGAAGGCCACGGGGATGCCGGCCTCGAGCAGCAGCGGGATGGCATTGCCCTTGTCGCGCGCATTCATCTTCGCGTCGGCGAGCACCTCGACACGCACGCCGCGCTGGTGGGCCCGCACCAGCGCACCGGCGATGTTGCGGCTGGTAAACACATAGGCCTGCACCAGCAGCGCGGAGTGTGCCGCGTCGATCGCGCCGATGATCAGCGCTTCCGGGTCGTCGGTCGGCGAGAACGCGATCTCGATGCTGCCCTTGGCCGGCACGACCTCGCTGGCGGGCGCCGGACCGCCGAGCAGAGCCAGCACCAGCGCGGCCAGCAGGCGATCACGCAGCATCGCTACGTTCGAACACGGCGGCGAAGAAGCCGTCAGTGTCATGCAGGTGAGGCAGCAGGCGCAGACGCTCACCGGCATCGAGTTCGATCCCCTGGCGGCGCAGAACCTCGCCCGCGTCGAGCGCGCGAAACTGCGGATGCGCCCTGGCGAAGGCATCGACCACGTCGTCGTTCTCCTCGGCGAGCAGGCTGCAGGTGGCATACACCAGACGCCCGCCCGGACGCACCAGCGTGGCGGCCGCGGCGAGAATGGCCGACTGGCGCTCGACCATCTCGACCACCGACTGCGGCGACTGACGCCACTTGAGGTCCGGGTTGCGCCGCAGCGTGCCCAGTCCGCTGCACGGCACGTCGACCAGCACGCGGTCGGCCTTGCCGGCCAGACGCTTGACGCGCGCGTCGCGCTCGTGGGCGATCACCGCCGGATGCACGTTGGACAGCCCGGCACGCGCCGCGCGCGGCTTGAGCTGGGCCAGCCTGCGCTCGGACACGTCGAAGGCGTACAGCCGTCCGGTCGAGCGCATCATGGAGCCCAGATGCAGCGTCTTGCCGCCCGCACCGGCGCAGAAATCGACGATCAGCTCGCCGCGGCGCGGCTGCACCAGAAAGCCCAGCAACTGGCTGCCTTCGTCCTGCACCTCGAACGATCCGTCGAGAAAGCGTGCATGCTTCTGCAAGGCCGGCTTTTCGGCCAGACGCAGCCCGTGCGGCGAATACGGGCACGCCGTGGCGACAACGCCCGAATCGTTGAGCTCGGCCAGCAGCGCATCGCGCGAGCTGCGCACCCGATTCACCCGCAAGTCCAGCGGTGCCGGCCGGTTCAATCCTGCGGCCAGCGCAACCAGTTGTTCTTCATTCATGGACGCGCGCAGGCGCTCGACCAGCCAGTCGGGCAGGTCGGTACGCACGCCGAGCGTGAGTTGCGCCGGCTCGAGCGCGCGCAACCCCGCGATCCAGGCCAGTTCGGTCTCCGAGGCCAGGCCTTCGAAACGCCGCGCAGACCAGCCTTCGCAACGCGCCAGCCAGGCCAGCAGAAGCTGACGCGGGCTGGCATCCTCCCCAACCGTCGCGCGCAGCCAGCGCAGGCGGCGCAGGATGCCGTAAACGCTCTCGGCGACGATGCCGCGGTCGCGATGCCCCAGTTCGCGATGCTCGCGAAAATAGCGCGAGAGCACCGCATCGGCCGGGTACTCGAAACTCAGCACTTCGCCGAGCACGGCTGCGGCATGGGCCAGCGGTCCACGCACGACCTGCGTGCCCGTGGCCGCACGCGCCCTGCCCGTGCGGCCACGGGAGGCGGAATCGGACTTTCGTTTGGCACTCATGTTCAACCCCGCACGGCGAGTACAGGCGCGCCGTCGACGCGCACCTCGATCGCCCGCTGATCAAGGACCTGGCCCTTGTCGTCCTGCATCAGCACGCGAAGCGGAGCCAGCCCGTGCGCCTTCGACAGCCACAGATCGATGGAGAGCTTGCCCGAGCGCGCCTTGAGGCGCACATGCACGGTGTCGATACGCCCCACCGGCAGCTCCACGGTTTCGTCGCCGATCACGCTCAGATCGGTCTCGGCGGCCTTGCGATTGGTCACCAGGGTCAGCCGCTCGGGCAGACGGCCGTCGCGCAGGCTGGCCAGATGCCACACACTGAGCACGTCCAGGTCACCCGACTCGATCCCGAAACTCTCCTTGCGACCCTTGCGGCGCTGGATCAGCACCGACCCGGCCTCCCAGTCGAAGCTCGCGCTCTCGCGTTCGCGCCCGCGCTGATCCACCGTGAACAGCTCGGGGCGCAGCCCGTCGGCCGTGACTTCGCCCCGGCTGCGCTGCACATAGCGGAAATCGACGAACACCGCGGCGAGCCCGGTGGTCTCGAGCTCCACGCTCATCTCGTAGCGGCCATCTTCGTGATGCCACTGATGCACGCCCTCGCCCAGTTTCATGCCGTCCTCGCCACGCAGCACTTCATAGACGATGCGACCGTCGGCGGGCCACGGCGCGGCCAGCGCAGGACTCACGCACGGCAAGCTCACGACGAAGGCGGCAAGGGCGAGGCGAAGGAATCGCGTCACGATGAAAACTCCTGAAGTCATTCGGGTTGCGGACAGATGAATCCGCCCTCGGGGGCGGTCGCGCCGTTCAGGCAGACCCGACCGTCTTGCAGCGACAGTCGGCCGGCAACGAACCAGCGCACGGCCTGTGGATAGATGCGGTGTTCCTGCGCGAGCACACGCGCGGCGAGAGTGGACTCGTCGTCGTCGGGCAGCACCGGCACTGCAGCCTGTATGACGATCGGCCCGGCGTCGAGTTCAGGCGTCACGAAATGCACCGTCGCGCCGTGCAGGCGCACGCCGGCTTCGATCGCGCGGCGATGCGTCGCCAGCCCCGTGAATGAGGGCAGCAGCGACGGGTGGATGTTGAGCATGCGCCCTGCGTGCTTGCGCACGAAATCGGCGGCGAGAATGCGCATGAATCCGGCGAGCACGACCAGACGCGGCGAGAAGGCGTCCACGGCCCGGTCCAGCGCCGCGTCGAAGGCCTCTCGCGTGGCGAAGCCGCTCGCATCCACGACCTCGGCGTGCAGCCCGTGGTCGCGCGCCAGGGCGAGCCCGCCTGCATCCGGCCGGTTCGAGATCACGGCACGGATGTCGAGCCCGGGGATGGCCGCACGCACGATCGCGTCGAGATTGCTGCCACGGCCGGACATCAGCACCACGGCCGGGGTCGGATCGGATGAAGAGTTCATGGAATGGGCAAAAACACCGCGGTTGCCAGGTTCTGCACGATGCGCACGACCGCGCGCTCGGTCTTGATCTCGACCACGTCGGTCAGGGTTTCGAGAATGCCGATGATGCGCCCGAACTCGCGCTCGAAACTGAGGTTGATGATCTCTCCCATCTCGTTGGACAACAGCAATGGTGTGCCGTCGTCCGCACGCGCGGTGGCAAGCTTCCAGGCCGCAATCTCGACGTTGCGCGCCGCATTGTAGAACGCCTGCGGCTCGAGTTCATTGAGCATGTAGAAGCCCACCTGGTTGCCGAAGGCGGTCTGCACCATGCTCGACAGGCCGACGATGAAGGCCTTGACGCGATCGCCCGCGAAATCGGGCTCGAAGGCCAGCATGAGCGCGGCGATGTCGCGCCGATTGTCCAGTTCGTCGAAACGCCAGCCGTGATCGAAACTGAAGATCGTGGCCATCGCCTCGTCGAGCAAGTCGGCGCTCTTGCGCCACTCGCGCGGATTGCGCAGGTACAGCTTGCGGGCGAGCCGGCGCAGGCTCACGAACAGACGCCGCTGCGTGGCCTCGGCATAGTGGTCGAAATCGGTCTTGATGAGCTGCTCGTGCAGGCGCGTCTTCTGTTGCGCGCCCGGCGAGGTACCGCGCACCGTGCAGCCGCCGAGCAGCAGCACGCCGGCCAGCAGAGCCAGCGCGGCGCGTCGGGACGGGGCCGTCGGGGAATTCGGATTCATGCGCTGCACGGCACTTGCAAAAGGGCCCGCCCATGATACCGGAACGCTGCCGCGCTACCGGGCAGCGCGCGCACGCTGCGTATAATCGGACGTTTTGCGAGACCCGCCGCCCGATGCCCGCCATCCGCCAGCTTCCGGACCTCCTGATCAACCAGATCGCCGCCGGCGAAGTCGTCGAGCGACCCGCTTCGGTCGTCAAGGAACTGCTCGAGAATGCGCTCGACGCGGGCGCGCGCGCCATCGAAATCCAGCTCGAACAGGGCGGCGTGCGCCGCATCCGCATCGGCGACGACGGCTGCGGCATGGACAAGGCCGATCTGGCGCTGGCGCTGGATCGCCACGCCACCAGCAAGATCGCCAGCCTCGACGACCTCGAACGCGTCGGCACCATGGGCTTTCGCGGCGAGGCACTGGCAGCGATCTCCGCGGTGGCACGTACCACCATCACCAGCCGTGCCACCGGCAGCGCGCATGCCTGGCGCATCGACGGGGCCGATCGCAGCGTCGCGCCCGCCGCGCTCGACGCCGGCACTGTGGTCGAGGTCGCCGACCTGTACTTCAACACGCCGGCACGGCGCAAGTTTCTCAAGACCGAACCCACCGAACTGGCCCATTGCGACGAGATGTTCCGCCGCGCGGCGCTGGCCCGACCGGATGTCGCCTTCCAGTTCGCACACAACGCCCGCGTGTCGCATCGCCTGCCGCCGACCGACCCGGCACGGCGCATCGGCGCACTGATGGGCGACGATTTCATCGAACACGCCCGTCAGGTCGAGGCCGACGCCGGCGTGCTGCGCCTGAGCGGCTTCGCCTGCGTGCCGGCCTACTCGCGCGCCAACCGCGACGCCCAGTACTTCTTCGTCAACGGCCGTTTCGTGCGCGACAAGCTGCTCGCCCATGCCGCCCGCCAGGCCTACGCCGACGTACTGCACGGCCAGCGTCACCCGGCCTACGTGCTGTTTCTCGAACTCGACCCGTCCGGCGTCGACGTCAACGTGCACCCGGCCAAGATCGAGGTGCGCTTTCGTGAAGCGCGCGCCGTGCATCAGTTCGTGTTTCACGCAATCAGCCGCGCGCTCGCCGAATCGGGCGCGGCGCTCGCCGCCGAACGCGACCCCGCACCGAGCGCCCCGCATGCTCCGCCACCGCGCTGGGCGCCACCGGTGCAAGGGCGGCTGGCGATGGATTCGGCCACGCGCAGCTATCTCGATTTCGTCTCGACCGCGCGGCTCGAAGCCCCGACGGCGACCGCAGGTGGGTCCGAGCCTACTTCGATGCCGGCGCCTGCGATGGACACTGGACCGGCATCAGCCGTGAACGTCGAGGACGCACCGCTGGGCTACGCGATCGCGCAACTTCACGGCATCTACGTCCTCGCCCAGAACGCGCGCGGGCTGATCATCGTCGACATGCACGCGGCACACGAGCGCATCCTCTATGAAAAGCTCAAGACCGTGCTCGACGGCACACCAGCCGTGCAGCGCCTCCTGATGCCGGCCGTGATCTCGCTCGGCGCACGCGACATGGCCGCCGCCGAGGAACATGCACACACGCTCGCTGCGATGGGATTCGAGGTCGCCGCGGCCGGCCCCGAGGAGTTGGCGATCCGCAGCGTACCCGCCCTGCTCGCACAGGCCAGTGCGGGCGAGCTGGTACGCAGCCTGCTGGCCGAGCTGCGCGAGTTCCCGGCCTCCGAAGTGGTCACGGCGCGGCGCAACGAACTGCTCTCGACCATGGCCTGCCACGGCGCGGTGCGCGCCAACCGGCAGCTGAGCATCCCCGAGATGAACGCGCTGCTGCGCGACATGGAAGCCACCGAACGCGCCGACCAGTGCAACCACGGCCGCCCGACCTGGACCCAGTTCTCCATTGCCGAACTCGACCGCCTGTTCTTGCGCGGGCAATAGCGCAGGACGCGCGGGAACCGTCGGTCGCCAGCGCACTCCCAGCGGGGTGCTCGACGTGCTCGCGAAACTCCTGAACTGGTTCTTCAACAACCTCGAGCGGCGCTTCGGCCTGCACACGGGCCGCGACAGTCCGCCCGCGGCTACGCGCGAGTGCGCGTCCTGCGGCGGAGAAGGCGTGCTCGCGGAAACCGGCGATGTATGCCCATCGTGCCATGGCAGTGGGCGCGACGAGGCCGGGTCACGCTAGCGCCTCCCCGCTCGGTCGGCGTTCAGCGCATGCCGAACAGCGCCGGTACGGTGAGCGTCAGCGCAGGTACGTAGGCAATCGCCAGCACGGCGACAATCATCGCCACCAGAAAGGGAATCAAGGGCTTTATCAACCGGTCGATCGGCACTTCCGACAGGCTGGAGCCGATGAACAACGTCAGGCCCACCGGCGGAGTCACGTGACCGAGCGCAAGCGCGGAAAGCAGCAGCACACCGAAGTGCAGCGGATCGAAGCCTAGCGCCATCGCAACCGGATGCAGTATGGGCGTGAGGATGATCAGCGCGGTGGCCGGCGTCAGAAAACAACCGGCGGCCAGTGCGAGCAGAATCACGTTCACCGCGAAGAAGGCCTTCGACGGGAAGTTCGCCAGCAGGAAGGCCGACAGATCCTGCGGCACGCGCTCGATCGTGAGAATCCAGCCAAAGACCTTGGCGACTGCCAGCAGCAGCATGATCGACCCGATGGTCAGACACGCCGCGCCGAGCAACCTGGGCAACTCTCGCCAGCCGATGTCGCGATATACGACCGTCGTCAGCAGCAGCCCGTAGATGAAGGCCACAGCGGCCGATTCCGTCACGGTAAACACGCCGGTGAAGATGCCGCCGAGGATGATCGCCGGCAGCAGCAAGGTGGGCAGCGCATCGCGCGTAGTCGTCGCCAGCCGACGTGCGTTGAAGGCTTGCGGCATCCCGTAACCATGGAGCCGCGACTGCACCCAGGCGATGACCATGAGTGACACGCCAATGGCGATGCCGGGCACGATGCCGGCGGCAAAAAGTTGATCGACGGGCGTACCGGTCAGCCAGGCGTAGAGGATCAGATCGATCGAGGGTGGAATCAGGTTGCCCATGACCGACGAAGTGCAGGTCACCACTGCCGCGAACGCAGCCGGATATCCGCGCCGCTTCATCTCCGGAATCATCACCGAACCGACTGCTGCAGTGTCGGCCGTAGCGGCGCCGGAAATGCCCCCGAAGAACATCGACGCGAGTACGTTGGCATGCGCCAGCCCGCCGCGTGCCCAGCCCACCAGCGCCTCGCACAATGCGACCAGGCGCGTGCCGATGCTGCCGCGAGAGACCAGTTCGCCGAACAGGATGAACAGCGGGATCGCCAGCAACGGTGCCGAATCGATGGCCGCGACCAATTGCTGCGGCACGACCGTGCCGGGCAACCGCCCCTGCCACATCAAGGCCGCCGCGCAGCCCAGCGCCAGCGCGAAGACCACTGGCACCGACAACAACAGCGAACCAAAGAAGACGACGAACAGGACAAGAGTCATTTCGTCGCTCCGTCCGCTTCGTCCGTGACAGAAGCATCACGCGCTGCGCGCAACCATTTCGGCGTCGACAGCACGGTGCCGAGCAGCATCAACGCGCAAGCAACCGGCGCCGCGGCATACACCCACGCCATCGAGATCTGCAGCGTCGAGGAGGTCTGCGTGGCCACCCGCTGCGTGATCGCAATGCCGTAATGAATCAGATAGAGCAGTGCCAGCGCAACCAGCACGAGGACCAGCGCTTCCAGCCACATGCGTGCGCGCCCGCGCAGCGCGCGCAACAACACGTCGACGCGGTGCAACACACCGTCCTGCCAGGCAGCGGCGCCGCCCAGCAGTGTGCACCAGACGAATGCGAACCGAGCCGTCTCGCTGGTCCAGTGCAAGCCGATGCCGAAAACGCTGCGCCCGACGAACTGGCCGCTCACGCACAGCACGATGACGACGAGGAACATGGCCGACAGCGTGACTTCGGCGCGCAGCAGCAGCCGCGCCAGACGCTCATTCAGAGGCATATTGAGCCAGACAAGAGATGAAGGACATGCGACGGACCAATGGTCCGCCGCATTCTCACGCAGAAACGTGCAGGCTTACTTGACCGCACGAATACGTGCAATCCACTCCTTGCCGCCGACCCGGTCCGCCTGGCTGTCGAGCACGGACTCGGCACGCGCGGCCCACTGCGCGGCATCGGCGGGCTCATGGATGGTCACGCCCATTTTCGCAAGCTCGTCGAACAAGGCATTCTCACGCTCGAGGAACAGCGAACGCTCGTAGCGCACGGCCGCATCGCCCGCCTCCTTGACGGCCTCTTGCTGTGCGGGCGTTAGCGCGTCGAAGCTCGACCTGGCCATCATGAAGTTGTGCCAGGAGAAGATGTAATTGATGCGCGTGTAGTGCGGCGCCACCGTGTTGAAGCTCATCGACTTGTAGCTCACCCCGGTGCCTTCGCCGCCATCGACCAGGCGCTGCTGCAGCGACACGAACACGTCATTCCAGGAGATCGGTGTCGGTACCGCGCCGAGTTGCTCCCAGGTCGCGATGATGGCCGGGTTCTCCATCGTGCGAACCTTCATGCCGCGCAACTCCTCGAGATTGCGCACCGGCTGGTTGGTGTACAGATCGCGCGCGCCACCGTAGCCGTAGCCGAGCTTGATCAGACCCTGCTTTTCCATCTGAGCGGCCAGTTCATCGCCCACTTCGCTGTCCATCACCGCGAACAGGTGATCGACGTCGCGGAAGAGGAAGGGCAGGCTCATCGCGCGAAACCCCGGCACGAAGTTGGCCGTCAGCGCGGAAGTGACCGTCGTGATGTCCACGCTGCCCGTCTGCAGGCCCTCGATCAGGGTGCGCTCGTCACCGAGCTGACCCGCGGGAAAGATCTCGACCTTGATTTCCGGCGCGCGCTTGCCCAGTTCCTCGGCAAAACGCTCGGCCATCAGATGATAGGGGTGATCCTGTTCCAGGACGTGGCCGAAGGTCAGCGTCTGGGCCGCGGCGACGGGCACGAAGGTGAATGCCCATAGCGCAACAGCGCCAAAGATACCGGTCTTGATCTTCGTGTGAATCGTCATATCCTTCTCTCCGTATCGTGACTTCGCTTGAGAGGCGCAACGGTAATCGGCGCATATTGCAGCACCGTGACGGACGTCAGCACGCCAGATTCGATTGGCGCAGCGGTAAAGTAGTGCGCGCACGCCAAACGCACAACCCTTTTTTGACACGATCCGACATGCTCATCGCACAGATTTCAGACACCCACATCGGCGTCCCGGGCGCACTGGCTTACGGACGGGTCGACGTATCGCGCATGCTAATTGACTGCGTCCGGCATGTGTGTCGCCTCGATCCACGGCCCGACCTGCTGCTCGTCACCGGCGATCTGGTCGACCGGGGCATCCCGGACGAATACGCGCATTTCCGTGAACTGCTCGCGCCGCTGCAGATGCCCGTACGAGTCATTGCCGGCAACCACGACGAGCGCGAGGCGCTGCGTGAGGCGTTCATCGGCGACGGTTATCTGCCCTCGTCGGGCTTTCTGCACTACGTGCTGGACGAGTATCCGTTGCGCGTCATTGGTCTCGACACGCTGGTGCCAGGCAGCGGACGCGGCGAGTTGTGCGCCGAACGGCTCGAGTGGCTGGATGCAACCCTGTCCGCAAAACCACACGCGCCGACGCTCGTCGCACTGCATCATCCGCCCTTCGACACCGGCATCGCCTACATGGACCGGCTCGGCCTGACCGGCCGCGAGGCCTATGCAGACCTGATCGAAGCGCACCCTCAGGTTCGGGCGACCCTGTGCGGCCACCTGCATCGGCACATCGTCTCCGCAATCGGAAATCGGCCGGCCATCACGGCACCGAGCCCTGCACACCAGGTCGCGCTGAACTTCGACGCGGACGCGCCGGGATGCTTCAGCATGGAACCTCCCGGCTTCTTGCTGCATCGTTGGGACGGCAAACACCTGACGAGCCACGCGGTTTCGATCGGAAACTTCGCGGGCCCCTACCCCTTCCGCCGCTAGACGGGCGCGCACAAGTACCGGCCAGCCGACAACAAAAAAGCCGCGCCCGAAGGACGCGACCTACCGTCAAGCCTGGCGCCAGGACAGACGCACCAGCCGTCCAGCGGGAGACTCAGGCCGGATTCGGCATGGCCTTCATCACCTTCAGATGGTTGTTCACGGACTTCACGCTGTCGACCTCTTCGGCCAGGATGGCCGCGGCCTTGCGCTGGCTCTCCGAATCGACGATGCCCCACAGGTCGACCACACCGTCCTGCACGACCACATTGGTCATGTTGTCGGATATCTCGAAACGCTCTTCGAGCGCATCCATGATGCGGCGCCGGATGTCGGCATCGCTGGCGCTGCCGGCCGGCTGCGACTGCGTATGCGTCACCGAGAAACCATGCAGCAGGTTGGAGCGGCTGATGATGCCCGCCAGCTTGCCGCCCTCGACCACCGGCACGCGCTTGATATGGTGTTTCTCCAGCAACTGCGCAATGCGGAACAGCGGCGTGTCGGGACTGACCGTCACCGGATCGCGCGTCATCAGATCCTCGGCACGGCGCGCGTGCGACTTGATGTAGGCACCACTGTCGTCGCTGGCGCTGAATAGCGCCGCCAGCCACCAGGAATCGCGCCGATCGGTCTGGTTCTCGACGCGACGCATCAGGTCGCCCTCACTGACGATCCCGAGCACCCGGCCTTGCGGGTCGACCACCGGCAAGCCGCTGATGCGGTTGCGGATCATCAACTCGACGATCTCCCGGACATCGGTCTTCGGTTCAATCGTGATCACATCACGGGTCATCACCTCTGACGCATGCATATTGGTCTCCTTGTTGCGTTCCGGGCGTGCCGGTCATCTCCCGGGTCCGCCCCTCGCCGCGGGGAAGCAGCCCCACAGCCGTATCGTCGGCGAGTACGAAACCGCACCTTCGATACTTTATGTGTAGACCGTCCCCACGATACGTGTAAACCCTGAGCCGATGTCATTCGGGTCCCGCACCGAAGTGCGTATGCGCGCCGCAACACCGCCTCCACATTGCATCGAACAATCCATGCGCTTCGGCTAGACTGCTCTGATGGCCGAAACCGACCGGGATCGGGATCGTCGTTTTCCCGCCCGTGCGCAGGACTCACCGGGACGCCCGACAGGGAATCGCCGACTACGATGGAAGCAGCGCCCTCACGGAGACGCCACCATGCCATCGACCGACCCCGACCGCCTCGAGCGCATCGTCGCCGAGGCCCGCCGCAACGCCGATCTGCGCAGTCGCGGCTATCGCGAACGCGCACTCAAGCTCTTCCCGTGGATATGCGCGCGCTGCGGGCGTGAATTCACCCGCGCCAATCTCAGCCAGCTCACGGTCCATCACCGCGACCACGATCACGACAACAACCCGTCCGACGGCAGCAACTGGGAGCTGCTGTGCATCTACTGCCACGACAACGAACACCAGCGCGAGATCGAGGCGCAGCAGGGAAACACCAGCCTCGCCAACCGCGTACGCCCCGCCACGCACACGCCATTCGCCGAGCTCGACAAGCTGCTGAACAAGGACTGACCACACGCGTCGGTGCTACCGCCCGCCGCCCCCATACGGTCGCCGCGTGACACGCAGCGACATTGTGTCGCACCATCGCGGCAACAACACACGAGGATCGATCGTCATGGAACAACCCGCGGGCAAGTTCGAGCGCATCCTCGAATCCACGATCTTCGCCAGCCGCTGGCTGCTCGCGCCGTTCTTCATCGGCCTGATCATGGGCATCGGCGTGCTGCTGATCAAGTTCGTCAAGGAGCTCGCGGCGCTCATCGGCGGCGTGCTGGGCATCGTCGAACACGACACCATCATCTCCAAACAGTGCACTCAAACAGGCAGGTCTCAAAAAGGAGTAGGTCGCATGCGCTACATGGTCGTTCTGGAACAGGGGCCCGAAAGCTTCGGCGCATATGTTCCCGATCTGCCCGGCTGTGTTGCGGTCGGCGAATCGGAACAGGAGGCGCTCGAACTGATTCAGGAAGCGATCGAGTTTCATCTCGAGGGACTCAGGGAAGACGGCATACCGATTCCTTCACCGCATTCCTCGAGTCGCTTCGTCGAAGTCGGCGCGTAGCTCTGCTACCGAAGATCAAGTCAGACCCGACACACCCTCGTCGCTCACCCCACCGGCAACACTCCCCGATCCACTACCCGCCGCATCACGAAGCTCGAATGCACGCCGCTCACGCCTTCGATGCGGGTGATGCGATTGAGCAGCAGGGCCTGGTAGGCGTCCATGTCCTCGACCACGGCCTTGAGCTGGTAGTCGGCCTGCTGGCCGGTGATGAGCAGGCATTCGATGATGTTGGGGATCTCTTCGATGCGCGCCTCGAAGTTGGCGAATCGTTCGGGCGTGTGCTTGTCCATGCTGATGTGGATCAGCGCCATCAGCGTCAGGCCCAGCGCTTTCGGGTCGAGCACGGCGCGGTAGCCGGTGATGAGGCCGGATTCCTCCAAAGCGCGCACGCGGCGCAGACACGGCGAGGGCGACAGACCGATGCGCTCGGCCAGATCCTGGTTGCTGATGCGCCCTTCCCGCTGCAAGACTTCGAGGATGGCGCGGTCGTAACGGTCGAGCTGGATCATGGTTTTGCGTCCGGACTCAAGATGATCGACAGAATACACCCTTTATTATTGTTTTTACGCAACAACCTGCCAATTCAACGGTCTATCCAGGGTGAATTCGCAAACTCATGCTGCACTGCAAGGCGTAGACTTCAGCCATTGATGTAACGGCATGCCCCGCGCCACCCGGCAACCCCGGCAGCGCGATGCGCCAGGCGGCCACAAGCCCCGGCGCGACAAGGCAGACCAGCTCGCCACCCGCGACGATGTCTGCCCCGCACACCGCTACGACCCGCAACCCGGAAAAGCGAGAACAGACCATGTTGAAGAATCCGTCGACCAAGTACAGCGCGTTTCCGCCCGTCCATCTTCCCGACCGGACGTGGCCGAACCAGACCATCACCCACCCTCCGATCTGGATGAGTACCGACCTGCGCGACGGCAACCAGGCCCTGTTCGAGCCGATGAACGCCGACAAGAAATTGCGCATGTTCAAGATGCTGTGCGAGATCGGTCTCAAGGAGATCGAGGTCGCGTTTCCGTCGGCCTCGCAGACCGAATTCGACTTCGTGCGCAAGCTCATCGAGGAAGGCCACATCCCCGACGACGTGACCATCGAGGGCCTCACGCAGGCGCGCGAACCCTTGATCCGCCGCACCATCGAGTCGCTCGCCGGCGCACGCCGCGCCATCGTGCACGTCTACAACGCCACCTCGGAGCAGTTCCGCGAGGTCGTCTTCGGCTTCACGCGTGAAGAGGTCAAGGCGATGGCCGTCAACGCCGTGCAGTTGATCAAGGAACTCACGGCCCAGCACCCGGAGACCGAGTGGGTGTTGCAGTACAGCCCCGAGACCTTCAGCGACAGCGATCTGGACTTCGTGCTCGAGGTCTGCGACGCGGTCACCGAGACCTGGGGCGCCACGCCCGAGGACAAGGTAATCCTCAACCTGCCCGCTTCCGTAGAGGTGAGCACGCCCAACGTGTATGCCGACAAGGTCGAGTGGATGCACCGCAACCTCGCCCGCCGCGACAGCGTGATCCTCAGCCTGCACCCGCACAACGACCGCGGCACGGCCGTGGCCGCGGCCGAGTTGGGCATCATGGCCGGCGCCGACCGCATCGAGGGCTGCCTCTTCGGCAACGGCGAGCGCACCGGCAACGTCGACCTCGTCACGCTGGCGATGAACCTCTACACCCAGGGCATCTGGCCGGGGCTCGACTTCTCCGACATCAACACCATCGCGCGCACCGCCGAGCACTGCACGCAGTTGCCGGTGCATCCGCGCCACCCGTGGGTCGGTGATCTGGTCTACACCGCCTTCTCCGGTTCGCACCAGGACGCGATCAAGAAGGGCTTCGCCAAGCAGAAGCCGGGCGCCAAGTGGAACGTGCCCTACATGCCGATGGACCCTGCCGACGTGGGCCGCAGCTACGACTCGGTGATCCGCGTCAACAGCCAGTCCGGCAAGGGCGGTATCGCCTACCTGCTCGAAGCGGAGTACGGCATGGTCATGCCGCGCCGCCTGCAGGTGGAGTTCTCCGGCGAGGTGCAGCGCGTGACCGACGCCGAAGGGCGCGAGATGAACGCAGAGGCCATCTGGAACTTGTTCAACCAGACCTACATCGACACGGCCGATCCGGTTCGCTACGTGGAGCATCACCTCTACGAGAGCGGCAAGGCGCAGGGCGTGCGCATCACGGTGGAGCACGACGGCGACACCCACGTCATCTCCGGCGAGGGTAACGGCCCCATCGACGCGGCCGTGCATGCACTCAAGACGCTCGGCATCACGGTGGACGTGCGCAGCTACGAGGAGCGTTCGATGCCGTCGGTGGGCGAAGGCAGCCATGCCCAGGCCTGCGCCTTCATCGAGGTGACGGCGCCGGGCGTTGCCGGCGAACGCTACGGTGTGGGCATCGACCCGAACATCGTCACAGCCTCGATCAAGGCCCTGATCAGCGGCGCCAACCGCATCCAGAGCCACGCGGTGCAGGCCAAGGCGGCCTGAAGCGCCTTCCCGGCAGCATGGCGGCCGGCCCCCCGAGGCCGGCCGCTTGCGTCTACACCGTTGCCTCGCGCGGTAGCGCAACGACCACCCGCAGCCCTCCGGACTTCGCTTCGCCGAACAGGATGTTGCCGCCGTGCAGATGGACGATGCGCTGCACGATTGCCAGCCCCAGGCCGGCACCCGCACCCGCACCGGCGCGAAAGAAGCGCTCGGTCAATCGGTGCCGCACGGCTTCGGGCACGCCCGTTCCGTTGTCCTCGACGAGGATGCGCACGACCTGTTCGCCAGGCTCGAGCGCGACCCGGATGGTTCCGCCTTGCGGCGCGTACTGCACGGCATTGCCGATCAGGTTCTGCAACAGAATTCCGATGCTGCCCGCATCACAGCACGCGTGATAGTCGCCGCCCTCGGGCGCCTCGAAGCTCACCTCCTGCTGGCGCTGCAACGCCAGTGGCACCAACTCGGCCAATTCGGCACGCACGAAGGCACGCAGATCGACCGGTGCGCGCTGCACGCCGCCTTCGGGCTCCAGCCGGGCCAGCGTGAGCAGTTGCGAGATCACGCGCGTGGCGCGATCCACGCCGGCGCGCAGATGCCCCAGCGCCTCCTCGCGGTCGGCCGGATCGGCCGCGTCCGCGGCGTTCTGTGCGTGGATGCGCAACACCGCCAGCGGCGTGCGCAACTCGTGGGCCGCATCCGCAATGAAACGCCGCTCGCGAGCGAGCACGGTATCGACCTGGGTGAGCAGGCGGTTGAGCGCGGCGACAACCGGTTCGAGTTCGGCCGGCAACGGCGCCAGCGTGAGCGGCGTCAAGCGTTCGGGGTCGCGTGCGCGAATCATGGCGACCATGTTGGCCAGCGGCTTCAGCCCCCAGCTGATCGCCAGCCACACCAGCAGCGCGATCAGGGGCAGTCCGACGGCGTCCGGCAGCAGGCCGCGCAGTGTGATACTTCCGATGAGTTCGCCTCGCACGTCCTCGCGTTCGGCAACCAGAACCTGACGCCCGGAGTCGTCACCGAGGGCGAACACGCGCCAGCGATGCCCGCCGGCACGAACGTCGTGATAGCCCGGCGGTACGCGCGCACCGGGCAAGGTGTCGCGCAGACCGGCCGGCGCGCTGGCCGACTCGAGCAGTACGGTGCCATCGGCATCGAGCAGCAGAAACGCGAGTTTGGTCTCGTAGCGGTGCCCGGCTTCCGCACTGGCGCTGCGCGAGATCGCCGCGTCGAGCGCGCGCTGCACGGCCTCGCGGCGCCCGGGATCGAATCCGGCATCGAGCATGCCCGAGATCAGGCGGGCGCTACGCGCGAGTTGTGCGTCGAACAGTTCCTCCGTCTCGTGCCGGGCATCGAGATAGCCCTTGGCCGACAGCACGGTCAGCGCCACGGCGAGCAGGCCGAGCACCGAGAACATCACACGCGAACGGATCGAGCGCATCAGACCTTGTCCGCCAGATAGCCCACGCCGCGCACGGTGCGGATCAAATCGGGAAAGAACTTGCGGCGCAGGTGATGCACATGTACCTCCAGCGCGTTGCTCTCGACCTCCTCGCCCCAGCCGTAGAGCGCTTGTTGCAGCTTGTCGCGCGTGAATACCCGCCCGGGCTGGCTGAGCAGCTCGTGCAGGAGCAGGAATTCCTTGCGCGTGAGCACCACCGGCTCGCCCCGCCAGGTGACGCGCTGACAGGCCGGGTCGAGCGTGATGTCACGGTACTCGAGCAACGGCTGTGCGCGGCTGAAGCTGCGCCGCAGCAGTGCGCGCAGCCGCGCCTTGAGTTCGGCCACATCGAAGGGCTTGACAAGATAGTCGTCGGCGCCCGCATCCAGGCCGGCGATGCGGTCTGCGGTGGCATCTCGCGCGGTCAGCACCAGCACCGGCAGGGGGTTGGCCTCCGCCCGCAAATGACGGATCACGTCGAGCCCGTCCATGCGCGGCAGGCCCAGATCGAGAATGGCGAGATCGAAGCTCTCGGTTTCGAGCGCGTGCAACGCGCAGCGCCCGTCGCGCATCCAGTCCACCGTGTAGTTCTCGGACTTGAGGGCGACGCGGATGCCTTCGCCGAGATCGACGTCGTCCTCCACCAGCAGGATGCGCATGGGCTTCTTCCGGACCGGTTGCGGTTCAGCGCTGCGCGACGTCGAGCTTGGCGAGCAGCGCGCGGCACTCGTCGCGGCGCCCCGCGTCGGCGCGCTCGCGCCCCGGGCGTGGCGGTGCGGCAAGCGCGCGCTGCAGGGCTGCGCGGGCTTCATCATAGCGCTGCTGCTCGATCAGGAAGTCGCCGTAGAAGAAGTTCGGGTCAATTCCGTCGGGGTTGATCGCCAACGCCTTCCTGAGCATCTCCTCCGCCCGCTGGTCATCGCCGAACCCGATGGGCCAGCCTGGCACCTGGTAGTAGAGCGAACCAAGGCTGGTCCAGGCCGAACCGTCGAGCGCGGACGGGTCCTTCTCCAGCGCCGCCTCCAGACTGGCGCGCGCCTGCTTGACCAGGCCGAGCGCGCCCAGCCCGCCCCGCGCCCCGGCCCACGAGGCCAGCACGATGCCGCGCCATATCAGCAGTTCGGGCGCGTCGGGCGATTCGAGCAGCGCCTGCTCGGTACGGGCATGCAAGGCCTCGAAGGCCTTGTCCCGCGCGTCGGGCGCCAGTTCATAGCGGGTTTCGGCCCAGGCCTGCTGAATCTCCTGCAGACGCTGCTGGCCGCGCTCGTCGAGCGCGAAGGCATTGATGCCCCACAGGCAGGCGGTCAGGAACAAGATGTTGCGGATGACGTGCATGACATACTCCTCTCAGTTGGCTTCGCGGGCAAAGCGCCGCACGACAGGCAGGTGCTTGCGCAGACTGCGGTCCACGCAGCGCGGTAGCAGCCCGTTGATGCGCACGAACAGGCGCTCGGGCCAGCCCAGATAGGTTTCCTCGCGCTCGCGCAGCAGGGCCATCAGCACGGCTGCGGCAACGCGCCCGGGCGGATCCATGGCAACGCCCAGATCGCGGTTCATGGCTTCGACTGCCTGCGGGTTCATTGTGGTGCGGGTCGCACGCGGCGCGACGTACACCACCTTCACGCGGGTATCGGCAAGCTCGCGCCGCAGCGCCTCGGAGAAGCCGCGCAGCGCGAACTTCGTGGCGCAGTAGGCCGCGTAGCCGGGATAGCCGATGGAGCCCAGCGTCGAGCCGACGTTGAGCACCACCGCCGCATCGGCCTCGCGCAGCAGTGGCAGCAGGCGGCGCGTGAGCTGCAGCACACTGGTGACATTGGTTTCGACGAGGCTGGCGATGGCGTCGTCGTCCTGCTCCTCGAACAGGCCGAAGCCGCCCGCACCGGCGCCGTTGATCAGGCAGTTGATGCCGCCAAAGGCGCATGCTGCCGCGAGTACCGCGTCGCGGCCGGCGGTCTCGTTGAGGTCAGCGCACACCCGCTCGACGCGCCCCGGATACATCGCCGCGATCTCGTCGAGCAATTCCGGGCGGCGCCCGACCAGCAGCACCCGCGCACCGGCACGGCACATGCGCTCGACCAGCTGCCGCCCGATGCCGCCACCCGCGCCGGTGACCACCGCCCTGCAGGCATCGAGCTTCATGAGGTCACCGCCTCGCGCACGCGCGGCAGGCTGCGGAACAGGTCGCCATACAAGCGATACACCACGCGAGCGGTATCCACCACCGCGCGCTGGTCGTCCGGGTTCTCGAGCTGGTCCATCAAGCCCTTGAAGACCTCGATGTGCTCGACGTCCAGACTGCCATGCGAGCGCAGGTAGGAGAACGCCGCATCCGGCAGGTCGAGCTGACGCTGGATGCGGTCGGCGGCCTCGGAGGCCAGCGCGATGCTGGTGCCTTCGAGCACCAGCACCATGCCGAAGAAGCTCACCGGGTTGTCATGCGCGATGCGGTCGCGCACATAGCGCACCATCAGGTCGGTGGGCAGCGCGGGCAGCGTGTCGCGCACGCGCACGGCGTCGCCACCGCAGGCCCGGATGTCGTCGAGAATCCACTTCTCGTGACCGATCTCCTCGTCGATGTACTCGGCCACCGCGCCGCGCAGCCAGTCCAGCCGGTCGGGCAGGCGTGCGCCGCAGGCCATGAGCAAGGGCACCGTCTGGCGCACGTGGTGATAGGCCTCACCCAGGAAGGCCACATAGGCCTCGCGCGAGATGCGCCCCTCGAACAGGTCGTGAAAGATCGGCGCGGCGAGCAACTCCTCGCGTTCGCGCGCGGTTCGCTCGAGCAGGGTCTGATGGAAGTTCATGCAGCTTCTCCTTGAAGATCCGCTTCATCGGCGGTACCGCCGAAGCGCGGCAGGTAGTACGCAGCCAGCGCATCGCGACGCAGACGGCCATTGGCGGTTGCGAGGCCGTTGGCGGCGACAAAGGGTTCGTCCGCGCGCAGCCAGCGGTGCGCGCGCAGGTAGTCGGGCAGTTCGCGGTTGACCGCCTGCACGGCGGCGTCGAGTTCGTCGTCCGTGACATCCGGATGCGTCGGCACCAGTACGGCGACGTTGCGCGGCAAGGCCTCGCCATGCAGCCAGGCCTGGGCGATCGGTGCCTGCTGGCTGAGCTCCGCTTCGACCCATTCGGGATCGACATTGCGGCCCCAGGCGGTGATGAACTGGTGCGTGCGACGCCCGAACAGGGTCAGGTAACCGTCATCGATGTGGCCCACATCACCGGTCGCCAGCCACTCACCCGAATGCGCTTCGCCCCCGACGTAGCCGAGCAGGTGCGGCCCACGCACCCACACCTCGCCGTCGTGCGCGATGCGCAGCTCACATTGCGGCAGGGCGCGCCCGACCGTCCCGGGACGACGCCCAGCCGGGGTGTTCAGGCACACCACCGAAGCGCATTCGGACAACCCGTAGCCCTCGAATACGGGCACACCCAGCACCTCGGCACGCTGCAACAACGCTGGCGCGACCCGCGCCCCGCCGACCGCGACAAAGCGCAGCGAGTCAGGCAGCACGCCGCCACCCTCTGCGGCATCGACCAGCAGGCGCAGCAATTGCGGCATCAGGATCAGGCTGCCGGGGCGCTGACGCGACAGTGCGGCGAGCAGGCGCGCCGAGTCCATGCCTGCTCCGCCGGTGAAGCCGACCTCATGCAGGGGCGGCAGCACCACTTCGGCGCCGGCCAGCAGTGGCGCATAGACCCCGGCCACGTTCTCCAGCAACACGGCCAGCGGCAGCACGCACAGATGGCGACGTACGGCATCCGCAGGCGTGACACTGCGTACCCCGTCGGCCACCGCGAGCATGGCGGCGGCGGCGAGGCACACGCCGCGTGGCTGGCCGGTCGTACCCGAGGTGTAGGTGATCTTGGACGTACCCGCCGGCAGGGGCGGCGGCCCAGCCACGGCACGGCCGAGGAGCCTGCCGACGCGTCGCACGAAGCCGGCTGCCGCCCAGATCCGAGGGTTTTCCGTCACGACGGCATCGACCCCCGCGCTCTCGAGCACGTGGCGCACCTGGGCGGGCGAGAAGAACGGCGGCAAGGGCACAGAGACGCGCCCCCCGACGAGCAGCGCGAGATCCCACAGCACCCAGTCGATATCGTTGTCGAGCGCCAGCGCAACGCGCCGGCAATCGTGACGGCGCAGCAAAGCGGCACGGCGCGCGACCTGCTCGACGACCTGCGCGCCGCTCAGGCTGCGTTTGCCGCCGCGCAACACCGCGCGATCGCCGCGGGCTGCGATCGCGGCGAGCAACATCTCAGGCGACGGCCGCATGACAGCCTCCCGCCAAGATCGACTGCGGAGAATGTCCCAGCCGGCTGAACATGCCACGCGCACAAAGCACGTCGTACCCGGCGCGCACGCTGCCGGCCATGACCTGCGGCCGGCCATCGTAGTAGCTGCCCCAGTCGTCGCGCTCGTCGCCCATTCGTGCGGCATCGGCGGCACCAAGGACGTGGGGCGCGAGCGACAGGCGCCCGAAGCTGTTGGCCAGTTCGGCGGTGGCGGTAAATACCACCCACTCGAAGCCCTCGACGATCAGGAAATGGGTGAGCGCAACGATCAGCAAACGGGCATTGGCCTGCTCGCAGGCGGCCAGATTGCCGACCTCGACAATGCGCGAACGCGCCGGACGCAGCCCGCAAGCGCGCTCGATGCCGGCCTCCACCGGCTGATCCAGATAGCGCTCGAGAAACAGCGCGTCGTCGCCGGCCACGCGCAGACCGACCGCTGCGTGCAGTCGGCCGCAGGCCTCGCACAGGCCGAACAGCTCGGGCATGAAGCGGCGCACGCGCGCGCCATGACGAACAGCGAAACGGTGCGCGATGAAAGCTTCGGCTGCGCGCCGTTGTGCCGCCGCACGATGCTGCGGCATGCGCCGAAACTCCAGCGGCCACGGATCGCCGATGCGGGCCAGCGCGCTTGACGCCTGCGTCTGTGTGCACTCCATGAAGACCTCCTGCGTTGATTGCGCAGGCGATTCTTCATGGGCCGGCTTAAGACAAGCTTAAGTGTGCTGGCTGGCGATCAGGGCGTGCGCCTCAAGGGCGGCGCGAACTTCGACCTTCAGCCACCGAGGTCGGCCATGCGCCGTTCGATATGTCGCCGCTCGGCGCCCTGACGCGTCAGCCTGAGCGCCCTGTGCCACGCGGCGAGCGCCGCGTCGCGTTCCCCGAGGCGCGCGCACAGTTCGCCGCGGGCAGCGTGCGCGAGTGCGTACTCACGCAGTTCTCCGCGCGCGAGCAGCTCATCGATCAACGCCAGACCGGCCTGCGGCCCGTCGCGCATGGCCACGGCCACGGCGCGGTTGAGCTCCACCACCGGCGAGGGATCGACGCGCAGCAATACGTCGTACAGAGCGACGATCTGCGCCCAGTCGGTGTCCTCGGCACGACGCGCCTCGGCATGTACGGCGGCGATCGCCGCCTGCAGGCAATAGGGGCCGAAACGGCGCGAGGCGAGCGCGGCCTCGACCAGCGCGCAGCCTTCGCGGATCAGTTCCGCATCCCAGCGATCCCGGTCCTGTTCGTCCAGAGGCACCAGATTGCCGGCCGCGTCGGTACGCGCGCCGCGCCGCGACTCATGCAGCAACATCAGCGCCAGCAGGCCGACCGCCTCGGGCTCGGGCAGCAGCCGTAGCAGCCCACGCGCCAGGCGGATGGCCTCGCGGCACAGCTCGCCGCGTGTCAGCTCGTCGCCGTCGGTGGCGGCATAGCCTTCGTTGAACACTAGGTAGATCACGCGCAAGACGCTCGCCAGACGCTCGGGCAGTTCCGCCGCGCCCGGCACTTCATAGGGAATGCGCGCGTCGCGGATCTTGGCCTTGGCGCGCACGATGCGCTGCGCCAGTGTCGGCGCGGGCACGAGGAAAGCCCGTGCAACCTGCTCGGTAGCCAGCCCGCACACCTCGCGCAGCGTCAACGCTACCTGTGCGTCCGGCGCCAGTGCGGGGTGGCAGCAAGTGAAGATCAGGCGCAACTCATCGTCTTCGAGCAGTGCGGCGTCCGGGTCAGACGATGATTCGGATGCCGGATAGACGTGCGCGTCGGGCTCGTCGAGTGGCTCGAAGCGACGCTGGCGACGGATGCTGTCGACCGCCCGGAAGCGCCCGGTCGACACCAGCCAGGCGACCGGATTGCCCGGCACGCCGTCGCGCGGCCATTGCTCGAGGGCGGCGCGGAAGGCTTCATGCAATGCCTCCTCGGCCGTGTCGAAATCGCCCAGCAGGCGGATCAGCGTGGCCAGCACGCGACGCGATTCGGCCCGCCAGACGGCCTCGACGGCGTCGCGTGCAGCCTCATCGAACATCGCTTCAGTCGGGCTGCAGTTCGCGGATCGGGCGCACCTCGATGCTGCCGATCTGCGCCGGGGGAATGCCAGCGGCGACGCGGATGGCGTCGTTCAGATCCGCCGCCTCGATCAGATAGAAGCCGGCAAGCTGCTCGCGCGTCTCGGCAAACGGGCCATCGGTGACCGAAACCTTGGCGTTGCGCACGCGCACCGTGGTGGCCGCCTCGACCGGCTGCAGCGCCTGTCCGGCGATGAAATGACCGCTGGCGACGAGTTTTTCGACATAGTCCATGCAGTGGCGGTCGCGCTGCTCGCGCATCAATGCTTCCTCGCCATAGACCAGACACAGGTATTTCATGGTGATCTCCGCTGCTTCGAGCCGCTCCCGTATGCTTGTCGAACCGGGGCCGCCGATTTCGACAATGACTGCAAACTTCGCCGCGATGAATCCCGAAGACCTCGAACTGCTGCTGACC
The DNA here is from genome assembly GCF_002872475.1 of Pseudazoarcus pumilus. Taxonomy (GTDB): domain Bacteria; phylum Pseudomonadota; class Gammaproteobacteria; order Burkholderiales; family Rhodocyclaceae; genus Pseudazoarcus; species Pseudazoarcus pumilus. The sequence continues at coordinate 2,024,743 of NZ_CP025682.1, forward strand.
CGCCAGATGCCCTACGGCAAGTACAAGGGCCGGATCATCGCCGATCTGCCGGGCCACTACCTGAACTGGTTCGCCCGCGAAGGGTTCCCCAAGGGCGAGATCGGCCGGCTGCTCGCACTGATGCACGAACTCGACCACAACGGCCTCGCCCCCCTGCTCGACCCGCTGCGCAGACGCCGGTCCTATCTCGACCCCATGTCAGATCGATGACGCGTTCGCTGCAAGTTCGTCGCGCAGGAAGTCGCGGAACACGCGCACGCGCGCCGGCGCATCGCGCCCGGCGAGGCTGATCGCGAAAAGCCGCGCGTCGGCCACGCGCCAGTCAGGCAGGATGCGCAGCAGCTGACCCGCGTTGACCGCCTGCGCTGCCACCGGCGCCGGAATCCGCGCGATGCCGCCCCCGGCCACGGCAAGCCGCAAGGCGCTGGCGAAATCCGAACAGCGCACCGGCGCACGCGCGGTGACCGTCTCGCGCCTTCCCTTTCCGTCGCGCAGTTCGAAGTGCAGTGCCGCGCCCCCCGCGGACGAGGCGATCAGCGCATGCGCCGCCAGATCGGCCGGCAGCATCGGCGCGGCGCGATCCGCGAGGTAGTCCGGTGCAGCGTACAGGTCTATGCTGAACGCAACCAGCACCGAAGCGCGATAACCCATGTCCGGCAATTCCCCGGGCGTCGCTCGCAAGGCCAGATCGATGCGGTTGGCGGCCAGATCGAGCGAAGCGTCGTCAAGCAACAGTTCCACGGTGATGCCCGGGTGCAGCGCACGAAAGCGCACCAGCAAGGGGGGCAACACGTCCATGCCGAAATCCACCGGCGCGGTCACGCGCAGATGGCCGCGCGGCTCGGCGCGCGACGCATGCGCGGCTTCCATGGCGTCGTCGAGCAGGCGCAGCGATTCGCGTGCGCGCTCGAAGAAGGCCGTGCCTTCCTCGGTCGGTGAAACCGCGCGCGGCGTACGCGCCAGCAAGGCCACGCCCAGGCGCCTTTCCAGGCGCGACACACGCCGGCTGACCGAGCCCTTGGTCTCGCCCAGCAGCCGCGCCGCGGCCGACACGGTACCGAACTCGACCACCGCGCAAAACGCGCGCACGTCCTCGAGTGCCCCGCCAAAGGTTTCTGTTTCATCAACCATGAGTTGCATATTAGCCGTCTTCACGCCATTTCAGAACCGACGCATCATGCACTCCAGCAACACATAAGAATCTTTCCCCCAAGGAGAAACAGATGAGCACCAACAATTCCGCACTGGCCGGCATCGGCCGCAGTCTCGACAATCTCGCGCCGCTGGCCTGGCCCATCGTGCGCATCACCACCGGCCTGCTGCTGATGCCACATGGCGCCCAGAAGCTGTTCGGCTGGTTCGGCGGCCACGGACTGGAGGCCACCGGCCAGTTCTTCGCCGGCAGCCTCGGGCTGGAGCCCGGCATCGTGTTCGCCTTCCTGGCCGGCTTCGTCGAGTTCTTCGGCGGCCTCGCGCTGGTGCTGGGCCTGCTCACCCGCCCGGCCGCACTGGGCGTGGCGGTGCTGATGGGCGTGGCGATGACGGTGCACATCCCCAACGGCTTCTTCTGGAGCGCCGGCGGCTACGAGTACCCGTTGATGTGGGGCCTGCTGGCCGTGGCGATCTTCCTGCGCGGCGGCGCCGAGGCTTCGCTGGACCGCAAGTTCGGCCTGCCCTTCTGAGTCTTGCCCGCGCCAACCACAAGGCCCGGCGCGTCCGGGCCTTGTTCATTCAAGGAGTCTGCAATGAACCAAACCGAACGCTTGCCCACGCTGTTCATCCCCCACGGCGGCGGCCCCTGCTTCTTCATGGACTGGAACCCGCCACACGCGTGGGACCGCATGGCCGAATGGCTGCGCGCCGTGCCGCGACTCGTCGGCCAGCGCCCGCGCGCCGTGCTGGTGATATCGGCGCACTGGGAAGCGCCGGCCTTCACCGTCAATGCGCGCGAGCACCACGAACTGCTCTTCGACTACTACGGCTTTCCGGAACATACCTACCAGCTGCAGTGGCCGGCACGCGGCGATGCCGCGCTGGCCGAGCGCACCAAGACGCTGCTGACGGAAGCCGGCCTGCCGGTTGCACGCGACGACTCACGCGGGCTGGATCACGGCGTGTTCATCCCCTTCATGCTGATCGACCCGCGGGCAGAGACTCCGGTGGTGCAGCTGTCGCTGCGTGAAGGTCTGGACCCGGCCGAGCATCTGGCCATGGGCCGTGCGCTCGCACCGCTCCGCGACGAGGGCGTGCTGATCGTCGGCACCGGCATGAGCTTTCACAACATGGGACGCTTTCGCCGCGACAACGCGGTGCTGGACGCCGATTCGGTGACCTTCGACGACTGGCTCACGCAGGCCGTCACACAGCCGGCCGCGGCGCGCACGCAGGCACTGGCGAAATGGGAGCAGGCGCCTTCGGCACGCGCGTCGCACCCTGAAGAAGAACACCTGTTGCCGCTGCAGGTGGTGGCCGGTGCGGCAGGCGAGGACGCAGGCAGGCAGGCGCTGTCCGACCGCGTGCTCGGAAGCGCGCAGTCGGCCTACGTGTTCGGCGGGTGATTCAGGGCCGGTGCGTGGCGACGATCAACTGGCAGGAATACAGCCGCACGGCATGATCGAAGAGGTCAGCGCACGCATGCCCGCATGCGAGGGCCTGGGCCGCGGAAGGCAGCGCACGCTTAGGAACGCCGCATCAGCGCGATCGCCGGCCAGGCAAGCGCAGCAACGAGTCCGCCGCAGGCAGCAGCCAGCCCGATCAGCGTCGCCCAGTCTACCCAGTAGCCCATCTCGCCAAGGGAAGACCGCGTCAGCCCCGGCAGCAGGAAGAAGCCGATCACCAGCACGATCACGCCCAGGACGACCGCCGGCATGAGGGCACGCCGAAATGCACCGCGCGCGAACACCAGCGCCAGCACGAACAGACCTACCAGCACCACCCCGTAGCCGATCAGCAGCGGCAGCGGCAGCGCCGTGAGCGCGATCTCGAAGAAGATGTTCAGTCCAAGCCAGATCTCGTACATGTCGCATTCTCCTCACACGCGGCCCTTGATGACCGCCATGTAGGCGGGCTTGAGCATGTAGCACTTCATCAGCCAGGCAAAGTAGCTGTCCTGCAGCGGATCGATCATCGGCAGCGACGGCGTGAGCCGGTTCTCGTAGTCGAACTCGATGAGCAGCGCCGAGCCTTCGCGCAGCAGCAACGGGCAGGAGGTGTAGCCGTCGAAGATCTCGGACGGCTCGCGTCCGGCGATCACATCGATCAGATTGGTGGCGACGATGGGCGCGCTCTTCTTCACCGTTGCCGCGGTCTTGCCCTTGGCCGTGCCGTTGATGTCGCCCAGGCCGAATACATTTGGAAAGCGGCGGTGACGCAGCGTCTTCGGGTCCACCTCCAGCCAGCCACCGGCGGCAAAACCGCCCTCCTGCCAGGCCAGCGCGCTGCTCTTGACGGCGTCGGGGGCGCGCATCGGCGGAACGACGTGGATGAAGTCGTAATCGATCTCGCTGCGCTCGCTCTCCGGGCTGACCACGGTGGCGCGCTGCGCGCCGATGTCCACCCCCACCAACTTGCTGTTGAACTCGACGTCGATGCCCAGCGCGTCCCAGCGTTTGAGCACTTCCTCGTTGATGCGCGGCACGCTGAAGACGTTGCCGAGCGCAGAGTGGAAACGGATGGTGGAGGCCTCGCGCGTGCCGGCCTGACGCAGGCGGTCGGCCAGCATGAAGGTCATCTTCAGCGGCGCGCCGGCGCACTTGAGCGCCGTGGCCGGCAGGGTCATCAGCGCATTGCCCCCCTTCTGGCGGAAGGCGTCCATCGCGCGCCAGCTCGCCTGCGCGGCCTCGGGACCGGGATACACGCTGGCCAGGCCGTTGCGACCGATGGCGGACACATCCATGCCCTCGATGGCATCGAAGTCCATCGCCAGGCCGGTGGCGACAACCAGATAGTCGTACCCGATGCGCCGGCCGCTGTCGGTGACCACCACGTTGGCCTCTGGATCGAACTCGGCGACCATCTCGCGCACCCACTCGACCCCGGTCGGCATCAGGTCGGCATTGCGGTCGCTCACCTTGGCCACGTTCCACACGCCGGTCGCCACCAGCGTGTAGCCTGGCTGGTAGTTGTGTATTTCCTTGCGGTCGACCACCGTGATGGTCGCACCGTCGAGCTCGCGAGACAGGCGCGAGGCAATCGCCAAACCGCCCAGGCCGCTGCCGGCAATGACGATTCGTGCGGCCGTCTTCAACGCAGCCCCTGCTGAACGCGGCGCAAGCGCAGTGCCGCCCGCAGCCAGCCACGGTGCCGCCACGGCGCCTAGCAGCAAACGACGACGCCCGTCGTCCGGCACCTGCTCACACGGCTTCACATGCTCCGAGTCGGACATGGCTCTATTCTCCAAGGGATTCGCCGACTTGGACTTTAGGCTACGCGACACAGGCACGATTTGCGCTGGATCAAAGGTGCCGCAGGAACTCGGCCAGTGGCAAGCCCCGCGCGAAGAGGTCAAACTCGCCGTCGCTGGCCGAGGCAGGTCGAATTGGGGCATAGTGGATCGAGACGGCGCCTGACGATGCACACCACACTTCCCGAGCCGGGTTCACGATGAATCAACATCGCCGAGGCCGACCCGGCCGAGCGCGAGCGCATGCGCGGCGCACGTACCTGAACCAGACACCGCGAAACACCCGCGGATCGCGCCTGGCGACCCGCGAGCGGACATCAACCGTAGCGCCGATCCTTGAACGACACCGTGCGCGCGTAGTCATCAACAGTGCCAACACGCCGGATGCTGCCCCAGGTGCCCTTGTAGTAGGGCACGACGTTGCGATCGACCCAGGACGTGACGACGTCGCCGTGCACACCCTTGATGTAGCCGAACAGCATGAAGGTGTGGTCGCGCTTGATGGCCTCGATCGGGTAGGCCATGGCGTAGGTGCTGCCGAAGTCGTTGAAGACCTCGACCACGTCACCGGGGGCCACGCCCAGTTCCTTCGCGTCCTCGAGGTTCATCTCGAGATAGGCCATCGGGTAGCGATCACGCACGAAGGCGTTGTACTGGTCGTGATAGGCCGTCTGCCACACCTCGTTGGCGCGCCCGCCGTTGATCCAGAAACGGTGCTTCGCCTTCTGCCCGGCGACCATCTCGGGCAGGCCGTTGTAGGGCGCCGGCTTGAAGTGCGCCTTGCCGTCCGGCGTGTCGAAGCGGTAGTCGGCGTAGATCATCTCGGTGCCGATCAGACGACCGTCGCGCACCTCGCGGACGGGCAACTGCACGCCGTTGTTGCCGGCCTTGCGCAACAGCGCGTAGGTGGCCAGATGTCCGGTCGAGCCGCCCTGACTGTCGATGGGCTCGACGCCGGGACGGCCGGCGCGGCGGAAGCCATCATTGAAGGCATCCTCCTCGCTCGTCCAGTCGAAACCGGCGAAGCGTCGCGCCATCTCGGTGTTGCCGTCGCGCTCGTACAGTGCTTTCAGGGTATTGGCGATGTCTGCTGCGATCAGGCAGTCGGGTCTGGCCGAACCCGGCGGGTCCATGAACTTCTCGGACAGGCGCAGGCGGCGCTCGCCGTTCATCGAGGTCAGGTTCATCTCACCCGGATGGGCGGCGGGCAGCAGCAGATGCGCCTCCTCGGCAAGGGTGGTCGGATACAGGTTGATCGCCGCGATGTACATCCCGCCCTGATACTTGCAGGCGTTGTAGATGACGTCGACCAGTTCCTCAACGCTCGCACCGCGCGCCCGCGCGACCGCCTCGTTGACGATCTTGGCGCGACGGCTCAGGACGAGGCGGTGCTGCTCTGCGTTGAGCGTGGTCTGGAACGGATTGGTCGCCCACAGCGTGTACATCAGGCCCTTGCCGGCGATGACTTCCTGGTCGATGTAGATCTTGCGGTCACCCGGATACGGTGGCCGCGTGTAGCCCTCCTGGTGACCGCCCAGACGGCACACGCCGGTGCCGCGCCGGCCGACGTTGTGGGTCGCGATCACCAGGCTCACCAGCGCGCTCTGGATGACGTAATTGTCGTTGCCCCAGATGATGCCCTTCTCGTAGGGATGGAAGGTGCGCGGACGATGGCCGGAGACCTTGGGCTTGTAGGCCCACTCGGCCGCCTGCACGATCTTCGCCTCGGGCAGGCCGGTGGCCTTCGCGCCGTCCGCGAGGCTCATGCGATTGGTCCGCAGGGCGTCCTCGAAGCCGCTGGTGTGGGCGGCGATGAACTCGGCGTCGTGCCAGCCCTGCTCGACGACGTAGGTGAACAAGGTGTTGAACAGGGCGGTGTCCGAACCCGGTTCGAGGTCCAGGTGCAGTACGTTGTCCTTGCCCGCGATCTGCTCGGCGATCGCGACGGTGGCCGAGCGGCGCGGGTCGATGATGACGATCTTCGCCGCGGCCGCGCTCTCGCCCGGGAACCATTGCTTCTTCTTCTCCACCGTCGCGCCCGACAGGTTCGCCACCCAGTGATTGAGGAAGTAGTTGGTCTGCGTCTCGTACGGGTTGGCGCCGGTGCACACGATGCAGTCGGCCAGCTGCGCGTCCTCGTAGCTGTTGTTGAGTTCGCCGATGCCCATCTCGCGCGTGGCGTGGCACTCGGAGTTGTAGGCCGGGCGGTTGTGGATGCGCACCATGGGTGTCCTGAGCGCGCTGAACATCAGCTTGCCGGTACCCCAGGTATTCTCGAAGCCACCGCCGGCTCCGCCGTGGTCGAAGCAGTCGAAGAACAGGGCCTCGGGCCCGTCGTTGTCGAGGATCTTGCGCGTCAGCCCTGCATACAGTGCCAGCGCATGCTCCCAGCTCGTGTCCAGCCACTGGTCGCCACGCTGGATGCGCGGATGCTTGAGGCGCTCGCGTCCGATGCCGTCGGAGGCATACATGTAGCTGGCCATCTTGCCCCCGCGCGTCGACGACAGGCCGCTGTTGACCACGCATTCCTTGTCCGGCACGACCATGATGTTCCAGCGCTTGCCGGCATGGTCTGTGACGGTGTTGGTCATGGCCTGCGTCATCGTCGTCGCCAGCGGTGGTAGCTGGCGGCGGAAATCCAGCCCCAGCGCGTTGTACGCCGGCGCACGTCCGCCCTCGCGGTTGGCGTCCCACTTGTAGACGTGATAGCCGCATCCGACGATGCAGAAGTGGCAGGTCATGTTGCTCTTCTGCGCATCCGCCGGGGGCAGCGCGATGCGGTCCTTGATCTTCGTGCTCATGGCGCGCCTCCTCAGAGAATGTTGGACTGACGGCCGTAGATCAGGCCGTCGACGCCGACCGCGTGCACGCCGCCGGTCTTCGTGTCGTAGTGAAGAACGATGCGCGGCAGGTTCTCGGTGGCCTGGCCGCTGACCATCTGGCCGCCGGTCTCGGGGTCGAAGATCGAGAAGTGGCAGCCGCACTTGAAGGTGCGCGTGTCGCCGTCGTACTGCACCGGACAGCCCATGTGCGTACAGAAGGCGCTGTAGGCGACGATGTCGCCGTCCGGCCCGACACCGCCGGGCACCGGCTCACCCATGCGCAGCAGATAGCAGGGCGAATCCTCGTCCGGATAATTGAACATGCTGACATTGTTGACCGGCAGATCGGCCGCCGCCGCCACTCGCCGGTCCGGGTAGGCCAGTGTCGTGCTGCCGGCTGCGGCGTCGGCTGCATGCGCCTCGCGCTGCGGCAGCAGCGCCGATCCGGCCACGGCGGCGGCCATGCCGCCGGACCGCATGAAGAACAGCCGGCGAGCGGGTTTTACGTTATCCATGTCGTCTCCTCCTCGGTTGCAGACACGCGCTGACCTGCAAGCGGCGTGCCATGAGCTCAAGCCCCGCAATTCGGGCATGTTGCGAAAATCGGACCGATGCAGTGATTCGTTTTGGTAACATCCGCAAACCCCAGATCGTTACGCCAACGTAACCGCCGGAGAGGATCATGCGCAGACGGGATTGCCTCGGATTGCTTGCCGCGCTGGCATGGCCCGCATTCGGCACCGCTGCGGAGTCTGGCCCGGACAGAACGCTGCGCATCGGACTGACACCGGTCATCCTGGCCGACCAGGCCGCGTTCCTGACGCGCTGGGCGGCCTACCTGGAAGAGCGCTGCGGCGTGGCGGTGCGCTTTGTGGCACGCGAGTCCTATCAACCGGTGCTCGACCTGCTGCTCACGCAGCGCGTCGACGCGGCGTGGATCTGCGGCTACCCCTTCGTGCTGCACGAGCGTGACCTGTCGTTGCTGGCCGTGCCGTCCTGGGCCGACGAACCGCTGTACCGCTCCTACCTCATCCGCTCACGCCGCCTGGCGCCCGACATCCAGGGCTGGCACGATCTGCGCGACCGCGTGCTGGCCTACTCCGACCCGCTGTCGAACTCGGGCTGGCTGGTCGCGCAGGCGCAACTGTCCAGGGCCGGCCTGAGCGCGGGCGATCTGCGCCGCAGCTTCTTCGCCCACGGCCACCGCAACGTCGCCGAGGCCGTCGCGGCCGGCCTGGCCCATGCCGGCTCGATCGACGGATACGTGTGGGAGACGATGCGCCTGCAGGGTATGGGCGCGACCGATGACACCGACGTGGTGTGGCGCTCCGAGGAATTCGGCTTTCCACCCCTGGTCACGCTGCGGCAACCCTCGCACGCCCGCGTCGACGCCTTGCGTGAAGCGCTGTTCGCAATGCCCCGCAACCCCGAGGGCAGGGCCCTGCTCGAGGCACTGAACCTCGATGGCTTCGTGCCCGGCGACGCGTCGCTTTTCAATTCGATCCGGCTGCAGGCCATGCAGATTCCCGACAGCGGGGTTCAGGGCTGATGCTGCGTCGCCTGCCCTATCGCGTGCAGATCCCGCTCGGCCTGTCGCTGGCCGTGCTGATCGCGGCGGTGCTGGTGACCGCGGTCAGCGCCCAGGTGTTCTCCCGCAGCGCACGCGCCGAGACGCTGGCGCAGGTCGATCGCGCGGTGGCGCTGGTCATCGCCCAGGTGCGCCCGATGCTGGTGGCCGACGATACCTGGCGGGTGTTCTCTCTGTTGCGCGACACCGCCGGCCTGTTGCCCGGCGCGCCGCTGGGCCACGCGCGACTGGCGGTGGTCGACGTCGATGGGCGCGTCTTCGCCGCGTCCGACCCGCTGCGCCTGGAGACCGGTCGCCCACTGCTCGGCGAGGCCTGGCACGGCGCCCCGCTGCCCCGCGAAGGCGTCACCCGTAGCTGGCGCGCCAGTCGCGAGGACGGCTCCGTGCTGCGGCTGGACCCGATCACAAGCGACGACGGCCAGACACTCGGCTACGTGCTGACCGAGATCGACGCAGCGGTGTTCGGCGCCGACTGGCCCGCTCTGGCAGGCAACGCGCTGGCCGGCATCGTCCTCGCCGTTGCGTTGCTGCTGCCCGCCGGATGGTGGGTCGGTCAGCGAATGACGCGCCCCGTGGAGCGTCTGGCGATGCTGATCGGGCGCATCGGCCGGGAGGAGCCCGGCAAGCTGCGCGCGCAGCTGCCGCACACCGCGGACCCCGAACTCGCGCGCATCGGGGACGCCGTCGCACAACTGATGGACGAACTCGAGCGCCGACGTGAGGCCGAGGAGCGCGCGCTGTCGGCCGAACGGCTGGCTGCCGTGGGGCGCATGACGGCCGCCGTCGCGCACGAGATCAACAACCCTCTGGCCGGGCTGCTGACCGCCACGCGCACGCTGCGCCTGCGCGGCGACGCCAATGACGTTCGCGAGCGCACCGTCGACCTGATCGACCGCGGCCTGCAGCAGATCCGCAGCACCGTCACCGCCCTGCTCCCCCAGGTACGCGTCGAGGAGCGAGCGCTCGACCCCGACGATCTCGACGACGTGCTGACCCTGGTGCAGGGCACGGCCGAGCGCCTCGACATCCGCATCGAGCGCAGCCTGGAGGTCGAATCGGCGCTGCGCGTGCCATCGGCGCCACTGCGTCAGGTGATGCTCAACATGCTGCTCAACGCGCTCAAGGCCGCCGGCGAACATGGCCGGGTCGAGACCGCCCTGCACGCCGACGCCGAATTCGTCGAATTCAGCGTCGCCAACGACGGCCAACCCGTCGATGCCGAGCGGCTGCGCACGCTGATTGCGGCCGAGGGCGGGCGCGACCCGCAGGGCTTCGGCCTGTGGGTATGCCAGGAACTGGCCAGCCACCTGCACGGCAGCTTCGTACCCGACCCGTCGGCCATCGACCGCACCCGGCTCGTGTTCCGGGTACCCAACCGCGAAGACCCCGCAAGCCCATCATGAAGACACTGATCCTGATCGAGGACGACCCCATCATGGGCGAGTCGCTGCAGCAACGCTTCGAGATCGAGGGCTTTGAAGTCCTGTGGTGCCGACGCCTGGCCGAGGCCGACGAAGCGCTGCAGCGCACCCCGGCCGCCGTGGTAAGCGACGTGCGCCTGCCCGATGGCATCGCGACCGACTGGTTCGTGCGCCTGCCCGCGACAATACGCGCCATCCCGTGGGTGTTCCTGACCGGTTACGGCAGCGTCGACGATGCAGTCGCCTCGATGCGCGCCGGGGCCCGCGAGTACCTGACCAAGCCCTTCGACGTCGAGCGGCTGGTGGCCCTCGTGCACACCCTCGCATGCAGCGCCGACCCCGCCGAGGACGATGCGGTGCTGGGCGTGTCCCCGGCAATGCGCCGCATCGAGGCCATGCTGCGCAAGGTCGCCACGCAGCGCGCCGCGGTGCTGCTCAGCGGTGAGTCCGGCGTAGGCAAGGAGGTCGCCGCGCAGTACCTGCATGCGCTCGACGCGCGCACCGACAAGGGCGAGTTCGTCGCCGTCAATTGCGCCGCAATCCCCGAGACCCTGCTCGAAGCCGAATTCTTCGGCTACGAAAAGGGTGCGTTCTCTGGCGCGCAACGCAGTCATCGCGGCTACCTGGAGCGGGCGCATCGCGGCACGCTGTTTCTCGACGAAGTGGCCGAACTGCCGGCCAGCATGCAGGCCAAGCTGCTGCGCGCGCTGCAGGAGAAGTGCTTCTTCCGGCTCGGCGCGGAACGCGCCACGCACAGCGACTTCCGCATCCTCGCCGCGACCAACCGCGACCTGTACACCGAGATGAACGCCGGGCGCTTTCGCGAGGATCTGTTCTACCGCCTGGCCGTGCTGCGCATTCCGATCCCGCCACTGCGCGAGCGCCCCGAGGACATCCGCTGGCTGGCCGAGCGCATGCTCGCGCGCCTGGTCGCCGAGCAGGGTCGCCCGCTGGCGATGTCGGAGACCTTCCTGCGCGACCTGATGGCCCGCGACTGGCGCGGCAACGCGCGCGAACTGCAGTCCTGGCTCGAACAGGCGGTGGTGCTGAGCGACAACGGACTGCTCGACGCTCCACCCACCGACGCCGCCCCGGCGGCGACGCCCTCAGACGGCATCAAGCCGCTGCAGCATGTCGTCGAGGGTGCGGAGCGCGTGCATATCCGCCGGGCGCTCCAGCACTGCGAAGGCAGCGTCGGCAAGACCGCCGAGGCCCTCGGCATCAGCCGCAAGACGCTGTGGGAGAAGATGAAGAAGCACGCCATCACGTCGCCCGGCTGAGTGCCGGCAACAGCACTCGACGTTCGCATCCTGTAGGCTTGGGGCGGCTAGATTTTCAACCCGAGGAGAAGCACCCATGGCCAACGAGGGCTATCACGAACCGATCGCGGAACTGAGCGACGAGACGCGCGACATGCATCGCGCGATCACCTCGCTGATGGAGGAACTGGAAGCGGTGGACTGGTACAACCAGCGCGTCGACGCCTGCAAGGACGCGGAACTGAAGTCCATCCTCGAACACAACCGCGACGAGGAAAAGGAACACGCCGCGATGGTGCTCGAGTGGATCCGTCGCCGCGACCCGAAAATGGACGCCGAGTTGCGCGACTGGCTGTTCACCGACAAGAAGCTCGACCACCACTGAGGGACACCGCCCCCGCAGGGGCGGTCCGCTCAGCCCGCCAGGCGGCGCAGCACGTAGTGCAGGATGCCGCCGTGGGCGTAATAGGCGAACTCGTTGGGCGTGTCGATGCGCACGCGCACCGAGAAGGCCGCATCGGTGCCGTCCTCGCGCCTTGCGGTGACCATCACGCTGTCCTGCCCGGCCTCGACCGGGGCGATGTCGAAGACTTCCGTGCCGCTCAGCCCGAGGGACTCGACGCTGTCGCCGTTGGCGAACTGCAGCGGCAGAATACCCATACCCACCAGGTTCGAGCGGTGAATGCGCTCGAAACTCTCGGCGATCACCGCACGTACGCCGAGCAACGCCGGCCCCTTGGCCGCCCAGTCGCGCGATGAGCCGGTGCCGTATTCCTTGCCGGCGAGCACCACCAGCGGAGTGCCCTCATCGCGGTAGCGCAGGGCGGCGTCGAAGATGCTCATTTCCTCGCCGTCGGGCTGGTGGCGCGTCCAGCTGCCCTCGGTGCCCGGGGCGAGCCGGTTGCGCAGGCGCACGTTGGCGAAGGTGCCGCGCATCATCACCTCGTGGTTACCGCGGCGCGAGCCGTAGGAGTTGAAGTCCTGCGGCTCGATGCCCTGCGCCTGCAGGTATTCACCCGCGGGGCTGTGGTTGGCGATCGCGCCGGCCGGAGAGATGTGGTCGGTGGTGACGCTGTCGCCCAGCAGCACCAGGCAGCGCGCGTCGCGGATCTCCGCGACCTCCGGCACCTCGCGCGTGATGCCGTCGAAGTACGGCGGCTTGCGCACGTAGCTCGAATCCGGCCACTCGTAGCGCTCTGCGTCGGTCACCGGCAGTTCGTTCCACACCTCGTTGCCCGTATACACGTCGGCATACTTGCTGCGGAACATGTCGGCGTCGATGTTGCCGGCCATGACCTCCTGGATCTCGTGCGTTTCGGGCCAGATGTCGCGCAGCGTTACCGGTTTGCCGTCGGCGTCGGTACCGAGCGGGTCGCGGTAGAGATCGACGCCCATGTTGCCGGCGATGGCGTAGGCCACCACCAGCGGCGGCGAGGCCAGATAGTTGGCGCGCACTTCCTGGTGGATGCGCCCTTCGAAGTTGCGGTTGCCCGACAGCACCGAAGTGACCAGCAGGTTGCCGTCGCGCACGGCGCGCTCGATCTCGCGCGGCAGCGGGCCGGAATTGCCGATGCAAGTGGTGCAGCCATAGCCGACCAGATAGAAGCCCAGCGCCTCCAGATCCTCCATCAGGCCGCTGCGCTCGAGGTAGTCGGTGACCACCTTGGAACCGGGCGCGAGGCTGGTCTTGACCCACGGACGCGCCTTCAGGCCGCGGCGGCGCGCATTGCGCGCGAGCAGGCCGGCGGCCACCAGCACCGCCGGGTTCGACGTATTGGTACAGCTCGTGATCGCGGCGATGACGACCGCGCCGTGCTCGAGGTTGAAGTGCTGGCCGGCGTACTCGACTGCGCGCGCACCGGTTTCGGGATCCCCCGCAACCGCGCCGCCCTCGCCCTCGAAATCGGGTCTGTCTTCGGCGCCCTGGTCGACGAAGGCGTCGAGGGTGTCGCGAAAGGCGCTCGCCGCTTCGGTCAGCGCGATGCGGTCCTGCGGGCGCTTGGGCCCGGCGATGGACGGCACGACGGCACCCAGGTCGAGTTCCAGCGTGGCGCTGTATTCGGCCTCGGGCGAGTCGGCGTCGTGCCACATGCCCATGGCCTTCATGTAGGCCTCGACGCGCGCCAGCGTCGCCTCGTCGCGGCCGGTCAGGCGCAGGTAGCGAATGGTCTCGGCATCGACCGGGAACATGCCGCAGGTCGCGCCGTACTCGGGCGCCATGTTCGCGATGGTCGCGCGGTCGGCCAGCGAAAGGTGTTCCAGGCCCGGGCCGAAGAACTCGACGAACTTGCCGACCACGCCGTGCCTGCGCAGCATCTGGGTGACCGTGAGCACCAGGTCGGTGGCGGTTGCGCCCTCGGACAGACGCCCGTCGAGGCGGAAACCCACCACTTGCGGGATGAGCATGGTCACCGGCTGGCCGAGCATCGCGGCCTCGGCCTCGATGCCGCCCACGCCCCAGCCGAGTACGCCCAGGCCGTTGATCATGGTGGTGTGCGAATCGGTGCCGACCAGCGAATCCGGATAGGCCAGCCGCTCTCCATCGCGCTCGGCGGCGAACACCGTGCGTGCCAGATATTCGAGGTTCACCTGGTGAACGATGCCGGTGCCCGGTGGCACCACCTTGAAATTGTCGAAGGCCTCCTGGCCCCAGCGCAGGAAGCCGTAGCGCTCGAGGTTGCGCTCGATTTCGATGGCGGTGTTGCGCGAGAGCGAATCGGGTTGGCCGAAGACATCCACCATCACCGAATGGTCGATCACCAGTTCGACCGGATTGAGGGGGTTGATCTGCGAGGGGTCGCCGCCCAGATCGACCATGGCGTCACGCATCGCGGCCAGGTCCACGATGGCTGGCACGCCGGTGAAATCCTGCAGCAGCACGCGCGCCGGCACGAAGGCGATCTCCTGCGACGGCTCGGACTGCGCGTCCCACCCGGCCAGCGCCTCGATGTCGGCATCCGAGACGAACTCGCTGTCACCGTGGCGCAGCAGATTCTCCAGCAGCACCTTGAGCGAATACGGCAGCCGCGCGACGTCGTGATTCTCGGCAACGGCGTCGAAGGGAAAGATGCGGAATTCGTCCTCGCCCACGCGCAGGGTCGAGGGCTTGCGATATCGAGTGGTCATGCGTCGCTCCATTTCTTTGGGGCCGACCGGAGCGCCACACGGCGTCCGGCACGTACTGACAGTGTAGCCGCCATGGCGGCGGCAGTCAGATCACCCTATCACTCGGGCATTCGCCCCGCGAGTCCTTGCGAGTCCGTCACACGCCGGCGATCAGCTCGTACGAGCGCAGCCGCGCGGCCTGGTCGAAGATGTCGGAGACCACGATCAGCTCGTCCGCACGCGTTTCGGCAACCAGCGCCGCGATTCCGTCGCGCACCGTCTCGCGCGTGCCCACGATGGAGCGCTCGAGCATGCGCATCGCGTGCGCCTTCTCGGCCGCCGACCAGTAGGCATCGATGTCGTCGATGGGCGGCCGGCTGAGGCTGCGCGTGCCGCGCACCAGGTCGACGAAGGCCATCTGCTGGGTGGTGGCGAGCCGGCGCGCCTCGGCCTGCGAATCCGCGGCAATGATGTTCACGCCCACCGCCGCATGGGGGCGGTCGAGCTGGCGCGAGGGCTTGAAGCGACTGCGGTAGGTCTCGAGCGCGCTCAGCAACTGCTGCGGTGCGAAGTGTGAGGCGAAGGCATAGGGCAGGCCCAGCTCGGCCGCGAGCATCGCGCCGAACAGGCTGGAGCCCAGTATCCACAGCGGCACCTCGCTGCCGCTGCCGGGCACGGCCTGCACGCGTCGCCCCATGGCATCGCGCGACAGCAGCAGTTGCAATTCCAGCACGTCCTGTGGAAAGGCGTCGGCCGCTGCGGGCGAGCGACGCAGCGCGCGCAGCGTTTCCTGGTCGGTGCCCGGCGCGCGCCCCAGGCCCAGATCGATGCGCCCAGGAAACAGCGCATCGAGCGTACCGAACTGCTCGGCGATCACCAGCGGCGAGTGGTTGGGCAGCATGATGCCGCCCGCACCGACGCGAATCGTCGACGTACCGGCGGCAACGTGCTGGATCACCAGAGCCGTGGCCGCGCTCGCGATGCTCGGGAAATTGTGGTGCTCGGCCACCCAGAAACGTCGATAGCCCAGTTGTTCGGCGTGCGCGGCGAGTTCGCGCGCACGGTCGAGGGCGGCGCGCGCGTCGCTGCCTTCGGTAATGCGGACGAGGTCGAGAATGGAAAGTGCAGTGTGGGTCACGAGTGCATCCGAAGGGTGTCGGTGAATGAAATGGCCGGATCGGGCGTTACGCCCGACAGGCGCTCTGGCAGACCGGCGTCGCCCGTGATCGTTCCGCAAACGGGGCGCGCCCGCCGCGTGATAGCATCGCCGGAATCGGCATCCGGCCTGCCGCCAGACAGGCCCCAGAAGGAAGAATCCAGCATGGGAAAACCCAAAGACTATACCTACGTCGAAGGCGTCGGCCTGTTCCAGAGCCGCGCGTCGGCGGTGATCTACGACCATTTCCGCGACAGCCAGCAAGACGGCGTGACCGAGCCGATCGAATGGACGCGGTTGCGCGACGTGCTGTTCGGCCCCATCGGCTTCATGGAGCACGACGACTACGTGCTCTTCGAGGTCGAGGTCATCAACCTCAGCCTCGCGGAGATCCACAAGCGCACCGGCCAGCTCATCCAGGTCGAACTGCTCGACAGCGCTCCGGACGGCACCGAGCGCATCCGCTTCGCGCAACGGGCGGACTGACGCGCTCACCGGACATGAGCCTACCCGCCCTGTCACGCATGCGGCGCTGCGCGCCGGCACTCCTCGCCATGGCACTGTGCGCCGGCGCGCCGGCGGCCTGGCCCGAGGAGTTCGCACCCTACGGCAGCGCCGAGACCGCCCTGCAAGCCTACCCGGCGATGGACTTGGTCTTCGACGTCAACTACCGCGACCCGAATGACCTGCACGTGCTCTACGGTTTCGTGCGCAACGCCCAGCGGCACGTGGCCGGCCGCAAGGTCATCGTCACGCATGGCCCTGAACTGCGCGCCTTCGCCAAGGAAAACTACGAGACCTACCAGCCGGTCGTCGACCGCATGGCCGAACTGGCGCGCGACGGCATCGAGTTCCGCATGTGCAACGACGCCTTGCGCGCGGCCGGCTACGAGCCGGACGACATGCACGGCTTCGTGCGCGTGATCTCGTCCGGCTTCCCCGAAATCGCCCACCTGCTCGGCCAGGGCTTTCGCTACGTCAATCCGCTCCCCTTGCGCGTCGACGGCCTGCGCGAACGCGAACAGCCGCACTGACGCGAGCGCCCTGCCTGTTCAGGGCTTGAGAATCGCCGCATCCAGACGCAGTTCGATGAGCGCCGGCCGACCCAGCCCGCGTGCCCATTCGAAGCTGTCGACGAATTCGTCCAGATCCTCCGCGCGCCGGGCGTCCACCCCATAGGCGGTGGCCAGCGCGAGAAAATCCGGGTTGTGCAGATCGGTGCCGAAGCGGCGCCCGTAGACGCGCTCCTGATGCATGCGAATGGAGCCAAGACTCGCGTTGTTGACGACGACGACGATCACCGCCGCGCCATATGCGACCGCCGTGGCCAGCTCCTGCCCGGTCATCTGCAGACAGCCGTCGCCCGCGAAGCACACCACGGTGCGCTGCGGGAAGGCCAGCTTGGCCGCGATCGCCGCCGGCAGACCGTACCCCATCGAACCGGAGGTCGGCGCCAGCTGACCGCCCAGGCGACGGTAGCGATGGAAACGCTGCACCCACAAGGTGTAGTTGCCCGCGCCATTGGTGACGATGGCGTCCTCTGGCAGCGCCGTGGACATCCACGCGACGATCTCGCCCAACTGCACGCTCCCGGGCAGGTGCGTGGGCTCGCTCCAGCGCAGGTAGTCCTCGCGCGCAGCCGCCAGCCAGGCGCTGCGCACGTCGGCCACCTCCGCATCGGGCGTTACGTCGTCCAGCGCCGCGGCGAACTCGGCCACACCGGCACAGATGCCGACATCGGGGCGATGGACGGCGCCGATCTGGTCGACATCGACATGCACATGCACCAGACGCTGCCGGGGGTGCGGCACCCGCAGGCTTTCGTAGTGACTGGTGACGATGTCGCCCAGGCGCGTACCCACGCCGAGCACCAGATCGGCGCCCGCGATGCGCTCGCGCAGCGCCGGATTGATGCCCAGGCCGGCTTCGCCGACATGGTTCGGGTGGGCGTTGTCGAAGCGGTCCTGGCGCCGGAACGCGCACGCCACCGGCACACGGGCGCGCTCGGCGAAGGCCTGGATGCGATCACGCGCGTCATCCGTCCAGCCGGTCCCGCCGACCAGCATCAAAGGCCGTTTGGCGGCGCGCAACAACTCCGTCATGACCCGCATCGCCGCACCCTCGGGCGCAGGTCGCGCCGGTCGTACGGCACGCGGCGCGATCATCTCGACGTTGTCGTAGAGCATGTCCTCCGGCAGACACAGCACGACCGGCCCGGGCCGTCCGCTCTGCGCCACCAGCAGCGCACGCTCGAGCAGTTCGGGCAGACGTGCCGCATCGTTGATGTGGGCGCACCACTTGACGATGCCGGCAAACCACGCGTTGCTCACTTCCTGCCAGGCTTCGCGTCCGAGCATGTCGCGCGGCACCTGCCCGACCAGCAGCAGCAGCGGCGTCGAGTCCTGGCGCGCGACATGCAGGCCGGAAAAGGCATTGGCCGAGCCCGGCCCACGCGTAACGAGTGCCACCCCCGGCACGCCGGTGATCTTGGCGTGGGCCTCGGCCATCATGGTCGCGCCGCCTTCATGGCGGCACACGATGAACTCGGGCGCACCGGGCTCGGCCAGCGCGTCGAGTACCGGCAGGTAGCTCTCGCCGGGCACGCCGAAGATGCGGCGTACTCCGTTGGCAGCGAGCACCTCGACCAGCGCCCGGCCCGCCGGGCGCTGGTCGGCTGCTTCCTGCCCGCTCACTTGAGCAGGCCGGCTTCGCGGTAGTAGCGCTCGGCGCCCGGATGCAGCGGCATCTGCAGCCCGTCCATCGAGGCCGAATTCTCCGGCTTCCAGTTGCGCATCGAACCGAACTGGCGCATCAGGCTCTCGCGCGATTCCATGATGCCCTTGGCGAGCAGATAGGCGTGCTCGTCGGACATCGACTCGGTCACGTACAGCGAGGTCGGGAAACCCACGCCGACTACCGGCTCGCTCTGGCCTTCGAACATGTTGGCGGGCATCGTCGCCGGCTGGAAACCGTACTCCTGCAGGTACTTGACCGCCTTGTCGCTCAGACTCAGGAAGCGGTGACCCGGTGCGATGGACAACTGGGCGGTGTTGGGATGGCCTTCGGTCGTGATGCCGATGATCATGTCGATGCGACCGTCGCCGAACTCGTTGCGCAGCACGCCGAAGCCGTTCATCGTCACGCTGCCACCGAGCTTCTCGATATCCTCGTAGGTCAGATCGTTGGCGGCCAGGATGAGTCGCGCGATGTACTCGTTGAGGCTGCCCTGCGGGCCCGTACCGATGCGCACGGCGATCTTCTTGGCCTTGATGTCGGCCAACGACTCGAGCGGAAAGTCCTTCTGCACCGTGATGCGCTGGAAGTACTCGTCGACGCCACCGACCAGGCCGCGCACGTTGTCGACCTTGGCGTCGAACGGGCCGAAAGCCTGTGTCGCCCAGCTCGCCA
The DNA here is from genome assembly GCF_002872475.1 of Pseudazoarcus pumilus. Taxonomy (GTDB): domain Bacteria; phylum Pseudomonadota; class Gammaproteobacteria; order Burkholderiales; family Rhodocyclaceae; genus Pseudazoarcus; species Pseudazoarcus pumilus. Next base: position 2,043,904 of record NZ_CP025682.1, read on the forward strand.
CCGGCGGGAAGATCATGCCCATGTCGGCACGCTCACCGTGGAGCAACTTGGTGTTGGCGATGGCCATTGGCGTATTCATGATCTCGATGACCGAACCGGCCGGCAAGGCCTCGAGCGCGGCCGCGCGAAAGGCCCCGGCGTAGGCGTACCAGGTGCTGCCGGTAGGTGCCGCGGCGAAGCGGATCTCGGCCGGGTCGGCTGCCATCGACAGCCCCGGTGCGGCCAGCGTCGCGACCATGGCGATCCCGGTGATGTGCTTGCGGATTGAGTGCAACATGTCGTCTACCTCCTCGTGATTGGCCGGTCTGCGCCGGCATGATGACTACGGTGCGATGGTTCTCGCGCGCGGCTGACGTCTCTGCCACAACCACACCGCAGCGAACAGGATCAGGCCGCTCGCCGAGGCCTGCGCGATCGGTGCGATCAGCAGGCAGGCGGCGACGAACAGCAGCAGGTTCTCGATCAACGTGTTGTTACGGCGCAGGTAGCCGGCCACGCAGGCGGCGAGCACGTAGCAGCCCATGGTCGCGGTCACCGTGGCGAGCACGATGCGCTCCCACTCTCCGACCATCAGCAACGCCGGGCTGAGCACCAGCGCGAACGCGACGATGAAGCCGGCCAGACTGAAGCGGAAGGCATACAGGCCGGTCTGCCACACGTCGGCCCTGGCGATGCCGCCGGCGACGAAGGCCGCCAGCGCGACCGGCGGCGTGACCATGGACAGCGCCGCGAAATACAGTACGAAGAAATGCGCCGAGAGCAGATTCACCTCGAGCATGTCGAGCGCGGGAATCGCCAGCACGGCACCCATGATGTAGGCCGCGGTGGTCGGCATGCCCATGCCCATGATCAGCACCATGATCATGATGATGAGCAGTGCCGGAATCAGCATGCCGCCGGAGAGCAGCGACACGAAGCCGCCGAAGGTCAGGCCGAGATTGGTCATCGATGCGATGCCGACCACGATGCCCGCGCCCGCGCACGGAATCGCCACGGCGACCGCTGCGCGACCGCCGTTCTCGAGCGCACGCACCGACTCGGGGATCACCGACCACGCCGCCGGCAGCACGGCATGCAGACCGCCTTCGCGCAGCGCGACGACGGCGTTGGTCAGGACCGCCAGGACCATCGTGAGGATCACCGCCTCCAGCGTGGCCGAGCTGAGCGCGCGACCGATCATGATCTGCCACACCAGCCACACCACCGGCGCGAACAGGTACAGGCGCCGGAACACGTCCGGCCAGCCGACCTCGATCTCGTGACGTTCCAGCCCACGGTAGCCGCGCTTGCGCGCCATCGCGTCGATGACGAAGTACAGCGCGACATAGAACAGCAGCGCCGGCAGAAGCCCCGCGATCGCCACATCGCGATAGGGCACGCCCATGAACTGCGCGATCAGGAAGGCCGCCGCACCCATCACCGGTGGCATCAGCTGTCCGCCGGTCGACGAGCTGGCCTCGACCGCCGCAGCCTCCTCGGCCTTCATGCCGGAGCGCTTCATCGCCGGAATCGTGAGGGTTCCCATCACCGCCGCATTGGCCGTGGCACTGCCGCTGACGGCACCGAACAGCGTCGACGAGACGATCGACACCTTGGCCATGCCGCCACGAAAACGCCCGACCAGCAGGATCGACAGGTCGATGAACAGCTTGCCCCCGCCGAAACGTTCGAGAAAGGCACCGAACAGCAGGAAATAGAACACCTGCGTGTAGGACACCACGCTGGGAATGCCGAACACGCCCTCGTTCTGCAGGATCTGCATGTCGAAGAAGTATTCGGCGAAACGCATCGTCGGCTGGCCACGGTGTGCGATCGTCTCCAGCAGGGGAACGCTGCGCAGGAAGGGGCCGATGAATTGATAGACCAGGAACACCAGGATCACGATGGTCAGCCCCCAGCCCAGTGCGCGTCGCACGGACTCGATGACCAGCAACAGGGTCAGCACGCCGACCACGTAGTCCGAAGTCATCAAGGGGTCGACCGATGCGATGCGCGTGGTCAGCCGCCCTTCCTGCGTCAGGAAGTAAGCGGCGATCGCCACCGCCAGGGCGACGCAGACATAGTCGAGCGCCCGCCCGACGCTCGGCCGGCCGATGCTGCCAGGCACCAGCGGCTGCGTGACGAAGGTCAGCGCGACGGCGAACATCACGTGCACGGGCACGGCCGCGATGAGATTCATCGGCGTACCCCAGGCCATCCAGATCTGGAATACCGACCAACCGAGCGCAATCAGCGCCGCCGGATTCAGGAATGACTTCATCGACTCCTCTTTGCGGACGAGCTTGCCGCTCAGGACAATCGTGGACGCGCCACCATCAGGACCTCTTCAGCCGGCAGGCTAGCGCCCGGAACGCGCCGGCGCTTACCCTGGAATCCGAATGTTCGCCCTACCCCTGCGCAAGCCCGGACGATCCTCAAGCGTAATTTATGCGCAGCGTCGGCCGCGCGCGTTACCGGTGGATCGCGCCAATTACCAATGAGTCTGATTGTGCGGGGCGTCCCGTACAGCGCGATCCGACTCCAGGGTAAACACCGGGATCGCAGGGTAAGCGCACGCGTGGCACGGCGACGTATATTCGGCTAAACACGCTCACGGGGGAGCTCCATGACTACCGATCCGACACCGTGGCGCGATCTGCGCGCCTGGCTGCGTCACCTTGCCGCGACCGACCGCCTGGCCGCGATCCGCAAGCCGGTCTCGCTCGAACACGAACTGGCCGCCATCGCCAAGCGACTCGACGGACGGCAGGCCGCACTGTTTCTGGCGCCGGGCGATCATGCCATGCCGGTGGTGTCGGGCTTCATGTCACGGCGCGAATGGATTGCCGAGGCCATGGGCGTGGCGGGCAGTGAATTGCTCGCACGCTTTCGCCATGCTGCCGACAACCCCTTGCCGTGGCGGGAAGTCGACAGCGCGGCGGCGCCGTGCAGGCAGGTCGTGCACGATTTTCGCAACGGCGGGCTCGACATCCTCGATCTGCTGCCGATCCCTACGCACAGCGAACACGACTACGGCCCCTACATCTCGGCCGGTCTGGTGATCGCGCGCAATCCGCGCACCGGCGTGCAGAACGTGTCGATCAACCGCATCCAGATCAGCGGACCGGACCGGCTCGGCATCCTGATCCTGCCGCGGCACCTGTTTGCCTTCTTCCAGACGGCCGAAGCGGCCGGCGACGCTCTGGAGGTCGCCATCGCGATCGGCGTCGACCCGCTCACGGCGCTGTCCTCGCAGGCCATCGCCCCGCTCGACTTCGACGAACTCGAGATCGCCGGCGCGCTGCATGGCCAGCCGCTGCCGGTGGCCAAGTGCGTCACCAACGAGGTGCGCGTACCGGCCGAGGCCGAGATCGTCATCGAAGGCCGCCTGCTGCCCGGCGAGCGCAGCCCGGAAGGCCCCTTCGGCGAGTTTCCCAAGTACTACAGCGCGCGCGAAGAGCGCGAGGTCATCGCCATCGACGCCGTCACGCACCGCCACGACCCGATCTTCCACACCATCATCCCGGCCGAGATGGAGCACCTGTTGCTTGGCGCCATCCCGCGCGAGGCCACGCTGCTGGCCCATCTGCAGCGCAGCTTCCCGAACGTGACCGACGTGCATCTGTCGATCGGCGGCGTGGGGCGCTATCACCTCTTCGTGCAGATGAAGAAGAACCGCGAGGGCCAGGCCAAGAACGTCATCCTCGGCGCCTTCGGCGGCCACTATGACCTCAAGCAGGTGATCGTGGTCGACGACGACGTCGACGTGCACAACCCGCTCGAAGTCGAATGGGCGGTCGCCACGCGATTCCAGGCCGACCGCGACCTGGTCGTCGTGGCCGGCGCCCAGGGCTCGGCACTCGATCCGTCCACTACGGTCGCGTTCGATGGCAACAAGCCGCCGCCCCACTGGCAGGGCTTCGGCGCCAAGATGGGACTGGATGCGACCAAGCCACTGACCTCGTCCGAGCACGTGTTCACACGCGTGCGCATCCCCGGCGAGTTCGAGGTCGACCTCGACGAAGTCGTCTCGGCCACCGGCACCGACGCGCTGACCGGCACGCCACTGGCCGAGCGATGATCAGCGAGGCGCTCAACCACATCGACGGCCACTGGCAGGCGGCATCCGCGGGACGATTCGCCGACGCCCGCGACCCCGCGCGCGCCACCCTCATCGGCCGCTTCGCCGATTCAGACAAGACCGACGCCGAGGCTGCCATCGCCGCCGCCCGACGCGCCTTCGAGCGACCGGACTGGGCGCAGGCCCCGCGCCTGCGTCAAGCCGTTCTGCTGGCCTGGGCCGACCGGCTGGAGGCACGCACGGACGCGCTCGCGCGACTGCTGACGTTGGAGAACGGCAAGGTACTGGCGCAGTCACGCGGCGAGATCGCCGGCGCGATCTCCGAAGTACGTTATTACGCGGGTCTGGCGCGTCACCTGCCCGGACACGTACTGGAAGTCGAACCCGGCGCGTACTCGACCCTGTTGCGCGAACCGGCCGGCGTGGCCGGCATCATCGTGCCGTGGAACGCGCCGGTGGTGCTGCTGGTGCGCTCGCTCGCGCCGGCGCTGGCCTGCGGCTGTACCGCGGTAGTCAAGCCCGCGCCGCAGACCGCGCTGATCACCGCCGCCATCGTGGCCGAACTGACGGCCGTCGACACGTTGCCGCCCGGCGTCATGAATCTCGTCAGCGAAACGGGGCATGCGGTCGCGCAGACCCTGGTCGCATCACCCGAAGTCGACGTACTCAGCTTCACCGGCTCGAACGCGGTCGGCCAGCGCATCATGGCCGACGCCGCACCGACGATGAAGAAGCTCTCGCTCGAGTTGGGCGGAAAATCCGCCTGTCTGGTCTTCGAGGATGCCGACATCCTCGATGTCGCGCCGAAACTGGCCGCCGCGGCGACCATCATTTCCGGCCAGCAGTGCACGGCGGCACGGCGCGTGCTGGTGCACGCGGCACGTCTCGGCGAGATGAAGGTCGCGCTGGGTAGCGCATTGCGTTCGCTGCGCATCGCGCCGGGCGAGAGCGAGGGCGCGCACATCGGTCCGCTCATCGACGCGGCCGCGCATGCCCATGTAGGCGAGCGCGTCGCCGCTGCGCTCGATGCGGCCGACGAAGTGCTGCTGTCCGGCGGGCGTCCCGCCGACGCGCCGGCGACGGGTCACTTCATGGCGCCGTCGCTGGTCTTCCACCGCGACACCTCGGCCTTCTTCGTGCAGGACGAGATCTTCGGCCCCTTTCTTGTGCTGGAGAGCTTCGAAGACGAGCGCGACGCGGTCGCGCGCGCCAACCACAGCGAGTTCGGCCTGTCGGCCAGTGTATGGACGCACGACGGCGCGCGTGCGATGCGCGTGGCCCGCGCGCTGCGCAACGGCACGGTGTGGATCAACGACCACAACAAGCTCTTCGCCGAGGCCGAAACGGGCGGTTACCGTCGCAGCGGCCTGGGGCGGCTGCACGGCTACGACGCCATCCACGACTTCACCGAGGTGAAGCACATCTATCAGAACGTCGGGGTCGTGCCCACAGCCTGACCACAGCCGCCATGAACACGCTGTTTACCCCATTCAGGAAACGCTGATTCGATGAATACGCGGGTTTCAGAGCGTAGGGCGCCAATAAGCGAAGCGCATTGCGCCGTATTGGCCATCCATACGGCGGATTACGCTCCGCTGATCCGCCCTACGCCATTGTCGTAGGCGGGATGGGCGAAGCGAATTCCGACACACTCCGCCCGACCTACGAAGCCACCGTGCGTGCGCGGCGCACACTGCCGGTGGCCGCCTCGGCACGGCCGGCGAAATGCGCGCGGATCTCGGCGACGATGGCCAGCGCGATCTCCTCGGGGTTGTCGGCGCCGATGTCCAGCCCCACCGGGTAATGCAGACCATCGGTGTACAGCGGTGCGCCGCCCGCGTCACGGATCTCGCACAGCATGCGCTCGGTGCGCTCCATCGGGCCGAGTTGGCCGACATAGGACCGCGGGGTGGCGAGCAGGCGCGCGAGCAGTGCGCGGTCCTGCTCGATGCTGTGCGTCATCACCACCACCGCCGCCTGGGGCGTCACGCCGCACTGCTCCAGCGTCGTGTCGGGACCCATCGAGGTGACGCGATCGGCCGCGGGGAAACGCGCGCGACGTGCGTACTGCGCGCGAGCGTCGGCGACCGACACGTGCCAGCCCAGCGCCTTGGCGAAGGAGACCAGCGGCACCGCGTCGTGACCGGCGCCGAACACCACCAGACGCTGCGGTGGCATCATCCGCTCGCAGGCCACCTCCACGCTGCCCGCGCCACAGGCCAGGCGTCGGTAGCGCGGCCAACGGCCGTCCTCACGCAGCATGGCGGCCATCCGATCCGCCAGCGCAGGATCTTCCACGCGCGATGCGAGCGTGCCGTCGGGCATCAAGAGCAGCCGCTCGCCCACCTGCGCGCCGCCGCCCGCGTCGGCGGCGATCACGACCGCCGTGGCCGCCGGGCGCATGGTCTCGCGCACCGCGCACAGCGCGTCGAACGCCTCGCGCGCATGGTGCGCACCGACGCGCTCGAGCAGGACGTGCACCTCGCCGTTGCAGCCCAGACCGAAGGACCATTGCGCGTCCTCGTCCGCGCGCGTGTCAAAGCGGCACAGCACGGCACCCTCTTCCGTCAGCCACCACGCGCGTTCGACAAGATGGCGCTCGAGGCAGCCGCCGCTGACCGTGCCGATGTTGCGCCCGTCGGACGTGATCAGCATGCGTGCGCCGGGCTTGCGGTAGGACGAGCCGGCGATGCGCACGACGGTGGCCAGCACCGCCTCGTCGCCGGCATCCAGCGCACGCTTCCAGGCATCGAGGATGAGCGGGACTTCCTTCATGACAACGCTTCAGCGTCCGGTGAACTTCGGCTTGCGTTTGGCGTGGAAGGCCTCGACGCCCTCTCGGAAGTCATCCGAGGTGCGCAGGCGGCTGTAGCAGTGACCCTCAAGTTCGATCGCGATGGCCAGCGGTGCGTCCTCGGTGTCGTTGAGCAGCTTCTTTGCGGTGCGCTGCGCGATCGGCGAGAAACCACGCAACTCGTCGACCAGCGCATCGGTGGCGGCCTCGAGCTGGCGATCGGGCACACAGTCCACGGCAATACCCCAGTCGAGCGCCTGCTGACCCGAGATGCGGCGCGAGCGCATCACGATGTCCTTGGTGCGACCGATGCCGACCATCTTCTGCAGCCGCGCCGAGCCGCCCGAGCCGGGAATCTGCCCGAGGCGCTGCTCGGGCAACGCGTAGAGCGTGGTGTCGGTGGCGATGCGGAAGTCGCAGGCCAGCGACAGCTCGAAGCCGACGCCAAAGCAGTAACCGCGGTTGGCCGCGATCACCGGCTTCTCGGCACGCGCCGGCGCGGCGATGTTCCAGGCCAGCTTGGACACGTGTTCGGGTTCGGCCTCGAGAAAGCCCTTGATGTCGCCGCCGCTGGAAAAATGCTCGCCCACCGAGCGCAACACGATCACGCGCACGCGCTCGTCGACGTCGAGCGCCTCGAAGATCAGACGCAGCTGGTCGCGCTGGGCCATGCTGACGATGTTGAAGGGCGGACGGTCGAGGATGATGTCGGCGCGCTCGCGCTCGGCGTCGATGGCGACACGGAAGCCATCGAGTTCGTCGAGCAGATGATGGGCAGGATGGTCGAGTCGGGACATGGCGATGGTTCCTGTGAATGGGTTCAAAGGGATTCGGAAGCGGTCTCGGCCTCGTACTCGCCGGCAACGAGCTTGCGGCGCAGGATCTTCCCGACCGGCGACTTGGGTACCTCGGCGACGAAGACGTATTCGCGCGGGCGCTTGAAGTTGGCCAGATCGGTCGAGCGGCAGTACGCGTCGAGCGCGTCGGCATCGACCGCCGTGCCGGAACGGCGGCGCACGAAGGCCACCACGCGCTGACCCCAGCGTTCATCCTCGAGCCCCGCCACGGCGACCTCGTCCACGTCCGGGTGCAGCGACAGCACCGATTCGATGTCCACGGGCGAGATGTTCTCGCCGCCGCTGATGATCATGTCGTCGACGCGCCCGGTCACGAACAGCTCGCCACGCTCATCGAAATAGCCGGTGTCGCCGGTGAAGTACCAGCCGCCGCGCAGGGCCTTGGCGTCGGCATCGGCACGCTTCCAGTAGCCGTCGAAGGCCTCGTCGCCTGCGAGATCGGCGATGATCTGCCCTTCCTCGCCAACCGCCGCGATCCCGTCGGGGCCTTCGGCGTCCAGGCGCACGACGCGCAGCCGCGCGTTGATGCCGGCACGCCCGGCGCTGCCCGGACGCGCACGTGCATCCTGGTTGATCGAAAAGGTATAGACCTCGGAACTGCCGTAGTGGTTGACGAACAGTTCCGGCCGGAAGGCCTGCTCGAGTCGCAGCAGAAGCCCGTCGGGCATCGGTGCGCCGGCGAAGCCGAGCTTGCGCACGCTGGAGATGTCACGCGTGGCGAAGTCTGCATGGGCCAGCAGGTCATGATAGAGGGTCGGCACCAGGTACAGATTGGTCACGCCCTCGGCCTCGATCAGCGACAGCGCACGTGCCGCGTCGAAGCGCGGCATGCACACGAACACCCCGTCGATGAGCGCCATCGCGAGCAGCGAGCGCACGCCCATGGTGTGATACAGGGGCATCACGCCGAGCGTGCGCTCGCCGCTGCGGTACAGGTTCTGCGCCACATGGGCGAGCGCGGCGGCGCGCTCGTGGCGATGGCGGCGCGGCACGCCCTTGGGCTTGCCGGTGGTGCCCGAGGTGTAGAGCATCAGCGACACGTCGTCGGCACCCGCGCCCGGCCCACCGGTCAGCGCCGGACCGTCGTACAGCGACGCGAAGGCGACCGTGGCGACATCGCCGACGCCCTCACCCACGCCGATGCGCACGCAGCCCTGCGCGGTCTGCGAGCCGGCCACGGCCTCGGCCGCGACGGCCTCGAACACCAGCACGCGCGCGCCCGAGTCCGCCAGACAGTACTCCACCTCGTCGGGTTTGGCGCGCCAGTTCAGCGGCGTGATGATGACGCCGAGAAACTGGCAGGCCCAGTGCAGCGTCGCCATCTCGACCCGGTTCTGCAGGATTGCCAGCAGATGGTCGCCGTGGCGCAGGCCCAGGCGTTCCAGACCGCCGGCCACTGCGAGGATGCGCTCGCCCCAATCGCCGTAGGTCAGGCGCGTATTGCCGTCGACGACGGCCAGCGCCTGCGGGCTGCGTTCCACGCTTTGCAGGAAGGTGCGACCGAGATCAAGCATCGCGGGTCTCCTCGTCTGTTTGTCGACGTGCCGCGGCGACTTCGAGCACCGCAGCGACGATGGGGGTGTATCCGGTGCAACGGCACAGATGGCCGGAGAGCATCTCGCGCACGGCGCCCTCGTCCGGCTGTGTCACGCGGCGCAGGAAGTCCGCGCACGACATCAGGATGCCGGCCGTGCAGAAACCACACTGCAGCGCGTGATGGCGGCGGAAGGCCTGTTGCAGTTCGTCGAGCGTGCCGTCGGCTGCGGCCAGTCCCTCGACGGTGTCGACGCGCAGCCCCTCGGCCTGCACGGCCAGCGTCAGGCAGGCACGCACGGCCACGCCGTCGATGCGCACCGTGCACGCGCCGCATACGCCATGCTCACAGCCCACATGGGTACCGGTCGCACCCAGGCCATTCCGCAGGAAGTCCGACAGCAGGGTGCGCGGCTCGGCCAATGCCGAGCATTCGCGCCCATTGAGCACCAAGGTGACCGGCTCGCGGCTTCCGGCGTCGATTCGCTTCATTCCTGTTCTCCCGCACGGAGCGCCTCGGCCGCCGCGATCACGCGCGGTGCGAGACGACGCACCAGATGACGGCGATAGGCCGCGCTCGCGTGCGCGTCGTCCTGCGCCTGCAGACTCCAGGCGAAATCGTTGATGGCGTCGGCCAACGCGTCGCCTTCGAGCCGTTCCCACTCGACCACGCAGGGCCGGTCGGCCACCCCTCCGACGGCCAGCCGCAGTCGCTCGGCCGTGACCTCGGCCGCGCACGCGACGATGGCGAAGTCGCCGTGGCGCATCGCAAACTCGTCGAAGGCGTAGCCGGCGCCCTCGCGCGCGAGCGGAAAGCGCACCGCTTCCACCAGTTCATCGTCGCGCCGCGCAGTGGTGAGCATGCCGCGGAAGAAGTCCGCGGCCGCAAGCACGCGTCGGCGCTTGCGCGAGCGCAGCACCACTTCGCCGCCGAGCAGCGCCAGACACAGCGGCAGCTCGGCGCTCGGATCGGCATGCGCGACCGAGCCGCAGACCGTGCCGCGATTGCGCACCTGGAAATGCGAGATGTGCGGGAAGGCCTGCGCCAGCAAGGGCACCTCTGTGGCCAGATGCGCGCGCCACTCGACCGCCGCCTGCGTGGCCGCGGCGCCGATGGTGAGCATGCCGTTGTCGCTGCGCACGTGATCGAGCGGCGCGCAGCGCGAGATGTCGAGCAGCACGCGCGGCTGGGCCAGACGCATGTTGAGCACCGCCATCAGCGATTGCCCGCCCGCGAGGATGCGTGCGTCGCCACCGTATTCGGCGAGCAGCGCGCAGGCCTCCTCGACGGCGTCGATGCGCACCCAGTCGAAGGCCGCCGGCTTCATCGCCCCACCCCCAGCATGCGCAGCAGTCGCGCCCACAGCGAGCGCCGACGGACACTGCCGCCGCCAGCCTGCTGACCGAGCTGTTCGAACAGTTCGGCCAGCACGATCTTCGCCGCGCCTTCGAGCATGCGTCCGCCCACCGCGGCGACCTTGCCGCTGACTTCGGCGCGATAGTCGTAGGCGAGCCGCGTGCCGCCCTCGCTTGGCTCCAGCGTCACGCGGCCGCTGCCGCGCGCCGCTCCCAGCGAGGACAGCCCGCTGCCGGCGAGACGCAGGCTGCGCGGCGGATCAAGTTCGGACAATTCGATCTCGGCCGCGTAGCGCGCGCGCACCAGGCCGACGCCGACCGTGACGTCGGCGCGATACCGATGCTCGCCAATGGTTTCGAGCGCATGGCAGCCCGGAATCACGCGCGCCAGGGCAACCGGGTCCAGCAGCACCGCGAACACCGCCTCGGGCGACGCCGCGATGTCGGTGGTGCCGCTCGCGGCCAGCGCGCGCCCGCCGCCGGCCGCCGGCTCGCTGCGCGCGGCCTCCAGCGGCGTGCTCGGCGGCGGGTCGTCGAAACCGATCAGCGACAGCACCCGGTTGGGTGTGAGCGGAAGGCGCAGATCGTCGATCTCGCCGTGCGGCGCGAGCGCGTCGGCCACGGCGTTGGCGATGCACACCGGCGTGCTCATATTGTTTCCCTCGCCCAGCCCCTTGGCGCCCAGCGGCGTGAACGGCGACGGTGTTTCCATGTGCAGGATCAGCGGATCGGGCACCTCGCAGGTGGTCGGCACCAGATAGTCGGCGAAGGTGCCCGACTGGAAGCCGCCGTCGTCGGCGTAGCGCAGCTCTTCCATCAGCGCCGCGCCCAGTCCCTGGGCGAAGGCGCCGCGAATCTGACCGTCGGCCAAGGCGGGGTTCAGGATGCGGCCGGCGTCATGGGTGGTCACGTAGCGGTCGATGCGCACCCGACCGGTGTCGCGCTCGATCTCGACGCCGCACAGGTCGAAGACGAAGCCGTAGGCGGCCGAAGTGTTGATGCGATCGCTCGCGTCGGGCGCCTCGAGCGGCGCCGGGCTCCAGAAACGCGTCACGCGCAGGCCCAGCGTCTCACCTTCGGGCAGCAAGGCGGGCGCCCAGTGCGCACTGCTTGCCGCACGCGCGAACGGCAGTGCGCGCTCGGGCACGTCGCGCGGGCCCACACGACCGTCGCGAAACTCGACCGCGTCGGCCGCGCATCCGAACTGACGCGCGGCGATGCGTGCCAGACGCTCGCGCAGTTCGACCGCCGCCAGATGCACGGTGCCGGCCACGGCGCCGGCGAAGCGGCTCGAATAGTTGCCGGCGGCCACCGACCAGGCGTCCTTGAGGGTGTCGACCTCGACGTTGACGGCGATGTCCCCGGGCGCGAGCCCGAACACGTCGGCCACGACCTGGGCGCACACCGTCATGTGCCCCTGCCCTGCGGGGGCCGAGGCGATGACGACGCTCACGCCACCGAGCAGATCGATGTTGACGGTGGCGCTGGCGATGCCGCCGTTCTTGTGCCCGGCGCGCTCGCGCTGCGCGTGGGTCAGCGCAGTCGAGATGTAGCCCATGTTCGAGATCGACGGCTCGACCACGGCCGCGTAGCCGATGCCGTACAAGCGGCCCTCGGAGCGCGCTTCGTCGCGGCGACGCAGCAGCTCGTCGTGGTCGCCGTCGCGCAGGGCCAGTTCCAGCGCCGCGGCGTAGTCGCCCGAATCGAGCAGCGCGCCGGCCGGCGCGCGATAGGGAAAGGCGTCGACGGCGACGAAATTGCGCCGATAGACGTCGAGCACGTCCACACCCAGTTCGACCGCGATGCGCCGCACCAAACGCTCCAGCGCGAAGTACACCTGCGGACCGCCAAAGCCGCGTACCAGTCCGGTGGGCGTGGCATTGGTCAGCACCGCGCGGCAGCGCACGGCCAGATGCTCGATCGCATAGGCCCCGGTGAGGCAGCCATGCATGCGAAACAGCGTGGCCGGTTCGGGCGCGCGCAGATAGGCGCCGATGTCGTCGGTCTGGTCGATGCGCAATGCGGTGATGCGCCCGTCGGCCTCCACCGCGGCCTCGATGTGCGCCAGCCGCGCCGTGGCCGAAGTTGCAGCGACCAGATGCTCGAGGCGGTCCTCGACCCATTTGACCGGGGCGCCGGCCTTGCGCGCGGCCAGGCACATCAGCACCACATACGGAAACACCGCCTGCTTGACGCCGAAACTGCCGCCCGAATCGCGCGGTGTTCGGTGACGCAGGCGGTTGCCGGGCACGCGCAGCGCCATCGCCATGACCGCGTGCAGCGAGAACGGGCCCATGAAATTCGACAATACTTCGTAGCCCTCGTCACCGGCCAGATGCTCGGCCACCACTACCGCGCCCTCGATCGGTGTGCACGAATTGCGCGGGTAATGCACGGTCAGCGCGATGCGATGGGCCGCTCCGGCGAAAGCCGCGTCCGGGTCGCCGTAGCGGTAGTCGCGATCGACGACGACATTGCTGCCCGCCGCCTCGTGCACCATTGGAGCGCCATCGGCCAGCGCCGCCTCGATGCCGACGACCGGATCGAGCGGTGCGTATTCGGCGCGGATCAACTCGGCCGCATCCTCGGCCAGATAACGGTCGCGCGCGACGACCACGGCCACCGGCTCGCCGACATGGCGCACGCGATCGACCGCCAGCGCCCAGTGCTGCACGGGCACCCGCACGCCGGCAATGAAGGGGTCGGACCAGCGCTGCACGTCCTCGCCGGTGAGCACGGCGACCACGCCGGGCGCGGCCTCGGCGCTCGCCACGTCGAGCGCGAGGATGCGTGCATGCGCATGCGGCGAACGCAGCACGGCCGCGTGCAAGGCCCCCGGTCGCGCGCCCAGATCGTCGGCGAAGCTGCCGCGGCCGGTGAGCAGGGCCTCATCCTCGACGCGCTCGACGCGACGCCCGACATATCGCTCGGGTGACTCGGCATGCGAAGCTTGGGCGCCCGCGTTGCTGGGCATGGGCTGGGTCCTCGTTCAGGGATGCACGCACTGCGCGCGCTGCAATGCATGGTAAGAACGAAGGCCACGGGCGGCTTTACCGCCTCGTAAGACGGTTTACCCTGGAGTCTGAATATCTGGCCGATTCATTCGGCCAGTGCCGCGCGCTCCTCGACGATGCTGACCACCCGTCGGTATTCGCTGGGCGTGATGCCGAGCTGGTCACGGAAAAAACGCGTGAAATGTCCCGGCGCGGAGAAACCGACGTCGTAGCCGATGTCGGCGATCGAATTCACGCTGCCGGACAGCTCGTGGATCGCCGCCTCCATGCGCAGCACGTTGGCGTAGACGGCAGGCGTGAGCCGCGTGCAGCGCCGGAACAGCGCGAAGAAGTGCGCGCGCGACAGGCCGCACTCGGCTGCGAGCCGGTCCATGTCCTGCCCGACGCCGACGTTGTCGCGCATCATCACGATGGCACGCCGGATGCGCGCATCCATCGAACACGCGGGCATGCTGCGCAGCAGCGCACCGAAATTGCGCCACTCGGAGTTGCGGTCGATGATCGCGATGATCAGGTCGAACAGCCGCTCCTCGAGTTGCTGCGGCTCGATGCCCTCGGGCAACAGCATGTCTGCCGCGAGCCGGTCGGCAAGCTGTCGCGCATGATCGGACATCGCCACACAGGACTGGGGGAAGAAGTGCGGATGGCTGCTGACCGCCAGCGCGCGCTGAATGTCGGCCAGCCAGGCCGGTTCGATGTACATCGCCAGCAGCACGCTGGGCATGCCCGCCTCGTCGTGATGCGCGTAGGCGTGCGGCTCCCAGGCGTTGACCACGACGGCGTTGCGGTCGGTCAGGGGCTGCACACGCTCGCGCACGATGAAGCGCGTATCCGCCCCGCTGAGTTTGATCAGCAGATGGCAGTGATGATGGGCATGCGCCACCAGGTGCTTGTCCATGCACAGCAGCGCCACGCGCCCGAAGGCGCCTTGCAGGATCTTGATCGCGGTGGACATTACAGTCTCCTCCGGTCGGTTCAGCCGGCACCGTGCACCGCCAGGGCGGTGGCGAGATCGGCCGGCGTATCGATGTCGGCAAGAACTCCGGCATCGTCGCAATGGATCGGAACGAGGTCGCGACGGTGACGCGCGACCACGCTGCGCGCGCCCTCGTCACCGCCCAGGGTCAGCAACTCGTCGCGCAGGTCGGCCGAGAAGCCCACCGGGTGTCCGCGCCGCCCTGCATGCATCGGGGCAGCGATGCGCGCACCGTCGGACAGCGCGGCGGCGACCGCAGCCACGGTCTCGGTGCGCACGAAGGGCATGTCACCGAGCGCGATCAGCCAGCCAGCGGCATCGTCCGTTGCGCGGACGCCGCGGGCCAGCGACGCCCCCATCCCGCTGTCCGCATCCGCGCATTCGACACATTCGATTCCGTCCGCTTCGAATTCACCGCGCAGATTGGTCTCGCCGAAACGAACCACGGCAAGCACGCGGCCCGGCAGCGCGGCGCGCAGCGCGCGGGCGCTGGCCAACCCGATGGGCGTGCCGTCGGGCAACGCCCGGCGCAGCTTGTCACCACCGAAGCGGCGGCCACGCCCGGCGGCCAGCACGATGCCGACAATGTCGCGTGCAGCATGCGCGCTCATGACCGCGTCCACCTCAGCCGCGCGCGAGCGCACGCGGTGAGCGACGCGGGCCCTCGCCCCAGCGTTCGACCACGCCGGCATCGATGTCGAACAGGTCGAGCACGCGCCCGAGCGAGTGATCGACCAGATCCTCGATGGTCTCCGGCCGGCCGTAGAAGGCCGGCACCGGCGGCGCGACGATCGCGCCCATCTCGGCCAGTTGCGTCATCGTGCGCAAATGCCCCAGGTGCAGCGGGGTCTCGCGCACCATCAGCACCAGGCGCCGACGATCCTTGAGCACCACGTCGGCCGCGCGCGTGAGCAGGCTGGTGGTCGTACCGTGGGCAATCTCGGACATGCTGCGGATCGAGCACGGCGCGACGATCATGCCGGCCGTGCGGAACGAACCCGAAGAGATCGCCGCCGCGATATCGTGCGGCGCGTGCACGACGCTGGCCAGCGCGTGCACATCGGCGACCTTGTAGGTGGTTTCGTGCGCCAGCGTGATTTCGGCCGAACGCGACATCACCAGATGCGTCTCCATCCCGAGTTCACGCAGGATCTCGAGCAGGCGAATGCCGAACACCGCGCCGGAGGCGCCGCTGATACCAACGATGATGCGCTGCCCCGCGCGACTCACCGGACTGCTCCCGGACACGAAGGGGCGACGCTGGCTCGATGCGCCATGACTGTCTCCTCGTCGGGGTCATTGCCGAGCATGACCCTCGTTCTGTGGGAGAAAGTCTATGGAAGGGATGGCATCAGCGCCAATAATCAATCAAGATCGGTCCGATCTGATTTACTGATACCCGCCATGGACATTCGCCAGATCCAGTACTTCGTGTGCCTGTACGAGGAAGGCAACGTCACGCGCGCGGCGCGGCGACTGAACGTCGTGCAGTCGGCCTTGAGCATGCAGCTCGCGCGGCTCGAGGCCGAGACCGGGCAGAAACTGTTCGAGCGCACCTCGCGCGGCATGGTGCCCACGCAGGCCGGACGCACGCTGTTCGGACTGTTCCTGCCCATCCTGCGCGACATCGCCAACGCCCGCGAGGAGATCGCCCGGCTCGGAGAGGACGTATCGGGCGAGCTGCGCGTGGGCTTTCTGGAATCGACCACCGGCGTGCTCTCGCGCGCGCTCGCCGAGTACACCGAGCGCCACCCGCGCGTCGTGGTACGCGCGATCAACGGCTACTCGTCCTTCTTCATAGACCAGGTCACCGCCGGTCAGCTCGACATCGCGCTCATCAACCGACCGCGGCAGCGCCTGGCGCTCAATGCCACGCCGGTCCATGACGAGGAGATGGTGGTGGTCGCCGCAGCCGGCAACGACCTCGGCCTGGGGCGCGAGATCGGCATGCGCGACCTGGCCGCCTACCCGCTGGTCGTGCCCTCGCGCCAGCACGGCCTGCGCGGCGTGATCGACCGTCACGCCAACCTCGCCGGCATCGAACTCGACCCGCGGCTGGAAATCGACGCGTTGTCGGCCATCGTCGAACTGGTGACCCACGGCCGCTGGGTCACCATCCTTCCGCTGATCACCGTGCACCATGGACTCGAAAGCGGCGCCCTGCGCGCCTATCGGCTAGACGCTCCACACGTGACCCGCAGCCTGACCTGGATCCACCACCCGCGTCGTGCCCTGGGCACGGCCGCCGCCCGTTTCATGGAGATCTTCGGCCAGCATCTGGTCGAAACCGCCCGCGCGGCTGCCGGACTCGCGCACAACGGCCGCGGCAAGTGACGGCTCAGCCGCGAGGACTTCCTGCAGCATCAAAGGAAAGCCCGAGGGCATCCGCCGAGTACCGGGACATTCGCACACGGAAGGCGCAAATGGCCCCGGGCGAATTCACTGCTGCAGGGTCGCGATGAAGCGGTCGGCCTCGGCGATGGCCTCGTCCATGTCGCGCACCAGGCGGTCGACGTTGACCTGCACCCTGGCCAGTTCGCCACTCAGGCCGGCGATGGCGCGGGCGTTGAGGTTGTGCTTCATGAACAGGACCTGATCCCGCAACGGCACGAGGACCGGCTCGAGCTTCTCCTCGGCGGCCTGCATCGATGCAATCAGGCGCGCGTAGCGCACCCGTGTGGCGTCGTACTTGCGCTGGCTCTCGGCGCGCAGATGGTCGCTGGAGTACTGCTCGAGTTCCGTGCGCCATTCATCGAACAATGCCTCGGACACCGCCTCGACCGCATCGATGCGCTCGCGCACCTCGGCCGCGCCGCGCTCGCTGCGCTGCAGCGTCGCGTCCAGGCGCAGATACTCGCGCTCCAGATCACCGCCGGAAAAATCGACCACCTGGCGGAATTGCTCCATCGCCGTCAGGAACTGCTCCTTGGTCTCGCTTTGCGTGTCGCGCGCGGCCTCGACCCGATCCACCAGGATGTCACGCTTGTGAACGCCGACCTTTTCCATGGCGTCGTAATACACGTTGCTACACGCTCCCAAAGTCAGCGCGAGCGCAACGAGGATGAGCGAGCGGATGTGCATGGTGCCTCCCGTGCGTGGTCGTGGTGCGATTGTGCCATTGCATACAGGCCAGCAACGCGTGTGCGGCGAATCGACTGGGGTGCCCGCGAATCGGGCATCGGGCGCGAAGCGTTCCCGCTCAGTGGCTTGGACCGCCCATACACATCTATCCACAGACTTGCCCACGCCAACTGGGGAAAAGCCGGCGAGGCGCGACTGGCCCGGCGCCAACGCGAACGTCAGGGGTTCCCGGCCGCGTGTCTGCCGGCCTGGCGGGCGTCCTCTTCCTCGCGCGCCGCCTCGATGACCTGCATCACCTCGGCGACGTCTGCGGGCGCTTGTTCCGCCACGAACACGCCGGTGAGTGCCGTGTCGGGTTGAAGCTTGCCCGATTCGTACACGGACCAGATCTCCTTGCCGTAATCGGTATCGCGCAACTCGGGGGCGAACTGGCCGAAGTAGGCGGCCAGATTGTCCACATCGCGTTCGAGCATGGAGCGGGCGTTGTTGTTGGCCGCAGCGTCGACCGCCTGCGGCAGGTCGATGATCACCGGGCCGTCGGGATCGACGAGCACGTTGTATTCCGACAAGTCCCCGTGAACGATGCCCGCACAGAGCATGCGCACCACCTGGCGCACCAGATCGGCGTGGAAGCGCCGCGCGTCGTCCTCGCCCAGCACGACGTCGTTCAGTCGGGGAGCGGGCTCGCCGTCTTCGTCGGTGACCAGCTCCATCAGCAGCACGCCTTCGTGAAAGTCGTACGGCGTCGGCACGCGCACGCCTGCCGCGGCGAGCCGACGCAGGGCATCGACCTCGGCATGCTGCCAGGCCGCCTCCTCTTCCTGCCGGCCGTAGCGCGAGCGCTTGGCCATCGCCCGCGCCTGGCGGCTGTTCTTGATCTTGCGCCCCTCGGTGTAGTCCACAGCCTTGTGGAAGCCGCGCTTGTTGGCCTCCTTGTACACCTTGGCGCACCGCAACTCGTCGCCACACTGCACGACATAGACGGTGGCTTCCTTGCCGCTCATGAGTTGCCGCATGACGTGGTCGACGAGACCGTCGGCGACCAGCGGCTCGAGTCTGCTCGGCGTCTTCATTGGTCGCCTTTCCCGGAGGCAGCACGGAGCGTATCCAGATACAGGACTTCGACCTGCGCTCGCGCCCATGGGGTACGCCGCAGGAACTTGAGGCTCGACGGAATGCTGGGCTCGTGGATGAAGCAGCGAATGTTCAGCCGCCGCCCCAGTTCCTCCCAGCCGTGACGCGCCACAAGCTCGTTGAGAATCTTCTCCAGCGTCAGGCCATGCAGCGGGTTGTTGCGTTGGGGACTGCTCATCGTGTTCTCGCAAGTGCGCACTGCGGCGTGCGCGGTTCCAAGGCCCGCCCGGCGACGCTTGCCACCGCGGCCGGTCCCGAATGATAGTGGACGGAGCGAAACGCCGGTCCAGCATCGGCACCAGCGACGAGCAGTGACAAAACTTGCGCAAAAATGGGTGGCAAAAAGGCCGCGCGCATTCACCGGGGCCAATTCGTGCCCAGTCGGCTCGGGCAACAAAAAAGCCAACCACCGTCAAGTGATTGGCTTTCAAGTTTTGTGTCTGGTTGCGGGGGCAGGATTTGAACCTGCGACCCGGGTTATGAGATCGAAAGAATCGCTCGGCAACGGGAGCAATCTGTTGCGTCTCAATCGGCACAAAACGCCCCAACCCTGCAATTCCGCCATTTTCGGAAGCCCACTGTGTGACACATCGGAAAGACGGCATTTCTCAACAAGCATCGTCTGTCACACCGAGTTCGCAAAAAAGTTGCACCAGCGTCTGCGAGAGACTCTAACAGGAATCGTCACCGCTGACCTTCGGTCACCCGATTTCGGACCGTTCTTCGCGGTGCTGGACAGCACTGCCCAGGTCACGCTCATCACTCCGGGGCGGCGGATGCTCCCCCTGCTCTGACGTCTGTCCGGGACGATGTGTTCGTACCCTGCCGTTGTGGAGCTCGCCAAGCCCTGCTGCCCGGTGTCCGGTCGCCTCGATCGACAAGGTCGGATTTCTGACAGCGGCGTGACCGCGTGCGCTCGCGGTGCGCACGGCAACGCGCATGACAATGCATCCGCATTGCCATAACAATGCATTCGCATTACCATCTGCGCATCACCTCAGATCTGCAGGAAGCTGTCATGACCGCACCCCTCGAAGTCGAATCTACCCTCACCGATCGCTACCAGACGACGGTACCCGAAACCGTTCGCCGCGCCCTCAAACTGGGCAAGCGCGACAGGATTCACTACGCCATTCGCCCGAACGGAGAGGTCGTCTTGACGCGTGCAGTAGCGCCCGGGGATGACGATCCAGTGCTCGGCCAGTTCCTCGGGTTTCTGGCGGCCGACATCACGCGCCATCCAGAGCGGTTGCAATCCCTGGATTCCGCTCTGGTCGATCGACTCCAGTCCCTGGTTGGCGATATCGATGTCGATCTGGATGCAGTTCTTTCAGCGGACGATGAATGAGCGCCACAGAACCCGAACCCTTGGTCATTCATGGATGGACCGTCTTCGCTCATCCGCTCTTCCTTGAACAGGTCGATGCGCTGGCGCGACAGGTCGAGGTGCTCGCACGCAAAGACCCGGTCGGTTACGTCAGGAAAAACGCCAGCAAGAGACTGGCAGCCATCACCCGGCTCGCATTCGATGTCATCCCGCAGGATCCGACTCGTCGCGAGTACCGCCAGGGCGGCACGCTGGGTGACGATCACAAACATTGGTTCCGGGCCAAGTTCTTCCAGCAGTATCGGCTCTTCTTCCGCTATCACGCCTCGAGCAAAGTGATCGTATATGCCTGGGTGAACGACGAAGACACCAAGCGGGCCTTTGAAAGCAACGACGACGCCTACCGGGTTTTCAGCAAGATGCTCGCGAGCGGGCGTCCGCCGGACGATTGGAATCAACTGCTGACGCAGGCGCGCGAAGAGTCAGCGCGGATGCGCGAGTCGTTCGAGAGAACCGGAGCGATAAGACGATAACGCACACTGCAATGCGCGTTCGGCGAACTGCATCGCGTCCGGTGTGATCAACGTTCGATCGAACGCCCAGTGCATGCCAGACGTCAATGCCAGTCCGTTGCGCGGTTCGTCGTGCCCGGCTTCGCGGTAGTGCCTGCGGACTCACCTGCCAGCCCTCCACGCCCGTTACGGCAGGTGCCACTGCCAATCGCCAATCACGCCGTTGCTGATGGGTGACCCGACCACGGATATCGCCGAGCGCACCTCGTGCCGTTACGCTTCCGCGGATTACCTGAACAGGTATAAACTTCCGGCATGCCCGAAAAGGAAAAACCGCTCCAATGGATCGGAAGCAGCTACAAGGATCTGTTGGCGCTGCCCCCTGACGTGCGTCGACGTTTCGGTTACGCACTGTCACTGGCTCAGATGGGCGACCAGGACGACGCTGCGAAGGCGCTCAAGGGCTTCGGCGGTGCAGGCGTGCTGGAAGTCGTCGAAGACAATGTCGGCGGCACCTACCGGGCGGTCTACACGGTAAAGTTTGCGGAATCAGTGTTCGTGCTGCACTGCTTTCAGAAGAAGAGCAAGAGCGGGATCGCCACGCCCAAAGCGGACATGGACATCATTCGTACTCGGCTGAAGGTGGCCGAGTCGTTGGCACAGGAGCTACGAAATGCAAAGACGAATCGTTGACGGCATCGAGGTTCAACACAGCTCGGGCAACGTGTTCGCCGACCTGAAGCTGCCCGATGCCGAGAAACTGAAAGTCAAGACCGGGCTGGTGGTCGAGATCAGGAAGGCGATACGCGCTCTGGGGCTGACACAACAAGCGGCGGCCAAGCGCATGGGCATCCCGCAACCGAAGGTATCGGGCATGATGCGAGGTGACTTTACGAATCTGTCCGAGCGCAAGCTGATGGACTGTTTGAACCGTCTTGGCTACGACATCGAAATCAAGGTGCGGCCTGCAGCCGAGCCAGTCGGGCATCTGACGCTCGCAACCACCACCTGACCAGGAGCGTCACGACGGGCGAACCGCCTTCGCCTCAAGGCCTATCCGTCGCAGCGTCCATCGCTGTACTGCGGCAGTCGGTCACGCGGTCAGGACCCGCAAATGCGTCTTCAGCGCGTTGCGGCTAGCCTTGGTGAACGGCGACGAATCCATCATCACCGACCCGGGCCGGGGTGAATCAACTCGCCAACCTCGCCAGGCGCCACTCGATGGCGTCCCGCTTCGGATAGAGACGTGCCTCACGCGGGAGAAACAACGGCTTGCCATCGAGTTCAGCCAGTGTGCGGTGATCGGGTACGCGCGAGTCCAGCACTTTGCTGACCCGCCAACGGTATTCGGCATCCGGCGTGATCAGGTTCCGATCGAACGCCCAATGCATGTCAGGCGTCAATGCCAGACCGTTGCGCGGGTCGTCGTCCCCGGCTTCGCTGAACGGATGAATATGGGCCGCCTCCACCAGCGCCGAGCCGTCGAGCAGAACGAGCCGCAGTCCCGTTGCCGCACAACGGAAATCGTAGCTCTCCGTGACCACACGCCTGAAGGCCGGATTGCGCACATAGCCTGGCAGCACCTCGGATGCCATACGGCCATCTCGATCCAGACGACGTAGCTCACGCTCGTAACGGCTGATCTCGCCACCGCGGCTGACAACCGAGGCCAGATCCTGCAAGCCCCGATCGAACCACGTTTGCGACAACGCCTCGCTCAGGACATCGATCGCGACCGGATCCTGCAGCAGCGCGAACAGTTCGGGGTCGAGGCTCGCGTAGTCGATGTTGTCCGTCACCTGCCGAACCGAGCGTGCCGTGCTCATGTTCGCGACGATGGCTTCCCGCCCTGCCCTCGGGTGCAGGTGCCAAAAGCCGTCGGCACCCCCGCGCAGCCTGCCCGCCAGGTGAAAGAAGGGGAAATGCGGATTCGGATGGTCGCCCTCGCGCCTGACCGCATCGAAGTACAGCGCATAGCGTTCGAGCAGAGGTGGCGCAAAATCGATCCGATTCCCGGTCAACGCCCCGCTTCGCGCCAGATCCAGAACGGCGAGCAGCATGCAGACCTTGTGCGGGCTCGCACGCCCGTGCCGGACATTGACGTTCAACCGCGCCAACCGCTCACGATAGTCAGACAAGGTCATCGCTCAATCCCAGTACCTGGCCTTGGCGGGAATCACCCATCGCACGCCCCCGCGCGGGTCCGCGACATCCCCCACGAAGCGCGGTATCAGATGCATGTGGACGTGCATCACCGTCTGTCCGGCTGCCCGACCGTCGTTGATGCCGATGTTGAAGCCGTCCACAGCGAAGGTCGCTGCGAGTTCATGCCGTGCCAAATCGAGCAGCGCGAACATCGCCTCGCGCTCTGCCGGCTTCACGTCCGCATAAGAGGCTACATGCCGTCGCGGAATCACCAGCGTGTGGCCCGGCGACACCGGATATGCGTCGCGGAGGACAAACGCCAGATCGTTCGCGAGGACGACTCGCGAGTCCGGCAGATCGCAAAACGGGCATACGACATCACGCATAGATCTGACGGGCAAACATCTGTACGTCCTGATTTTTTCAATCCTTGGGACCGACACACGCAGAACTCCGATCATCAGACCAGGATCGACGCGCGAAAAGAGCTCTTTCGATCAAAAAATGCGTGTTACCAAGAATAACCCCTCAGAGCGGTTTTTTTTGAACGGGGTAACACCCGCGCGACCACGCACGTCTGATGGCTGAGCGGACAATCCAGGATGGGCACACACGGGAAATGAACCGAAGGTCCATTCCCATGATCTTGCGGCCGACTCGCCACTCGCAATGGGCACGGCGTGGGCACGAAATGGGCACAGAAGCCGGCTCGTGCCCATTCAGGCTCGGGAAACAAAAAAGCCAACCACCGTCAAGTGATTGGCTTTC
This sequence comes from Pseudazoarcus pumilus, assembly GCF_002872475.1. Lineage (GTDB taxonomy): Bacteria > Pseudomonadota > Gammaproteobacteria > Burkholderiales > Rhodocyclaceae > Pseudazoarcus > Pseudazoarcus pumilus. The sequence goes on from NZ_CP025682.1 coordinate 2,067,461, forward strand.
AAGTTTTGTGTCTGGTTGCGGGGGCAGGATTTGAACCTGCGACCTTCGGGTTATGAGCCCGACGAGCTGCCAGACTGCTCCACCCCGCGTCTGGAGAACGAAACTATATCCGGATGACTGCTGCGTGTCAATCATGTTCGTGATTTCTGCCTTCGACGAATGACGCGTCGGCTTGGGGCCGGGCTTGGGCGCGGGGCGCGCGGTATAGTCGGCAAGAGTGTCTGAACGGGGCGCATATGGTGGGCAAGCAGATGTCGGCAGCCGACGCGGTGGCGCTGATCCGCAGCGGTGACACGGTGTGCACCTCGGGTTTCGTCGGCATCGGCGTACCGGAGGAGTTGCTGATCGCACTGGAGCAACGCTTTCTCGACACAGGCGAGCCGCGCGATCTGGGGCTGATGTTCGCGGCCGGTCAGGGGGACGGGCGCGAGCGCGGGCTCAACCGGCTGGGGCATGCGGGCCTGGTGCGGCGCGCGATCGGCGGGCACTGGGGGCTTGTGCCGAAACTCGGGCGGCTCGCGCTGGACGGGCGGATCGAGGCGTGGAACCTGCCTCAGGGCGTGATCTCGCACCTGTATCGCGACATCGCGGCCGGGCGGCCGGGCGCGGTGACGCGCATCGGGCTGGGTACCTTTGTCGATCCGCGCATCGAGGGCGGGCGCATCAACGCACGCAGCACCGACGACGTGGTGGCGCTGATCGAACTGGCCGGCGAGGAATTCCTGTTCTACAAACGCTTCCCGATCCACGTCGCGCTGATCCGCGCGACCACGGCCGACACCCGCGGCAACCTGACGATGGAACGCGAGGCGCTCACGCTCGACAGCCTGGCGATGGCGAGCGCTGCGCGCAATTGCGGCGGCCGCGTCATCGCGCAGGTCGAGCGTGTGGTCGAGGCCGGCACGCTGAACTCACGCGACGTGGTGGTACCGGCGGCCCTGGTCGATGTCGTCGTCGTGGCGCGGCCCGAGAACCACCACCAGACCTTCGCCACCGGCTATTCGCCCTACTTCGCCGGCGCGGCACGCATGGACGCGGGCGAGGCCCCGCTGCCGCTCGACATACGCAAGGTCATCGCGCGTCGCTGTGCGCTGGAGCTTCCCTCCGGCGGCGTCGTGAATCTGGGCATCGGCATGCCGGAGGGCGTGGCCACGGTGGCCGACGAGGAAGGCGTGCTCGATCGCGTCACGCTCACCGCCGAACCCGGCGTAATCGGCGGGCGTCCGGCGGGCGGGCTGGACTTCGGCGCGGCGGTCAATACCGACGCCATCGTCGCGCAGAACCAGCAGTTCGACTTCTACGACGGCGGCGGACTGGATCTGGCGGTGCTCGGCATGGCCGAGGCGGATGCGGTCGGCAACGTCAATGTGAGCCGCTTCGGCGACCGCCTGGCCGGCGCGGGCGGCTTCATCAACATCAGTCAGAGCGCGCGCACGGTAGTATTCGCCGGTACCTTCACGGCGGGCGGACTCGAAGTGGAGATCGGCGAGGGACGGCTCGCCATCGTGCATGAAGGTCGCGCGCGCAAGTTCATCGAGCACGTGGGCCAGATCACGTTCAGCGCGGCACAGGCCATCGCAAGCGGGCGTCGCGTGCTCTACGTGACCGAACGCGCGGTCTTCCGTCTCGGGGCCGACGGCCTCGAACTGGCCGAGGTCGCGCCCGGCATCGACGTGGAGCGGGACGTACTCGCGCAGATGGGCTTTCGTCCGTGCATGCACGAAGTGCGCACAATGGACCCGGCGCTGTTCCGCGACGCGCCGATCGGGCTGGCCGCGCGCATCGGCGGCTGAAGAATCGTCGCGCTCAGCGACGTTCGATACGCGGCCAGTGCGCCGGAAAGCATTCCGGCTCGTGCGTGGCGATGACCGCGCAGCGGCGCACGAGCCACGGCTCGAGTGCGCTCATCGCGCGCTCGCGCGCGGCCTCGTCCAGTCCGGAAAACGGCTCGTCGAGCAGGGCCAGCGCGGGATCGCGCAGCAGCAGCCAGGCCAGCAGCACGCGCCGCGCCTGACCGCCGGACAGGTTCGCGGCGCCCTCGCCTACGCGGGTGCGCAGGCCGCGTGTGCCGCCGTCGGCGAACTCGTCCAGTCCGACCGCGAGCAGCAGCCGCGAGGCCTCGTGCGCGTCCACGTCGGGTCGAGCGAGCCGCAGGTTGGCGAACACGCTGGCGTCGAGCAGTACCGTGTCCTGCGCCAGCAGCGCCACGTCCGAAGCGCCACATTCGGCCAGGGCCCGATCGCCGATACGGACCTGGCCTGCCAGCGGGTCGAGCTCGCCGGCCAGCGTGGCGAGCAGCGCGGACTTGCCACTGCCGCTGGGCCCGCACACGAGCAAGGGCACCCCGGGCTCCAGGTCGAGATCGAGTCCGTGCCACAACGGGCGCCGCGCATCGAATCCGACCACGAGCGCGCGCGCCGTGATCGCCGCCCCCGCATCGCCGCGCGGCTGCACATCGTCCGCGAGCACAGCGCCGCCGAAGTCCAGCCGCGCGGCCGCAGCCAGGCTCTCGCCCAGCCGCCAGCCCGCCCCCGGCAGGCTCGCCAGCGCCTCGCCCAGTCCCAGCACCATCAGCGCCAGCAATACCGCGACCGGCCCGGAGATGCTGCCGTCGACATGCGCGGACAGCGCGAGCGCGAGCATCGCCAGCGTCCCCAGCCCGACGAGTGCCTGCACCGCGTGCTCGGCAAGCGCCGCCACGGCGCTCTGGCCGTCGAGGCGGCGCGAATGCGTACGCGCGAGTTCGGCGAGTGTCGCGCGACTCGCATCGAGCCGGCCATACACGGCCAGTTCGGCCATGCCGTCGACGTGATCGAGCAGCGCGATGCGCTCGCGCGCACGCCCCGCCACCAGCGCCTCACCGCAGCGACGGCCGGCACGCCCGGCGAACATTGCGGCGCAGAGCACCGCGACGGCGACCCCGATCACCAGCGTCGCGGCCGTCCAGCCCGCCAGCCAGCCGGCCAGCGCGGCCGCGAATCCGGTCGAGGCCAGCGCTGCAAGCGTCGGTGCAATCACGCGCAGCGGCACGGCGTCGAGCGTGTCGATATCGGCCACCAGCCGCGTCTGCCAGTCGCCGCTTCGCAGCCGGCGCTGCGCGACCGGGGGCAGCGAGGCGATGCGTTCGAAGGCATCGCAGCGCAGTTCGGCCAGGCGGCGCAGCACCGCCTCGTGGCCGACCACACGCTCACCGTAGCGCGCTACCGTGCGCAGCAACGCCGCCGCGCGGATCCCCGCGGCCGGGGTGAAGATGTTCAGGCCGGCCAGCGCACCCAGCCCGGCCAGTGCACTGGCGGTGACGAACCAGCCCGACAGGGCCAGCAGCGCGACGCCCGCCACCCAGGTCAGCGCGAGCAGCGCGGCAGTCGCGGCCAGCCAGCGACGACCACCGACCAGCAGAACGTGCAGCGGATCAGACCGGCGCATCGACGACCTCCTCGAGACGCGCGTTCGCCAGATGCAGCACGCGGCCGGCGCGTGCGATGGCCCGTACATCGTGGGTGGCGACCAGCAAGCCGGCGCCACGCTCGCGCGCCATCGTCATGAGGCTGGACCACAAGGCCTCGGCGGTTTCATCGTCGAGTCCGCGCGTGGGCTCGTCGAGCAGCCAAAGGCGCGCGCCCGACAGCCACGCACGGGCCAGCGCAACGCGCTGCGCCTGCCCGCCGGACAGACCGCGCCGGCCTTCTCCGATTGCGGTGTCCAGCCCGTCGGGCAGCGCCGAATCATCCACCGCAAGGCCGGCCGCTGCGAGCGCCTCGCCAAGCCGCGCGTCGTCCGCATCCGGTGCCGCCAGCCGCAGGTTGTCACGCAGCGTGCCGTGGAACAGATGCCCTGCCTGGGCCAGCCAGGCAATGTCGGCCACGCGCTCGAGCCGGCCTGCGCGTGGCGCGATGAAGCCGGCGCAGACGGCCAGCAGCGTCGACTTGCCGGCACCGCTGGCGCCGGTCAGCACGACGATCTCGCCCGAACTCACGCGCAGCGCGACCGCCTCGACGACGGACGGCGCGTCTGCGGCAGGCGAGACGCTCAGTGCGTCCGCGACAAGCAGTGCATCGCCGCGCGGCGCAGGCGGTGCCGCAGCCGGTGCGACGCGCATACCGTCGATCGCCGTGGCGAGCGCGCGCGCCGCCGACAGCGCGCCGGCACGGTCGTGCCAGCCCTGCGCGAAGGCGCGCAACGGCGCGAAGAACTCGGGCGCGAGCAGCAATACGAACAGGCCGGCAAAGGGCGTGATGCCCGGCGTGTCGCCGCCGCCGAGCAGCGCGAAGCCGACGTGGATGGCGACCAGTCCGATCGCGATGGCAGAGAACAGCTCCATCACCGCCGAGGACAGAAAGGCCACGCGCAGCACGCGCATCGACATCTGCCGGTAACGATCTGCCGCCGCAAACACCTCGCGCGCGCTGCGTTGGAGCGCACCGCTGCGCCGGATCAGGTCGAGCGCGCGCAGACGGTCGAGAAAATGCGCCTCCATGCGACCTTGCTCGTGCTGCTGGCGGGCGTGCACGCGCGCGCTGCGCAAACCGGTGAGCACCATGAAGGCGAGGATCAGCGGGGCCGAGGCGGCGAGCAGAAACGCCGCAAAAACGTCCTGGCTTGCGGCGGCGAACAGTACCAGCGGTGGCACGATGCAGGCCGCGTCACGCGCGGGGGCATAGCGCGCCGGCCACGCCGACAAGGCGTCCACATCGTTGTGATAGCGCGCGGCCCACGCCGCCCCGCCCTCGCGCGCCAGCGCATGCGGTCCCAGGGCATCCATGCGCCGGCGCAGGCGCTCGCGCACGTCATCGCGCACGGCGCGCGCAGCACACAAGGCGACCGTCTCGCGCACTACCGCACACGCGAATCGCAGCATCACGGCGCCAATCGCCAGCAGCCATATCCACCCGGCGGGAAATTCGCCGCGGAATACCGTCGCGTCGATTGCCAGCGCGATGGCCGCGGCCTGCGCGACGACCGCCAGACCCACGGCGACGGATGCCGCGCGTCCGGCCTGCTGCCCGCGGCCCGCCGGCCCCAGCAGCTGCGCCAGCCGCGCGCGCTCAGTGATATCCGTCGCCGGCACGCACCTTGCCGCGGAACACGTAGTAGGTCCAGGCGGTGTACATCAGCACGAACGGAATCACGAAGAGCACGCCGACGAGCAGGAAGAGCTGGCTCTCCGGCGCGGAAGCGGCATCGTGGAAGGTGTAGCTGGGCGGCACGACGTAAGGCCACTTGGACAGCAGCAGGCCGCCGTAGAACAGCATGAACAGCACGATGGTGGCGATGAACGGCGTGGCGTCGTGGCCGAGCTTGAGGAAGCGCCACAACGCGAACGCGACCGCCGCGGTGAGCACCGGGAAGATCCACAGCCAGGTCACGAAGTCGAACCAGCGACCGCGCACATAGTCGTCGACCAGCGGCGTCCATACGCTGATGATCAAGAAGAACAACATGACCGCCTTGAGCAGGCGCAGCGCGAACTCGCGCACGCGCGCCTGCAACGGCCCTTCCGTCTTGAGCACCAGCCAGCATGCACCGATCAGTGCGTAGCCGAACACCAGCGCGAAGCCGGTCATCACGGTGAAGGGCGTGAGCCAGTCCATCGCACCACCGACGTAACGCCCATCCACGGTCTCGAAGCCCTCGATGAAGGTGCCGACCACCGCGCCCTGGGCGAAGGCGGCGACCAGCGAACCAAGGAAGAAGGCCGCGTTCCAGAAGCGGCGCCGCCCCGACGGCGCCTTGAAGCGGAACTCGAAGGCGATGCCGCGAAAGATCAGCCCGCCGAGCATCAGGAACACGCCGATGTAGAGCGCCGGCAGGAACACCGTGTAGACCAGCGGAAAGGCCGCCAGCAGGCCTGCGCCGCCGAGCACCAGCCAGGTCTCGTTGCCGTCCCACACCGGCGCGACCGAGTTCATCATCACATCGCGCTCGGCGTCGTCGCGCGCAAACGGAAAGAGAATCCCCACCCCGAGGTCGAAGCCGTCGGCGAGCACGTACATCAGCACACCGAAGCCGATCAGCACGATCCAGACATAGACGAGATCGATCATCGAGCACCTCCTGTGGCCGGAGTCTGCGCGTCGGCCGGCGGCTCGTCACCGACGTCGAGTTCGACATCAGCGACCGACAGCGGGCGCTTGGGCCGCATGTAGATCTCGTCGATTCCCTCGGGCTCATCCGACATTCCCTTGCGCACCACGCGGGTCAGGTAATACACGCCGGCCGAGAACACCACCGCGTAGATCGCCATGTAGCCGATCAGCGAGAACAGCGCCATGCCGCCGGTGAGGCTGGGGGTGAGGCCATCGGCGACGCTGATCTCCTGCCACAGCATCCACGGCTGGCGCCCGACCTCGGTGACGATCCAGCCGGCCAGCACCGCGATGAAGGGCATCGGCGTCATCAGTCGCAGCACCTGCAGATAGGCCGGGCTGTCAGCCAGCCGCCCGCGCCACATCAGCACCACGCCCCAGGCGGCGACCGCGATCATCGCCAGGCCGATGGCGATCATCACGCGGAAGGCCCAGAACACGATGAACACATTGGGACGCTCCTCCGGCGACCATTCCTCCAGGCCGCGTACCTCGCCGTCCCACTCGTGCGTGAGGATCAGGCTGGCGAGCTTCGGGATGGCGATCTCTGCATGGTTGGTGGCGGCATCCTGGTCGGGCCACGCGAAGAGCAGCAGCGGCAGGCCCCGCTGCGTCTCCCAGGCGCCTTCCATCGCAGCGACCTTGGAAGGCTGGTGCGCGAGCGTATTGAGCCCGTGCAGGTCACCGACGAAGGCCTGCAGCGGCGCGATGCACACCAGCATCACCAGACACATGCGCAGCGCCTTCATGCTTGGCCCCACCGCATGGCGGCGCAGCACGTAGTAGGCCGATACGCCGGCAACGACGAAGCCACCGGTCAGGAACGAGGCCAGCGCCATGTGCGTGAAGCGATACGGGAAGGACGGATTGAACAACGCTGCCGACCAGTCGACCACATGCACGATGCCATCACGCATCTCGTAGCCGGCCGGCGTGTGCATCCACGAATTGGTCGCGAGAATCCAGAACGACGAGATGAAGGTGCCGACCGCCACCATGATCGCGGCGAACAGGTGCAGTCCTGGCGGCACGCGGCCACGTCCGAAAAGCAGCACACCGAGGAAGGACGCCTCCAGGAAGAAGGCCGTGACGACCTCGTAGGAGAGCGTCGGGCCGATGAAATTGGCCGTGCGGTAGGAGAACTCGCTCCAGTTGGTGCCGAACTGGAAGGCCATCACCAGCCCGGACACCACCCCCATGCCGAACACCACCGCGAAGATCTTGATCCAGAACTGCGACAGTCGCGCCCATTCGGGCGAGCGCGTGCGGAATGCGATGGTCTCGAGAACCGCGACGTAGGTCGCCAGCCCGATCGTGAACACCGGAAAGATGGCGTGAAAGGACACCACGAAGGCAAACTGGATGCGGGACAGCAGCAGCGGATCGAGTTCCACGTCACCTCCTCGGGCAGCACACGACCCAGTATAGAAGCCGTACGCGTATCGCCAAGTTCCCGCACGCGCGAACTTCAGCCACCGCAAACGAAAACGCGGCCGCCGGCGTCCCGGCGACCGCGCTGCACGGACCGAAGCAATGCGGCCCGGCTCATTTCTTCATGAGTGCCGGCGGTGCATCCCCGGCACGCTTCTTTTCCTGTTTGTCCTTGCGCTTTTCCTTGGCGTTCTTGAGCGGCTTCTTCTTGTCTTCCCGACTGCTGCTGCGTTCCTTGCTCATGGCTGTTGCTCCTGAAGGGCACCGATCCGTGATCAATGCTCGTCCAGTATAGAGCGCGCCGATCGCCGCGGTGCACTGACGCAAGACTGAATTTTCGTCTCACGCGAAAGCCGCGCGCGAGCGTCCGCGCAGACGGCGGTCGATCGCGCGCGCCAGCGCCGCCACCGCTCCCAGCACCAAGGCCAGCGGCCGCAACAGGAACTGCGCGAGCCACAACAATGGAAACAGCACCAGCGCCCAGCCGCCGAACTGCGCGGCCCACACCGGCCAGCCGAACGTCTCGGCCACACGGGCGAAGGCGGCGTTGAGCACCGACGGATGACGCAGCGCGATGTAGCCCAGCGCGAGCGGCGCGCCGAATTTGGCCACGCGCAGCCCGATCGCGCTGCCGCGCAGCAGGCCGGCACCGAGCGCGGCGTTGCGCTCGGCAAAGCCGACGCGCGCCGCGCCGCCCGCACCGCGCCCCAGGCGCAGCACCTTGAGCGCGCTGATGCCGATCGCCACATCCACCGCCGCCCAGCCCAGGTCGGCCAGGCGCACCGCCTCGTCGCTGCGCACGCGCGTCTCCAGCCCGCGGATACCGCCTGCGAAGAAGCTGGCCAGCCCTTCGAGCGCGCGCTCGGTCTGGATCCAGCTCACAAGGCCATCCTCGGCAACCTCGAACTGGCCGAGAAAGCCATGACCGTCGGTGGCGATGAAATCGATCGCATAACGCCCCCGTTCGACGGGCGTCAGGTCGGTCGGAGGCGGCGCCGGAATCGCCTCACCGTTCCAGCGCCAGCGCAGCGCGTCGATCGCGTCCGAGGTGCGCTTGCGCAGGGTCAGCGTCCCGATGTCGTGATCCATGAAGTAGCGAATCGGCGGCAGCACCGCCTCGCCATGGCGACGCAGGATGTCGCGAAACAGCGGATCATCGCCATATAGCGGCAGGATGGTGCGCGCCATGTCGGGATAACGGCGCAGCGCCAGCCAGGCCTTGGTCGCGAGCACCGCGTCTTCGGCACCGGCATAATCGACGAACACCGCCTGCACTTCGAGCGCCTCGTCGAGCAGTTCGCCGGCCTGCGCCGGCATCAGGCGCTCGACCTGTACCGCCAGCACGCGCTGCTCGACCGTCTGCGGTACCCACAGCCACGCCAGCAGGGCCGCCAGCGCGAGCGCCATGAACGCGGGAAAGAGCAGTCTTCGCATCGATGGGCCTCCGGTAGCGATTTCCGGGATAGTACGCCCGTCTTTCGCGGTCACAGGAACGTGTCCCTGCTCCACCGGACTATGATGGAGTGATCGCACGGAGGCCCGCATGAACCGCTTCATCCTCACTCTCGCGCTCGCTCTGGCGCTTGCCACGAGCGCGCAGGCACAGATCTTCCGCTGTGACGACGGCAAGGGTGGCACGCTGTACACCCAGCAACCCTGCGAAGACGGCGCACAGGTGGTCGACCCCGGCCCCAACGCCGAACTCGCCGAGGGCGCGCGCGAGGCTGCGCTACGCCGCGAGATCGAGCAATTGCGCGAGGACATCCGCCGCCTCGAGGAACAACGCGCGGCGGCGCCCTACGACGGCCCCGACTACGGCCGCAGCGAATCGGACCTGCGCGCCGATCAGGCCAGTTCCTACGCCTGCAAGCAGGCCATGCGCTCATACGAGATCAGCGCCAACTCGATCAAGCGTGCCGACGTCGAACAAAAGCGCGTGGCGATGTACGCCGCCTGCGGCATGCGCGAACCCGACCGCCACATCGACCCCTACGACGATCGCTACCGAGACCCCTATCGCCGTGGCGGCACGACGGTGATCGTGCGCTGAAGCTGCGTTTGCGGAGTGCCCGCAAGGCGTTGGCGTCGGGCCTGCAGGCGCTCAGCGATCTCGGTTGCGGGCGGCGAGGTCGTCCAGAAAGGCACGGATGCGCGCGGCATTGACGCCCAGGTCGCTGCGCCCCAGGCGCGAGCGTGAGCGCATGTCCACGCGCGTGCCGTCGGGTGTTGCGGCGATGCGCAGCACGACTTCGTCCACGAAACCGAACAGCCGGCTCTTGTCGGTGGCCTCGATGCGCAGATCGACCTCGTCCGCGGCCACCACGCTCCAGCCGCGCTCATCGACCAGCGCGCGTGCGTGCTCGAAGACCTGCTGCGCCGGTGCGGCGAGCATCAGCGGCACAATGTCGGGATAGGCCTCGCGCTGTTTGGCGGCGAAGGACTCGCCGGGGTGGTCGGTGGGGTTGGGCATGTCCCTGAACACCGGAGGGTCGTCGAGATCGGTACTGATGTCGTTGATGACCGGGTAGGTGCGCGCCGCATGCACCCAGTAGCCTGCCGTGGCGATCACCGGCAGCGTCGCCAGCACGCCGACCAGCGCCAGCGGAAAGCCGCGCTTGCGCGCCGCATCAGGCCAGGTGAGCACCGCTGCGAGCAGCGACACCGCCAGTGCCACCAGCGCGCCATACACGCCCCACTCCGCGAGTTTCAGGCCCGACGTGAAGTGCCACCAGCCGGCGCGATGCCCCAATCCGCCGGCCAACAGCGCAGCCGCCGCGCCGAACGCGAGCACCAGCCCGATGACCGCCAGCCGGCTGACCGGTCGTTGCACTTGATTCATGGGTTTTCCTTGTCGTCGGGCGCGGCGAAGCTGCGCCGGTTGATGGTGTAACCGTCGATCTGGCCGCGGAACGGAATCATCAGCATGCCCGGCAAGCGATCGGACTGACGCGGGTCGCGCAGGTCGGACAGGCCGATGGTCATGCCCTCGTGTCCATCGCGCGGTTGCGCGCGGTAGGTACCGAAGAGCCGATCCCACCAGGGCAGGTTGAAGCCGAAGTTGGAGTTGGTCTCGTCCTCATGCACCGAGTGATGCACACGGTGCATGTCGGGCGTCACGACGAACAGGCGCAACATGCGGTCGACGCGCGCGGGCAGGCGGATGTTGCCGTGATTGAACATCGAGGTTGCGTTGAGCACGACCTCGAAGATCACCACCGCGACCACTGGCGCACCCAGCACGACGATGGTCGCGAACTTGATCAGCATCGACAGCACGATCTCCAGCGGGTGAAAGCGCGCGCCGGTGGTCAGGTCGTAGTCGAGGTCGGCGTGATGCACGCGATGCAAGCGCCACAAGGCCGGTATGGCATGGACCATGACGTGCTGCAGCCAGATCACGAAGTCCATCGCAATCACCGCCAGCGGCACGGCCAGCCATGGCGACACTGCGTAGTGGTTGAGCAGGCCCCAGCCATTGGCGGCGCAAAACGCCGCCACGCCCACCGCCGCGGCCGGGAACAACACGCGCACGACCAGCGTGTTGAGCGCGACCAGCCCAATGTTCGACGCCCAGCGCATGGCGCGTCCGAGGGTCAACGCGCGACGTGGCGCCAGCACTTCCCACAGCGCGACGAGCACGAACACGCCGAGGAAGAAGCCCAGCCGGATCGCCGGCTCGTTGTCGATAATCAGTTGTTCCAGATTCACCCGGCCATTCTCCCGAGGCCCCGACCACCGGCTGGCATCGGCATTAACGACCACACTCTAGTATTCGTTGGAGTAATCACGCAAGCAAATACTCCATTCTTCGCTGCGCCCTTCAGTACCGCAGCAGAGAGCACTTTTTTTGGCGAGGAAGAATGCGTCATCAATGAAGTTCCAGTGTGCGCAAAACCCTAAAACCGCGCTTGACCGGGCAACCATCTAACATTTCTTGGAGTATTATCCGATCAATCCAAGCCCGGACTTGCCCCTATGACCCCGATCGCGACCGAAAGACTCAACGTGGCCATCCTGGTGATCGGCCAGACGCTGTTCATGGTGGCCTCGATCACCGTGATGACGCTCAGCGGACTGGTCGGACGCGCGCTCGGGCCGGACCCGGGCCTGGCGACGCTGCCGATCGCGATGATGATGCTCGGCACGGTGATTTCCACGCTGCCGGCCTCGCTCTACATGAAGCGCGTCGGGCGTCGCGCGGGTTTCATCACCGGCGCGGGCATCGGCGGCATCGGCGGCGGACTGCTGGCCTTTGGCGCGGTGGTGCTGGGATCGTTCTGGCTGTTCTGTCTGGGCAACCTGTTGCTCGGCCTGTACCAGGGCTTCGCGATGTACTACCGCTTCGCTGCGGCCGACGTCGCCAGCCCGGCCTGGCGACCGCGCGCCATGTCGTTCGTCATGGCCGGCGGCGTGGTCGCGGCCTTCCTCGGCCCGTGGAACGCCAACGCCGCCTCGGACTGGATCGCGGCCGCGCCATCCAGTGGTCCGTATCTGGTGATCGCGCTGCTGGCACTGCTGTCCGTCGGCCTGCTCGCCTTCCTGCGTGTGCCCACCTCGGGCGAACCGCGCGTCGGCGACCCGCAGCGACCAATGGCAGAGATCGCGCGCAGCCGCCGCTTCATCGTCGCAGCGCTGGCCGCGGCCAGCGGCTACGCGATCATGATCGTGGTGATGACCGCCACCCCGCTGGCCATGCGCGGCGTCGGCTTCGAACTCGGTGACGTGGCTCTCGTCATGCAGTGGCACGTGCTGGGCATGTTTGCACCCTCGTTCTTCACCGGTGGCCTGATCGCACGCTTCGGCCATGCCCGCATTCTGCTCGCCGGCTGCGCGCTGCTCGGCGCATCGGCGCTCACCGCCGCGCAGGGCGACACGCTGATGCTGTTCTGGAGCGCGCTGGTGCTGCTCGGCATCGGCTGGAACTTTCTCTTCATCGGCGGCAGCGCCCTGCTCACCACCGCCCACTCCGAGGCCGAACGCGGCAAGGTGCAGGGCATCAACGACCTGCTGATCTTCGCGCTGGTCACGCTCGGCGCGCTGCTCGCCGGCAAGCTGCTGCATCTGGTCGGATGGGCCACGCTGAATCTGGCCATGCTGCCGCTGATCCTGCTGGTCGCGCTGGCGGCACTGTGGCTGGGGGGGCCGGTCACGCCGCGCGCGGCCAGCGCCGTGGGAGACGCCAAATGACTGCACGCACGACCAAGGATCTGCTGTACGAACAGGTCGCGCGCATCGGCAAGGCGGTGTCCAGCCCCAGGCGCCTGGAGATGCTCGAAATGCTCGCTCAGGGCGAGAAGAGCGTGGACTCGCTGGCGCTGGAACTGGGCATCACGATGAAGCTCGCCAGCGCACACCTGAAGGCCTTGCGCGACGCGCGCCTGGTGCTGGCGCGTCGCGACGGCAAGCACGTTTTCTACCGGCTCAGCGGCGAGGATGTGGCCGGCCTGACGGTGAAACTGCGCGAGGTCGCAGGCGAGCATCTGGTCGAACTGCGCATGGCACTCGGCCAGATGATGGCCGCACCCGACACGCTGCAGCACTTCGGCCGCTCCGAACTGCTCGAGCGCGCACGGCGCGGTGACGTAGTGGTGATCGACGTGCGCCCGCAGAGCGAATACCAGGCCGCCCATCTGCCCTTCGCGCGCTCGATGCCGCTGGCGGAACTGAAACGCCGCGTGCATGAACTGCCTCGCGAGCGCGACATCGTGGCCTATTGCCGCGGACCCTTCTGCCTGCTCTCCGACGAAGCCGTGGCCATGCTTGCCGCACACGGCTACCGCGTGCGCAAGATCCGCGACGGCGTGGCCGAATGGCAGGCCGCCGGCCTGCCGGTCGAGCGCGGCACCCCGGCCTGATCAGCCCTCGGACACTTCGCGCAGATTCCGCCCGATGACCGCGCCGATCAGCCCCGCCAGACCCAGCAGCGCGACCGTGGCCTCGACCGAGAAGGTCGCGGCGATCGCGCCGACCACGCCGGTGGCGAGCAGCAGCAGGCCGATCACGCTGTTGCTCACCGCCACGTAGTCGGTGCGCAGATTGCCCTCGGCCATGTCGACCAGATAGGTCTTGCGACCCAGTCGCACGCCGGCATGTGCCACGCCCAGCCCGAAGAAGGCCAGCGGATAGAACCACTGCGCGGCCGCCATCGGCAGATCCGCCCATGACCACGCCGCGACCACGATCGACAGCACGCCGGCCAGCGCGCATGCGGCCGAAAACACCAGACGGCTGGAGCGATCCGACCAGCGTCCCCAGATGGGCGAGCTGACCAGCGCCGCCAGGCCCTCGACGGCGATGAAGATGCCCAGCAGCAGCGCCGCGCTGCCCAGTTCATCACGCGCCAGCGCGACATAGAACGGCGCGGCCAGCCCCGAGCCCATGGCCAGTGCACGCGCCACGACGAAACGCCGAAACAGCGCGTCGTCGCGCAGCAACGAGAGCCTGGCCATGGCCTCGGTGAAGCCGTTGGCACCGCCTTCGGTCGCACCGGGATATTCGACGATGCGCGAATACGCTCCGGCAGCGGCCAGCCACAGCCCGGCCGCGACCAGCAGCAGGCCGGCGTACAGCCCCAGACCTCCGGAATCGGGCAACAGCGTCAGCACACCGCCGGTGGCCATGGTCGCGAAGCCGGCGAAGGAGGAGATCCAGCCCGACAGCCGGCCACGCCGCGTCTTGGGGATGGTCTTGCCAAGCACGTCCTTGTAGGCCACCGAACAGGCGCCGCGCGCGAGGCTGAACAGCGTCAGCAGCGCGAGAATGGCCAGCCCGGCCGCGAGCCCTTCGAGGCTCAGCGCGACGACCGCCATCGCCGCCAGACAGGCCGCCTGCACCGTCCCGCCGGCCACCCACACGCCCTTGCGCACGGCGCGTGCGCGCACCGCCGCGCCAATGAACATCTGCGGCAGCATCGAGCCCGACTCGCGGATCGGCACCAGCAGGCTCAGACACCAGGCCGGCGCGCCGAGCGCACCGAGAATCCACGGCAGCGTGGTCTTGGCGCTGGCGATGCGGTCCGACACGTTCGACAATGCGTTGGCCACCAGCGTGCGCACGAAGTTGCCCGGCGATTCGCGACAGGCCTCGTCGCTGATGGCCTTGCACACGCGACCCTCGTCATCCTCGGCGAGACGCTCGTAGAGCGATTCCATCCACACGGGATGATGCGGGGAATCGCTCGCGGCGAAGGACTTTCGCTCGGTATCGGACATGAACTACCCGGCTGTTCCAAAAAATGACCGGCCGATCTTACCCGTACGCACCGAAACACGCAGAAAACAAGCCGAATTGACCGCGGGGTCGCATGCCACCAGAATCAACGCTCGACCTTACGGAGAGCACTCATGAACGTGAACATTGCGCTGGCGCCGCTCGTCGCCCTGATCGCCGGCATCCTGATCCTGGTGATGCCCCGCCTGCTCAACTTCATCGTGGCGCTCTACCTGATCCTGGTCGGCGTAATGGGCCTGTTCGGCATCGGCAGCATCCACATGCGATAGACCTCACCGAGCGCCTTGTCCGAACTCCCCGTGTCGGTACGCGGGGAAGTACTGCGTCGCGGGCACGGCACGAGAAAGCTGTGCGTACCGTCCCGCGTCGAGGATCGCGCCCAGCAGCCAGGAGTCGACCGAGTCGTTCGACCAGCCGGCCTTGAAGGCGGCGAGACCGTCGTCTGCGGCGTCCGGCGCACCAACGCCGCCACCCCAGTCGATGCGGCTCACCCGCGACAAGAAGTGTTCGATCGCCGAACGGCTCAGCGCATGCGCAGCGTCACAGCGATAGCCTTCGCGCGAATAGGCCGCGAGATGAAAGTAGGCATCATCCGCCTGCCGCATGAACAGCTGGAATCCGACACTGCATCCGTCAGCGCTGGCCCCGAACATGACGAGGTCGTCCATCGCGAGCTGCTGGCGAAACGATTCGCGACCGAACACGCGCAGGTCGTCGGTACCCTTGCGCAGCAAAAGCTCCTGATACAGCTCGACCCAGTCATCGAGGCGGCTCAACGGCTTGGCCACCTGTTCGACCTCGACCCGCCGCAAGCCGCGACGTGCGTTGCGCAGGTGGTGTGGTGTCGCAATCTGTTCCACATCGCCCCCCAGCCGCGCGACGAAATGACGTTTGAACGGTCGCGCCAGATCGAAGCACCCGGTCACGCCGGCCGCCGTCAGTGGCGCGAACGGATCGGCCACCAGCGTGAGCGAGACCAGGCCGCTGCGCTTGAGCGCTGCGAGGTCCTCGCCGAGACGGCTCCAGTCCCGGCAGGCAAAGAGCGGATACGGCCCCATCGCATCGAAGTACGGCGTGCCGGGGATGGCGCGGCGCAGCACCCAGCCGCCACAGGCGGGCAGATGCAGGGGCTCGCCGGCGAAAGCCAGTGAGCGTGCGTAGGCCTCTGAAGCGTAGCCGACGAAGCTCATCGCGGCGCCTCGAACACGTCGCCGGCACACCAGGCACGCCACATGCGGCGCAGGATGACGGGCAGCTCGTCGTCGCGCGACTGGCGCGTACGCAAGGCCAGCATTCGCGCGCGCAAGCCGTGGCGCAACGCCTCCAGCGCGGGCAGATCGGCGCTGGCGCGCACGGCACACTCGACGAAGGCCTCGCGCCCACCCGCAATCCATTCGGGCAGGCCGGCTTCGGCCAGCATGCCGGCGCCGTGGCGCTGATGCAGCGGCGCGCCTGGCGGCGCGAAGGCGATGGTCGGCACGCCCATCCACAGTCCGTAGCTCACCGAAGTGCCGCCCGAATACGGCGTGGTGTCGAGCAGCACGTCGACATCGGCATGCGCCCGCAGGTAATCGTCGCGAGACAGGCGCGGGCGCAATTCGATGCGCGTCGCAGGCACGCCTTCGCCCTCGAAGAGCGCGGCGATGCGATCGCGCACACCGGCCTCGTCCATACCGCCGACGATCATGCGCGATTCCGGCAGCGCCCGCAGCACGGCGCTCCACAGCGCGATCGTCGCCGGCGTGACCTTGCCTGCACGGGCGAAGCTGCCGAAGCTCACCGCACCATTTCTGCGCGCCGGCAGCGGCGTGACCGCCGGCAAGTCCGCCGGCGGCTCGAAGGCATTGGCCAGACGCAGCCGGATCAGCCGTTCGGTAAACCAGGCGTCGCCCTCGTCTGGCGGAAGTGCATGTGCATTGACCAGGCGGTAGTCGATCGCATCCAGCCCGGTCGTCGCCGGATAGCCCATCCACGAGATCTGCACCGGCGCGGGTCGCCGCGCGAACACCGGCAGGCGGTTGTATGCGGTGTGGCCCGACAGGTCGAAGAGAATGTCGATCGCATCGGCCTCGACGAGGTGCGCCAGTGCGCCGTCGTCCAGGGCGTGCACCGACTCCCACCCATCGGTCAGTGCGCGCAACTCGCCCGAGACACCATCCTCGAATGGTGCGGTGTGATAGGCGACGATATCGAAGCCTGCCGCGCGCAGCAATCGCCATACCGGCGCGATGAAACGCGCCACCGGATGCTCGCGCAGATCCCCGGAGACGAAGCCGATGCGCAGGCGCCGCTGCGGATCGCGCGACAGATGCTCATGGCGTCGCGAGCGCGCGGATATGCGCGCGAAATGCTGGCCGAAGCGTCGGTGCGCGGCGAACACTTCTTCCGGCGCACAGTCGTCGCAATGCGTCAGCGCGAACAGCCACGCGCTCCACGCCGCGGCGTTGTCCGGGTCCTGGCCGACGGCCGCGCGGTACAGGTCCAGCGCCGCACGCACGCGCCCGGCGCGGTAATGGACGAGCGCGAGATTGAACCGTGCGTCGGCCTGTTCGGGATGAGTGACGAGCAGGTCCTGGAGCATTTCGACGGCTTCGTCGCCGCGTCCGCACTCCGACCACGCCATGGCCAGACTGCTGCGCTCGGCCGGGCCGGCACCGGGCAGGGCCACGGCACGCTCCAGGCAGAGCGCGGCCTCGCGCGGGCGCGCCAGCGCGAGCAAGGCATTGCCCTTGGCGAGCCACGCGGGAGCCAGACCATCGTCGAGTTCGAGCGCACGCTCGGCGCAACGCAAGGCCTCGGCATACAGGCCGCCGTCGAAGGCGTTGGACGCGGCGTTGGACCACGTCGTCGCGACACCGGCGGCGAGCGTCAGACTGCGCTCAAACGCGTCTCGCGCCTGGCCGTGACGGCGCTGGTGATGCAGCGCCACGCCGAGGTGATCCCAGGCCTGCGCTTTACCGCCATCCTGGGCGAGAACAACGCGCAGTGCTGTCTCGGCCTCACCCCAGTCGCTCATGCTCAGACAGGCCGTCGCATACAGATGACGCAGCCGGGCGGATCCCGGATGGGAAGTGAGCGCGCGCCCGGCCAGGCGACGGGCATCGGCCGGTCTGCCCGCGAGCAGGAACTGCCGGCATGAATCGGTTACGACACAGAGTTCGTCCATCGCCACTCCGGGAGCCACTCGCGAGAGTGTGCCATCGACACGCGCCGACTGCGCCCCGACTTACATGTCACAACGCAATCCTTTCGATTCACGGGGCATGAAGCGCCCTGCGAGTCACTCCCACTCTATTGTAAACAAGACATTTTTATCTTTTATATTCAATGGCTTATTTTCCTGCTAATTGGTAATACCATGAAAAATACCATGCTCAGAAAAGGCTTAACAATATTTTGAAAAATTGCCTACTGAGCGCTGCCGCACAGCTCCATAGGCCGCTTTCCTGGCTTTGCTTCCAGATGTATGCTCTTCTGCTCCTGCAGCTAATGGATCACCGCAAACAGGTTACTCGCCTGGGGATTCCCTTTCGACCCGAGCATCCGTATGAGACTCATGCTCGATTATTATTATTATAGAAGCCCCCATGAATAAATCGCTCATCATTTTCGGCATCGTCAACATAACCTCGGACAGTTTCTCCGATGGAGGCCGGTATCTGGCGCCAGACGCAGCCATTGCGCAGGCGCGTAAGCTGATGGCCGAGGGGGCAGATGTGATCGACCTCGGTCCGGCATCCAGCAATCCCGACGCCGCGCCTGTTTCGTCCGACACAGAAATCGCGCGTATCGCGCCGGTGCTGGACGCGCTCAAGGCAGATGGCATTCCCGTCTCGCTCGACAGTTATCAACCCGCGACGCAAGCCTATGCCTTGTCGCGTGGTGTGGCCTATCTCAATGATATTCGCGGTTTTCCAGACGCTGCGTTCTATCCGCAATTGGCGAAATCATCTGCCAAACTCGTCGTTATGCATTCGGTGCAAGACGGGCAGGCAGATCGGCGCGAGGCACCCGCTGGCGACATCATGGATCACATTGCGGCGTTCTTTGACGCGCGCATCGCGGCGCTGACGGGTGCCGGTATCAAACGCAACCGCCTTGTCCTTGATCCCGGCATGGGGTTTTTTCTGGGGGCTGCTCCCGAAACCTCGCTCTCGGTGCTGGCGCGGTTCGATGAATTGCGGCTGCGCTTCGATTTGCCGGTGCTTCTGTCTGTTTCGCGCAAATCCTTTCTGCGCGCGCTCACAGGCCGTGGTCCGGGGGATGTCGGGGCCGCGACACTCGCTGCAGAGCTTGCCGCCGCCGCAGGTGGAGCTGACTTCATCCGCACACACGAGCCGCGCCCCTTGCGCGACGGGCTGGCGGTATTGGCGGCGCTGAAAGAAACCGCAAGAATTCGTTAACTGCACATTCGGGATATTTCTCTATATTCGCGGTTCAGCAGGCATGTCCCCTTTGAGGGCGACCCGACGACAGGATAATCGACCTTATGGTGCGCAAATATTTCGGCACAGACGGTATTCGTGGCAAAGCCAACGAAGGCGCGATGACGGCGGAAACCGCCTTGCGCGTCGGCATGGCGGCTGGCCGTGTCTTTCGTCGCGGTGACCACCGCCATCGTGTCGTGATCGGCAAGGATACGCGCCTGTCGGGCTATATGCTTGAACCCGCGCTCACAGCCGGTTTCACCTCGATGGGCATGGACGTGTTCCTTTTTGGCCCGCTGCCGACAACGTATAGGAAGAATAAACGCCCTTTTCACCCAAGTCCAACAGCTTTGGACCGCAGTTGACTCTTTCGACACCCCTGCGATGCAACCCAATCCGGCTGACGGGGAGCCAGCAACGCTGAAAATTTACCCTCCTCTTTCCCACTAGCGGCTCCTTTTCCGACAACCAGCACGGCGGATCCCTGCCGCGGCGCTGTGAACGCAGCATTTTGATTGGTATCGTTGGCCTTCAGGCTCGTCAGTCAAACAGACCCAGGAGCAGCTCAGCCGGTGGCGCCCGGCTTTCGGGTAACGCCCTGGTCCCGCTGGTTTCGGCTTTGTGCTTCAGGTGATCAAGGATCTGCTTGATCACTATAGGGTCTTCAATGCAGGCGATGACTTTCATGGCGCCGCCGCAGCCGCTGCAGGTCTCGATGTCGATATTGAAAACACGCTTGAGCCGTTGCGCCCATGTCATCGACGCTCGCCGTTGTGCTGGTGTTGCCGGTTCATCAGCCACCCTGACCTTGTTGCCCCTGCCCCGTTTTGCCGGCGTGACCAACGCCCGGTGCCGACTGTTGGGTGCGAACACCCCGTGGAAGCGGGTTAGGTTGACTCTGGGCTTCGGTACCAGGGCGGCCAGCCTTGCAATGAAATCCAATGGTTCGAAAATGACGTGCGTGGTGCCGTCCCGGTACGGCGTCTTGAGCTGGTAGCGCACGTTGCCGCCTCGTGTTAACGACAGCCGCTTCTCGGATACCGCCGGGCGGCTGATGTACCGGCACAGCCGTTCGAGCTTCTTGCGTTCATCGGCCCTGGCCGCCACGCCGGCGTGCAGGCTGGACCCGGCTACCTTGCCAATCCCGTCACCGAACGGATCACCACTGGTCGGCAGAGTTTGCAAAGTGAACACCTTTCGCCCCGCCTGTGAACCGACAGCGATACGGTAAGTGATCGAGTGCCCCAGCAGGGGTGTCATCGGGTCGTCATCCACCGCATCCGAGGCCAGATAGCTGTTTTCGACATCCCGTTCCAGCAGGCCTTGCCGTTCCAGATAGCGACCCACCCGGTGGGCGATGGTGTGCGTCAGCTGGGTGAGCTCTGGGCTGGTCGGCGCCTTGACCCAGCGGAAACGCGCTGAGCCGTGGGATTGCTCGACATACACACCGTCGAGAAACAGCATGTGGAAGTGAACATTCAGATTGAGCGCCGATCCAAAACGCTGGATCAGGGTGACCGCGCCCGTCTTGGCCACTTGGTGGGTATGGCCCGCTTTCTTGACCAGGTGCGTGGCAATGACGCGGTAAACGATGCCCAGCACCCACCCCATGATCTCGGGCCGGCTGGCAAACAGGAAACGCAGCTGAAACGGGAAGCTCAACACCCACTGACGCATGGGTTGTTCAGGCAGTACTTCATCAACCAGCAAGGCGGCACTTTCGGCCATCCGCCGCGCCCCACAGCTCGGGCAGAAACCGCGACGCTTACAGCTGAAAGCGACCAGGTGCTCGGCGTGGCAAGACTCGCAGCGAACCCGTAGAAAGCCATGCTCCAGCCGCCCGCATTGGAGAAATTCTTCAAATTCCCGTTGCACATAGCCCGGCAATTCCTTTCCCTGCTCTGCCATAAGCGCAGCGAATGCCGGGTAATACTCGTCAACGATCTGATAGAGAAGGGTTTGCTCGGGTCGGTGGCTCTGGTAACGACCAGTATCCCGATCCCGGCTGGCCGTCCTGGCCGCCACATGAGGCATGTTCCGCGTCCTTGCAATACTGTGTTTACATACAGTCTATCGCTTAGCGGAAAGTTCTTTTACCCTCAGCCGAAATGCCTGCCGTTGCTAGACATTGCCAGCCAGTGCCCGTCACTCCCACTCGATTGTAAACAAGCACACAAAACCCTTTAGTGACAACAATTTGCAAGAACTATCAGGCTCAGTGCCATGAAAAATACCATGACCAGATCATGAGGTTGAACACGGCTTGCGCCGGCAGCGTTCACGCTCCTGGTCGGCGATCTCGCCCGGCTGCAATGCTAGCTCAGCATCGGTCATGCGCTCCAGCACGTCGCGTAGGCGGATGGTGCAAGGAATGGGCGGCAGCTCGAACTCATAGCCGCCGGCGATCATTTCGGCCGCAATCTCCTCGGTGATGAAAAACGGCTCGTCGTCTTGGTTCGGCTTCTTCATGCCCTTTCCTCCTGGCGCTCATCCTGGCCGACAGCGGCCAGGGCATCGGCTTCCGTCAATGCGTCCTCCACGAACGCGCCGTGCTGCTTCGCTTCGGCCTGGCTGACCTCGGCCCATATCCGTTTCACCTGGGCCGCACTGTACCCGGCCAGCTCGGCGGTCTTGTTGATGCTGTAGCCGGACTTGCGCAGCGCGACAACTTGGGCGCGGCGCTTCGGATCAGCACGGCGGCCCTTGTACCGCCCGGCCTGGCGGGCCAACTCAATGCCTTGGCGCTGGCGTTCGCGCCTGTCCTCGTAGTCGTCGCGGGCCATCTGCAAGGCCAGGCGAAAAAGCATGATCTGCACGGCTTCCAGCACGATCTTGGCGACGCCCTGGGCCTCGGCCGCCAGGTCGGATAGATCGACCACGCCAGGGACGGCCAGGCGTGCGCCTTTGGCCTGTATCGAGGCCACCAGGCGCTCGGCCTCGGGCAAAGGTAGGCGGCTGATGCGGTCGATCTTCTCGGCAATGACCACCTCGCCGGGCTGTAGGTCGCCGATCATGCGCAGCAGCTCAGGCCGGTCGGCGCGTGCGCCGGATGCCTTCTCACGGTAGATGCCGGCGACGTAGTAGCCGGCGGCCTTCGCGGCCGTAGTGATCGCCTCTTGGCGTTCCAAGTCCTGCGCGTCGGTGCTGACGCGCAGATAGACCCGCGCCACCATCGGCGCGGCTACTGGCTTCGTCCTGCGCATACTTGCGGGCTCCTTTGGGCATACTCAAATGCACCCATCTTAAACTGGCAGGCCAATTTATCACATATCGATCTAAATGCGCCTAGCTCATTTTTACAGCTTAAATGAGCTATTGAGCACACTCCATATTTCGACTATTATTGAAACATGGAAACGATAAATGCTGTAGCCGCCCTGGCGGCCATCGCTCAAGAATCGCGCCTCGCGGTGTTCCGGCTTCTCGTCCAGGCCGGCCCCGCCGGCATGGCCGCCGGAAAAATCAGCGAAGCGGCCGGCATCCCGCCGTCTTCGCTATCCTTCCACCTGAAAGAGCTGGCACACGCCGGCATGGTCACGTCGCGGCAAGAAGGCCGATTTGTGATCTACGAGGCGAACTTTTCGACGGCCACTAACCTGGTGGCCTTTCTCACGGAAAACTGCTGCGGCGGCCAGGTGTGCAACCTGTCTTGCACCACGGAAGCCGGGAAGGTGTTGGCATGAGACTTCGCCATCTTTCCGACCCCGATTCTTTGCCCGCTTTGGACAAATCCTTTGCCATCGAGCGCCCGGCGCTCGGGCTGGCACCCGACGCCCCGCCGGTGCGTATCCTGCTGCTGTATGGCTCGCTGCGCGCCCGCTCGTTCTCACGGCTGGCCGTCGAGGAAGCGGCCCGGCTGCTGCAATTCTTTGGCGCAGAAACACGCATCTTCGACCCGTCCGATTTGCCGTTGCCCGATCAAGTGCAAAGCGACGATCACCCGGCCGTCAAGGAGCTGCGCGCCCTGTCCGAGTGGTCAGAGGGACAAGTCTGGTGCAGCCCGGAACGCCACGGTCAGATTACCAGTGTCATGAAGGCGCAGATTGACCATCTGCCGCTTGAAATGGCCGGCATCCGGCCGACCCAAGGCCGCACCCTGGCCGTGATGCAGGTATCCGGCGGCTCGCAGAGCTTCAACGCCGTGAACACCTTGCGTCTGCTCGGCCGCTGGATGCGAATGTTCACCATTCCGAACCAGTCGAGTATCGCCAAAGCGTTCCAAGAGTTCGACGCGGCGGGCCGCATGAAGCCCTCGCCGTACTACGACCGAATAGCCGATGTGATGGAAGAACTGGTGCGCTTCACGGCGCTGGTACGGCCGCACCGTGAAGCACTGACAGACCGCTATTCCGAACGGAAAGCGGCCGGCCACGTCATCGACGAGGCCACCGATCTTTCATCCATCGCCATTGCTCCCCAGCCACTACCAGAAAGCGAAACATCATGACCGAAAGAATCTATAACGTCCTCATCCTCTGCACCGGCAATTCGGCGCGCAGCATCATGGCCGAAGCTCTCATCAACACGATGGGGCAAGGGCGCTTCCGCGCCTACAGCGCCGGCAGTCACCCAACCGGCAAGGTCAATCCCTTCGCCGTCGAAAAGGTGGAGTCGGTGAATTACCCGACCGAGAATCTGCGCAGCAAGAGCTGGGACGAGTACGCCACGCCCGACGCACCGAAGATGGACTTCATCATCACCGTCTGCGACAACGCCGCCGGCGAAATGTGTCCGGTGTGGCCTGGTCAGCCGATCTCGGCGCATTGGGGATTTGAAGATCCGGCCGCCGTCGAAGGCACTGACGCCGAGAAGCGCCGGGCCTTCGAACAAACCTTCCGGCACATGATGAACCGCGTCCGCCTGTTCGTGAATCTGCCTCTCAAAATGCTTGACCAGACGGCCATCAAGCGCGAGCTGGCGAACATCGGCAAGACCGAGCAGGAAGCATGAGCGCCGGCGCACAGGCCATCGCCGCGAAGCCGCGCCAGGCCCCGATGAGCGGCTTCGAGCGTTACCTGACGCTGTGGGTGGCCCTGTGCATCGTCGCCGGTGTTGCGCTCGGCCAGGGCCTTCCTGACGTGTTCCAGGCCATAGGCCGCATGGAAGTGGCCCAGGTCAATTTGCCGGTGGGCCTGCTGATTTGGGTAATGATCGTCCCGATGCTGGTCAAGATCGACTTCGGGGCGCTGCACCAGGTCAAAGAGCATTGGCGCGGCATCGGCGTCACGCTGTTCGTGAATTGGGCCGTCAAGCCATTCTCGATGGCCCTGCTGGGGTGGCTGTTCATCCGACAAGTGTTCGCTCCGTTCCTGCCGGCCGATCAACTGGACAGCTACATCGCGGGCTTGATCTTGCTGGCCGCCGCGCCCTGCACGGCAATGGTGTTCGTGTGGAGCCGCCTTACCAACGGCGACCCGCTTTTCACGCTCTCGCAAGTGGCTCTGAACGACGCCATCATGATCGTGGCCTTCGCGCCCATCGTCGGCCTGCTGCTGGGCATGTCCTCGATCTCGGTGCCTTGGGACACGCTGCTGATTTCGGTCGTGCTCTACATCATCGTGCCGGTGATCCTGGCGCAGCTCTTGCGGCGGCATCTGCTCAAGCAAGGACAGGCCGCCTTTGAACGGGCCATGCAGAAGATCGGGCCGTGGTCGATGGCCGCGCTGCTGCTGACGTTGGTTCTACTGTTCGCCTTCCAGGGCGAGGCCATCATCCGGCAGCCGTTAGTGATCGCCATGCTAGCCGTGCCGATCTTGATTCAAGTGTTCTTCAATTCCGGGTTAGCCTACTGGCTGAACAAGCGGGCGGGGGAAAAGCACTCTGTCGCCTGTCCTTCGGCCCTGATCGGTGCCAGCAACTTCTTCGAGCTGGCCGTGGCGGCCGCCATCAGCTTGTTCGGTCTGCACTCCGGCGCTGCATTGGCAACCGTGGTCGGCGTCCTGGTCGAAGTGCCGGTGATGCTGCTGGTCGTGCGCGTGGTGAATCGCTCGAAGAGCTGGTACGAACGAGGTTGAACATGAGTAGGAAAAAACTGAGGAAATGATTGCAGATTGCCGCGCCGGCCGCTTCCTGGCGCATTCGATCACTGACCTGGAACACCTAGTATCCATGCTTGCTGAGGTCGCCCGATGACAGACCCAAAGAACCTAGAGAACAGGCTGCATGAGAAGGCCGACCCGGCCCGCGCCGTTTCCACTGGTCGGGTGCGCTACACACTGGCCGAACTACTGGCCGACGCGGAAGCATCCGGGGCTTACCCGCTGCCGCCGGAGGAACGCGAATGGATGGATGCGCCGTCTGTGGGTCGGGAATGGCCAAACAGTGAAGATTGAAAAAGGCGGCCAGTTCGAGTGGCCGCCCTTTCGTCATTAGCTGCACGCTTGGCGCAAGGCGTTCATTGCTTCTTGAAAATCAGCCTGTGTCGCCCGGCCCGTTTCAGCTTGGTAGTACACCACCATAAAAGCATTAGCGACGGCTTCGGCCAATGGCCCAAGGCTCCGCGCTTCCGCTTGGTTGATGTACTCCAAAGAAGAAAGAATAGCCGCTGCTTGATGCACTGCTTGCCCTGGTTCGATAATATGTTGTGTTGTCATAATTCACCTCTCCAGTAGGTGTTGATTGAAAGTGCCGGGCTGGTTGTGGCCAGCCCGGTGCGCCTACAGGTACAGCCCCGCCGCCTCCGCGAATGCTGACCGCTCATTCCTGCCGCCATTAACCTCAATACTTATCGGCTTAGTTTCGCTCTCTCTCATAGGGTCTGGCCGTGATACAAAAGCGGCTGTTTCTGTCTCTGCATCGACCTCGGTCGATTGATCACCCAGCGGCGAAATAAATACCTGGCTGACTTCTTCCCTTGGCGCTTCATCCAGGGCCGCCAATGCGGCCATGTATGTTGATGTCGTCATCGTGCTAACTCCTGACTTCGTTACTATCTGGGCCAGAATCGGCGCCCAAGCTATTGCCCTCGAACTGGCCAGATTGGCTTGCTTCTTTCGGCTCCATGCTTTCGCGTATCGAAGCAGCCAGTTTTCCGCCTGTGGTTTCGCTCACTCGCTCCTGGAATCCCTGCTTCACTTGAGAGCCGACACCCTTGGCTAACTCGGAGGCCGTGCCTGTGGCCAGCTTCGCGGCCTTGGCAAAGCCGCCACCGCTTGAGCTACTGCCGCTGTCACCAAAGCCAGCCGCTTGGGCGAATGGGCTACTGCCAGCAGTACCCGCTT
This sequence comes from Pseudazoarcus pumilus, assembly GCF_002872475.1. Lineage (GTDB taxonomy): Bacteria > Pseudomonadota > Gammaproteobacteria > Burkholderiales > Rhodocyclaceae > Pseudazoarcus > Pseudazoarcus pumilus. Next base: position 2,093,855 of record NZ_CP025682.1, read on the forward strand.
CACCACCACCGTTTCCGCCACTGCTGACAACTGACCCCATGCTGGACATGTCACCGCCGGTTTCCATACTCGCTGATGCTTTCTGAAAAGCCGCTTGGAGTGCACTTGCACCTCCGGCTGCACCGGCTGCGGCACCCATAACCGCTTTACCTGCCAGGGCAGCGCCGCCAGTTGCCATACTGGCCGCCGTCACCGCCGCCCCAACTGCCGCACCCGCACCGAAGTTTCCAATTCCACCGGCTGCGCCAATACCACCACCAGACACAAGACCAGAAATCATCGGCGGAACTTTGTTGACCAAGAAAAGCAAGATGACCGATATAACCAACATCACGGCCAGTTCCTGGGATGCCATGTTCTCGCTGATTTGCGTGTAGTAGTGATTGATGAACTCTTTGCCAATCGCAACCAGAAGCACCATTGCCATAAGCTGTGCGGCCAGGCCCAGCACGGTCTTGTAGTAATTGATCGCCATGTCGGAAGTCCAACGACTTCCACCAAAGCCAAGGAAGAACACACCGGCATACAACAGAATCCAGGCTGATGCGAGCAACAGCAACAGGTTGACCGCAATCAACGCCAGGACAAACAAAACAGCCAGGGCCATTAGCTCCATGACCAGAGCAGTTGCCATCTGCCGCCATCCCAGCTCCGAGGTGGCCTGTACTGTGCGGTTGTATAACTCGAAACCAAGATCAAGGATGCTGGAGGGCCCAAGATTGCTATTGGAAAGTCCCCCCGCCTGCGCGCCCAGAGTTTGCAATGACTGAACAATCGTACCGGCGATATTCATGCCCTGGTTCGCATTCGTCAGCAACCACCAGAAAAAGCCGGTGAAGATCGTGAAGCGAACGAACTCCGCGAAGAACTCGCCAATGTCGGCCTTGCGCAAAGCCATCATGCCGAATGTCCAGACCATCGAAATCACAACCAGCGTCCAGAACAAACGCGATGCAGCGGACTCAATAGCTGGCCCCCATGTTGCGGCAGCATCATGAAAACGCTTGAGCACATCATTCATAACACCGCTGCTACTTAGCTCCTGCGCCATTGCAGGTTCAGCCAGCACCATTGTGGCGACCATCATCAAGCCACCTAGAGCAATTTTCTTTCTCATGGCGACCACCTCAATAATCATCTTTAGGGCTGGGCTTGAACTCCCACTGACGCATCTGCTTGGCCTTCTGGAATGCTCTGCATTCCTCGGTAAAGGCCTCTCGGTTCGCTTCGCTGCGCATTTCATTCAGTGCTGCCTGGAACGCATCGGGGGCACACGTCGCCGCATTTGGTTCGGGCATCCTTTCCTGTTCACATCCAGCCAACAACAGCAACGTAGCCGCGGTAGTAAAAAAGATTTTTTTCATCTCACCGCCTCCCTAGTAGTTGTCTGCCGGACTCGGGCGAAACGTCCAGGTACGCATTTGCTCGGCCCTGGCATCACCTCGCGCCTCGGCATCGAGTTCTGCTGCAATCCGGGCTGCCTCCGCGTTGTGTTGGGCGGTCAACATGGTGCGAATCTGCAAGAGCTGATTGGCCTGCTGGCTGGCGAGCTGGTTGGCGTAGCCGATGGCCTGTAGCTGGCCAGTTGCACCCTGGGCCGCGCCTTGCAGCCGCTCCAGGGTACGGGCGTCATCCTTCAAAGCCTTTTGCTGGTCGGCAACGGTCTGGAACAGGGCATCGTTGGCCTTCTTTTGCGACTCTGACGCCAGGCGGCGGTTCTCTTCCATCGCTGCCTTTTCGGCCGGCGTGCATCCGCCGCTGCCGTTGAAGCATGGCGAGCTGCGGTAATAGGCCACGTCCTGAAACTTGGCCAGGTAACGATCCAGGCTGCCTAGCTGGTTCTCGTAATAGGCCAGCGTGTTTTGCGCGGCAATCAGCCGGTTGATCGTAGTCTGCGCCTGATCCCAGATATACGCGGCTGGGGCCATCGTGTTCTGGAGCTGATTTTCGTACTGCTGCAACTGGGTCTGGTACTGCTCAATCTGCTTGAGCGTCTGCGCCACCGACTCGATGGCCGTCATGATGTTCTGGGCCAGGTTGCCGCCGTCGATGACGGGGATACCAGCTTGCACAGGGGCGGTGGTAGTGGTGATAAAGCCGGTTGCGAGTGCAACGGCTAGAGCGGTTTTTTTAGCCGCTAAAATTTTGGACTTCATGGTCGTACTCCGTCGATGAAAAGAAGGCATTGCCTTGACCAAGCGTTGTGCTTGTTCTCGGCAACGTTTCATCGAAGAGCTACGCCACTAGCTGATCGGTATTGCCCTTGGCGCTGAGGCCCGGACTTACAAACGTAAAACTACTCTGTTTTTTTATCGCTTTCGGACAAGCCAACTTCCCGGCCAATCTCTTCAAGCTCTAGCGGCTGTACTGCCGCCGTCAGTATTTCGCGTATTTCCGCGTCGGTGCTCCTATCGTTGAGCGCTGCTCGAACTTTCAACGCACGGTGCACCTCGGCGGGTAAATTCCTGATAAGCACATTTGCCATATCAATACCCTTTTGGTGTACCCGACAACCATGCTATCAAAGATATTAAAAATAGCAAGACCTATACTCTTGCAACCGGCGGTAGCCGATCAGCCCCGCAGGGCAGGATTCCCGTTGAGTGCCCCCGGCGCGAATAAGGGACAGTGAAGATAGATAACCGGCTTGCCGGTTAGCTAACTTCACCCATCCTGCCCGCATTTCACCCACTATTGAAAATCTAGCGCATATCGAACGTAAAGCGTTTTATCGTCAAACAAACACCGATTCTTGGCAACATAACCGTAATCGTCACCAAATCGGCCTGCAATCGACATAGTCGCTTCAAAATCGCTGCTCAATCGGCTTTAAATCGGAACCTAAAATGCCAACAATCGACACAAACCATTCGCCCCGATGGGGCGAGTTGGACGCCAAAAAAGAAGGGCATAACCCGCCCCTCAAGTGTCAATGAACACAAGAAATTTGCCTCCCCTCCCGTCATACCACTAAGGCGACGTATTGATACTTGAGGGGCAACCTTTCCTGATGTTGACACCTTCACGCAGGTTACTGGTTATGGGCGTCCAACACACACGGCTCATTCCTGCTTGGTAATAATAAGAATAATAATCTTCTTATTATTCTTACCGAACGAATGGGCACTGCTTAGCCATTTCACGTTTCGAGCCAAGGTTTCAGTACAGATAACTACAAGTGCACACAGCGGCCCTCCAGCACCGTTAGACGCAGATTCTGCTTCAGCTCATGGAATAAGGGACTCCGGGTTGTTTTCCCCTCTCACAAGGCGTTTCAGCGGCCACTGAAGCCGCCTTCTCTTCTTGGCGTTAAACCATCGGCCTATGGCCGATTGATAAAGCCCGCCAGGGCTTTATTGGCAAGGTCAGAACGCGCCCTCAAGGCGCGAGCTGCACCGCGCATGATGGATTATCTTTAGATAATCTTGGATGGATTTCCCAAACTGCCCGCAAAGCAGCGCACCGTCTGGGTTTTCCAAATTGGGACGGGGAACGTTACGACGGCAGAAGGGGAGCGTTACGACGGTAACAAGGGAACGTTACGACGGTAAACGGGTGCAGTTGCCGTGGGGCCAGGCCTCTTGATCTCCCATTTTCCCTTGGCGTATTCGTTCACTACCCAACCCACGGCGGCAAGTTCGGCCAGTGCCTTCCGGGCAGTCTGACGGCGTTTTTTCATAGCTTCGGCATTGGCTTCATCTGGCCAGACATAGCCGCAAAGCGTGTCCAGTTCCACGCGCCCGGATTTGCCGGGGTCGATCCAGCCGCATAGCCGTTGGTGCATCAGCCGTGCCGGATCAGTCTGTAGCACCCGCACTTCCGCCATGTCGATACGGGCATATGGACGATGCCCCAGGATCGCTTCGGCAATACGCGGATTCAGGGCAACCCATAGCCTGCCGTCCGTCTCGTCAAAAGCATGACTCATCAGGTGGAACGCGGCTTGCCGCCGTCCCTTCGTCACAAGGATGGTGACGTTCGACATGCGCAGCAGGCTGGCTTTGAGCGCCTTGATGTTGTCGCCGCTATCCGTCATGCCCGTTTCTGAGAGCAGTTTGGTCAGGCTCTCACGAACCACCAAGCCGTCTTGCTCAATGGCTTCGAAACGGGGTTCAAGGAATAGCCGTAGCTGTCGCCCCGTCTCACTGGTCGGTTCCGGGGTTAGCAAGATGCCGTTCGGGCCGCCAAGGGCCACGATGCCTTGCAAAAGACGCATATCATCGGCCCCGAGAGGTTCGCATCCGACGAAACGCATGGATTCGTCCTCGCCAAAGGTGTAGGTCACGTCCAGCTTGCAGCGTTTGCGATCGCCACGCTTGAGGCTGCGGAACAGGCCAGGTGCCAAACAGTGCGCGGGATCATGTCGGACGTGGGTCAGGTCATGCTTAGGCTTCTTCACGCTGTCTCCTTTTCACCTTGCACTGCCGCTCCAGTACAGCAGGCTTCAACACGCCGCCGTCGTGCCGTCTAAACCAGAGTTCTTGAAAAGGTGCGCCATAGTTGGCCTTGCTGACGCCAAAGCGGACAAAATACCCACGCTGACAATCATCGACCCCCAGTATCTCGGCCTCGCCTTGCGTCATGCCGGATAGGTACGATTGCCAACGGATGTTATCAACCAGTACGGACGATCCACGACTGGCCTGCTGTTGATCGCCCGACCCCATCATGGCTGCGCTTTTACTCGCGTGGTGCAGAAACACAATGGAGCAGCCTGTATCAGCGGCTATGGCCTCCATGTGCCCAACAACCTGCGCCATCGGCCCGCTAGCGTTCTCCTCCTCAATGTGGAAGCGCCGCAAAGTGTCCAAGATCATCAAGCGACGACCTTCAGCGGCTCGTTTGAGAGCATCGAACCAGCTAGCAGCCATGATGTTTGGGCATTTACCGATCAAGGGTTCAATGAGCAAACCATCAGCCACGGCTTGCCGTTCCGCTGCGCTGAGGTGTGCCCCAAGGGCGTGCAGACGATGGTGAATAGCGGCCGGTGGATCTTCAGCAGGCAGATAGACCACTTGCCCGGTGGGAAACTCGCCTATTTCAAGTAAATCAGGCCCGCCTGCAATCTGTGCAGCCAATTGAAGGGCCAACATGGATTTACCAGCCCCATCAGGCGACACAAGAGCACCAACAGTGCCAGCAACCATATTAGGCAGAACATAATCAATGGGTGGCGGCAATTCCGTGAAAGCCGCCATAAGATCAAGAGCCATATAACTAGCCCTCTATAGGGCCAGGTCGCGCAGCTTGATCACCCGATGATTTACGTGCCTCAATCCACTCTTCGACCTCTGACAAATCCCAGGCGACATTTCTACTGGTTAACGCGATACGGCGTGGAAAATCCCCTCGCTGCTCCAGGTTATAAATTGTTCGTGTCGAAAGCGGGATCATCTCCAGGAGCTTCTTCCTGTTGATGAGGGTCTTTATATTTTGCATGGGTCAATACCTCTCAAATGAATAGTTGCTATTCATCGAGTAGCTGCGCGAAGCAGCTAATCGGTAATTGACCTGCCCGATGCCAATGGCGGCCTTATTTATAAATTCACGGCATCAACTTCAATGCTATCAAAGATAGCAAAAACATCAACCCTTACTGCCTCCCGAAGTCCACTCATCAATCATATCGGCCCAATCCTGCAACATCGCCGCCCGCTGCTCGCGGTACTCAGCCTTGTTGTAGACAGCCCTCACGCCCTTCTGCTCGTGCGCCAGGCACTTCTCGATCCAGTCGGTGTTGTAGCCGGCCTCATGCAACAGCGTGCTGGCTGTGCGCCGCAAATCATGCGGTCCGAACTTGGTAAGTGACTTCCCATCTTTCTGCGCCGCCTTGTAAGTCAGCGTCAGCACCTGGTTAAGTGTGGCAGCGCTCATCGGCGCATCCGAGTCGTACCGTGATGGCAAAACGAAGTCGGAACCACCGGCAAAGGTTTTCATGGCAATGAAAATATCCAGAGCCTGCTGGGACAGAAATACCAGGTGCGGGTTACGGCGTTTCATCCGCTCCTTTGGAATCGTCCACAACGCTTCGCTGAAATTGATCTCGCTCCAGGTCGCATTGGTCAGCTCGCTCTTGCGCACCATCGTCAGCAATAACAGCTTGGCCGCCGCACGGTTTGTTGGGCTTGTGCCCACTCGCTCCATGTACTGGTACATCAGCCCAATTTCTTCTGGCGTCAACGCTCGGTCACGTGGCTCGAATCGAGCGATGCTTGTTGGGCGCACCAGTTCTGCCGGGTTTTCGACCTTCTGCCCACGCTCGATGGCCCAGCGAAATACCTGCAACACGATTTCACGCACATGAACGGCGGTGGCCGGTGCGCCTCGCTCAACAATGGCATCAGCCAGCGCCCGCAAGTCTTCGTGGGTGATCTCCACCAGCTTCTGATTGCTGAATTTCGGCTTCAGCTCACGCTCATAAACCGAGCGGCGCATATCGCGGGTGGAGTCGGCCATCTGGTAGCCACGCAGCCACTTCTCCGCCCAGGCACCGAACGTCTCTGCATCTTTCACCCGCGCCTTGTCTCGGGCTTTCTCCTTGGCCGGCGACTTGCCCGCCGCAACCATCTTCTTGGCGTCACCCAACAGCTCGCGGGCTTCGGCCAGGGTGATGCCACCGACACCATAACGCCCAAAGGTGATGGTCTCCTGCCGACCGTTGATTGAGTAGTTGTAACGGAACGAGATGGAGCCGGCTGGAGTCACTGCCACATAGAGACCTTCCCGGTCATTCACTTTGTAGAGTTTGTCCCTGGGCTTGAGATTGCGCAGCTTGGTATCGGTCAGCATGTACCTTGTCCTTCTTCGTCTCCGATACCATGCTGAAAAAATCTCGAATTTATCGTATTTTTTCTTACGAAACAGTAACTTATAGAATATTAATACCATGAACACACAAAAGAACGCAGCATGGTATCGGCATCAATCATGGCATCGCCAAACCATAATACCAGCTTTAATGCCATGCTCAAACGGTGCTTGGCGCTTCCTCCCGTTGCCAGATCGTGCCAAACACAAACAAAAAAAAGCCCGCAATTACGCGGGCTTAGCGGCATTTCATGCCATCAGGTGCCTGGCTGTGCCAGACGCGGAATCATTCCCACTCGATGGTCGCGGGTGGCTTGCCGGAGATGTCGTAGACCACGCGATTGACGCCGCGCACCTCGTTGATGATGCGGTTGCTCACGCGGCCCAGCAGGCTGTGCGGCAATTCGGCCCAGTGAGCGGTCATGAAGTCCTGGGTCTGCACGGCGCGTAGCGCGACGACGTAGTCGTAGGTGCGTCCGTCGCCCATCACGCCGACGCTCTTGACCGGCAGGAACACCGCGAAGGCCTGACTGGTCTTGTCGTACCAGTCGGCCGCGCGCAGTTCGTCGATGAAGATCGCATCGGCCTGGCGCAGGATGTCGGCGTACTCGGGCTTCACTTCGCCGAGAATGCGCACGCCCAGACCCGGGCCGGGGAAGGGGTGGCGATAGACCATGTCGTGCGGCAGGCCCAGCGCGATGCCCAGTTCGCGCACCTCGTCCTTGAACAGCTCGCGCAGCGGCTCGAGCAGCTTCAGATTCAGTGTCTCAGGCAGGCCGCCGACGTTGTGGTGGCTCTTGATGGTATGGGCCTTCTTGGTCTTGCTGCCGGCCGACTCGATCACATCGGGGTAGATCGTGCCCTGGGCGAGCCACTTGGCGTTGGGCAGCTTCGCGGCCTGATCCTGGAAGACTTCGACGAATTCGCGGCCGATAATCTTGCGCTTGGCCTCGGGGTCGGAGACGCCCTCGAGATGGCCCATGAAGGTGTCGGCCGCGTCGACGTGGATCACACGCACGCCGAGCGAGCGCCCGAAGGTCTCCATCACCTGCTCGGCCTCGTTGAGCCGCAACAGGCCGTTGTCGACGAACACGCAGGTGAGCTGGTCGCCGATCGCGCGATGGATCAGCGCGGCCGCCACCGACGAATCGACACCGCCCGACAGGCCGAGGATGACTTCCTCGTCGCCGACCTCGGCGCGGATACGCTCGACCGCCTCGGAGACATAATCCGGCATGTTCCAGTCACGCCCGCAGCCGCAGATGTCGTGCACGAAGCGCGCGATCATCGCCTTGCCCTGCAGGGTGTGCGTGACCTCCGGGTGGAACTGCACGCCGTAGAAGCCGCGCGCCTCGTCGGCCATCGCGGCGATCGGCGTCGACTCGTTGCTGCCGATGACCTTGAAACCGGGGGGCAGCTCGATGACCTTGTCGCCGTGACTCATCCACACGTCGAGCAGGCCGTGTCCGGCATCGTTGGTCCGATCCTGAATGCCCTCGAACAGCTTCGAATGACCGCGCGCGCGCATCTCGGCGTAGCCGAACTCGCGCTTGTCTGCGCTCTCGACCTTGCCGCCGAGCTGTCCGGCCATGGTCTGCATGCCGTAGCAGATGCCCAGCACCGGAACGCCGAGTTCGAACACCGCCTGCGGTGCCTTCCAGTCGAGCGCCTCGTAGACCGAATTCGGCCCGCCCGACAGGATCACCCCGGCCGGCGCGAACTCGCGCACGAACTCGTCGGAGACGTCGAACGGATGCAGCTCGCAATACACCTGCTGCTCGCGCACGCGGCGTGCAATGAGCTGGGTGACCTGGGAGCCGAAGTCGAGGATCAGGATCTTTTGGTGGGACATGCGGGTACTCGGAAAGAAGAAAGGCGGCCGAAGCCGCCCGGACGACGCCCAGTGCGCGTCAATCGATATGGTAGTTCGGTGCTTCCTTGGTGATCTGCACGTCGTGCACATGCGACTCGCGCACGCCCGCGGCGGTGATCTGGACGAACTCGGAGCGGGTGTGCATCTCTTCGATGTCATTGCAGCCGACATAGCCCATCGACGCGCGCAGACCGCCGACAAGCTGGTGAATCACGGCCGTGACCGAGCCCTTGTAGGGCACGCGCCCCTCGATGCCTTCGGGCACGAGCTTGTCGGCGTTGGCCGACGGATCCTGGAAGTAGCGGTCGGCCGCGCCCTGCTGCATCGCACCCAGGGAGCCCATGCCGCGATAGGACTTGTACGAGCGCCCCTGATAGAGCACCGTCTCGCCGGGCGCCTCCTCGGTACCGCCGAACAGGCCGCCCAACATCACCGTATTGGCCCCGGCGGCGATCGCCTTGGCGATGTCGCCCGAGAAGCGTATGCCGCCGTCGGCGATCATCGGCACGCCGGTGCCGGCCAGGGCTGTGGCGACATTGTCGATGGCCGAGACCTGCGGCATGCCCACGCCGGCGATGATGCGCGTGGTGCAGATCGAGCCCGGGCCGATGCCGACCTTGACCGCATCCGCACCCGAATCGACCAGTGCCAGCGCGGCCGACGCGGTGGCGATGTTTCCGCCGACGACTTCGACGTGGGGGAAGTTCTTCTTGACCCAGCGCACTCGCTCGAGCACGCCCTGGGCATGACCGTGGGCGGTGTCGACGACGATGACGTCGGCGCCCGCCTCGACCAGCGCCTCGGCGCGCTCCTCGGTGCCTGCGCCGACGCCGATGGCCGCGCCCACGCGCAGGCGGCCAAGTTCGTCCTTGGCCGCAAACGGGTGTTCGGTGGACTTGAGCATGTCCTTGACGGTGATCAGGCCGCGCAGCTCCCAGTCGTCGTTGATCACGAGCACGCGCTCAAGGCGGTGCTTGTGCATCAGGTGGCGCGCCTCGTCCAGGCTCGCCCCCTCCTTGACCGTGACCATGCGATCGGCCGGCGTCATGATCGCCGACACGGGCTGATCGAGGTTGCTCTCGAAGCGCAGGTCGCGGTTGGTGACGATGCCCACGACACGCTTGCCCTCGATCACCGGCAGACCGGAGAACTTGTGCTGACGCGTGAGCGCGACGACGTCGCGCACGCTCATCGTCGGCGGAATGCAGATCGGATCCTTCAGGATCCCGCTCTCATGGCGCTTGACGCGCGCCACTTCCGCTGCCTGCCCCTTGACGGGCAGATTCTTGTGGATGATGCCGACGCCGCCTTCCTGCGCCAGTGCGATCGCCAGACGCGATTCGGTGACGGTATCCATCGCGGCCGAGACCAGCGGGATGTTGATGCGGATGTTGCGAGTGAGTTGCGTCGCGAGGCTCACGTCGCGCGGCAGGACACTCGAATGGGCGGGTACGAGAAGGACGTCGTCGAACGTCAGCGCCTTCTGGATCACGCGCATGGCTTTTTTCCTTTCGGCCAAAACCCTATTATACAGACCCGCCCCGCCCGCGTGTGAGCCGCAAGGCCTGCCGGAGCGGCGGATTGGCCATGGAGAACTGCATGCTCAAACCCGCTCTCGTCCTCGCTTTTGGCGCCCTCATTGCTGCCACCGCACACGCGCAGGTCTACAAATGGCGCGACGCCGACGGCCGGCTGCATTTCGGCGACCAGCCCCCGCCGGGCGTCACCGCCACCCAGATGCGCGGCGGCCCCGCTCGGGCACCCGCAGCGGCCGAAATCACCGACGAAGCGTCCGTCGAAGACGAGACGAGCGACGATGCGCAGGCCGCGACCGCGCCGCCACCTGCAGCACCGCAGGAATCCGCCACGACTCAACCCAGCGCCGCCGAGGCGGCCGAAGCCATGCGTGCCGAACGCGAAAAGGCGCAAGCAGCGAAGGCCCAGGCCGCGGCCGAGCGTGAGCGCGAACAGATGCTGGCGGAGAACTGCCAGCGGGCGCGCAATCAGCTCACCGCGCTCGAAGGCGGGCAACGCATCGCGCGCTTCAACGAAAAGGGCGAACGTGAGGTGCTCGATGACGCGGCGCGCGCGCAGGAGATCTCGCGCATGCGCGAATTCATCGACGCCAACTGCAGCGGACGCTGAGCGCGCGCCTCAGCCCGCGTCGGCTTCGCCGCCGCCCTTCTTCATCGCCTTGCCTTCCTCGGCGCGCTTCTTGCGCACGGCCTTGGGGTCGGCGATGAGCGGGCGGTAGATCTCGACCCGGTCCCGATCACGCAATTCGGCATCGGGTTTGGTGAGCTTGGCGTAGATGCCGACCTTGTTGGCACCGTCCAGATCGATCTCGGGATGCTTCTCGAGCAGCCCCGAGGCCTTGACCGCATCCCCGACGGTCGAACACTGCGGCAGCACGAGCTTGACGATCTCGTGACTGTGCGGCAGCGCGTAGGCGACCTCCACGTTGATCACGTCGCTCATCGCGTCTCTCCCTGATAGACCTGCGCAGCACGCTTGACGAAGGAATCGACGAAGGTGTTGGCGATGTGGCTGAACACCGGGCCGAAAGCCTTCTCGAAGAGCTTGTGCTCGAACTCGTAGTGCAGGCGGAACTCGATCTTGCACGCCGTATCGCCCAGCGGCTTGAAGAACCAGCCGCCCTCGAGATGCCGGAACGGGCCGTCGCGCAGGCGCAGATGCATCTCGGTCGGTCGCGTCTTGAGATTCTCGGTGGTGAAGTGGGTCTTGAGGCCATGATAATTGACACGCACCGTCGCCACCGTGCGCTCCTCGTCGCGCTCGTGCACCTCGGCCCCGCCACACCACGGCAGGAACTGCGGATAGTCTTCGCATCGGTCGACGAGTTCGAACATCTGCTCGGGCGTGAATTCGATCAGAACGGTCTTGCTGACTTCGGCCATGAACGGGGCGCGGCTGCGGGCGAACTGTTAAGATCATCGATTCTACCGCAAGCACCGACGCCACCACCGAAAGCAGCCCATGAGCATCATCGACAACCGCAAGGCCTTCCACGACTACTTCATCGAGGAGCGCTTCGAAGCCGGCATGGTCCTCGAGGGCTGGGAGGTCAAGGGCATCCGCGCCGGGCGCGCCAACATCAAGGAAGCTTACGTCGTCGTGCGCGGCGGCGAGATCTTCCTGCTCGGCATGCACATCACGCCGCTGGCCTCGGCCTCGACCCACGTCAAGCCGGACCCGACGCGCACGCGCAAGCTGCTGCTGCATGCGCGCGAGATCGACAAGCTCATCGGCAAGGTCGAGCGTGCCGGCTACGCCCTGGTGCCGCTCGACCTGCACTTCTCGAAGGGGCGGATCAAGGCCACCATCGGCCTGGCCAAGGGCAAGAAGCAGTTCGACAAGCGCGAGACCGAAAAGCAGCGCGACTGGGAACGCGACAAGGCGCGGCTGATGCGCGTCAAGGTGTGATGCCGCGCGCGCACCACGCCCTCCATCGGAGACCGAACCCATGATCCTGCTGATCCTCGGCCTTTGGCTGTTCCTCGGAATGCACTCGGTGCGCATGCTCGCGCCGCAAATGCGCGAGCGATACGTCTATCGGTTCGGCCCGTCGAACTGGCGGCTGATCTACGCGGGCGTCTCGGTGGTCGGCCTGGTGCTGATCGTGCTCGGCTATAGCGACACCCACATGAACCCGGTGCATCTGTGGTCGCCGCCGCTGTGGACGCGGCACCTGGCCGCCCTGCTGACGCTGCCCGCCTTCGTGCTGCTGGCCGCGACCTATGTGCCGGGCACCTGCATGCGTGCGCGCATCGGCCACCCGATGCTCGCCGCCACCAAGCTGTGGGCGCTGGCCCATGTGATCGCCAACGGCACGCTCGGCGACGTGCTGCTCTTCGGCAGTTTCCTGGTGTGGGCCGCCATGGGCTTCTCGGCCTCGCGCCGGCTCGATCGCGCCGAGGGCGTGACACGCGTACCCGGCCACTGGACCCGCGACCTGATCGCCGTGGTCGTCGGCCTCGTGATGTGGTTCCTGTTCGCGCGCCATCTGCACGTCGTGCTGTTCGGAGTGAGGCCCTTCGGCTGATTCTCGGGGAAAAAGCGCCTGACATGCGCTCATTGCAAGAACCGGAGCGTCGTCAGGAACTGCACGAGAGCATCGAACACCCGGCCTTTTGGCGCGCCCAGTCCGGGCGTCTGGCGGCGTAGTGCTCGCGGCCCGGCTGCTCGTCGTAGGGGCGGCGCATCACGTCGAGCAATTCCTCGGTCGGCCCCATGTCGCCTTGCTCGGCCGCATCGATGGCTTCCTGCGCCAGATAGTTGCGCAGCACGAAGCGCGGATTCGCCGCATTCATGCGCGCCACGCGCGCCTCGATCGGCATGTCTTCCTCGCGCACGCGCGCGGCGTATTCCTCCAGCCACTCGCCCAGCGCTTCGCCGTGACGCTCGAAGCCCTCGTCCGTGTAGAAGGCTTCGCGCACGACTCCGACCGTCGGCGCGCCGATGTCCAGGCACGCCAGTTCGCGGAAGAAGATCGTCATGTCGACCTCGCCGCGCGCGAGGAGGCCCTGCAAGCGGTCGATGGCCGCGCTGTCCTCGGCGGTGAGCCGCTGCAGGCCGAGCTTTTCGGCCCACATACGAGCGTTCTCGGCGACGAACGTATCGGCAAAGCGCGCCAGACCGTGCTTGAGCGGTTCGACCTCGCCGATGACCGGATGGATCGCATTGGCCAGGCAGGCCAGATTCCAGTGGGCGATCTGCGCCTGCGCGCCGAAGCGGTAACGGCGCGATCCGGCGTCGGTGGTGTTGGGCGTCCAGTTCGGGTCGTAGTTGTCGATCCAGCCGTAGGGGCCATAGTCGATGGTCAGCCCGAGCACCGACATGTTGTCGGTGTTCATGACGCCATGCACGAAGCCCACGCGCATCCAGTGCGCGACCATCACCGCGGTGCGCTCGCACACCTCGACGAACCACTGTCGGCGTCGCTCGACCGGCTCGCCTTCGATCCACGGAAAATCGCGTGAGATGGTGAAATCGACGAGACGCTCGAGCACGTCGGTCTCGCCACGTGCGGCGAAGATCTCGAAATTGCCGAAACGGATGAAGGACGGCGCGACACGGCACACCACCGCGCCCGGCTCGGCGCGCGCATTGCCGTCGTAGAACATGTCGCGCACCACGCGCTCGCCGGTACCGACCAGGCACAGTGCGCGCGTGGTCGGCACGCCCAGGTGATGCATGGCCTCGCTGCACAGGAATTCGCGAATCGAAGAGCGCAACACGGCGCGGCCATCGGCGCTGCGCGAATACGGCGTCGGCCCCGCCCCCTTCAACTGCAGTTCCCAGCGCTCACCGCGTGCATTGACCGCCTCGCCCAGCGTGATGGCGCGCCCGTCGCCGAGCTGGCCCGCCCAGTTGCCGAACTGGTGGCCGCCGTAGCATGCGGCGTAGGGCTGCATGCCCTCGAGCAGCGCATTGCCGCCGAAGACTGCCGCGAACTCGGGCGAGCGCACGTCCTCGGGCGTCAGATCGAGCGCCTCGGCGACCTCGCGCGACCACGCCAGCAGTCGCGGTGCGGCCACCGGGGTGGGCAACACGGGCGAGAAGCACGCACCGAACACCTGGCGAACCTGCGGCGAGCCATCGGCATCGCCGGGCAGTTCGCGCACGAAGCGGTTGTCGAATTTCAATGACTGCATTCGTTCATCCTGTCGTCAGTTGGCCGCGCCAAGCTGCGGAGCGTGGCGGGCCTTCGGCTATAATCCGCCGATCGTAATCAAGGAGCCATGCGAACCATGGGTTTTCTCGCCGGCAAAAAGATCCTCATCACGGGCCTGCTGAGTAATCGCTCGATCGCCTATGGCATCGCACGTGCGATGCACCGCGAGGGCGCCGAACTGGCCTTCACCTTCCAGAACGAGCGCTTCAAGGATCGCGTCGCCAAGCTCGCGTCGGAGTTCGACAGCATGCTGTTGTTCCCGCTCGACGTGCAGGACGATGCGCAGGTCGAAGCGCTGTTCGACGGCTTGCAGCAGGCCTGGGGCGGTCTCGACGGTCTCGTGCATTCGATCGCCTACGCACCCACCGACGCACTCGAAGGCGACTTTCTCGACGGCTTCTCGCGCGAGGCCTTCCGTCTGTCGCAGGAAGTCAGCGCGGGCAGCTTCCCGATCCTCGCCAAGGGCGCGCGGCCGCTGATGCGCGGGCGCAACGGTGCGCTGCTGACCCTGTCGTATCTGGGCGCGGTGCGCACCATGCCCAACTACAACATCATGGGCATGGCCAAGGCCAGCCTGGAGGCGGCAGTGCGTTACATGGCCGTCACCTTGGGCCCTGAAGGCACGCGCGTCAACGCCGTCTCGGCCGGACCGATCAAGACCCTCGCTGCCTCGGGCATCGGCAGCTTCGGCAAACTGCTCTCGTTCAACGAGCGCAACGCCCCGCTGCGCCGCAACGTCACCATCGAGGAAGTCGGCAATGCCGCCGCCTTCCTGTGCTCGGATCTGGCCAGTGGCGTCACCGGCGAGATCATGTACGTCGACGGCGGCTTCAACACCACCGCGCTGGGCAACGCCGACCAGGGCTGAGACCGATTTCACGCAGAAAAAAGCCCGGCCGTCGGCCGGGCTTTTTGTCTGGTGTGCCCGATCAGTTCTCCGGCGGCTCCAGCGCCGCGACGCGGATCTCGACGCCGTACTGCTCGCGCAGTGCCGCCACGAAGGCCGCGAACTCCTGCTCGGCCACCAGCCGGTCGTACTGCAGGGCGAAGGCCTGCACCTGCGGGTCATCCAGGCCGATCTCGGGATGGATCACCTCTTCGATGCGGAACACGCCGTATTCCCCGCCCGACAGGGGCGCACCCACGTAGGCCGGCAACGCCTCGACCGATGCCGTAAATACCGCGCGCGCGGCCTGCGCGGGCAGTTCCGGGTTGCCGCGCGGCATCGCCACGGGCTCGCTCCATTCCTGCCCGGCGCTCTGCCCGTCGCGCAGCTCGGCCAGCACCTCCTCGCCGCGCACCTGGGCCAGCCTGGCCGCTTCCGCGGCACGCAGCTCGGCGACAATGTCCTCGCGCACCTCTTCGAGCGGCAACTGGCGGGCGTCCTCGAATTCCACGACGCGCGCCGAGATGAGCGTGCCGCGCTCGACCTCGATGGCTTCGATGTTCTCGTCCAGCGCACGCGTCTGCGCATCGAACAGGGCGTCGAGCAACTGCGGCTCCCGGTAACCCGCGATGCTGCCGTCGGCGCGGCTGATCCAGTCGCTCGTCTGCACCTCCAGCCCCATCGCGTCGGCGGCCGGCTGCAGGCTGTCGGGCTGCTCGTAGACGGTGTTGGCAAACTGCTCGGCGAGCACCGGGAAGCGGCGCGACGCTTCCTGGCGACGCAGTTCGTCCTCGATCTGCGCGCGCACTTCCTCGAAGGGGCGCACCGACGAGGGCTTGACCTCGGTGACCTCGATCACGTGATAGCCGAAGCCGGTCTCGACGACCCCGCCGATCTCGCCCGGCTCGCGGCCGAACACTGCCTCGTCGAAGGCCTCGACCATCGCACCCGGAGCGAAGAAACCCAGATCACCGCCGTCGCGCGCCGAACCGGGGTCTTCGGACGACTCGCGCGCGATCTCGGCAAAACGCTCGGGCTCTGCGCGCACTTCGGCGAGCAGGGCCTCGGCGCGCTCGCGCGCGGCTGCCCGGGTAGCCTCGTCGGCGTCAGCCGCAACGCGCACCAGGATGTGGCGCGCGCGCCGCTCCTCGGGCTGGCCGTACTGGTTCCGGTTGGCCTCGTAGTAGGCGCGCACCTTTTCCTCGTCCACATCGACGTCGGCGAGCATCGCCTCCTCGTCGAACACGAGGTACTCGGCGCGCAGCCGCGGCGGCTGCTTGTAGCGCTCGCGATTCTCTTCGTAATGCCGCTGCACCGCCTCGTCGGCGATCTCGATGCCGGCCTCGAAATCCGCCGGCGCGAAACGCAGCGTGCTGAACACGCGCTCTTCGAGCTGGATGTCGACCAGGCGCTGCACCGTGGCCTTGCCGGCGAAGGCCGACTGACCAAAGGACTGGACGATCTGCTGCGTGCGCAGATCCTGGGCGAGCGAGCGCTCGAACATGGTCGGCGTCATGCCCTGGGCCTGCAAAAGCTGCTCGTAGCGGCTGCGCGAGAAACCGCCGCCCTCCTGGAAGGCCGCCTCGCGCGCGATGGTGTCCTGCAACTGCTCCGCGGTCACGGCCAGGCCGCGATCCATCGCGAACATCGCGATCGTGCGGTCGTTGATCAGACTCTCGAGCACGGCGCGACGAAACTCGCGGCTGCGGAACAGGGCGGAATCGACCTGTCCGTCGCTCTCGCGCCGGATGCGGTCCTGTCGCTCGCGCAGAGCCTGTTCGAACTCCTGCGTCGTGATCGAGTAATCGCCGATGCGCGCGACCTCGGCACCGCCCGGACCATCGCTGAAATACGCATCCATGCCGAAGAACGCGAACGGCACGATGATGATCGCGAGGACCAGCTGCGCGATGCGCTTGTTTTTGCGGACTAGCTCGAACATCGCTTCCTTCCGGGGAGGGCCGGCATGAGCCGGCGGGTGGGACAAAAGCGGACATTATCGCATCACACGCAAGTGCGGGCCAGTTCGGAACCGCTTTGGCGCGCACCTGACAACATCCGGGCGCCCGCGAAGGCGCACGCTGCCTATAATCGGCCGATGCACGCCCCAAAGCGCACCCTGTTGGCGATCGCCACGGCCTACGTCCTGACCGGCTGGATCGCACTGCAGTTCCTGGTGCCGGACGGCTACGTCGCGCCGGTCTATCCACCGGCAGGCATCGCACTGGGCGCGCTGATCCTGTATGGCTGGCGAATGTGGCCGGCGATTCTCGTCGGCGCATTGATCACCAACGTCGTGGCCACCGCCCACGCCGGTGGCGAGCCCGGCTTCGCGGTGCTCGTCAGCGCGCTGGGCGCGACCCTGCAGGCGCTCTTCGGGGCGTGGCTGGCGCATCGTCTGCTGTGTTTTGCCGACCCCCTGGACACGCCACGCAGCATCGCTCGACTGCTGTTCGTCGTCGCGCCGGTCAGCAGCCTCGTCAATGCCAGCCTGTCCGTCCCGGTACTGGCGGCGCTGGGCACGGTGGCACCTGACGAGCAGGCGTTCAACTGGCTCACGTGGTGGCTGGGCGACACACTGGGTGCGCTGATCGCGCTGCCGCTGATGTTCGTCTTTCTCGCACAGCCGGCCGATCTGTGGCGTCCGCGCCGCGCCGCGGTCGCCGTGCCGCTGCTCATCGTCGGCCTGCTCACGGCACTGGCCTTCGACCGTCTGCAGCGCGCCGAGAACCTGCGCGTCGAGACACAGTTCGAGCGCGAAAGCGAGCATCTGGCCACTCTCGTGGCCAAGCGCCTGGACAACCAGATCGACATGCTGATCGCAATCGAGCGCTTCGCCGCGCTGCAACCGCGCATCACCCGGGAGGGTTTTCGCAGCTTCGTCGTTCCGCTGCTTGCCCGCCATGCGGGCACCCAGAATTTCACCTGGAACCCGCTGGTGACGCACGAAAAGCGCGCGCCGTTCGAGGATCGCGTGTGGCGCACCGACCTCGCCGGCTTCCGTATCCTCGAACGCGACGACAGCGCGCCGGAGCGCACCCGCGCAGCACAAGCGCGTTCCCAGTACCTGCCCATCCTCTACGTGGAGCCGCTCGACGACAATCTGGCGGTGCTCGGTCTGGATCCGCTCGCGATCGAGCTTCCAGCGCGGGCAATTTCCGAGACACGCTCACGCGCGGTGCCGGTGGCGACCGAAGGTTTCGTGCTGACGCAGGAGCGGGCCGCACAACGCGGCGTCGTCCTCTATCAGGCGGTCTATGGCCGCACCGAACTCGACGCCAATGCGCGCCAATTGCGCGGCATCGTCTCCAGCGCGTTCCGCATGGACGACGCGCTCGGCGCGGCGCTGACGGAACTGCCCGACCGACGCATGCAACTGTGTCTGGTCGACCTCGCGGCGGCGCAGGGAAACCGCCGCCTGTCCGGGCCAGAAGGCTGCGAGCGGGCGGGATGGTCGGCGCGGACGCTCGCGCGCAACATCGCAATCCCGTTCGCCGAGCGCCCCTGGGAGGTCCGTCTGCGCGCGGCCCCGGGTTACGCCGAGGATTTGCGCACCCTCACCGCCTGGGCGGCGATCATCGTCGGCGTGATCGCGGCCGGGGTGCTGGCCGCCTTCCTGCTCATGACCAGCGGACATGCGCGCCGCGTGGAACGACTCGTGGTGCAGCGTACGCGCGAGCTCGCCGACGCCAGCGAGGGCCTGCGCGCCCAGGGTGCGGCACTCATGCGCGCCCAGCAGATCGCGCGCATGGGCAGTTTCGAGTTCGATACGGCCACCGCCACACTGCAATGCTCCGACGGGCTGCGTCACTTGCTGGCCCTGCCGGCGCGCCCCGAGCTTGCGTATGCCGACCTGCTCGATGCGCTCGATGCGACCGACCGGCCACTCGTGGACCGCGCCGTAAGCGCGGCGCGCAATGGCGGGCAAGGCATCACGCTGGATTGCCGGCCCATGTGCGCGCCCGCGACGACGCTTCAGTTCGTGGTCGAATGCGAGAACCCCGGTGGCCCGGACGAACGTATCGTCGGCACCGCGCAGGACGTCACGGTCGCCCGTCAGGCCGAGGCCGACATCCAGCAACTGGCCCATTACGACGCGCTGACCGGACTGCCCAACCGCATGCTGTGGGGCATTCGCGCGCAAGCCGCCCTGCAGGGCGCGCGCCGCCACGAGGACGCACTGGCGGTGCTGTTCATCGACCTGGACCACTTCAAGACGGTCAACGACTCGCTCGGCCACCGCTCCGGCGACGCGCTGTTGCAAAGCGTCGCCTCACGTCTTGCCGGCTGCATACGCGACGAGGACTTTCTGGCGCGCATCGGCGGAGACGAGTTCGTCGTGCTGCTGCCGCGCCTGCACGACCAGAACGACGCCGACACCGTGGCCCGCAAGATGCTCGCGAGCATGGGCACGCCGATCGAGATCGAAGGTCATCTGCTGCAACCGTCGATGAGCATCGGCATCGCACTGTTCCCTGCGGACGGCACGGACGCCGACACCTTGCTCAAGCACGCCGACACCGCCATGTATGCGGCCAAGAGCGCCGGGCGCAACACCATGCGCCGCTTCGTCGAATCGATGAACGTGCAGGCGTTCGAACGACTCACCATCGAGAACGGCCTACGCCGTGCGATCGAGCGCGGGGAAATTTCCCTGCACTACCAGCCACAGTTCGACGCCATCGACGATCGCGCGGTGGGCGTCGAGGCGCTGGCGCGCTGGACCAGCCCGCAACTGGGCGTCGTGCCGCCCGACCGTTTCATCCCGGTCGCCGAGGAGTCGGGCATGATCCACGCGCTCGGCGAACTCGTGCTGCTGCAGGCCTGCCAATTGCAGCGCCGCTGGCAGAACGGCCCCAACGCCCACCTGCTGGTAGCCGTGAACATCTCAGCCCTGCAGTTCACCGGCCAGGATTTCGTCGCCAGCGTGGCCGCCATCCTGCATGAGACTGGCGCCGATGCACGCCGTATCGAACTCGAGATCACCGAAACCGCGCTCATGGGCCATGGCCCCGAGCAGCTCGAGCGCCTGGAGCGGCTGCGTGCCCTGGGATTGACGCTGGCGCTGGACGACTTCGGCACCGGCTATTCCAGCCTCGGCCGGCTCAACCGCCTGCCCATCACGCGCCTCAAGCTCGATCGCTCCTTCGTCCAGCACTTGCCAAGCGACGCCGACAGCGCGGCCATCGCCAACGCGACCTTGTCGATGGCGCGCGCCCTCAAGCTCGAAGTGATCGCCGAGGGCATCGAGACCGAAGCGCAGAAGGCCTATCTGTTCGCGCGCGGCTGCCGGCTGATGCAGGGCTATCTGTACAGCCGGCCGCTACCCGAGGAGGCGCTCGAGGCCTTCCTCGCCGAAGCCGCGCAGCGCGCCGCGGCCGACGAGCACATATAACAAACGGCCCGGGTCACCCCGGGCCGTCGTCGTGACGCACGCCGGGCGCGCTCAGACCTTGTCGAAGGTGATGCCACGCTCGCCCGCATCGACGCGGATTCGATCCTTCGCGCCGAAGCGCCCCTCGAGGATCGCGCGCGAGAGCGGGTTCTCGATCTTCTCCTGGATCGCGCGCTTCAGCGGCCGCGCACCGAACACCGGATCGAAGCCGGCCTCGGCGATGTCGGCCAGCGCCGCGTCCGTGACCTCGATCGACATCTCCAGACGCGCCAGACGCTTTTCCAGGTACTGCAGCTGGATGCGCGCGATGTGGGCGATGTTCTTCTCGTCGAGCGCGTGGAACACCACCACCTCGTCGATGCGGTTGATGAACTCGGGACGGAAGAAGGTCTTCACCTCGGCCATCACGGCGAGCTTGATCACGCCGTAGTCGTCGCCGGCCATCTGCTGGATCATCTGGCTGCCCAGGTTGCTGGTCATCACGATCACGGTGTTCTTGAAGTCCACCGTGCGCCCCTGCCCGTCGGTCATGCGGCCATCGTCGAGCACCTGCAGCAGCACGTTGAAGACATCCGGGTGGGCCTTCTCGACCTCGTCGAAGAGGATCACACTGTAGGGCTTGCGGCGCACCTGTTCGGTGAGATAGCCGCCTTCCTCGTAGCCGACGTAGCCCGGCGGCGCGCCGATCAGCCGCGCGACCGAGTGCTTCTCCATGAACTCGCTCATGTCGATGCGGATGATGTGATCCTCCGAATCGAACAGGAATTCGGCGAGCGTCTTGCACAGCTCGGTCTTGCCCACACCGGTCGGCCCGAGGAACAGGAAGGAGCCGTAGGGGCGGTTCTCGTCCGACAGACCGGCGCGCGAACGACGGATGGCGTCGGACACCATGCGCACCGCCTCGTCCTGACCGACCACGCGCGAATGCAGCCGCTCTTCCATGTGCAACAGCTTCTCGCGCTCGCCCTGCATCATCTTGGCAACCGGAATGCCGGTGGCGCGCGAGACCACCTCGGCGATCTCCTCGGCACCGACCTGGGTGCGCAGCAGCTTGTTGGGCGCCGCGTCCGCGCCGGCCGATTCGGCCGCCTTGAGCTGCGCCTCGAGCTGCGGCAGCTTGCCGTACTGCAGTTCGGCGAGCTTGTCGTACTGGCCCTTGCGCTGCATGTCGGCCATCTGGGCACGGATGCGGTCGATCTCTTCCTTGACGTGGGCCGAGCCGGCGACCTTGGCCTTCTCGGATTTCCACACCTCTTCCAGATCGTTGTACTCGCGCTCGAGCTTGGTCAGTTCCTCCTCGATCAGCTGCAAGCGCTTCTTCGAGGCCTCGTCCTTTTCGCGTTTGACCGCCTCGCGCTCGATCTTGAGCTGGATCATGCGCCGGTCGAGGCGGTCCATGACCTCGGGCTTGGAGTCGATCTCCATCTTGATGCGCGCCGCAGCCTCGTCGATCAGGTCGATGGCCTTGTCCGGCAGGAAGCGGTCGGTGATGTAGCGGTGACTCAGTTCCGCCGCTGCCACGATGGCCGGGTCGGTGATGTCCACGCCGTGGTGGATCTCGTACTTCTCCTGCAGGCCGCGCAGGATGGCGATGGTTGACTCCACCGTCGGCTCGTCCACCAGCACCTTCTGGAAGCGACGCTCGAGCGCGGCGTCCTTCTCGATGTACTTGCGGTACTCGTCCAGCGTGGTCGCACCGATGCAGTGCAGCTCGCCGCGCGCGAGCGCCGGCTTGAGCATGTTGCCGGCATCCATCGCGCCCTCGGCCTTGCCTGCACCGACCATGGTATGGAGCTCGTCGATGAACAGGATGATGCGCCCCTCGTCCTTGGCGATGTCCTTGAGCACCGCCTTGAGGCGCTCCTCGAACTCGCCACGGTACTTGGCACCGGCCAGCAGTGCGGCCATGTCGAGCGAGAGCACGCGCTTGCCCTTGAGGGTTTCGGGCACCTCGTCGTTGACGATGCGTTGCGCCAGACCTTCGACGATGGCGGTCTTCCCCACGCCCGGCTCGCCGATCAGCACCGGGTTGTTCTTGGTACGCCGCTGCAGGATCTGGATGGCGCGGCGGATTTCGTCGTCGCGGCCGATCACCGGGTCGAGGCGACCCTGCTGTGCGCGCTCCGTCAGATCCATGCAGTACTTGGACAGCGCCTCGCGCTGCCCCTCGGCTTCGGCGCTGTCGACCGAACTCCCACCACGCACGACCTCGATGGCTGCTTCCAGCGTCTTGCGCGTCAGGCCGTGTTCCTTGACCAGACGCGAGGTCTCGCCCTTGTCGTCGGCCAGAGCGAGCAGAAACATCTCGCTGGCGATGAACTGGTCGCCGCGCTTCTGCGCCTCGCGATCGCACAGATTGAGCAGCCGGCCCAGGTCACGCCCGACCTGCACCTCGCCACCATGGCCCTCGACCCTGGGCAGGCGCTCGATCGCCGCCTTCAGCGCATTCTTGAGCGGCGGCACATTCACGCCGGCGCGCTGCAACAGCGAGGCGGTGCCCGCACCTTCCTCGTCGAGCATGGCCGCCAGCAGGTGCTGGGGCTCGATGAACTGCTGGTCGTTGCCGACGGCGATGCTTTGCGCCTCGGACAGGGCCTGCTGGAAGCGCGTGGTGAGTTTGTCGAACCGCATGGACGGGTTCCTCATGATGAATTCAGGATGCATCCAACATGGTGACGCGCGCGGCGATTTCAAGCACTCGCGAGCGATTTATCCACAGCCGCTTCACATCAACCCGCGCACCACCGAATACACTCCCGCCACGCAGGCCGTACCCAGTACGAACACGCGAAAACCCCGGCGCGGCACGCGTGTGCCCAGATGCCGCGCGCACCAGAAACCGGCGAACACCGCCGGGATCATCGCTACCGCCAGCCACACTTCGCGCCAACCCAGGCGATCGAGGAAGATCAGCGCCAGCGAGGACATCACGCTCAGCGGAATGAAGATGGCCGACAGCGTGCCGCGCACGCGCGCCGGATCGGCATGCTGATAGACCACGCCCAGCGGCGGACCACCGACGCCGGTGATGGTGCCCATGCAGCCGGAGCAGAAGGTGCCGACGGAAATCGTGAATGGATCGGGCCGGATGCGCAGCCGCAGGCAGCTCACCGCCACCGCCAGCAGGATCAGCACCCCGAACAGCCACTGCCAGGTGCTCGCCGGCAGCAGGCCGACCAGCGCCCACGCCGCGATCACGCCGATACCCCCCGCGGGCAGCGCGAAGGCCAGGTCACGCGGCACCACCGCCTGGCGGTTGGCACGCAGCATCAGCAACGGCACGATGCCACCGACGATCACCAGCGGCCCCGGTACCAGCAAGGGATTGATGAGGAACAGCAGCGGCGCCGAGAACAGGCCGACGCCGTAGCCGACGATGCCCTGGATGGTGCTGCCGGCGAACACCACGGCAATCGCCAGCCCCCACTGCAGCGCATCGAGTTCGATCATGGGGTGGCTACTTGCCCTGCTCCCAGCGCTCGGCGGCGGAGTCGTCGGCCTCGCGGGCATCGACCCAGCGCGCGCCCTCGGGCGTTTCCTCGCGCTTCCAGAACGGCGCGCGGGTCTTGAGGAAGTCCATGATGAACTCGCAGGCGGCGAAGGCCTCGCCGCGATGCGCGCTGGTCACTGCCACGAACACGATCTGCTCGCCCGGTTCGAGACGGCCGAAGCGATGGATCACGCGCACGCCGTCGAGATCCCAGCGACCGCGCGCCTGCGCGACGATCTCCTCGAGCGCGGTCTCGGTCATGCCAGGGTAGTGCTCCAGCGTCATCGCGTGCACGCCCGAGCCGTCGTTCATGTCGCGCACCAGACCGGTGAAGGTCGCCAGCGCACCGACCTGATGGCGGCCCCGGGTGAGCGCCGAAATCTCGGCGCCGATATCGAAATCCTGTTCCTGCACGCTCACGGACATGGCTCAGCCCCCCGTCACCGGCGGGAAGAAGGCGATCTCGTCGCCGTCGGCGATCGCCGTATCGCCCGGCACCATGTGCTGGTTGCGCGCCATGCGCACGTTCTTCGAGCCGGCCAGCGGCGCCCAGCGCTCGCCACGCGCGGCAAGGCGCGCGCGCAGTTCGCCGATGGTCCCGACACCGTCGAGTTCCACGGATTCTTCGCTGCAATCGACGGCGTCGCGCAGCGCAGCAAAATAGAGGACTTTCACGCTCATTTCGGTTCTCAGTAAAGAAGCTCGCCGTAGGGGATGAAACGCACCGGCTCGCCGCGGGCGATGGCGGTGCCGGCGGGCACGTCGGCCAGCCCCTCGGCCCAAACGATGGAAGACAGCGCGGCCGAACCCTGGTTCTGGTGCAGCACCACACCCTCGTCCGTGATGCGCGCGCGCAGAAACTCTCGGCGACGGTCGGGCCTGGGCCAGTCGAAGGCCGCCGGCAGGGTCAGCGCGCGCGGTTCGCTGCGGCTCGCGCCCTGCGTGGCGAGGATGAAGGGGCGCACCATCAGCAAGAAGGTCACGAAGCTCGACACCGGATTGCCGGGCAGGCCAATGAAGGCCGAGGCATGTACGCGCCCGTAGGCCAGCGGCTTGCCGGGCTTCATCGCGATCTTCCACATCTGCAGCGTGCCTTCGGCCTCGACCGCCGGCTTGACGTGATCTTCCTCGCCCACCGACACGCCGCCGCTGGTGAGGATCAGGTCATGGCCTTGGGATGCGTCGCGCAAGGCCTTGCAGGTGGCATCATATTGATCCGGCACGATTCCCAGATCGGTGACCTCGCAGCCAAGCTGCTCGAGCAGCGCGCGCAACTGGAAGCGGTTGGAGTTGTACACCCCGCCCGGCGGCAGGGCCTCGCCCGGCATCACCAGTTCGGACCCGGTGGAGAACAGCGCCACCTTGACGCGGCGCAGTACCGGCAGCTGCGCCGCGCCGACGGCCGCGGCCAGGCCCAGTTCGGCCGGGCCGATGCGCGTGCCGGCAGCCAGTACCTCGGCGCCCTTCTCCACCTCGCTGCCGGCGCGGCGCACGAATTCGCCCACGTGCGGCTGATGGTCGATGGTCACCATGTCGTCGGCCAGTTCGCACAGCTCCTGCATCACCACCGCGTCGGCGCCGGCCGGCAGCGGCGCGCCGGTGAAGATGCGCGCGGCGGTACCGGCTTCGAGCGCGTGGCCGACGCTGCCGGCCGGAATGCGCTGCGACACGCGCAGGCGGGCACCGGGGGTGACGTCGGCGACGCGCACGGCGTAGCCGTCCATCGCCGACATGTCCATGTCGGGCATCGCGATGGGCGAGCGCAACGCGGAGGCGAGCACACGACCGCAGGCGACCGCCGTGTCGGCCATCTCGAGATCGGTGACCGGGCGGGCGTAGCCGAGCAGTGCGGCCAGCGCCTCGTCGAAGGAGAGCAGATCGGAATTCATCGGCGGGAAGGATGCTCCAGAATGAAGTTCACGATGGCCGCCGCATCATCGAGCGGCAGCACCGGATGTGGACAGTCGATCGCATCGGCCGTTGCCACCGCGACCACGTTGGGGTTGTCGGGCCACAGCGGCTCCTTGCCGCTGGCCGCGCGCCAGACCTCGATCTTGGGCACCGGCGCCGCCTTGAATCCCTCGACGAGCACCACGTCGCTGGGTTCGAGCAAACGAAGCTGTTCATCCAGCCCCGGTTCGGGCTCGCCGCGCAGCTCGTTCATCAGCACCCAGCGCTCGCCAGAGAGCATCAGTACGCGCGCGGCGCCGGCTTCGCGGTGACGCCATGAATCCTTGCCCGGACGGTCGAGGTCGAAACCGTGATGAGCATGCTTGATGACCGATACGCGCAACGCACGCGCACTGAACTCGGGAATGAGCTTCTCGATCAGGGTGGTCTTGCCCGAACCCGACCACCCTGCAACGCCGAATACGATCATCGACAGGTTTCACACGGCTTGAAAGCCCAAGGATACAACAAGCTCCCTCCCCACTGCCCGTGCCGCGCTGCCATAATCGGTCCATGCCGCCCGATACCGCAGCCCCCGAACGCGCAACCGACACACCCGCGCGACCGATCGAGTTCGAGACCGCGCGCCTGCGCCTGCGCCAGTGGCGCACGAGCGATTTCGCGCCGTTCGCGGCGATGGGCGCCGACTCGCGCGTGATGGAGTTCTTCCCCGAAGTGCTCAGCGCGGTCGAAAGTCACGCAATGGCGCGCCGCATCCGCGCGCTCATCGCGGCGCGTGGCTGGGGGCTGTGGGCAGTCGAGGTACGCGGTGGTGCGCGCTTCATCGGCTTCGTCGGGCTGCACGAACCGCTGGCGGAACTGCCGTTCGCGCCCTGCGTCGAGATCGGCTGGCGGCTGGCACCGGCCTACTGGGGCCACGGCTACGCCACCGAGGCCGCACGCGCCGTGCTTGCCGTCGGCTTCGAGCGCATCGGACTCGACGAGATCGTGTCCTTCACGTCCGCGCCGAACCTGCGTTCGCAGGCGGTCATGCGGCGCATCGGCATGATTGCCGACGGTACCTTCGAACATCCGGCCATTTCGCACGGCAGCCCGCTGCGCGAACATGTGCTCTACCGCCTGCGGCGCACTCACTGGAATGACGCGAACCGACCCGCAAGCTAAGATGCGCGCAAGCACCGCATGCCGTCGCGCACCTCACCTCCTGCCCGGCACCGGCTGCGCGCTACACTTGGCTCCTGCAGCGGCTACGGAGAACCCGCAGTGATTTCCCTGGGCAACATCGGCGACGCATTCAGGCGGGTTCGCGACGAGGTCGTGTTCTGGTATCGCGTCGTGCGCGACTCCATCAAGCTGTGGCTGCAATGCAACGCCTTCAGCTACGCCGGCTCGCTGGCCTTCTACACGCTGTTCTCGCTCGCGCCGGTGGTGATCATCGCGGTCACGCTGATGGGGCTCGTCTTCGGCGAGGATGCTGCGCGCGGCGAGATCTTCAACCAGTTGCAGGACATCATGGGCGCTGGCGCCGCGCAGGCCATCGAGAACGCGGTGCTGCAGTCACGCCCCCAGGAATCCGGACTGATGCCCACGCTGCTGGGTTTCGGTGCGCTGTTCCTCGGCGCCACCACGGTGTTCGCGCAGATGCAGTTCTCGCTCAACGTGATCTGGGGCGTGGCCGCCAAGCCCGGCTACAACGGCATCCTGCTCTACATCAAGAACCGCGTCCTGTCGCTCACCGTGGTGCTGGCCATCGGCTTCATCCTGCTGGTGTCGCTGTCCATCGGCGTGGCCGTGAGTGCGGCCCTCAAGGCCGCCGAGAACCTGGTGCCGGCAGCCGCCACGGTGCTCGGCGGCTTGGAGGTGATGATCTCGCTGGCCCTGGTCGTCGCGCTCTTCGCCACCATCTTCAAGGTGCTGCCTGACGTGGTGCTGGGCTGGCGCGACGTGCTCATCGGCGCCATCGTCACCGCCGTGCTGTTTTCCTTCGGCCGCTTCGGGATCGCACTGTACCTGGCCCACACGGCCACGGCCTCGACCTACGGCGCAGCCGGGTCGGTGGTTCTGATCCTGCTCTGGGTGTATTACTCCTCCCTGTTACTGCTGTACGGCGCGGCCTTCACCAAGGTACATTTCGAGCACCGTGGCGCGACCATCCTGCCGCGCAACAGTGCGGTGGTCGTGCGACGCGAACTGATCGCTCGCGAGGAGCTGGCGCAATCGTGAAGGCATTGATCCTGCAGCATGTCCCGTTCGAGGGGCCCGGCAGCATCGACGACTGGCTCGCCGAGCGCGAGGCCGAGGTGCGCACCGTGCGCCTGTTCGCCGGCGACGCCCTGCCCGCCCCCGACGCGGCGGACCTGGTGGTGGCGATGGGTGGACCGATGAGCGTCAATGACGAATGGTTCCACGAGTGGCTGGCGGACGAGAAGCGCTTTCTCGCCCAGTGTGTCGCGGCCGACCGCGCGGTGATCGGCATCTGCCTCGGCGCGCAACTCATCGCCTCGGCCCTGGGCGCGACGGTCGGCCCCAATGAACATCGCGAGATCGGCTGGTTCGATGTAGAAGCGGTTCCCGCCCGCGAAGGCCGTCTGCCCTTTCCCGAGCGCATCCGGGCGTTCCATTGGCACGGCGAGACCTTCGAGCTGCCGCCCGGCGCCGAACGCCTGGCGCGCAGCGAAGCGTGCGAGAACCAGGCCTTCCAGATCGGCGAGCGCGTGATCGGCCTGCAATTTCACCTGGAAACGACGCCGCACACGCTCGACGCCCTGCTCGAGGCCTGCGGCGACGAGCTCGACCCCGAACCCTTCGTGCAGGACGAGGACTCCATCCGCGTCGGACTGCACGCAGCGATGGCCGACAACAACCGGCTGATGAGCACCGTACTCGAACACGTCACCCGAGGACTCGCCCGATGAACGATCGCAGCCTCCCGTCGGAAGCCCCATGCGGCAACCTGCTCGCCGCGCTTCCCGGCGCCGCCGCCACCGGCGAATCCTTCCAGCCCCTGCTGGAAACGGCCGGCGTGCGCATCGAACGCATCGTCTCGCACGACCATGCCAGCCCGGAAGGCTTCTGGTATGAGCAGTCGGGAGATGAATGGGTGCTGGTCGTGGCCGGCGAAGCGGTCCTCGAGTTCGAGGACGGCGCCCGGCGCTGCCTGCGCCCCGGTGACTGGATCGTGCTGCACGCGCACGTGCGCCATCGTGTCGCAGCCACCTTCGGCCGCACGGTGTGGCTGGCCGTGCACCTGCCCGACGGTGACGGGAAACCCTCAGCGTAAAGAGGCTTGGACACGCCCCGGGGCGCGGCTATGCTGAATCTGCGCCCGCTTCGGGCGTGTGCGATTCAGTCCCGTACGGAGGCTCTACATGCAATCCGTTTTCAAGCTTCTCGGCGCACTCGCCGCCACCAGTCTGTTGTTCGCCGCACCGGCCATCGCAATGCCCACCGCGAGCGCCCAGTTCACGGGGGCGGACGGCACGGATCATGGATCCGCGAAACTCGTCCAGACCCCTTCCGGCGTGCTCATCCAGGCCGCGCTCAAGGGCGTGCCGGAGGGCGAGCACGGCTTTCACATCCACGCAGTGGGCAGGTGCGAGCCGCCGTTCACGAGCGCGGGCGGGCACTTCAACCCCGATGGCCGCAAGCATGGACTGATGTCCGCAGACGGACCGCACGCGGGCGACATGCCCAACATCCACGTACCCGCGTCGGGCCTGCTCAAGGTCGACGTGCTCAATACCTTCGTCACGCTCGAACCCGGCAAGCCCAACAGCCTGCTCGGGGGAGACGGCACGGCGCTGATGATTCACGCCGGCCACGACGACCACGCCTCGGACCCGGCCGGCGACGCCGGTGCGCGCATCGCCTGCGCGGTCATCCGCTAAGCGGTCATGCCGTCCGTTGCCGGCCCTGCTCCGGCAACGGCGGCACCCTGCCGCGCATTGCCTCCACCAGATACGCCACGCAGGCGCGCAGACGCGCCGGAATGTGGCGGCGATGAGCATACACGGCGTAGATATCGGCCCCGGTGTTGTGCCACTCGGGCAGCAGTTCGACCAGATCGCCACGCATCAGCGCCTCGTGCGCGTCCCACCACGAGCGCAGCATGATGCCGTGACCGTCCAGCGCCAGCCGGTGCACGGCCTCGCCGTCGTTGCTCGACAAACGCCCCGACACGCGCACCGTGCGCACCTCGCCGCCGCGCTCGAAGCGCCACAACGCATAGTCGCTGTCGATCTCGCGCACGATCAGGCAGGCGTGCGAGGCCAGATCGTCCGGATGCGCGAGCGGCGGCGCACCCTGCAGATACTTCGGCGCCGCACACAGGATGCGACGGTTCGCCAGCAGCCGACGCGCCACCAGCCGCGAATCGGGCGGCATGCCGATACGAATGCCGATGTCCCCCCCCGCATCCGACAGGCTGAGCGGAAAGTTGGTCAGCTCCAGCTGGATGTCCAACCCCGGATGACGCGCCGCGAACTCGGACAGCAGCGGCGTGATGTGCCGCCGCCCGAAGCCGAAGGTGGCGTTCACACAGATGCGCCCGGTCAGCGCACTGTCCGGGTCATTGAGGCTGTCTTCCAGTTCCGCCAGATCGTCGAGGATGGCCGCCCCGCGGGCCAGATAGCGCTCGCCCTCGGGCGTGAGCGACAGGCTGCGCGTTGTGCGCTGCGCCAGCTGCACGCCCAGACGCGCTTCGAGCAGCTTCAAGCGCTTGCTGACCGCCGACAACGACAAACCCAGTTCGCGCGCCGCCCCGGTCAGGCTTCCGGCGCGGGCAAGTTGCTGGAAGAAGGCGAGATCATCGACGGCGGACATTTGTGCACTTTATTTCAATAATGGATTGATTGGCAGCCTGATTATCTACACAGCAACGACAGGTACAGTGCGGCCATCGTAGGTCGCCTTGAGCCGCAGGCGAAATGCGACCTACAACCCCACCCAACCCGAAACGGAGGCAGGCATGTTCAAGGGTTTCCAGACCTTCGATATCGACGTCGGCGACGGCATCGTCATCCACGGCCGCAAGGGCGGCGACGGCCCCCCGCTGCTGCTGCTGCACGGCCACCCGCAGACCCATGTGATCTGGCACCGCGTGGCCGAACAACTGGCCGAGCGCTACACCGTGATCGCCACCGACCTGCGCGGCTATGGCGATTCGAGCAAGCCCACCGGCCTGCCCGACCACAGCAACTACGCCAAGCGAACGATGGCGGCGGACCAGATCGCGGTGATGCGCCACTTCGGGCATGAAAGCTTCTTCCTCTGCGCCCACGACCGCGGCGCCCGCGTCGCCCACCGTCTGGCGGCCGACCATCCGGAATGCGTCGACAAGCTGATGCTGCTCGACATCGCGCCGACGCTGGCGATGTACCAGCAGACCGACCGGCGCTTCGCCACCCTGTACTTCCACTGGTTCTTCCTGATCCAGCCTTCGCCCATGCCGGAGACGCTGATCGAGGCATCCCCCGCCGGCTACATCACCCGAACGATGGGCGGTCGCCACGCCAGCCTCGACGTGTTCGACCCGGCGGCGATCGCCGAATACCAGCGCTGCCTGTCGCTACCGGGGGCAGCGCATTCGCTGTGCGAGGACTACCGCGCGTCGAACACCATCGATCTCGAATTCGACCAGACCGACCTAGACGCCGGCCGGCGCATTGCATGCCCCACCCGCGTGCTGTGGGGCGAGCACGGCGTGATCCAGCGCTGCTTCGACCCGCTCACCGAATGGGCGCCGCTGACCACCACGCTCGACGGCGAGGCCCTGCCCTGCGGTCACTACATTCCGGAGGAAGCGCCGGAGCTTCTGTTGCAGCACATCACCGATTTCATGAGGTAGGAACATGAGCAAACCCCACAGGATTGCAGTCATCCCCGGCGACGGCATCGGCACCGAGGTGGTGCCGGAAGGCGTGCGCGTGCTCGAAGCCGCGGCGAAGCGCTTCAACATCGCGCTGGACTTCACGGACTTCGATTTCGCCAGCTGCGACTACTACCTCGAGCACGGCCAGATGATGCCGGACGACTGGTTCGACACGCTGATGCAGTTCGACTGCATCTTCTTCGGCGCCGTCGGCTGGCCCGAGAAGGTGCCGGACCACGTCTCGCTGTGGGGTTCGCTGATCAAGTTCCGCCGCGACTTCGACCAGTACATCAACCTGCGCCCGGTACGCCTGCTGCCCGGCATCAAGAGCCCGCTGGCCGACCGCAAGCCCGGCGACATCGACTTCTACGTGGTGCGCGAGAACACCGAGGGCGAGTATTCCAGCCTCGGCGGGCGCATGTACGGCGGCACCGAGCGCGAATTCGTCACGCAGCAGACCGTGATGAGCCGCATCGGCGTGGACCGCGTGCTCAAGTACGCCTATGAACTCGCGCAGTCCCGCCCGAGAAAGAAGCTCACCTCCGCCACCAAATCCAACGGCATCTCGATCACCATGCCGTACTGGGACGAGCGCGTGAAGGAGATGGCGGTCAAGTACCCGGACGTGGCCACCGACCAGTTCCACATCGACATTCTCAGTGCCAACTTCGTGCTGCACCCGGGCTGGTTCGACGTGGTGGTGGCGAGCAATCTCTTCGGCGACATCCTGTCCGATCTGGGCCCGGCATGCACCGGCACCATCGGCGTCGCGCCGTCGGCCAGCATCAACCCGGAAGGCAAGTTCCCGAGCCTGTTCGAGCCGGTACACGGCAGCGCGCCGGACATCGCCGGAAGGGGCATCGCCAACCCCATCGGCCAGATCTGGTCGGGTGCACTGATGCTCGAACACCTCGGCCACAAGGAGGCGGGCGCGGCCATCCTCACGGCCATCGAAACGGTTCTGGCCGCCGGCGACAAGTCCGTGCTGACCGGCGACGTGGGCGGCAACGGCACGACCGGGACGCTGGGTCGCGCCATCGCCGAGCTGGTGGCCGGGGGCTGAGTTGCGGACACCGCGCGCGGCAAATTCGGACAGCGACGCACTTGCGCTTCCGGTGCGCACTTCCGCCGCGCATTCGAACCACCTCGGGCAGAATCGGTCTGTCCGGGGTGATCCCGAATGCAAGGCGAAATGAAACACGACAAGACTCCTTCCCACCGCCTGCGCCGCGTCGCAAGACGCACCGCGCTGACCCTGGCCGCCGTCACGCTGGTGTATTTCGTGCCGGTGGGCATCTCCTACGTCACGCTCACCTGGGGCGAGGCGCAGGCCAGCGACTGGCGCACGGCACGGCGTGACAGCGCGGGCATCGCACCGCCGGTCGCGCGCGAGGAGGCCGGCATCCAGGCTTACTGCGCGCGCGCCTTTCGCTGGCGCGGTGCCTTCGGCGTGCATTGCTGGCTGGCCACCAAGCCCACGGGCGACGAACACTGGACCCGCTTCGAGGTCACCGGCTGGCGCGTGATGCGTGGCGGCCAGGCGGTCAGCGTGGCACGAGGCATCCCCGACGGCTACTGGTACGGCAACGCGCCGACGCTGATCCGCGAAGTGCGCGGGGGTGAAGACGTCGACACGCTGATCGAACGCCTGCACGAGGCCAGCGGCGCCTATCCGCACAAGGACGAATACCGCATCTGGCCCGGCCCCAACAGCAACACCTATGTCGCCTACCTGGGACGCGCGGTGCCGGAACTGTCGCTGGACCTGCCACCGACGGCCATCGGCAAGGACTATCTGCCGCAGGCCGGCGTGATCGCGCACGCGCCCAGCGGTTCGGGCATGCAGCTGTCGATCGCGGGGCTGGCCGGGGTGCTGATCGCACCGCAGGAGGGGCTGGAACTGAACGTGCTGGGGCTGACCGCCGGTATCGACGTGTGGCCGCCGGCGCTCAAGCTACCGGGCATCGGACGTATCGGCTTCCCTTCGCACTCGGGCGGCGAAGGCGCGCGCGAGGCCCACGCCGCGCAATAGGCGCGACGCTCAGAGCTTGTCGGACGACGCGGTCGGCCGCCTGCCGAAGAAATGGCGGTAGGCCGCTTCCTTGGGCGTGTTGTTCTCGATGTGGAAGGCGACGGTCTTCTCGCAGTAGGCCTTCTGCGAGGCGATGATCTTGCGGAAGAACGGGTCCGCCTCGGACTCGCGGGCGATGACCACGTCCCAGGCCCTGAGCTGCGCCTCGAGGATCGCGTCCGGCGTCAGATAGGTCTTGACGCCCTGCTCCGTGCGCATCTTTTCGAGATCCTTCGGGTAGCGGTGCATGGCCTTCCAGTACATGTCGCTGGACGAAGCCTCGGCCGCGTACTTGACGATGGCCTGCAGTTCGCGCGGAAGCTTCGTGAAGCGCGTGCGATTGAAGATGATCTCGAAACTCTCGCAATCCTGGTGGTAGCTGCGCAGCATCAGTGTCTTCGACACGTCGGGAAAGCCGAGCATGCGGTCCGAGGACGGATTGTTGAACTCCGCCCCTTCGAGCAGACCGCGCTCGATCGCCGGCACCACGTCGCCCGAGCCGATCACCACCACCGCCGCGCCGAACTCGCGCATCACATCGGCGGCCAGGCCGACCGTGCGGTACTTCATGCCCCTGAGCTGCGCGACCTCGCGGATCGGCTCACGAAACCAGCCCAATGGCTGGCTGGGCATCGGCCCGGTCAGAAAACCCACCAGATCCAGCCCGAGCTTGGCGACGAGTTCGTCGTAGAGCTGCTGCCCCCCGCCGTACTTGATCCAGCCCAGGAACTGGTGGGCATCCCAGCCGAACGGCGGCGGCGTGCCGAACAGCGAGAAGGCCTTGGTCTTGCCCGACCAGTAGGCAGCCACGCCGTGACCGCCGTCGAGCACGCCCTTGACCACCGCGTCCTGCAACTGGAAGGCCCCGACCACGGCGCTGGTCGGCAGCAGGTTCAGGCGCAGGCGCCCACCCGACATCTCGTTGACGGTGCGCACGAAATCCGCGGCGTACTCGTGAAAGATGTCGCGCGAATTCCAGGTGCTCTGGAAGTTGAACACCTCGGTCTGCGCGAACGACACCATCGGGAAACCGGCCGCGACCGTACCCGCCGCGGCACCGGCCAGGAAGCGGCGGCGCGACGGCGGCGCGGCCGCATTGTCGAGTCGCCCTTCCGATTGGGCATCACGCTTGTCGTCGTCCATGTCCTTCCCCCTCGCCGGAGCGCAGCGACAATCCGTACTGCGCTCGTGCGTATGCGTCACGGCATGCATCCGAGTGTACGCCGCCACGTTACCGCGCCGGACATCTGCCATATCAGCGCAATGTGAAATATCTCTCTTGTATGCAAAAACTGAGTGCGCGCATGCAACACAGGCGCTTGCCAGCTTGCACGCGCAAAGTCAAGCAGCGCGCGGCGTGTTCCGGTATGATGCGGCGCAACGGAGCAGCCCCGCCTATCCGGCTGTCCCCCGCTCCCGAACGATGCACCATCGCCCCATGGCGCTGCCGCGCATTACTCCTTCCCGCTTCATTCTTCCGGCAGCTGCCGTACGCACATGACTACCACCCTATCCAGCTTCAAGGAACTCGACCTCGGCGCCCCGCTACTCGCGGCGCTCGACGACGTCGGCTACGAAACCCCGTCCCCCATCCAGGCCGCGTGCATCCCGCCGCTGCTCGCAGGCGCCGACATCATCGGCGAAGCGCAGACCGGCACCGGCAAGACGGCCGCATTCGCGCTGCCCTGCCTGGCCCGCATCGACCTGTCCGACAACCGCCCGCAGGTACTGGTGCTCGCACCCACGCGCGAACTGGCCATCCAGGTGTCGGAAGCCTTCCAACGCTACGCCAGGAACATGCCCGGCTTCAACGTGATGCCGGTGTACGGCGGTCAGAGCATGGTCGTGCAGTTGCGCCAGCTCAAGCGCGGCGCCCACGTCGTGGTCGGCACGCCGGGCCGCATCATGGATCACATCGAGCGCAAGAGCCTGGTGCTCGACAACCTCAAGACGCTGGTGCTCGACGAAGCCGACGAGATGCTGCGCATGGGCTTCATCGACGACGTCGAATGGATCCTCGGCCACACCCCGGCCGAGCGCCAGACCGCGCTGTTTTCGGCGACCATGCCGGAACCGATCCGCCGCATCGCTCACCGCTACCTGCGCGACCCGCAGGAAGTGAAGATCAAGGCCGCCACCACCACGGTGTCGACCATCACGCAGAAGTTCTGCCAGGTCAGCGTGCCGCACAAGCTCGACGCGCTCACCCGCATCCTCGAGATCGAGGACATGGACGCCGGCATCATCTTCGTGCGCACCAAGGTCGCCACCGAAGAGCTGGCCACCCGCCTCGAAGCACGCGGCCACGCCGTCGGCGCGCTCAACGGTGACATGACCCAGCAACTGCGCGAGCGCGTGGTCGAACAACTCAAGCGCGGCGCGCTCGACCTGGTCGTCGCCACCGACGTCGCCGCGCGCGGTCTGGACGTGTCGCGCATCACGCACGTCATCAACTACGACATCCCCTACGACACCGAAGCCTACGTGCATCGCATCGGGCGCACCGGCCGCGCCGGTCGTCTGGGCACGGCGATCCTCTTCGTCACGCCACGTGAGCAGCGCATGCTCAAGAGCATCGAGCGGGCCACCCGCCAGAAGATCGAGCCGCTGCCGCTGCCCTCGCGCGAGGCCATCGCCGACCGCCGCATCTCGCTGTTCCGCGAACAGGTCGAGGCCGTGCTGCAATCCGACGACCTGGACTTCTTCCGTGAAGTCGTCGCCAGTCTCGAGGCCGACGGCACGCACGAACTGCACGACATCGCCGCCGCGCTGGCCCATATGGCCACGCGCGACCGTCCGCTGCAGTTGCCCAATGAAGGCGGGCGCGATTTTGCCAATGCGGCTCCGTCGCCGCGCACCGATCGCGAACCACGCGAAAACCGCGAAAAGATTCTCGAACGCCGCCGCGACTACGCCGACGGCAAGCTCTCGCGCTACCGCATCGCGGTGGGCAAGCACCAGCTCGTCACCCCCAAGGACATCGTCGGCGCGCTCGCCAACGAAGGCGGCATCGAGTCGCGCTTCATCGGTCAGATCAACCTCTACGAGGATTACTCGACCGTCGAACTTCCGGCCGATCTGCCCAACGACGTGATGGGCGCGCTCGCACGTCTGCGCGTGCGTCAACACGTGCTGCACCTGCGTCCGGTCACGCCCGACGAGAACGCACACGACGAACGGCGTGCGCGCACGCCGCGAAGCACGCCGTCATCCGAGCGCAAGCCGCGCAAATCCTTCGACAAGCCGGCCCGCAGCAAGCCCGCACGCGCCGACAGCGGCGACCGCCCCCCGCGCGCGCGCAAGAAGTTCTGATCCGCCGCGAGCAACCAACGGCTGCGTGCCGACTCCAAAGTTCAGGGGACACTCGCCCCGACGTGTTCGCCCAGGCGCGGGCACACGACCACGGGCGTGCCCTGGGCTAGAATGCGCGCCTGTTGCCCGCTACGCGGGCAAGGCGCCGGGGTGGTGAAACTGGTAGACACAGCGGACTTAAAATCCGCCGCCGCAAGGCTTACGGGTTCGAATCCCGTTCCCGGCACCACTGCGTAGCACGCGCGTGCGGAGAAAAGCGCCGATGATCGTCCTCGATCTGTGCTGTGACAACGAACACCTGTTCGAAGCCTGGTTCGCCGACGCCGCCGCGTTCGCGCACCAGAAAGCGCGCGGCCTCGTCGAATGCCCGGTATGCGGCTCGATCAGGATCGAACGCCGTCCGTCGGCCCCTTACGTCAATCGCTCGCGGACCTCGCCCGCGAAGCCGGCCGTCGACCCCGCCATGATCGGCGCCGCGTTGCGGCTGGCGGCAAGCCGCGCCGAAGACGTGGGCGAACGCTTCCCTGCCGAGGCGCGCCGCATCCACTACGGCGAGTCCGATGAACGCAGCATTCGCGGCCGCGCCAGCGGCGACGAACTCGGCGAACTGCTCAAGGAAGGCATACTCGTCCTGCCGGTGCCCGAAGAGCCCGACCTGCAGTAAGCTGACCGCATCCGCACACCTGAGGGAAGAACCCATGGCCGAAGGCGTAGCGATCGTCGTCATCAGCGTGCTCACCTACCTCGCCCTGATGCTCTATCAGAAGCGGCGCAGTGGCGTGGCATGGCAACGCGTGCTGCGCAAGCGCGATCCGTGGCTGCTGCTCAATCTGACCATCGCACTCGTTTGCGGCCTGGCCTTCGCGCCGATCGTGCTGGGCTGGCTCTCCTGAAACATCCGCCGCACGAGGCGAACACGGCGCCCCCCTTCACCGTCGATGCTTTAGCCATCGCATCGCCGTCCGGTTGATTTGGTCGAAACGGGGAATTTTGGGTATATTACCCTTTTCGACCCCACCAGGTACGCACATGACGCAAGCTCTCGAACTGGGCGACATCGACTCCCTGCCGCGCACCCCGGCTTCCGACGTCAAGCGTCTGGGATGGCGTGGCGTGATGAAGAGTGTCGGGCAGTCCGGAAAGATCGTCGTCACCAACCACAACCAGCCCGAAGCGGTGATTCTCTCCACCGAGGAATACGCAGCCATCGTGCGCGCACTGGCACGCAACAGTGACGAGGCCGCGCTCGAAGCGCTGCGCCATCGCTTCGACGAACGCCTGGCGGCGCTGGACGCGGTTGGCGCCGCTGATCGGCTGCGCACCCTGGCGCGCGCACCGGCGCGGCTTCACGGGCGCGTCAAGGCAGGCCGTCCGGACTGATGGCGCGTCCGGTGCTGTTCGTGCTGGCCGGCGCGAACGGAGCCGGCAAGAGCTCGATCGGCGGACATCTGCTGCGTCAGGCCGGGCTCGAATGGTTCGACCCGGACCGATTCGCGCATGACCTCGTGGCCGCCACCGGCTGCGATCAGGTCCACGCCAACATCCTGGCGTGGCACGAGGGCCAGCGTCGCGTGGATGCCGCGCTGGCCACCGGCACTTCGTTCGCTTTCGAGACCACGCTGGGCGGCAATCACGTACCCAGGCGCCTGCGCGAAGCGCGTGCAAGCCACGACGTGATCGTATGGTTCTGCGGCCTGGGCTCGGTCGAGCAGCACATCGGCCGGGTGCGCGAGCGGGTAGCGGCCGGCGGACACGACATCCCCGAAGCGAAGATCCGCCAGCGCTGGACGCGCGCACGCGCCAATCTGATCGGGCTGATGCCGGATCTGGCCTATCTGCGCGTGTTCGACAACAGCACCAATGTGCCCCCAGGCACCCGCGTGCCCGACCCGGTGACGGTACTGGAAATGGAGCACGGCCGGCTGCTGTGGCCCACCGACCCGGCCGACTGGCGTCACACGCCGGACTGGGCCAAGCCGCTGCTCGAAGCGGCGCTGGCCAACCATCCGACCCGCCCATGAATATCCGGGAACGACGATGTGCGGAACCCGGAGCCGTTCCTGCTGCCTTTGTAAGGTCTGACGATTTCGTCCGACCAACACTACCGGACGTCACGGCGTCGACCCTCCCCGCTGCCTCCTTGCGGATCGCGCCGGCCCGCACGTCCGGCAAACAGACCAACAGAGAAGGAGATCAAGCATGAACAAGAAGCGCAATCTGGTTTCGATCGCCCTGGGTTCCTCGCTCGCCATCGCGACGATGGGCGCTGCCGCGGCGACCGACAACCCGTTCTCGGCCACTTCGCTGTCGTCCGGCTATCAGGTCGCATCGAGCCACGGGAAGGGTTCCGAAGGCTCATGCGGCGCCAAGGACGACAAGAAGGGCGAAGCCGCCTGCGGTGCCAAAGAAGACAAGAAGACCGAAGGTCTCCTGCGGCGCCAAGGATGACAAGAAGGGCGAGGGCTCCTGCGGCGGCAAGAAGTAACTGCGCCGTACGTCCGACAGCCGGTGGCGAGGCTTCGGCCTCGCCACCGGCACAGCGGAGATCGCAATGACTTTCGAACGACTGCCCGAAGGCGCCGGCCTGGGGTTTCGCCGTGACCTGATCGCGCCGCTGCGCGACGAAGGCGTGCCGGCCGCAGTGCGCTTTTTCGAGATCGCGCCGGAGAACTGGGCCGGTGTCGGCGGTCGCAGCGCAACGGAATTGCGCGCATTCACGGAACGCTTCCCCTTCGTCTGCCATGGCCTGTCGTTGTCGCTCGGCGGCCCCGGCGCGCTCGACGAGACCCTGTTGCGACGCGTACGCGCATTCATGCGCGAGCACGGCATCACGCTCTACACCGAACACCTGTCCTGGTGCGCAGACGCGCACCAGCTCTACGATCTGCTGCCGATCCCGATGACCGAAGACGCGGTACGCTGGGTCGCGGCACGCATCGCACGCGCGCAGGACATCCTCGGCATGCGCATCGGCATCGAGAACGCCTCGACCTATCTCGCGCCTCCGGGCGGCGAAATGAACGAGGCCGAGTTCGTCACCGCAGTGCTCGAGGAGGCTGACTGCCTGCTGCATCTGGATGTGAACAACGTCTACGTAAACAGCCGCAACTTCGGCTTCGATCCGCTCGCGTATCTGGACGCGCTGCCGCTCGAACGCGTAGCCTACATGCACGTCGCCGGCCACCACCAGGAAGCCGACGGCCTGCTCATCGACACCCACGGCGCCGACGTGATCGACCCGGTGTGGGCGCTGCTCGACGAGACCTGCGCGCGCCTGGATCGCAGCGTGCCGACCTGTCTGGAGCGTGATTTCGACTTTCCCGCGCTGGCCACGCTGAGCGCCGAAGTCGAACGCATCGCCCGGATCCAGGCACACCATGCGCCGCCCCACCGGAGCGTCGCACAGTGAGCGCCAACCCCGGGTTCCAGCAGTTCCAGCACGCCTTCGCTCGCCACCTGCGCGACCCGCATCACGTCTCGCGCCCGCCGGGGATCGACGGACGACGCGCGCGCATCTACCAGCGCCTGCTGTTCAACAACCTGCGCGGCTTTCTCGACCGTTGCTTCCCGGTCTGTCGCGCGCTGCTCGGCGAGGCACGCTGGACACGGCTGATACGCTGCTTCTGGCGCGACTGGCCGCTCGCCACCCCATGGTTTCGCGAGATCCCGCGCGAATTCGTGCGCTACCTGAACGATGGCGAGATCGCGATGCCGCGTCCGCGCTGGCTCGCCGACCTGGCGCGTCACGAATGGGCGGAACTGGCAGTCGACGTCATGGACGCGCCGATTCCGTCGCATGACGCGCACGGGGAGTTGCTCGCACACAAGGTGGTGCTCAACCCGGCGATGATGAATCTCGCCTACGACTGGTCCGTGCATCGCATCGGTCCGGACTTTCGCCCCCGCAAACCGCAGCCGACCTTCATCGTCGTGCATCGCGATGCCGCGGACGAAGTGCATTTCACCGAGGTCAACGCGCTTACTTCGCGTCTGCTCGATCTGCTGGCCGAATGCGAAAACGGCCGCCAGGCGATCAATCGCCTGGCGGCCGAACTGGGTCATGCGGACAGCGCAGCACTGGCGGTGCAGGCCGCGCCGTTGCTCGCCGGCTTTCGCGAACGCGGCATCATCCTCGGGACGACGCCGTAATCATTCTCAGGGCTCGACGGTGAAGCTCAGCGTCGCGGTGTGGCGCACATCCGTGTAGCGCTTGCCGTCGATCTCCGCCCAGCCACTGGCGCGGGCCGTCAGTTGCAACACGTACAGCCCCGGGAACGGCGTATCGAGCGTGACGGAACCGTCCTCGTTCGGGTCCAGCGTCTTGCTCCATCCGGCCGAAGTCGACACCCGCACGTAGGACGCCTTGACGGGACTGCCCATCCACATCAGCTGGAAGGTATTGCCACCAGCCTCGGTGGGCACGAGCTCGAAATCCAGGTCCGCCTTGGTCTCGTTGCGGCCCCAGCGCGCCTGGTAGTACATCAGCTCGTCCTCTGCGAGCACCTCGTAGGCGCGCGCGCGCACATCGCGCCCCTCGGGGACGCCTGTCACGCGCATCACCTCGCCGTCGACCTTCGCCTCGGGCTTGGCATCGCCGATGGGCCGCAACTCCACCGAATCGAGCTCGCCGGCCGGCTTGCGCTCGCCGTCGAGCGCGCCCGAGCGAATCACCGCGCCGTCCTCGGCACCTTCGATCCACACGTAGTCCGCGTGTGCCAGCGCGAACGTGAACGCGAGCGCGACCCCGGACAGCAATCGCGCGACAAGGGGAGAAACCAGGTGTGCATGCATCGACAGAACTCCTCAACATCGGACGGGGACCCCGCGGCCCCCCGGTTGCGTGGAACCTCGCATCGCGCGACTTTCGACGCCCGGCGCGAAAACACTTTTATGATAACGCTTCTTATTCCCTTATGAACAATTTCCTTACATTGCCCAGGGTCAACAATACCCTGTCACGAGCGGAATCCACATCTCGTCGGGCGACAAGCCGCCATGGACGCCAATCATCGCATGCGGCGTCTCACCGGCGACGCGGTCCACCACCGTCCATCCCGGCTCCATCAGCAGGACGTGCGAGCCCGTACGCTCGGCCAGACGCGAGCTGAACGGCCCCGTTCCGAACAGCCCGGCGGCGACCAGATCCGGCGAGCGCGCCACCACCGCCTTGCCGGCGAAAGCTTCGCGTGCGGCCGCCTCGAACTCGGCTTCCCGCGCGCGCCGCACCGCGCAGAACGCCGCGCGGCGCTCACCGAACAACGGACATTCGAGCATCCCGCTCAGTTCCGGATAATCATCCAGATGCACCGTCCGCTCGTCGCTCGCGTCGCAGAAACCATGGTCCGCGCTCACCACGATCGCGCAGCCCTGCCCCGCCAACCGCCCGAGCAACTCGCCGAAAACCCGGTCGATGCGCCGGAACTCCGCATGGGCCGCATCCGAGGAGCTACCGAACTCGTGGCTCAAGGTATCGAACAGTGGATAGTAGGCATGGACGAAGCCGCCCTCCGGCCCCAGCTCGCGCACCGCGCGCACGACCGCCTCGCCCATGCCCTCGGCGGCGCCGCCATAGCCGCGAATCCGCGCGCCGCGCGCGTGTCGCAGCGAATAGCGCGACCAGGCGATGGATCGCGGCGAGACGAAGATGCTGCGCCGCGCGCGCCTCTGGTAAAGCGTGCGATAGGGAAACAGACGCTGCGTCAATCGCAGGGCCGCGAGCGCGTCGCCGCCGCGACGCACCAGGGGCAGCGGCGCGAGAATGCCGCCGAAACGCCGGTCGCGGATGTGCCAGCCGGTCAGCCCGTGGCGCGCCGGCGCGAGCCCGGTCATCGTCGTCGTCACCGCGCTCGCGGTCGTCGAAGGAAAGACCGAGGTGAGCCGCCCGCGACGGTGCGCGAGCAGCGCACTGCCGGCGCCTGAGCGTTGCAGGTAGTTGTCGCCGAGACCGTCGATGAGCAGGAACACGACGACGCGCGCATCCTCCTGCGGCACCTCGGAGCCCGGCGCAACCCACGGCCGCCCGTCGAGGAAGGCCGCGAAGCGGTCGATCAACCCAAGCAGACCACCCTCGCCGTAGCAGGGCAGCACCGCATCGCACGGCAACGGGGGGTGAATCTCGTCACGCTTCATGGCCACAGCCTAGCCCAAACACCGGGCTGTGGTCATTCGACGCCCCGGAACGAAGGCGAATTCATCGGCGTAAGCTCTAGTGAACGCGAAATCTGGCGCAGGCCACGCAAACACCCGTGTTCAGCCATTGCGTGCGCCAGATGTCGGGGTGTCGTGGTCGCGTCGCACCATCCGGATCACCCCCTCCCCGATCAGCAACACCGCAAGCCCGGCGAGGATGCCGGGCATGCCCTCGTAGACCGCTTCGTGCCATTGCGCCAGACGCCAGCCGAGCGCGACCAGGAAGCCGACGATGATGGCGGCGATGCTCAGGGCACGGCCGGGGCGCAGGCCCATGCACAGCACCAGCAGCAGCGGGCCGAACGCGCTGGCGAGGCCCGACCAGGCCATGATCACGAGGCTGAACACGCTCTGATTGTTGAGCAGCGCGAAGCCCAGCGCCACCGCCGTAATCAGCAGGGTGCTCGCCTTGAGCAGCGCGGTGCGTTCAATCGGACGC
Source organism: Pseudazoarcus pumilus (assembly GCF_002872475.1). Taxonomy (GTDB): domain Bacteria; phylum Pseudomonadota; class Gammaproteobacteria; order Burkholderiales; family Rhodocyclaceae; genus Pseudazoarcus; species Pseudazoarcus pumilus. The sequence continues at coordinate 2,137,792 of NZ_CP025682.1, forward strand.
GGCGACAGGTCGTGCGTGATCGTTGCCGAGCAGCTGAGCACCAGCGAATCGGCCGTGGACATGGTGGCGGCGAACACGCCGGCGAGGACCAGGCCCACCAGCACCGGAGGCAGCAGTTCCATGGCCATCGTGGGCAGCGCCAGTTCGGCGTCGAAGTTGACGGTATCGGCCAGATATACGCGCGAGAGCAGACCGACGCCGGTTGCCGCGGCGTAGAACAGCGTGAACCAAACGTAGTACCAGCCGCGCGCAGCCTTCATCCGGTGATGGTCATCGAGCGTCATGAAGCGCACCATCACGTGCGGCTGACCGATCACCGACAGGCCGGCAAACAGCCAGCCGACGGCAAAGAGCACCGCGCCGGTCGCGCCGGGAATGGCCGCATCGTCCGGGAACCAGTGCGTAAAGCCGTCGATGGCGCGCATTTCCGTCCAGGCACCGTCGATACCGCCCAGCGACATCGTGGCAACCACCAGCAATACGCTCATCGCGACGATCATCACCATGGACTGCGCCGCGTCGGTCCAGATCGAGGCGCGGATGCCGCCGGCCAGACAGTACAGGACGACGATGACCGCCCCCATCACCGCGCCCGCCCACAACGGCCAGTCGAACAGCACGTGCAAGGCCTTGCTGCCGGCCACCAGTTGCGCGCTCGCGTAGGTCAGCAGGAACACCAGCGAGATCAGCCCGATCAGGCGCTGCAGCGCACCGCCCGGCTGACCCGCCCAATGACTGAGCACGCCGGCGTAGCTGACCTCACCCGTATGTTCGGTGGCTTCGCGCAGGCGGCGATGGACATACAGGGAAGCGAGAAAATCGCCCAGGATCCAGCCGAACATCAGCCAGAAGGCAGAGAAACCGGCGACATAGGTATAGCCGATGACGCCGATGAACATGTAGCCGCTGTTGTTGGTGGCCACCGCCGACAGGCCGACCAGCCACGGCTTGACGCTGGCACTGGCCAGATAGTAGTCGTGCTTGGTGCCGCGACTGAGCAGGTATGACGACACGCCGATCAGCGTGAAGCCCAGCAGGAACACAAGGAAGGAAGCGATCATCACGTCATGCCTCCACGACCCATCGGCCCGCAGGACGGAACGATCATGACGCTTCGCGCGCCTGTCGCGACCGGCCCGTTGCACGCTCGACACCTTTGATCGCACGACCGCGACCGTGCGGGGAAACACCCCCCGATGCCCACGCGCCGCACTCTGCCAAGGGTATCAGCAGGCGAATATGGGTACGAGCGTTCTTCGAACGCGAGCAGGGCGTGCGCGATCGGCGCCGTGTGCGTCCGTGGCATTAACCCTTGGCGGTGAACGGAAAAAAGGGCACGAAGCCCTTTTCTCGGAAGTCCGCCGAAGTTCGTCCGAACTTGATGCTGGAGCGGGAAACGAGGCTCGAACTCGCGACCTCAACCTTGGCAAGGTTGCGCTCTACCAACTGAGCTATTCCCGCATTGTCTGGAGGCGCGACTCGGAATCGAACCGGGGTACACGGCTTTGCAGGCCGCTGCATAACCACTCTGCCATCGCGCCAGACTGACCGTTTTCCCGACGTCTCGCGACCGGGGCGAAGCTCCCTGGAGAGCACCGCTGAAACCTGTGGAGCGGGAAACGAGGCTCGAACTCGCGACCTCAACCTTGGCAAGGTTGCGCTCTACCAACTGAGCTATTCCCGCTCGGAAAGACGGCCATTATAGTGGGCGTCGATCCAGTGTCAAGCGCGCGAACGCGCAACCACGCCTGCGGCGTGCGCGCCGATGCGCTACGCTTCGCGTCTTCCACTTCGCAATTCGATCGTGACCGATTCCGACGACTCTTCACATGCCGGGCGCCCCGCTCCACGCTCGCTCACGGAACTGTTCGTGACCTTCACGCTGCTTGCGCTGCAGGGTTTCGGCGGTGTGCTGGCGGTCGCCCACCGCAGTCTGGTGGAGCAAAAACGCTGGCTCACGCGCGAGGAGTTCGTCGAACTGCTGTCGCTGTCGCAACTGCTGCCGGGCGCGAACATCGTCAACATGTCGCTGATCGTCGGCGACCGCAGCTTCGGCTGGCGCGGTGCGCTGGCGGCGCTGTCGGGCATGATGCTGGTGCCGCTGGTCGTCATGCTCTCGCTCGTCGCGGTCTATAACCATTTCTCGGACCACAGCGCGGTGGCCGGAGCGCTGCGCGGCATGGCGGCGGTCGCCGCCGGGCTGACCCTCGGCATGGGCCTCAAGCTCGCCGCGTCGCTGCGCGGCAACCCGCTGGGATGGGTCCTGGCGGCGGCGCTGGGCGTGGCAACCTTCGTGCTCATCGCCGTGGTGCGTGCGCCGCTGATGTGGGTGGTCCCGGGTCTCGGCCTGATCGGCTGGGCATTGGCACGCTGGCGCCTGGCGCGGCGGGAGGGCGCATGAACGCCCTGAGCCCGGCCGACTTGCTGGATCTGTTCTCGCGCTTTCTGATGCTGTCGCTGCTGTCGGTGGGCGGCGCGATCTCGACGGCGCCGGAGATGCACCGCTTCCTGGTCGAGCAACACGGCTGGCTGGACGACGTCGGCTTTACGACATCGATTGCGATCGCGCAGGCCGCACCCGGCCCCAATCTGCTCTTTGTCGCGGTGCTGGGCTACCAGGTGTTCGGCCTGACCGGCGCGGCCGCGGCGCTGATCGGCATGCTGCTGCCCTCGACCCTGGTCACGCTGGCGATCAGCCGCTGGGGCCACGCGCGACGCGACACGCCGGGCGTGCGTGCCTTTGTGCACGGACTCGCACCGATGACCATCAGCCTGCTGATGGCCGCCGGCACGGTGGTGGCGATGCCGCTGGTGCAGGCGCCCGAACACCGCATCGGGTCGCTGGCGCTGATCCTGACAACCGTCGTCGCGATGCTGCTGTGGCGGGTGTCGCCGATCTGGCTGATCGCCGCCGGCGCGCTCATCGGCGCGCTCGGGCTGGTGTAAGCAGCTGCAATCGCCCCACACGGCGCGCCGCCCGCGGGCTTAGAATCGCCCCGTCGCGTCTTCGGAGCCACCGATGAAACCCACCCATCTCATCCCCGCCGCGCTGCTGCTGGCGCTGGCCGCATGCAGCAAGGTCACGGTCGCGAACTACGACAAGCTGCGCGCCGGCCAGAGCTATGACGAAGTGCAGCAACTGCTGGGCAAGCCGAGCGAGTGCGACGATGTGCTCAGTGCGCGCAACTGCGTGTGGCGCAGCGGCAAGGCCACCGTGAACGTGAGTTTCGTCGGCGGACAGGTGATCCTGTTCACCGCCCAGGGACTGCGTTGATCATTCGAATTCGCGACCACCCCAATCTGCAAGGAGAAGACCCATGCCGACCTTCCGTGTCGAACTGTTCGAGGGCCGCACGCCCGAGAAGAAGAAGGAACTGATGGAAGCCATCACAAAGGAATCGTGCCGCGTGCTCGGCTGCGGCCCCGAATCGGTGGATGTGATCATCTACGACATTCCCAAGCACGACTGGGGCACGGCCGGGAAGCCCTGGTCGGAAGCAGACTGAGAGGCGCTCTACGCACGCCTTGCGGCCCGCCCTCGAGCGGGCCGTTGTCAATCTTGCGGTGCGCTTTGCGCAGCATCGTCCTCGCCGTCGGGGATCACCGCATCGGCGACCGCACCCACGGTCTTGGCCGTGACCTTCACGCCGGTGGCCACCACCGTGACCGTGGCGTCGGCCACCGCTACCGCCGCGGAACACCCGGCCAGCGCACAGGCGCAACCCGCGGCAGCGAGCAGTTTTCGGAACATCATCGATGACCTCGTCGAAAGAGCGTCGATGGTAGCGCCGAACGCGACCGCGAGCGGCACAGGCCAGTAGAATTTGCCACGTGCATGATCAACCCACACCATGACGCCTCACCCCGAAAGCCCCGCCGCACTGGCCGCAAACACACTTTTCGAGCCGATCGCGTCCTGGCTCGGACGCTTCCCCGAGCGCCGACTGCCAGACGCGAGCGCGCTCACCGCCTTGCTGCGCGAAGTCGCGCCACACGCACAAACGGACTCCGGCTTGCCGTTGCGCTTCGAGCACACGGACGTCGCGCATGCCTATGAGGCCCACATCGACGCCAGTGGCATCGTTCCCACGCGTCGCGACGACTGGCACGATTTCTTCAATGCGCTCTCGTGGTGCGCGTGGCCGGCAACCAAGGCCGCCCTCAATGCCGCCCACGCGGGAGAGATCGCAGCACGTCGCGCGGCCGGCCTGCCCGGCCGGGGTCGGCGCCGCGACACGTTGACGCAGTTCGACGAGTGCGGCATGGCGGTCGTCTCCTGCGACCCGTGTATTCCCGCACTGCTCGCCGCGCACGCCTGGGAGGAGGTATTCGTCGCACGCCGCGCCAGCCTGCCGCTGACGACACGCTTCTTCGTCATCGGCCACGCGAGCTGGGAGGCGCTTCGCGCCCCCTTTGTCGGCCTGTGCGCAAAGAGCGTGCACCGCGCGGTGCGCGAGGACTGGCTCGCGCAGGGAGAAACCGCGCAACGGCAGGAACTCGACTGCTGGCTCGCCGGCCTGATCGCGGACAGTCACGCGCTTGCGACGCCGCGCATGCTGCGTCCGTTGCCGCTATGCGGCATCCCGGGCGTCACGCCCGAGAACGAATCGCCGGCCTATTACCGCGACACGCGCCAGTTCCGCCCGCGCCGCGCGAGCTGAGTTGACGCGCTATCATCACGGCCACGATCCGACCGCGAACTGGAGCCGATGAACGACTTCCGCATCGACCGACTCGCCGCACTGCTCGCCGAGAACTGGCCGGCCGCCGCGTTGGTGGCCTGCGGCTGGGCCGCACTGATGATCTACACGCTCCTGCGCGGTGGCGCGCGCTGGCGGCCGACGCGGCCACTGGCGGTATTCGCGGGAATCGTCGCAGCCGTCTCGGCACTGTTCACGGTGCCACTGCTCGCCGACATCCCCTTCGGCGCTTTCGCTGACCGTGAACGCTGGAGCGCGCTGTTCATGATCGCTGTCGCCTCCGGTGCGATCGCCTTTGCCTTCGCGTGGCCGGCCGCCGCCACCGCTTTCCGCAGTCGGGACTGACACAACTGCGAAACCGACACGCCGGCATAAACCCCCAATGCATATTGAAATATGTTGAAACAAAGCGTGCGCTCGACTTGGGGCACAGACCTCCGAAAATGCGGACCGAATCCTACAGCGGCGTGGGACACAACCAGCTGCATCCGGCGTAAAGGTGCGCCGCTCATCCTGTTCTGAACACCCGGCGACGCCTGCCGCGTCGCTGCACCCGGGCCGCATGCCCGCATGGAAACCGCACCCGATGTCTGAATCATGGCGACTCGCACTTCCCGTTTCATTGAGCATCCTGATGTTTCTCTCGGCATGTGCAACCCTGCCGCCTGACGGACCTTCGCAGGGCGAGGCACGCATCGTCGAGCGCATCGACCGGCTGGAAGGCGCCCTGCTCGAGCACTGTGGCTTCGACGACGTGCGCAGCCGCGCCGGGCTGGCCGCCATCGGGGAACTGCGCAGCCGCGTGCAGACGCTGCAGGAGCAGGTCGTCGCGCGCGACCAAGACCCCGAACGCGTGGATTGCCCCGCGCCGCTGACGACCGACACCGCCAACGACAAGCTCGTGCTCGGACGCGCCGAATGGATCGGCCTGCCTACGCTCGGGTCGTACTTCAAGGCGCGTCTGGACACCGGCGCCAATACCTCGTCGTTGTCGGCCGACGAGATCACCCCGTTCGAGCGCGACGGCGAGGACTGGGTGCGATTTCGTCTGTCCCTGAGCGATCGCGATGCGGTCGTCCCCGGCATACGCGATCGCGAAATCGAGGCCAGGGTCGTGCGCCGCGTGCGCATCCTGCAAGCCTCGGGATCCGACAGCCGTCCGGTCATTGCGCTGCCGATGACGCTGGGCACGCTCGAGCAGACCGTCGAATTCACCCTCAACGACCGCGCCCATCTGAGCTATCCGGTGCTGCTGGGCCGCAGGTTTCTGATGGATCAGGCGGTCGTCGACGTGAGCCGCAGCTACACGTTCGCACGCCCCGAGTTCCCGGGCGGCGAGACGGCGGACGAAGCGGCCGACGACCAGCACGACGACGACCTGCTCGAGCCCTGATCGATGTCGCGCCTGCCCTTCTACCTGATCGTCGGCCTGCTGCTCGTCACCGGGATCGCGCTCAGCGTGCACCGCCATGTGGAATACGAGGTGCCCTGGACGCCCGGCGAACAACGTCAGGTGTGGGAGGTGGAGGCGCAGGTTACGTTGCGCGCGCAGGGCGAGCCGGTGCGTGTCGATCTGGCCCTGCCGACCAGCCAGCCGGGCTACCGCCTGCTCAACGAGCACACCGCCTCGGCCGGCTACGGCCTGAGCTTCGACGACACCACCGGCGCACGGCGCGCGCGCTGGGCGATCCGCTCGGCCGAGGGCGCACAGCAGCTCTACTACACGGCCCAGTTGCTGGTCGCGCCGGCCGAGCGCGGAGTGGACGCGCCACCGCCGGAGGTGCCCGCCGAGATCCTGTGGCAAAGCCCCTACGACATCGCCGCGCGCGCTCTCATCGAGCGCGCCTGGCAGCGCTCGGCCAATGCGTTCAGCTTCGCGCGCGAACTGGTGCACGACATCTCGGGCGAAGGTCAGGGCGAAAACGCGCGCCTGCTGCTGACGCGCCACGCGGAACCCGCGCTGATCGTGCGTCTGCTCAACCAGGCCGGCATCGCCGCGCGCGAGGTCCATGGTCTGCTGCTCGGGGACGGACGTCGTCGCCAGACGTTGACGACCTGGGTCGAAGTCTTCGATGCCGATGAATCCATTCTCATCGAGCCGGTCTCCGGCACCGAAGGCAAGCCGGAGAACCTGCTGTTGTGGCAGCGCGCAGCCGGCCCGGTGCTGGAGGTGCAGGGCGGCACGAACTCACAGGTCAGCTTCTCGATGCTGCGCCACAGCCAGCCGGCCAGCGCTGCGTTGCGCAGCCAGGCGGGTGATTCGACGCTGCTCAACTTCTCGATCCACAGCCTGCCGCTGGAAGAGCAGGCCCTGTTCATGACCATCCTGCTGATTCCGATCGGGGCACTGGTGGTAGTGATCCTGCGCATCCTGATCGGCATCAAGACCTCGGGCACCTTCATGCCGGTGCTCATCGCGCTGGCCTTCATCCAGACCTCGCTCACTACCGGGCTGATCGGCTTCTTGCTGGTGGTGGCGGTCGGTCTGGTGATCCGCAGTTACCTGTCTCACCTCAACCTGCTGCTGGTGGCGCGGGTGTCGGCCGTGATCATCACCGTGATCGCCATCATCTCGGTGTTCTCGGTCCTGTCCTGGCGTTTCGGACTCAACGCAGGGCTCACCATCACCTTCTTCCCGATGATCATCCTGTCGTGGACCATCGAGCGCATGTCCATCCTGTGGGAGGAGGAAGGCCCCAAGGAAGTGCTGATCCAGGGCGGCGGCAGCCTGCTCACGGCCGTCATCGCCTATCTGGCGATGACCAATCCCTGGGTACGGCACATCACCTTCAACTTCCTCGGCGTGCAGATGATCCTGATGGCGCTGATCCTGATGATCGGCAACTACACCGGCTATCGCCTGCTCGAACTGTGGCGTTTCAAGCCGCTGGCGGAGCGCTGAAGAATGCTCTCGGTGGCTACCACCCTGCGCTCGCGCGGCGTGATCGGCATGAACACGCGCAACATCCGCTACATCGGCCGCTACAACGACCGGCGTCTGTATCCTCTGGTCGACGACAAGCTGCAGACCAAGCTGCTCGCAACCGATCACGGCATCACCTCACCGGAGCTGATCGGTACGGTGCGCTCGCAGTTCGCGGTGCGCCACGTGGTCGAGATGGTCGCCGGTCGCCCCGGCTTCGTCATCAAGCCGGCCAAGGGGAGCAGCGGCAAGGGCATCCTCGTGATCGAGCGCATCGACGGCGACGGCTACATCAAGCCCAGCGGTACACGCATCGGACGCGAAGACATCGAACGCCACGTCTCCAACATCCTCTCCGGGCTGTATTCGCTGGGCGGCTCGCCCGATGTCGCCATCGTCGAGACGCTGATCGACTTCGACGAGCGTTTCGCCGATTACACCTACGAAGGCGTACCCGACATCCGCGTGATCGTCTTCCGCGGCTATCCGGTGATGTCGATGATGCGATTGTCCACGGCCGCTTCCGACGGCAAGGCCAACCTGCACCAGGGCGCGGTCGGCGTGGGGCTGGACATCGGCAGCGGCACGGCGGTGCGCGCGGTCCAGTTCGACCGCCCGTGCAGCGCCCACCCGGATACCGGCCGCGAGCTTGCTTCGCTGAAGATTCCCGACTGGAGCACGCTGCTGCACCTGTCCGCGGCGTGCTACGAAATGACCGGGCTCGGCTACCTCGGCGCCGATCTGGCGCTCGACCGCAGACTGGGGCCGATGCTGCTCGAACTCAACGCGCGCCCCGGCCTGGCCATCCAGATGGCCAACGGCGAGGGCCTGCGCGGCCGGCTGGATTTGGTCGAGGCCCAGCCCGGGGGACGAAGCGTCGAAGAGCGTGTTGCATTTGCAATACGCCATTTCTCGCGCACCACCGCTGCCGCTTCGTCGACGGATCGACCGGACGATACACTGGACACTTCAGCCATCAGCCCCCAGGGAGAGTCACCCGATGTCCGGATACCTGCGCCTGACTTACGTCAGCCGCTCGGTCGCCCCACTGGGCCGTGAGCGTCTCGCGAACCTGCTGCAAACCAGCGAAACCCATAACGCGGTGCTCGGCATCACCGGCGTGCTGTGCGCCGGGCGCAATCACTTCATGCAGACCCTGGAAGGCATCGAGGAGCACGTCATCACCCTGTACGCGCGCATCCTGCGCGACGAACGCCACCGTGACTGCGCCCTGCTCGACATTGGTCTGGTCGACACCCCGATGTTCGAGCGCTGGAGCATGGGCTTCGTCGATGGCGATGCGCTCGACCCGCGGCTGCTCGATCACATGCTGGAGTTGCGCACGCCCTCGCAACGGCGTGATCGCACCGCGGCACTGATGCAGGCCTTTCTCGAGCGCCTGCGCAATCCGTCGCAATCAATGAGCTGAGTCAGCGCACGATGAACAACAGCACCGAAAGGCTCACGACGGAGAACAGCGTCGACAGGAATACCGTCGAGGCGGTCGAGGCCTGCACCACCTGATAGCGCTGCGCGAACAGATACGGCGTCACGCCGGCCGGCAGCGCCGCGAGCGTGACCGCGACCACCACCCACAGTTCGGGGATGTCGAAGACCTGGGTGGCGAGCAGCCACACAAGCAAGGGGTGCACCAGCGTCTTGAGCGCGACGACGACCAACGGCTCGCGCAGATTGCCACCCAGACGGTAGCGCGTGAGCGAGGCGCCCAGCGCGAAAAGCGCGCACGGTGCGGCCGCCGCCCCGATGCCGCCCGCGATCGAATCGACTGCATCGGGCACCGCAGCGCCGGAAATCGCGAACATCAGTCCCGCCGAGAGGCCCCAGATGAGCGGCGTCGTGGCCACGCCGCGCAGCAGCGTCCACATCAGCTTGCCGATCGACTGCTGGGCACCGCGGGCGGCCTCGATGATGATCGTGGTCGGCGGCAACAGCACCAGGCTGTGACACGCAATGAGCACGAACAGCGGCAACGCGGCGGCCGGCCCGTAGGCCGTGACGACCAGCGGAATGCCGAGCATCGCGGTATTCGAGTAGCTCGCCCCCATCCCCATCACCGCCAGCTCGTCGAGCCGGCGCGCGAACAAGGTGCGCCCCGCGACCATCGCCAGGCCCATCGTCACGAAGGCACCGACGAAATACGACAGCAGATAGCCCCACGGCAGCGCGTCGGGCAGCTCGGTCTGCGCGATCGAGCGAAACAGCATCAGCGGAATCGCAAAATTGAACACGAACACCGACAGCCCGCGGTTGGCCGCCTCGTCGAACACGCCGAAGCGTGCCGCCGCATAGCCGATGCCGAGCGTACCGAAGATGGGGAGGATGATGCCGAAGATGATGTCCATCGCGCGTCCCTCAGGCGGCCAGATCGTCCAGCCGCGGCACCGCGGCGAGCAGCGTGCGCGTGTATTCGTCCTGCGGATCGGCGAGCACGTCGGCGGTACGGCCGCGCTCGACGATGCGTCCCGCGTGCATCACGGCGATGCGGTCGGCCAGATACTCGACCACGCCCATGTTGTGCGTGATGAACAGCATGCCCAGCCCCTCCTCGTCGACCAGCCGGCGCAGCAGCTTGAGGATGCCCGCCTGCACCGAGACGTCGAGCGCCGAGGTGATCTCGTCGCACAGCACGAAGCGAGGCTCGAGCACCAGCGCACGCGCGATCGCCAGGCGCTGGCGCTGGCCGCCGGAGAATTCGTGCGGATAGCGCCACAGGCTGTCGACCGGCATCTCGACGCGCTCGAGCAGGGCCGCCGCGCGCTCGCGGCGCTGTGCGTCGTTCGCGCCGATGCCGTGCACGCGCATCGGCTCGATCAGCGTGGTGGCGATCGGCAATCGCGGATTGAGGCTGGAACCCGGGTCCTGGAACACCACCTGCATGCGACGGCGCAAGCCGCGCATGGCGTCTCCGGTCAGATGCGTGATGTCCTGCCCTTCCAGCGCGATAGTGCCGCCCGTGGCTTCGATCAGGCGCAGCAGCGCGCGCCCCAGCGTGGTCTTGCCGCAACCGGATTCGCCCACCAGCGCGACCACCTCTCCCGGATGCACGTCCAGACTCACGCCGTCGACGGCGCGGATGTGGTCGACCACGCGCCGCAGCAGGCCGCGCCGCACCGGAAAATGCACGGACAGCTCGCGCACCTCGACCAGCGGCCGGTGATGCGACTCGCGCCGCGCGAGCCGCGGCAGGCGCTCGGGCAGCGAGGCGATCAGTTGTTGCGTGTACGCGTGCTGCGGGCGGCGCAACACCTCGGCCACCGGCCCGCATTCGACGAGTTTGCCGTGTCGCATCACGCCGACGGTGTCGGCGATCTTCGCCACCACGCCGAAGTCGTGCGTGATGAACAGCAGGCCCATGCCACGGCGTTCCTGCAGTTCGCGCATCAGGCGCAGGATCTCGGCCTGTACGGTCACGTCCAGCGCGGTGGTGGGTTCGTCGGCGATCAGCAGTGCAGGCTCGCAGATCAGTGCCATGGCGATCATCACGCGCTGGCGCTGCCCGCCGGAGAGGCGATGCGGATACTCGCGCATGCGCCCCTCGGGGTCGGGAATGCGCACCTCGGCCAGCGCCGCGCGGATGCGCTCGCAGCGCGCCTCCGCGTCCATGTCGGGGCGGTGCAGCACCAGCACTTCGTCGAGTTGCTGCCCGATGGTCATCACCGGATTGAGCGAGGTCATGGGCTCCTGGAAGATCATGCCGATGCGCCCGCCGCGCACGCCGGCCAGCACCTCCTCGTTGGCGCCGAGCAGTTCGATGCCGGCATCGTCGTCATCGAACAGGCGTACGCTCCCGGCCGGGTGACGGTGGCGCGCGAAGGGCAGCAGACCCATCACCGACAGCGCCGTGACCGACTTGCCGCTGCCCGACTCACCCACCAGACAGAAGGTTTCTCCACGGCGCACCTCCAGGCTCGCGCCGTCGACCGCACGCATCCAGTCGCGCCCGTCGGACAGTTCGCTGACCAGTTCGCGGATTTCGAGCAGGCGGCTCACGCGGCCCTCCCGCTGCGCTGCGTGTGCGGATCGACCGCGTCGCGCAGCGCCTCGCCGACCAGGTTGTAGGCGAACACCGTCAGGAAGATCGCCCCGCCCGGAAACACCGCCAGCCACCAGTTGAAGGTGGACGACTGCACCGCCTGATTGAGCATCTGGCCCCACGACGGGTCATCCACCAGGCCCAGGCCGAGAAAGGACAGCGTGGCCTCGGCGAGAATGGCCGAGGCCACGCCGAAGCTCGCCGCCACCAGCAGCGGCGCGACGCCGTTGGGCAGCATGTGACGGAACAGGATGGAGCGCAGCGGCAGGCCGCAGGCGATGGCCGCCTGCACGAAGTCCTGCTCGCGCAGGCGCAGGAATTCGGCGCGCACGTAGCGCGCATAGCCCGACCACGAGGTGATGCCGATGATGATCATCATCATGTAGATCGAGCGGCCGAAGAAGGCCACGAAGGTGAGCAGCAGGAACAGCGTCGGGATGGCCTCGAAGATCTCCACCAGACGCATGCCGATGATGTCGACCACGCCCGAGAAATAGCCCATCAAGCCGCCGATGATGGTGCCGATGACCAGGGCGATGCCGGTCGCGATGAAGCCGATGCCCAGCGCCACGCGCGCGGCGTGGATCATGCGTGCAGCCACATCCGCGCCGTTGTCCTCGGTGCCGAACCAGTGCGTGCGACCGTCGTGCGCCTTGAGTGGCGCCTCGATACCGGTGTCGCCGTAGTCGCGCAGATAGTCCTTGGCCGAATACGGAATCGGCGCGCGCACCACCGTCTCCACGCGGCCGGCTGTCTCCCACTCCCGGTACTGCTCGTAGATCGCAAGCTGCGGCGGCGCCACCGTAAACCATGCGATCGCAGCGGCGACGCCCACCGACGCGAACCAGCCCAGCAGGCGCAGCAGTCCGTGGCCGGGCAGGCGCCACGCAACCAGCGCCAGCACGAAGGCAGCCAGCCAGCTCCAGTCGGCCCAGTCCAGATGCTCGATCACCGGAAAGCGCGCCTGACCGTCGAGCACCAGGTACAGCGGATGGCTGTTGGCGAGCAGCGGCGCGAACACCGCCATCAGCGCCAGCAGCGCGATCCACGCCAGACCCAGGCGCGCACCGATGCGCACCAGCACGGCGGCGAGAACGCGGCGCGACCACGGCTTCGATGGCTGCATGGCGGCGGTAGCCGTGTCAGTCATAGCTCACCCTCGGGTCGGCGATGGCGTAGGCCAGATCGGCCAGCAGATAGCCGGCCAGCGTCAGCAGGCCGGAAATGAGCGTCACCGACAGCACCAGTTCGCGGTCGCGCGTCTGCACCGCCTCGACCGCGAGCTTGCCCATGCCGTCGATCGAGAACAGGCTCTCGACGATCACCGAGCCGGCCAGCAGGCTGGGCAGCAGCGTGGCGGAGACCGTGATCAGCGGCAGCAGCGAGTTGCGGAAGACATGGCGCCACAGCACGGTCTCCTCGTCCACGCCCTTGGCGCGCGCGGTGCGCGCGTAATCGGCCGCGAGATTCTCGAGCAGGGAGGCGCGCGTGAGCTTGGCGAGAAAGGCCAGCCCGCCGTAGGACAGCGTGACCACCGGCAGCACCAGATGCCAGCTGCGGTCGAACAGATAGCCCGCCTGCACCACTTCGGCGCCGACCGCGCGCGCGATGCCGATCCCCAGCATCAGCCCCACACCTCCGGCGAGCGCGATGCGCAGCGCCGTGCCCGGAATGCCCGCCAGCGCACCGAGCAGCGCCGCGCCGCTGGCGGCCAGCATCAGGTGCAGCACGCCGGGCATCGCGCCGGCGACGTCTGCCGCCATGAGCCAGCCAAGCATCGCGCCCAGCACGGCGCCGCCGATGCGCCGCGCACCCCGTGGCGCGCGCGCCGCGCCCCACACCAGCAGCGCCGTGCCCAGCGCCGCACAGACGAGCATCAGCAGCACGTCGGAGCCGCTCGCAAGCCACGGCAGAAAGGTCTGGTCCAAGGCTTCGCGGCGCACCAACCCACCGGTAGGGAACCAGCGCCAGTGCTGCTCGGACGCGAGAAAGCCGATGAACAGCACGCCAGCGAGCATGGTCGGCACCGACCACAGGCCCAGCAGCACGACGTTGGAAGCGACATCGAAACGCCCGCCACGCGAGCGCGCCGCCTGCACGCCGATGGCGATCGACACCGCGTAGATCAGCGGGATCGACAGCAGGTTGAGCAGGATCGTGATCGGCAGCCGCTCGGCCAGCAGGTCGGTGACGGGGCGGCCATAGCGGAAACTCGTGCCCAGGTCCGGGCCCTTGGTGAACGAAAACGCACCCAGCGTGCCGTCGGCCTCGCGCTCGAAACCCACCGGCGAGATGTTGTTGAGCCAGCGCAGATACTGCACCGGCGCGGGCTGGTCGAGGCCGTAGAGGCGGTTGTAGTAGTCCTCCAGCGCCTTGCGCGCCTCGGGCTCGAGGTTGGTGCCGTCGACCAGGGTGTTCGCGCTGATGCCGCCGGGTGCGGCGGCCATCACAGCGAACACGATCACCGTGATGCCGAACAGCGTCGGCACCATCAGCAACACGCGGCGCAGCAGATAGGTCAGCATGGCGGGTTCAAGGCTGCCGCTGTTTCGCCGCCGGCACCCACACCTCCACCGGTACCGCCAGCAGGTTCAGGCCCAGCGCGGTGTTTTCCAGCCCCTCGATGCGCTCGTCGACAAAGGCCAGGGTCTGGCGGCGGAACAGGAAGGTGTAGGGCTGGTCCTCGACCATCACGCGCTCGGCCTGCTGCCACAGGGCCATGCGGCGCGCCTCGTCGACCTCGGAGCGGGCGGCGTCGATCAGGCGATCGAGTTCGGCATTGCGGTAGCTGACGAAGTTGTCCCCGCCGTCGACGATCTGGCTCGAGTGAAACATCTGGTAGATGTCGATTTCCACGCCCGAGGTCCAGCCCAGCGTGATCGCGTCGAAGTCCTTGCGGTCGATGTTCTCCAGCATCACCGACCATTCGGTCGGGCGCGGCTTCATGACGATGCCGGCGCGCGCGTAGATGTCGCGCAGGAAGAGCACCATGCGGCGCGTATCCTCGTTGTCCTGGAAATAGGTCAGCTCGAACTCGAAGGGCGCTCCGGCCTCGTTCTCGAGCACGCCGTCGCCGTCGCGGTCCTTCCAGCCGGCCTCGGCGAGCAGCGCGCGCGCGCGCTCGAGGTCGTAAGGCGCCGGCGTGAGCAGCGGATCGTGCTGCTTGGAACGCGGCGAGAACGGGCTCACCGAGGGCTCCGCGTAGCCCTGCATGACTTCCTCGATGACGCGATCGACGTCGGTCAGATGGGTCATGGCGCGGCGCACGCGCGCGTCGGCGAAGCGCGTCGGCTCGCCGCCGCGCGCCTGGTTCCAGGCGATGTAGCTGTAACCCGCTGTGGGGCTCATGTACTCGAAGTGCTGCGTGCGCTCGCGCAATTGCCGGTCGTCGAGCAATTGCCGGTACTCGCGCGGGCGCGCGCCGTACAGATCGATGTCCTGGTTGCGGAAGGTCGTCAGGCGTGCGCTGTCGTTCTCGATGACGCGCCACACGATGCGGTCGAAGGAGCCGTCCACCGGCCCCCAGTAGCGCGGATTGCGCACCAGTTCCACACGTCCCAGATCCGGCGTCCAGGTCTCCGGGTCGGCCAGCCGGTAGGGCCCGGAACCGAGCAGCAGGCCGCGGCTCTCGTTGAAGGTGCGCGGATCGTCCAGAAAGCGGCGGTAGAAGTGCTCGGGCAGGATCGCCATGCCGCCGGCCAGCTGCAGGCTGTTGAAATAGGGCCCGGAGAAGACGAACTCGACCGTGCGCTCGTCCGTCGCGGTGACCCGTGCGATGCGCGACAGGTAGGCGCGCGCGCGCGGTGCGGCGATCGCCTCGTTCATGATGAATTCGAAGGTGAAGGCCACGTCCTTCGCGGTCAGCGGCACGCCGTCCGAAAAACTCACGTCGCGACGCAGCCGGAAGGTGATGGTCAGGCCGTCGTCCGACACCGTCCAGTCGCGCGCGATCAGCCCCTGCCATTCGAGCGTGTCCGGGTCGCGCGCGAGCAGCGACTCGAGCACGTAGTTCTGCACCTCGGCGGCGTAGGCATCACTCGATACCAGCGGCGTGATGGTCTTGAGCCCGGTGCCGAAGGCCATGCGCAGCCAGTCGCCCTGGGCGTAGTCCGGGTCGGCGGCGGCGCGGCGCGCGCGCGCGAAGGCGTCCTCGTCCGGCGCGTCACCTGCCTCGGCCTGCGAGGCGCGCGTGGAAAAGTCCGCCGTGCGCAGCCGCTCCTCGAGCTCGCGCAGCAGGCCGCGCGTGCGGCGGATATCCTCGGCCTGTTCCTGCATCACGCGGCTCATCTCGCCCATGCGCTGCCACTGGCGGTCGACCTGCACCATGACCAGCACCACCAGCACCACCAGCACCGCAAACGCCACCCAGTA
This sequence comes from Pseudazoarcus pumilus, assembly GCF_002872475.1. Taxonomy (GTDB): domain Bacteria; phylum Pseudomonadota; class Gammaproteobacteria; order Burkholderiales; family Rhodocyclaceae; genus Pseudazoarcus; species Pseudazoarcus pumilus. The sequence continues at coordinate 2,153,840 of NZ_CP025682.1, forward strand.
CAGCCAGCGCCGCCCACCGCTTCCGTTCTTCATGCGCGTCCCATTGATCGCCCGAACCGAGTCTGGGACCGACTTTACCGCAAATCGTGCAACACCCTCTCACAGCACTTCTCGGTCGACTCGCGTACCATCTTCGCGAACCTCAAAACCCCCGTTCCGGACATTCCGACATGCACCGCAAGACCCTGTTCGCCGCCGCCCTCGCCACCACGCTGCCACTGGCCGCCCACGCCGATCCGGCCTTCCGCCAATGTCTCGACAATCTGCAGGAAGATGCACGCATCCAGAACGGCATCCGCGCCGAGACCTGGCAACGCCATACCGCCGGGCTCGAACCGGACATGGACGTGGTCGCCCTGCTCGACCGCCAGCCCGAGTTCACCACGCCGATCTGGGACTACATGGCCGGTCTTGTCGACGATGAGCGCGCCGAAGACGGTCGCGAACGACTCGCACAATGGCATGACACGCTGATGAGGATCGAGCGCGAATACGGCGTCGAGGCCGCCACGGTGGTCGCCATCTGGGGCGTGGAGAGCAACTACGGACAGGGTCTGGGCAAGCGCCGCGTGATCGACTCGCTCGCCACCCTGGCCTGCATCGGGCGCCGCCAGGGCTTCTTCCGGGGGGAACTGTTCCACGCCATGAGAATCGTGCAGGACGGCCACATCGAGGCCGACGATCTGCGCGGATCCTGGGCCGGCGCCTTCGGCCAGACCCAGTTCATGCCCTCGACCTTCTCGCGCCTGGCAGTGGATTTCGACGGCGACGGCCGGAGCGACCTGATGGGCACCGTGCCCGACGCGCTCGCCTCCACCGCCAACTACCTGCAGCGCGCCGGCTGGCGCACCGGTGAAGCCTGGGGTTTCGAAGTGAAGCTGCCCGACGGCTTCGACGCCTCCGACGCCGGCCGCAGCGCCAAGCAGCCGATGTCCACCTGGAGCACCCGCGGCCTGCGCCGCGTCGACGGCTCGGCCCTGCCCGCAGGCGACGCCCCGGCCGGCCTGCTGCTGCCGGCAGGCGCCGACGGCCCGGCCTTCCTGGTGATGAAGAACTTCGACGCGCTGTTCTCGTACAACGCCGCCGAGAGCTACGCGCTGGCCATCGCGCACCTGGCCGACCGCATCCGCGGCGCCGGCGAATTCGTCACGCCCTGGCCCACCGACGACCCCGGCCTGTCGCGCGCCGAACGGCGCGAGGTGCAGGAACTGCTGATCGCGCGCGGCCACGACATCGGCGGCGTCGACGGCATGATCGGCACCAACACCCGCCGCGTGATCCGCGAAATCCAGCCCGAACTCGGCCTGGAACCCGACGGCCGCGCCGGCAGGAAATTACTGGAAGCCTTGAGAAAGCCCCGACCGTAGGTCGGTGCGAGCGCAGCGAGGGCCGACGCCGCCGTCGCGATGCGGGGATGTCGCACTCGCCTGCGGCTCGACGCGACCTACCCACCCTGCACCGCACACACGCAAAAGCTCAGCCCTCGCGGCCCTTGCCGAGCATGGCGGCGACACGCGACGGGTCGCAGTTCAGATAGGCCGAGGACTGCAGCCAGTCCTGGTCGGGGTAATAGGCGAAGACGAACTGCCCGCCCTTGAGCGCGTCGACCACGGTCGCGGCGATTTCCGGGCGCACTGCGGGGCATCCCTGGCTGCGGCCGATGCGACCCTGCACCGGAATCCACGACGGATCGACGTAGTCTGCGCCATGGATGACGATGGCGCGCTCGCGTGCGCGGTCGTTCACGCCCGGCTCCAGCCCGTCCATGCGCAGCGAGTAGCCATGCTTGCCGTGATAGCTCTCGGCCGCGCGAAACAGGCCGAGGCTCGACTGGTGGCTGCCGACGATGTTGGAGAAAGCCGTGGCGAGGTTTTCGCCCGTGCGATTGCCATGAGCGACATAGTCGGCCAGCACCAGCGCGCGCTTGTTCAGGTCGAAGATCCACAGCCGGCGCTCGGACGAGGGCAGCGAGAAGTCGATGACGGCGAGGCGCTCGGCCCCCTGCGCGCCGTGACGAATTGCGCACTGCATCGCCGACACGCCATGACGCAGGACGCTGATGTCGAGATCCGGGGCACGTGCGGACAACTCTGCGACGAGCCGATCCGCGAACGGCGAGGCCACTGCGCAGGTCGAAAAAACAACAAAGGCTCCCGCCGCCAGCAACTGCCGGCCGATTCGTTTCAGCATGCGTCTAGACTCTCCCTGAGCGTGTGCAGTACGACGCGTCCGACGCGGTCCGGCGGCACGGTTTCCGCCCGACGACCGCGATGCCGGGCATCGCTGCCGCCGGCGAGTATATCAGCGCCCACTTGTAGACGAGTTTCAGAATGTTGCGCTCCGCGTTGGTGTTTCTCTTCACCGTCTCGTTGACCGCAGCCGCGGCGGACGACGGACGAGTGGCCCGTTTTCTCGCGGCCGCCGACCAGACGCCGCTGTGGACAAGCGCCCGGCTCGAGTCGCTCGCGACGGCGATCGCGGATCTGGCCGACGACGGCCTGGACCCGGCCGGGTACGGTCTCGACGCGATCCGCCGCCTTGTCGTTACGCCACCCGCGTCCCCGGCCGAACGTGCCTGCGCCGAAACGCTGGCGACGCGCGCATGGCTGGCCGCGCTTGATGACCTCGCGCGCGGCCAGCTCGCGCCGCAGGATGCCGACCCGATGTGGCGGATCGACGGCGCCCCGCTTCCGGCGACGGTCGAGACACTCGTCGAGACCGCACTTGCCGGACTCGACAACCCGCTCGCTGCGCTCGATGCCACGCGACCGGCGCATCCCGCCTACCACGCGCTGCGCGAGGCTCATGCCTGGCTGCGCGACATCGCACATGCCGAACCGGCCGTCCTGGCGGCCGGGTCGAGCTTGCGCGCCGGCGACACCCACGCGCGCGTCGCAGTCGTGCGCGCGCGTCTGGCCTGGCTCGGCTACGCGTCGGGCGATATCCTCAACGACTACATGGACGCTTCACTGGAGGCGACGGTGCGTGCCTTCCAGCGCGATCACGCGCTGGAGACCGACGGCGTGGTCGGTCCGCGCACGCGAGCCGCCCTCAACCTCGACGCCGACCAGCGTCTGGCACGCGTGCGCGCCAACCTGGAACGCTGGCGACAACTGGCTGCCGATCTGCGCGACCCGCAAGTGCGCGTCGACACCGGTGCGGCCACGGTCACCCTGGTGCGCGACGGCCGGATCACCTGGTTCTCGCGCGTGCAGGTCGGCCGTCGCGACCGCCCCACCCCGCTGCTGCGCTCGAGCATCACGCGCCTGAGCTTCAACCCGCCGTGGTATGTGCCGCCGACGATCCTGCGCCAGGACAAGCTGCCCGAGATCCGCGACAACCCCGACGCCCTGGAACAGGGCCGGTTGCGCGTATTCGACATGGACGGCACCGAGCTCGACCCGGCCACCGTCGACTGGAACGAGCCCGGTGCCATCCGCCTGCGCCAGGACCCGGGGCCGCACAACGCGCTCGGGCAGGTCGCGATCCGCTTTCCGAATCCGTACGCGGTGTACCTGCACGACACCCCCAGCCAGCAATTGTTCTCGAGCTGGCAGCGCAACTTCAGTTCGGGCTGTGTGCGGGTCGAGGGCGCAGTGGATCTGGCCGAGGCGCTGCTCGGTAGCGACCGCGGGTCGGAGCAGGTCACCGCCTGGCTGGCGGACACACGCACACGCGAGGTCAGTCTGTCCGAACCGGTGTCCATCCTCGTCACCTACTTCGGCGCGGGCGTCGAAGACGGTCGCCTGCAGTTGCGCCCGGATGTGTATGGCCACGACGCACGGCTGGCTGCAGCCCTCGCGCAGCGCCGCACGGAACCGCAGCCCGCCTGCCTGCCTTAACCTCCCTGTCACCGGCCTGCAATCGCCCCGTCACATCCATCGGATGAAATGCAGAGTTTGCGGTGCGCGTGCACCGTAACGCTCTCGGGGAGTTCGGCCGTGTCAGTGGCCTCGCTGCATATCATCGCCAGCCGTCAGATGGGCGGCGCGGAACGCTGGTTCGCGCGTTTCCTGCACGCGATGCAGCGCGCCGGCGAACCAGTCTCTGCGCTGGTACGGCGTGACAGCGAGCTGGCCCGCCACCACCTCGACGGCATCGCCCACGCGCAAGCGCCGATGCGCACCGTCTGGGACCCGCTGTCCAGGCACGAAGTCAGCCGGTACGCGCGCCTCAGCGGCGCACAGGTAGTGCAGACCTACATGAGCCGCGCCACCCGCCTGACGCGACTCGCGCGCGACAGCGCCCAGGTGCATGTGGCGCGTCTGGGCGGCTACTACGGCGTGCATGGCTTCGTACACGCAGATGCATGGGTCGGCAACACCCGCGGACTGTGTGACTGGATGGTACGCAATGGCCTGCCGGCCGAACGCGTCTTCCACATCGGCAACTTCGTCGAAACGGCACGACCAGCCGATGCGGCAGCGGTGAGCGCACTGCGCGGCGCGCACGGCATCGCAGCCGACGACTGGCTGATCGTGCACGCCGCGCGCATGGTCGCGGTCAAGGATCACGCCAACCTGCTCAACGCCTTCGCCCGTCTGCCAGCGGAAGTCGCCGGACGTCGCCCGCGGCTGGCGCTGCTCGGCGACGGTCCGCTGCGCCCGGCACTCGTCGCCCGCGCCGCGGCGTTGGGCATTGCCTCACGCATCGTGTGGGTCGGCTGGCAGCACGACCCGGGGCCCTGGTTCCACGCCGCCGACCTGATGGTGTTTCCGTCGCGCGACGAGGAGACGCTGGGCAACGTACTGCTCGAGGCCTGGAGTCATCGTCGTCCGATCGTCGCCACCGCGTTTCGCGGAGCGCGCGAACTCGCGCGCCACGGCGAGGACGCGCTGATCGTGCCGTGCGGCGATGCCGCCGCCCTGGCGCACGCCATCGTCGAACTGCTGGGTGATTCCGGTCTGGCCACGCGCCTGATCGCCAGCGGCGCCTCGCGCGTGGCCGACGAGTTCTCCGAGGCGATCATCATCGATCGCTATCGCGACCTCTACGCCCGGCTCACGGGCAGCGGCTGAGGAGCCGACCATGCGCGACATCATCAACATTCTCATGTATCACCAGATCGGCGACTTTCCGCGACTGCCCGGCGCGATGCGCTCGCACCGTTCGACCTATTGCCGCACCGAGCGTTTCGCCGCACAGATGGCCTTCCTCGCCGCCAGCGGCTATCACGTGCTGTCCATCGACGAGGTGCACGCCTGCGTGCGCGGTGTCGCGGCGGTGCCGCCACGCGCGGTCGCACTGACCTTCGACGACGCCTACGCAGGGTTCGCCGAACATGCCTGGCCGGTATTGCAACGCTACGGCTTTCCCGCCACCGTGTATGCCATCGCCGGTCTGCTCGGGCAGCGCTCATCGTGGTTCGCCCATGACGGCCGCCCGACACCACGGCTGATGAGCGCCGCCGAGTTGCGCACGCTCGCGGCACAGGGCTGCACGATCGGCGCGCACTCACTGGGACACACGCGCCTGGCCGGCCTCGACGCGGCACGCCTGCGCGACGAAGTGAGCGGCTGTCGCGAACGGCTGGAAGATGTGCTGGGCGCACCGGTGCGCCACTTCTGCTACCCGTTCGGCAGCCACGACCGGGCTGCGCTGGAGGCCGTGGCCGAGGCCGGCTATGCCACCGCCACGACCTGCGCACGTGCGCCGGCCGTGCCCGGCGACGACCCGCTGGCGCTGCCACGCAAGGCCATCTCACACGGTGACAACCTCGTCGGGCTGTGGTGGAAGCTGCACCTCAAGCATGACCCCAAGTGCGTGCGCCTGCGCCGTACGCAGATCGCGCCCTTGGCTGGCGACCCACGCTCGGCGGACGACAGGTCCGCAGGCTCGACAACGGATCGTTCTTGATGCGGGCTCCGCCCCGGGCGGCTGCGGGCGAACGGCGGCGACCGGCCGGGAACTTCCCCGCCGGCTCCGGTCACAACCGGACACCTTCGCGCGATTGACCTCGCGCGAAGCGTCGTTCAGCATGGACCATCCACATTGCAACGCTGCAGGAGTTTCGATGTCCTTCGATCCCGGCCCCTACCGTCGCCAAGCCGGCACGCCCGGTGTCAAACCGCCCGGCCTGCTCGCCAAGGCGTTCGCAGTCGTCGCCGCGGTGACGATCGCGATCGTCGCGCTGATGTTCTCGGTGGTGGTCTTCGCGATCGCGCTCGCCGTAGGGGTCATCGTCTGGGGCTGGCTGTGGTGGAAGATGCGCGCGCTCAGGAAGCAGATGGAAAGCGATCCGCAGTTCCAGGAAATGCGCCGCCGCGCTCAGGGCCGCTCCAGTGAAACCGGTGCAAGCGGGGACGTCATCGAAGGCGTCGTGATCCGCGAGGTCGACGAGGATTCCGACCGGCGCTAAAGGCGCATTCCGTCGCCACCCGTTCCGAATCGCACCACCTCGAACGCCTCCGCCCATTCACCCGACCAGCCCGCTGCGTCCGCGCTGGCGCGGTTGACGGCGAGCACGCGCTCGTCGAAGCCGTGACCGCGGGTGGCGAGATTGCGCGCGTGCTGGGAAGCATGCAGGCGCAGCAGGCCGGCCTTCCACGCGGCCTCCTCGGCACCGAAGCGCGCGAACACGTCCTCGCGCATGGCGCGCGTCTTGGCGTCGCGGTTGAGCCAGGCCTCGACGGCGAGACCGTCTTCGCGCGCGATCGTGCGGAACAGTTCCCAGGTGCGACGATGGGCGAGGTTGGCGTCGTCGCCGTGCGGCATGAATACCCGTGTCGGCTGCGCCGTGCGCAGGAAGGCCCGCACGCGGGCGAGGCTCGCAGAGTCGACCGCGAAGGCGTCACCGCCCGCGCCGTCGAGACGCAGGAAGTGCAGGTCGTCCGGCGGCAGGCCGAAAACGTGGCAGCTTGAGCGCTGCTCCGCTTCGCGCAGCGCGGTCTTGTCGGCGATGCTGCGTGCACCGCGGTAGCCGTCCTCGACGCCGGAGGCGCCGCTGGTCAGCACGGCGAGGCGAATGCGCCAGCCGCGGCGCGCGAAATGGCGCATCGTCACCGCGATCGCGTCGAAGTCGTCCGGGTGAGGTGCGAGCACCGCCAGATGACCGCAGCCGGGAAGATCCAGTTCGGTGAGCTCGCGGGGCGCGGGCCTCATGCGCCCTGTTGCCACAGCCCGAGCAGTGCATCGCGATGGCGCGAGATCTCCGCCACCGTGACCTCGATCACCGGACCGCTGATGGTGTGGCCGGCGTAGTTCGCGGGCAGGTGTTCGTCGACGCCAGCAATTTCGACGGCGACATCTTCCTGCCCGGCGAGCAAGCGCTTGCTGCGCTCGTGCGCCTCGATCATCACACTGCCGTTGGTCAGATTGAGCGAGGCCTCGAGCGTACCCGGCTGTTCGTTGCTCATCATGGCGTGCACCACGCAGGGCACGAGGCGAAACTCGTTGGCGATCGCCAGGCCATGGCGGCGCAGCGCGCGCAACCGGTCGGAGGCCGCCTCGGGCAACGCATGCCCGGCGCGTGCGACGAGACCCTCGAGCTCGGCATCGGTCAGATGCGGCGCGGCAGTGACGAGTTCGTCGCGCTCCACCGACGAGGTGGGCGAGAGCGCGGTGGCCTGGATCGCATGGGCATGTGCGCGCAGCTCGACACCGGCGCGCGCGAGCTGCTTGCCGGCAATGGTGGGCAGACCTTGCAACACCATCGCACCCAGCATCTCGGCCAGGCGCGCCTTGAGCTGTTGAGGATCCATCGTGGCGAGTTCGTCGGGCACGGCCAGCTGCAGGTCGAAGTGAATCTGGAGTCGGACGTTGGCCGGCTTCATCGAGATCTCCGCTCAGGGGTCGCCGTCGATCCTGCCACGATGCCGTCGTGCTGGAAAGCCCGGAGCACAGGAAGGCACGCGCCGCACGCGCCGCGCGGCGGGAACTCAGGCGGGAAAGATGCGATTACGGCCGGCGTCCTTGGCGCGCCGCAACGCCACGTCGGCACGGTTGATGGTCTCCGACGGGCTCTCTGCGGCGATGTGTTCGGTGAGGCCGAAACTGGCGGTCACCGACACCGTCACGGCGTCGCACGAGACATTCAGGGCCTCGATCTCGCGGCGCACGCGTTCGCACACCGCAGCGGCGACGTCCAGCGCGGTATCGGGCAGCGCGATGATGAACTCCTCGCCGCCCCAGCGGGCGAATACGTCATAGTCGCGCAGGCAGCTGCGCACGGTATCGACCACGCGGCACAGCACGGCGTCGCCCACGTCGTGGCCGAAATGGTCGTTGACGTTCTTGAAGTGATCGATGTCGAGGATCGCCAGCGAAAAGGTCACGCCACGCCGGCTCGCGCGTTCGCTTTCCTCGCGCAGTCGATCGGTCATGAACCGGCGGTTGCCCACGCCGGTGAGCGGATCGCGCAGCGTGAGCGTCTTGAGTTCTTCGTTGAGCGCGATGAGCTGGCTCTGGTAACGGTCGGAGATGCGCGCGAGCTTCTCCAGGCGCATGATCTGGCGGTCGTACTCGCGGATCAGGTCCATGTTCTGCGTGCGCGAGACATTGTGGTAGCCGTCGGAGATGCGCACCAGCTTCTCCAGCCGGCCACGCTGCTGCTCGCTGCGTTCGAGCAGTTCGGCGAGCACCTCGCGCATCGGATTGTCGCGCTGCGAGGAGTCGTCGAGCAGCGTGCGCACGCGCTCGTGCAGTTCGACCTCCTCGCGTGTGCGCGGGATCGTATGTTCAGCCACCATCCTTTTCGACTCCGAACGGGAAGGTGCAGTCCTCGCGGAATTCTTCGGCGAGGTCGGCCACGCGCTCGTTGGCCGGATCATGATGCCAGATGACCTCGACGGCGCGCCCGTCGCGGTGGGCATCCTCGAGCAGATCGAAGATGTCCATCATGGCCTTGACCGAGCTGGTGTTCATGTACATCAGCCGCAGGTCCAGATGCAGCGGATGCGCGCTCGACGCCAGATAGCGTTCGATCCAGTCGATCACCTCGGCGAAGAACTCGAAGGAGTTCTCGGGGAAGGAATCCCCCGCGATGCGCATCACGCCCGAATCCCAATCGGCGCTTACCGACGGGGTCGATTGCGTGGATTCGATGTTGAGCACGTTCATCGGACGATTACCCATTTCCATTCCATTCAGATCACGGCGCGCACGCTGAAGAAGACCCGCTCGCCACCGAGGTCGGAGAGCGTCGCCGCCAGCGGTCGCGACGACTTGCGTGCGACGTCGATCAGCCCCAGCCCGGCACCGCTGACCGCACCTTCGTCACGCGGACGGCGCAACTGTTCCTTGTAGGCGGCCTTGAGTGCGGCCTTGTCCATCGCCGCAAGTTGCTCGATGCGCGCAAGCAGCGCTTCGCCGTCGGCGCGCTCGACCATGTTGCCGGCCTGTACCGCATAGCCGCCATCGACGTCACGCGCCACCACCACCGTCACCGCCGCGTCGTTCTCGTCATAGCCACGCACCCTGCAGTAATGGCGGATGTTCTGCGTCAGTTCGATATACACGCCGAACACGTCCATCACCGCCGAGGGCTGCAGTTGTTCGGCCGTCAGGTAGCTGCGCAGCGCGTTGCCCAGCTCCTCGATCAGCCCGTGGGAAATCGGCCCATTGAAACACAGCAGGATGTTGCGCCGGTTGAACTGCTCGCGCAGGTCGAAGAGGTCGATGGCGTTCATGGTCTCGGCTTCAAGTCAGTCGGAACGATAATATCGTGATGTCGTCGCGCTGCGGGACGTCGCCGCGATATTCCTCGAGCGCGCGGTCGATGGCCTCGGCCTGTTCGCTCATGGACAGCGGCGCGATGCTGCGCAGCAGCTCGGCGAAACGGGTATTGCCGAATCCGAAACCGCGCTCGCCACCGGCCTGGTCGAGATAGCCGTCGGTGGCCAGATAGCAGGTCGTGCGCGGAGCGATAACGACTTCGGAGTCCGAATACTCGCCACGGCGGCGATCTCCCAGCGCACGCCGGTGACCGCGGATCTCGCCGAAGTCCTCGCCGTCGCTCCAGTACAGCGAAATCTTGGCGCCGGAAAAGCGCACGCGGCGACTGTCCGTCTCCATCACGACAATGCCACCATCCATGTTGGTGGCGATGGCGCGCGGCAGCGCGAAATCCTGCAGCATCGCGCGCATGGCCTCGTCGGTGCGGCGCAGTATCGCCGCCGGCGAATCCATGCCCTCGTGCGCGATCGCGTGGTCGATGGCCGCGCGCGCGAGCATGGTCATCAGTGCGCCGGGCACGCCGTGGCCGGCGCAGTCGAACACGCCGACCAGGCAGCGCTCGCCCTCGCAGCGGAACACGTAGAAGTCACCGCCAACGACATCGCGCGGCCGCCACACGATGAAGTGATCCTCGCCCAGCGCCTGCGACATCTGCCGATCGGGCAGGATCGCGCGCTGGATCAGGCTCGCATAATCGATCGATGCGCGGATCTGGCGGTTGGCGGCTTCCATCTCGTCGTTGCTGCGCTCGAGCGCCTCGGTGCGCTCGCGCACCTGCCCTTCCAGATTCTCGGTGTGACGTCGCACCTGCTCGGCCATGCTCGCGAAGGCGCGACTCAGGTCGCCGATCTCGTCCGTCCCCGCCGCCGGCAACGAGACATCGTAGCGCCCGCGCTCGATCTCGATCGCCGATTCGCGCAAACGCCGCAACGGGCGAAGCACCAGACGGTCGACGGCGACCCCGGAGAGCACCAGCAGGGCCAGCACCGAGAGCACCAGCGCGGCCACGACGGTGCCCAGCCATCCGCCCTCGAAGACCTCGGCGACGTTCAGATCGACGGCCGTGAGCACATGCCAGCGCAGTTCCGGAATCCATGCCATCGCGACGAGTTGCTCGCGCCCGTCGAGTACCGCGCGCACGATGCGCACAGCCTGCGGATCGGCCCGGGCCTCGGCCATCGCCGAGCGCACCACATCACGCTGCTCGCCCGCGCCGAAGAGCCGTTGCAGACCATCCGCCGCGGCGACACCGGCGGCCGAACCGAAGGCGATCAGCGAGGCGTCCGGGTGGGCCTGGATCGCCCCCTGCTCGTCGAGGATCATCGGCGTCACGCCGGCCTCGTCGGTGGACACGAACTCGCGGATGAACGCGCCCAGATCGAGTCCGGTGCCGGCCAGGCCGATGCGCCGCTCGCCGTCGGTGATGACGACGTTGAGCCACACGCGCGTGGTACCCAGTTCCGGGTCAGGATTGACGTTGATGTTGTAGGCGTCGTCGCCGCCCACGGTATTGAAGAACCACGCGTCCTTGTCCGCCTGCGCATCGAGCGTGTAGCGCGGCGCGGCACTGAACGCCTCATCCTCGGTATTGAAGTAGTAATGCCGGCTGAGCGCGCTGATCAGAAAGTAGGAGCGGCTGCCGAAATCCGCCCGATAGCCTTCCGCCTCGCGGAAGAACAGCGCGCGCTTGTCCGCGTCGGACTCGTCGAGCAGCCAGCGGCGCGTCAGTTCGGAGCCGGCGAGACGACGCGACAACGCGAGGTCACGCGTGACCGGTGCCAGGATCTTCTGACGGTTGAGCTCGGTGAAATTGCGCGCGTAGGCCTCACCGAAGTAGGTGCGCACGCCATCGAGAAACTGCCAGCCGAACAGGGCAGCCGGCGAAAGCACCAGCGCGCAGGCGAGCACCAGCGCCAGCATCGACTTGGCCCGCAGACCCCAACCCCGCCCGAACTGTGCAGTCATTGCGCGCCCCGCGTCTCCGCACGAACCTAAAACCATTTGAATGGCATGGATTTATCGCCGGGCGCGACTCTAGCACGAGAATCCCCGGCACAAAGCGCCGCGCAGCGGCGCCGGCCGCGATCAGGAAAACGGTCGGGGATCCTCGACCGAAACGCGGTACTGGTGGGTGACCTCGGCATCGCCGTCGGGCAGCACCTGCAGGAAGCGCTCATCGATCGGCGACATGTAGAGCGGACGACGATTGCCGTCGGGCATGTCTTCCCATTCGAACACGATGTAATAGCCACCGGCGAAACTGATCATGTCGAGATTGAACATTCCAACCATCGTGCCGCCGCGCGACACCAGGCAACGAACCTTGTCAGCATCCATACTGGTTTCCTCGGGCACCCACGCCGCTGCGCGGGTGCGGACTGGACAAACGAAGCAGGCCCTGCATGCAGGGCCTGCCAAACGCGTCCAAGTTACCAGATGGCGCCTTGCCGGTCCAGTCGCCGCGCGAGGACAAGCCTTGACATAGCTCAACGAATCACGCCACGTTCCCTGTAAGCTGACTTCAAGATTCGCGAGATTCGAACCGTGCGAAACGTCGGGCTTCGTTCTAGAATGGTCGCGAGCGAGTCACAGAGCTCGAACAGGATAACCCAACCAAGGAGGCAACATGCACGCAGCAGAAATCATGACGCGCGACGTCATCACCGCCACGCCGCAGACGGAAGTGCGCGAGATCGTCGAGCTCATGCTCAAGAACCACATCAGCGCGGTACCCGTGGTCGACGCCGCCGGCAAGGTTCTCGGCATGGTCAGCGAGGGCGACCTCATGCGCCGCGTCGAAAACAAGACCGACCGTCGCGACTCGTGGTGGCTCAAGGCCTTGTTCACGGCGAGCAACGATGCCGGCACCTACGTCAAGTCTCACGGCCGTCGCGCCGAAGACGTGATGACGCGCGATGTCATCACGATCAGCGAGGACACGCCGCTTTACAAGATCGCGCAGATGCTGGAGAAGCATCACATCAAGCGCGCGCCGGTGGTCAAGGACGGCAAGCTGGTCGGCATCGTCAGCCGCTCCAACCTGCTGCATGGCTTCTCGACGATGCAGCAGGACGCAGGCGGCACGGCCGACGACCGCAGCATCCGCGAGAAGATCATCAATGAGATGACCAACAAGCTCGACATCTCCGAGTCCACGACCAACGTCGTCGTCGTCGACGGCGTCGTCACCCTGTGGGGCCTGGTCGACAGCGAGATCAAGAAGAAGGCCGCCGGTGTCGCCGCCGAAACCGCCGCCGGCGTCAAGGAAGTGCACAACAACCTCGGCGTTTCGCCGTCGCAGATCGGCGCGTACTGATCCACGCCGCATCGCGTTCAAGAACGGCCGCCTGCGGGCGGCCGTTTTCATTTCACGGCTGGCGCAGCCGAACGTGGCTGCCGGCCGCGCCGGCGATTACTTCCAGGCGCACGTCCATGCGCTCGCGCAGTTCGGCCACGTGCGAGATCACGCCCACCAGTCGCCCGGCCTGTTGCAGGTCGATCAGCGTAGACAGCGCAAAGTCCAGCGCCTCCGGGTCCAGCGTGCCGAAGCCCTCGTCGATGAACAGCGTCTCCATCTGCATGCCGCCGGCGCGCGACTGCACCACGTCGGCCAGCCCCAGCGCCAGCGACAGCGCGGCCAGAAAGCCCTCGCCGCCCGACAGCGTGGCCGCCGGCCGGCTGCTGCCGGTGTAGTGGTCGAACACCTCCAGATCCAGCCCGCCGGCGCGACGCCCGTCGACCAGTCCCTGCACGCGGCGCAGTTCGAAGCGACTACGACTCATGCGCAGCAGGCGCAGCGACGCGGCCTCCAGCACCTCGTCGAGCAAGGTGGCCAGCACGAAGCGCTGGAAACTCAGGTTGAGGCGATTGCCTCCGCCCGCCACCTCGGCCAGCCGCCCCGCCACCGCGTACTGCCGCTCCAGTTCTCCGGCCTGCGCCGCCAGCTCGGACAGCGCGGCCAGCGTGCGGTCCGCCGCCTCCACCCGGCCCGCCGCATCGCGCGTGGCGAGCAGCGCCGCTTCCAGCGCCTCGCCCGCCGAACGCGCGGCAGCCTCCACGGCCGGCAGGTCCGGCGCGCCGCCTTCCACGGCGGCCGCCTGCGCGGCCTGCGTCGCGCGCTGCAGGACTTCTTCGGCCGCTTGTTCCGCCGAACGCGCGGCGGCCAGTTCGTTGGCCACTTGTTGCGCGGCCTGCTGCGCCTGTGCGAGCGCCTCGTCGAGCGCGCGGCGTGCGGCCCGCACGCGCGCGATTTCCGCCTCCAGCGCAGCAACCGTGTTCAGTTCCTGCGGCAGCTTGCGCTGAAGCAGGGCGGCTTCCGTATCGGCCCGCGTCACCTCGCCCTCGGCGCTCTGGCGCGCGGCCTCGGCCTTGCGCACCGCTTTCTCGGCTTCACCAATAGCCTGCTCGCAGGCCGGCAATTCGCGCGCCAGTTCCGCCAGCCGCTGCGCGGCCGACTGTGCCGCCTTCAATTCGGCCTGCAAGGCGGCCGGATCCGCCGCATCGGCTGGATCGCGCTCCAGCTCGCCGGCCGTCGCGCGCAGCCCCTCCGCCTGCTTGTCGGCCTCGTGACGGCGCAATAGCGCCGCCTCGCGCGCGGTCGCCGCCTTGCGCACCGCCTCGCGGGCCTCGCGCAGCGCGGCCTCGGAAACCGCATCGGTACTCGCTCGCGCCGGCGCAGGATGGTCCGTGCCGCCGCACACCGGACAGGGCGCACCGGCCTGCAGGCCGGCGGCGAGCAGACCCGCCTGCGCCGCGCTCCAGGCGTGTTCGACGTCGTCCTGCCGACGCTGCGCGTCGGCCAGCGCGGCGTCGGCCGCCGTCACTGCCTTCGCGGCCTCGCTCAGCCGACCCTCGGCACCGGCCAGATCCTTGCGCAGTTGCGCGAGCCGCGCCAGCCGCTCGCGCGCGGCCTGCGCATCCTTGAGGCGGTGCGCCAACACTTCGACACGCGCCGCCAGCGCCTGCACTTGCTCACGCTCGTCACGCCGCGTCTGCAGCGTCTTGCGCGCGGCCGCGAGTGCAGCCTCCCCACGCTCGCGCTCGGCGCCGGCCGCGTCGCGCTGCTTTGCCGCCGCGTCGCGGCGCGCCAGGGCCTGCGCCAGATCGGTGACGGCCGGCAGCAGGGCTTCGAGTTCGTTGAGGCGTTTGGCCAGCGCCTCACGCTCGGGTGTGCGAGCGTTTTCCGTCGCCAGCCGCGCGTCGGCCTGCGCCTGAGCTTGTGCAACGGCCTCGCGCTGGCGTGCGGCCTCCTGCAGGCGCTGCGCGGCCTGCGCACGTTCGCGCTCGGCCTGCACGGCGACGCGAGCGCGCTCGAGCGCGAGGCGGGCAGCGGCGTCGCGTTCGCGGGCGGCCTTCTCCTCCACTCGGCGTTGCTCGACCTCGCCCGCCAGTTGCGCGCGCCGCGTCTTGAGCGCATCCACGCTGTCGCAATCGGCATGCTGCAACAAGGTCTCGCGCCGCGTCTGCGTCTCGCGGCCGGCGACTTCGAGCGCGCGGGCGCGCTCCCTGAGCGCGTCGCTCAGATCGCTGCAGATGCGGGTACGGAACAGGGTTTCGAGAATGGCCTCGCGCTCGCCGGAGCCGGCCGTGAGCAGTTCGCGGAAGCGCCCCTGCGGCAGCACGATGACCTGACGAAACTGCGCGCTGTCGAAGCCGAGCAGGCCGCGCACGGCATCGAGCACCTTGCCGGGCTGGGTGGCGAGGCTTTTCCATTCACCGTCCGTGAGGCGATCGAGCTGCGCCTCGGGCTGCGCCTGCATCCAGCCCTCGCCGCGCTTTCTCGGCCGTTGCTGGGCGGGCTTGCGCGTGACGCGGTAGCGCTCGGCGCCGAGCGCGAATTCCAGTTCGACCTCGGTTTCGAGTTCAGCCGGGGCGAGGTCGCTGCGCATCGCGCGTGCGTCACGCTCGCCGCCGGAGGTGTCGCCGTACAGCGCGAAGCACAGGGCGTCGAGCAGCGTGGTCTTGCCGGCGCCGGTGGCGCCGTGGATGAGAAACAGCGCGCGCTCGCCCAGCCGCGTGAAATCCACGCGCTCGCGCCCGGCGAACGGACCGAAGGCCTGCATGGTGAGGATCAGCGGCTTCATCGCGCCTCCCGCGCCGCGTGTGCCAGCGCTTCGAGCGCCTCGTCGAGCGCGGCCGACTGCGCCGCGTCGAGCGGCGCATCGGCCACCTCGCGGAAGAAGTCGGCGAACAGCGCACGCGTGTCGAGTTCGCGCGAGCGTGCACGCCCTGCTCCGCCGGCGCCGGCGGCCGAGAGCACGGTGCGCTCGCAGCCGAGCACGTTGGGCCAGGCTTCGCGCAGGCGCGCCATGGGGTCGAGCAGCGCGCCACGATCGGTGAGGCTGGCGAAGACGTAGTCCTCACGCGCGGCATCCGCGGCGGATGCGGCGAGCAGTTCGTCCAGCGTGCCGCTGAGCACGCGCAGGTCGCGCAGCGGCGTGAGCGCAATTTCCTCGATGTTCAGCTCGCCCGGCGCGCCGAGTTCGACCAGCGACACGCTCTTGGCATGCGCGGCCTCGGAAAAGGAGTACTTCAGCAAGGAACCGGAATAGCGCACGTGATCGGCGCCGGCGCGTTGCGGCCGGTGCAGGTGGCCGAGCGCGACATAGTCGAAGCCTTTGAGCAGGCGCGCATCGACCGCGCCGCTGCCGCCCACCGACAGCGGCCGCTCGGAGTCGCTCTCGGCACCTCCCGCGACGAAGGCATGCGCCACGACCACGCTGCGCGCGCCGGCCGGATGCTTGGCGCGCACGCGCTCGAGCAACGCCGCCAGCGCCGCCTCGTGGCCGGAAATCTCCATGCCGAGCGCGTCGCGCACCAGCGCCGGCTCGGCATACGGCAGCGCATGGACGACGACGCGGCCCCATTCGTCGTCAAAGGCCACGCCCTCGTTCAGCGCATCGACGCGACCGACGATGGTGAGCCCGCGCGAAGCGAGCAGGCGCGCGCCGAAGCCGAGGCGGTCCGGGCTGTCGTGATTGCCGGCGATGACGATGGTCGGCACGCCCTCGCCCAGCACGATGCGCGAGAGTGTGTCGTCGAGCAGATTGACCGCTTCGGCCGGCGGCACGGCGCGGTCATAGACGTCGCCGGCGATCAGCACCGCATCGGGCCGGGTGTCGCGCACGAGTGCCACGAACTGGTCGAGCACGTGCGCCTGATCCTCGATCAGCGAGCGGCCGTGCAGAATGCGGCCGAGATGCCAGTCGGCGGTGTGGAGGAATCGCATGCGGGGCCTTCAATGAAATCGGCCCCGATGATGGGCGCGCCACGGCGGGCGCGCAAGCGGCGGCAGGCTTGCCGCCGATCATCCGCTCAGAGCACGCCCTCGATGGCCGCGCGCAATTCCTGCGCACCCGGCTCGACGCGGCTCGGGAAAGCCGCGACCACGCGCCCCGAACGATCGACCACGTACTTGTGGAAGTTCCATTGCGGCGGCTCGCCGGACTGGCGCGCCAGTTCGCGAAACAGCGGGTGGGCGCCCTCGCCGCGTACCGGGATGGTGGCGAACATGTCGAAGGTGACGCCGAAGTTCACGAAACACACCTCGGCCGCCTTGGCCTCGTCCTTCGCTTCCTGGTTGAAGTCGTCGGACGAGAATCCGAGCACGCGCAAACCGCGCTCGGCGTATTCCTTGTGCACCGTCTCCAGCCCCTCGAACTGGCGCGTGAAGCCGCAGTGGCTGGCGGTGTTGACGATCAGCAGGGGCTGTCCGGCATAACGGTCGAGCTTGACCGTCTCGGGCGAATGCAGGCGGCGCAGTTCATGACCGAGCAGCGCGTCGTCACCCGCAGCAGGCAACGAAGTGACTACGACAGCGGCAGCAACAAACATTGAACGGGCAAACTTCATGGGGGCTCCCTCCGACCCGGCGCAACACGCCTTTTGACAAACACGGGCGCTTCGACCACGCTTGCGCGCTTTCGTGCCCGTGCCGCATTGCACCATGGAAGCCCTACTCTGGTATCAGTACGTCCTGATCGGACTCATCTTCGTGTGGAGCGGCTTCGTCCGCTCCGGGCTGGGCTTCGGCGGCGCCGCGCTGGCCTTGCCCTTCCTGCTGCTGGTGGTCAACGACCCGCTGGTGTTCCTGCCCATCGTGGCCGTGCATCTGCTGATCTTCTCCAGCCTCATCGCATGGAAAGGCCACCGCGCGACAAAGGCTCGCGCAAGTGACGACCCGGCCGCCAGCAACATCGACTGGGCGTACCTGAAGTGGTCGCTGAAGGTCATGATCGTGCCCAAGATCATCGGCGTGCTCGGCCTGCTCACCCTGCCGCCGCGCGTGATGAGCACCATCATCTTCAGCATCGTCATCGCCTATGCCATCGGCTACGTACTCAACAAGCCCATCCGCAGCACCGGCCGCAAACTCGACTTCGTGCTGCTCTCGCTCGGCGGCTACGCCAGCGGCGCATCCCTGATCGGCGCACCGCTGATCGCCGCCGTGTATGCCTCGCACGTAGCCAAGCACCAGCTGCGCGATACGCTGTTCGTGCTGTGGTTCATCCTGGTGGTGATCAAGATGGCCTCGTTCCTGATCGCCGGCGTCGACCTGCAGCTCATCCACCACCTGTGGCTCTTGCCCTGCGCATGGATAGGCCACTTGTTCGGCGAGCGCTTCCACCGCCACATCGTCGCCGCCGAGACGCCGCTGTTCTTCCGCGTGCTCGGCACCGTGCTGATCGCGGTGAGTCTGATCGGGATTTTCTGGCAACCGGGCTGAGATTGCGGCCCGCGATCCTCATTCGGGAATCACGATGAGGCTGCGATTGACGAACCGGCAATCCCCGCCGGAACTGGAAGAGCGATACAAGACCGAAAAATCGGTCGCCGCCTCGGTGAGACCGGATATCCGATAGGTCGCACTGCCGTATTGCCAGGCGCCCACGAGCAGGCCGGAAACCGAATACGAATCCCCGCTACCGAACGCGACATCGTTGATCGTCAACTTCATGAAACAGGCGTCGTTGAAGCTTGCGTTCCCGCTATTGCCGGTGCGAATCGCGGCCGTAAGCGTCACCAGCACGCTGCCCGAAGACGATACCGGCACGTCGCTCACCACGGGACCGCCCGCGAGCGACCCATAGCTGGTGCTGCTTTGCACCACTTCGGCGGAAGCGTCGGCCGAATAGACGGTCACGCCATCCCCGGGGTCGCCTTGCGGGCCGGTGGGGCCCGTCGGACCGATGGCGCCATCGGTGCCATCGGTGCCGGCGACACCCTGAGCGCCTTGCGGCCCCGTGGGGCCGGTCGGGCCGGCTTCGCCCTGCGCGCCCGTCGGGCCGGCTTCTCCGGTCGGACCCGTGGGACCGGCCTCTCCCGTGGGTCCGGTCGGACCCACCAGCGACACGCCGGCGTCCCAGACTCCGGCGGTCTTCGGGCCGTAGAGCAGGTTGTCGTCCGTGTCGACGTAGAAGTCGCCGTCCGCACCGTCGCCGCCGGTCGGTGAGGCCGTGCCGCTGAGTACCGTGCGACCGTCCGTGCCGGCATCTCCGGCGTCACCCGTGGGACCGGTGGGGCCGATCGGGCCAGTGGGACCTTGCGCCCCTTGCGGACCGACCGGGCCCTGGAGCCCCTGAGGGCCGGTCGCACCGGCTTCACCGGCCGCGCCGGTCGGCCCGCTCGGCCCTACCGCGCCCGTGGGACCGGCTGGACCGGTCGGGCCGGCGACGACACCGTCCGCGCAGTTGACCAGTTGTCCCGTCGCCGAGTCGTAGCAGGTCACGCGGTCGCCGGAGTCCGAAGTGGACGGCAGGCCGCGAATGAAGACCTCTCCGGTATCGCGTACTTCGGTGTGCGTGGTCGAGCGATCGGGATTGGTGACGATGACCGAACGCCCCGGCGCGGGCGCATGGACGATGTCGCCGGCAGCGACCACCATTCCGGAATGGGCGAAGACGGTCGCGACGGCGACCGCGAGCGGCTTTCTGGACAGTCTTTTCACGATCACTGCATTCCCCTTCAAATACGCCTGCATCCCGTTGTCCGGATCCCTTCCATGCGTTGCCATACCGCCGCGCCCAGCCAGATCAGGATCGACAGCAGTCCCAGCCCGATCGGGCTGAGCGCCGGAATCGGCGTCACACCCGAGCCGCCGGAGCGGGTGATGCGGACACGATCGAGTTCGGCCTCACCGACCAGATCCGCATCCGGGCCGAGCACGATGTCGGCAGGACCCGGACCGGATGGCGTCAGCGTGTTCCCGTCGCCGAGATCGAGTTCGCATTCGACCTGTACGGGTGCGCCGGTCGGAAAGTGGTACTCGATGCCCGAACCCAGATCGAGCTTGCAGAAAGTCACCGGGCCCTCGATCACGACCGGGCCGCCGCTGCAACTGCCGTCCAGCACGACGGTACTGGCCCCCGGAAGGAACATGCCGGGCGAACTCCAGTTTCCGCCGACCCGGATCATGCCGCTGCCTGCGTCCAGAATGCCCGGCACGTCGACGTCGTTGGCCTGGTCGATTTCGCCCGCTCCGAGCAACAGGGTCCCGGCAACGGAAAGATCGTTGCAGTTGAGCCCCGTGTAGGCACCGCTCATCGGCACGAGCGCATCGGACTGGATGGCGTAGGCGCCCGGCGTCTGCGCCTGAGCGATGCCGGCGAGGGCGTACGCACAGAGCCATGTGGCCGCACACAACATGCGAACAAGAGAACCTCCTGCGCATGCGCCGGAGGAACAGGACGCGCGAGACACACCGGGACGACAGGAACGGGCCTTCATGAGTGAGGATCATCGCGGACCCGATCCGGTGCCACAATCGGTCGTTTTCGCCTTCGGGGAACAAGTTCACACAGCCCAAAGGCATTTCGTCACATGCAAACGGTATTCGTTGAGCGAAATGCGAACCGTTCCCGTCCTGCCGTCTTCGCACGCCTGCAGACGCCGGATCCGCGATGAAAACCCGCGACGATGCATTCAGACCGGGTTGCCGGTGCCGAACTGCGGCAGGCCATTGAGATCGTAGGCGTTGGCGACCGCCGCGCCACGTTGCGTGGTCAGACGCCCGGTGTGGACCGCGGCAATGGTGTCCAGGAACGCGCTCTTCAGCCCGGCCTGCACGTAGCGCCGTGCGAATTCCAGCTCGAAGTGGCTGCCCGATTCGTCGAAGCGACCGATGGCGAGGACGTCATCGGTCCGCATCAGCGACGGTCGCAACGAGAAATGCGGCCACCACACGTTGCTGCGCGCGCCCGGTGGGTGGCGACGAAAGAATTGCAATCGGTCATCGTCGTCGGCGAGGTATTCATGCTCCACGTAGCGGTGCCCACCCGCTCCCGCACGGCGCACGATGCCGCCGACGAGCGCGCGATCCTCCAGGGTTTCGGCGTAGTTGCGATTGAACAGCACCTGCGCGACTTCAGGCGACCAGTCCAGCACTTGCCGGGCGCGGGCGATGTAGTCGGTCGTGACGAAGAAATGCCAGTCGTCTTCCAGATGGAGCCAGTACGGGGTGTCGATCATGGCACGCAGCCGGTTCATGCTCAGCGCGTGCCCCTTTTCGTGCTCGTCCTTGAACACGAATTCGAAGAACGGATAGCGCGAGCGCATGCGCTCGCGATCGGCGGCATCGGAGTTGTCGTCGATGCACACGAAGCGCGCCACGGCATCCACATCGGTACAGCAGTTCAGGAAGGAATCGACCGTCTTCTCGAACAGCGCGAGCCGCTTGCAGGTGGTGATCGTCAGGGTCACGTCGCCGTCGCGTCGACCGTCGGCCAGGCTGTCGGTGATCGCGGCGATTTGCGCATGCGGGTGTCGCGACGTGTCGCGCAGCATCGCAGGCGCTGAATGATCGCGATTGGCCTCCACCCGCGTGCGCTGCGCTTCGGGCAGACGATCCCCGTCCAGCAGTCGCTGGCACAGCCCGAAGCTGCGCACCGGGTCACCCGTCCAGTAGGCCGCGATCGCGGCCTCGTCGTCGGCCTTCCAGGCATAGACGTCGTCATCGACGAACAGGATGTCATCGGGTCGCGGCGTACCGCGTGCGGCTTCGGCATGGAGCCGGGCCATGGGCCAGTCCTCGCGCTGCCGATACCACGCGGCGAGCGAAACCAGTGTCTCGGCGCGCACGGGCCGGAACCGGTAGGCGGCGAGATGGGCATCCACCACCGCGGACGCGTCGTGACCGAGGCGTTCGCGCAACTTCGCGGCCTCGTGCATCGCGTACCACACCTCTTCGCCCCAGCCACCGGCCGCGACGCGGCGCGTGTAGGCGTCGAGTGCCGCGTCCAACTGCCCCATATCACGCAGCGTCTGCCCCAGATAGAACAGGTAGCGGGTGCGCAACGCGGGCGGCGTGTCGGCATCCTCGATGCCCGCGGCGAGCAGACGACGATCGCGTTCGAACTTGTCGGCCTTGCATCCTCCGTCGCCGCGATCGTCGATCCACAGACTGCCCAGCCGTTCGCGCGCATGGACCTGATCGCACGTCCAGTATTCGTGCGTCACCCCGATACAGCGCCAGGGCAGCGCCGCACGCACCAGACGCGTGTTCCAGTACTCGAGCCGCCCCTGGCGCTGGCGCAACAGGTACTGGTCGGCGCTCAGGGACGACTTGTCCCAGCCGGGTTCGATACGCAACACCATGTCCGCATCGAGCAGCAACATGTAGTCGGCTTCGGGATAGGCTGCGCGGGCAAGCTCGAACGACAGGCTGCGGTTGTGGCCGAAATCGCGAAACGGCGCATGATGCACGCGCACCGGCACCCCGCGATCGCGGCCCCAGCCCTCGATCGCCGCCGGCGTGTCGTCGTCCGAACCGGTATCGCAGATCGACACGCAATCGATCACCGACAGCAACGCATCGAGGCAGCGCCGGACGTTGCGCTGCTCGTTGCGGAAGATCGCACACAGGCAGATGGTCGTCATGAGCTACCGCCGACGGTTCGCCGCGGCCACGCGGCCACGCCTTGTCCGAGGAATCACTTGCGCACCGAGAATACCGGAAGCCCCCAATCGAAAGCGATCGCGCACAAGCGGATCGCCAACACCGCGACGCCGCCCGCCAGCGCCGCCCAGCCCATCGGCACGCCGGCGGCGACCAGGCCCACCAGCGCCAGTGCGCCGGCCCACGATGCGGTGGCGTACAGCTGGCCCGAAAACACCAACGGCACCTCGTTGCACAGCAGGTCGCGCAGGATGCCGCCGAACACCCCGGTGATCACGCCCATCAGGCTGGCCACCAGCCAGTGCGCTCCGAGCGACGTGGCCGCCTGGGTGCCGATCACCGTGAACAACGCCAGCCCGACCGCATCGGGCAGCAGGAACAGGCGCGGCGGCAGGCGTACCAGGCGCACCAGCGCGAAGGTCGCCAGCCCGGTGACGATGGCGGTGACCAGATAGGCGGGATCGGCGATCCAGAACACCGGGCGGTCGAGCAGCACGTCGCGCAGCGAACCGCCACCCAGCGCCGCCGCGAGCGCAACGACGACCATGCCGAACAGATCGAACGGCTTGCGCCCGGCCTCGAGCACGCCGGACGCGGCGTTGACCGCCACGGCGGCCAGCCCGATGCCGTAGAGAAGCGTCGTCAGTTCCATGCGCCACCGGAATCCACAAGCCGCGACGGGCGATGACGCAAGACTACCAGCACCGGGCCGACACGCTGCAAGCGTCGGCACCTTGGCCTATGATGAGCCCTCGGCGGCCGGCGTGCACCGCACGACCGGCCGGCGCAACGGCGCACGGCAGGAGTGCCCGCCCTCGCGCCCGCCGACCGCATGCGTGGAGGCGTCCCATGGCAGATGCACCGACCGAATTCGAGCATTCGCTGATCAAGGCCATTCACGAAGCCTCGCCCGACGGCATCCTCGTGGTCGACGAACAGGATCGGGTGGTGTCCTACAACCAGCGATTCCTCGCCATCTTCGGCCTGAACCTGACCGAACTGCACGATCCCGACGTCGACGGACCGTTGCACGACGACGCCTTGCTGAGCGGCGCACTGCAGGCGATCCGCGATCCCGAGGCCTTCCTGCAGCGGGTGCGCGCGCTGTACGCCGACCCGACCATCCACGACGTCACCGAAATCGAGCTGGTCGACGGACGCACGCTGGAGCGCCATTCGACCGCACTGTGGACGGACGACCGGCGTTATCTGGGTCGCGTGTGGTTCTTCCGCGACATCACCGATCGCAAGTGCCACGAACAACTGCTCGAGGCGCAATCCCGGCGCGACCCGCTGACCGGCGTCGCCAATCGCCGCGGCTTCTTCAACCGTGCCGGCGAGGCGTTCGCCCGCGCTCGGCGCTCCGGCCTGGCACTGTCGGTGATCATGCTCGACATCGACCTGTTCAAGGGCATCAACGATCGATACGGGCATGCCGCCGGCGATCAGGTGCTCAGGCATCTGTGCCGCGTGGCGGCGAGCGTGGTGCGCGAGACCGACCTGTTCGCGCGCATCGGCGGCGAGGAATTCGTGGTGCTGGCGCCGGATACCGACCATAACGGCTGCGCAGACGAATCGGCGACGGTGGCGCGCATCTCGGCGACCAGCGGATCGCCTACAACGTCAGCGCCGGCGTGGCGACCCTCGCGCCCGGCGACAACTCGGCCGACGAGATTCTCGAACGTGCCGACCGGGCCCTCTACGCGGCCAAGCGCGCCGGGCGCAACCGGGTCATGAGCGGCTAGGAGAGCAAACGCGACAGCGCGTGCGCGCCTGTCCCCGACCATGCGCTATGCTGGGCGCGTCGCCCCCGAGTTGCCAAGGAGCGTGCATGGACGAGCGCACCCAGCGCGTGATCGCATTCCACGACGAACGCCTGCTGGCCCATCAGCCGGATCCGGACGGGGTCTTCCTGTCGAGTCGCGTCGAAAAGCGCGTGCGGGAGGTCATCGCTTCCCTGGGCGTGCCGTGGAAATACCCCGAACATCCCGGCCGTCTGCAGGCGATCCGGCATCTGCTTGATGCCGAACCGGTCGCCGGCGTGCGCTTCGAAACCGCCCGCGCGGCCACTCGCACCGAACTCGGGCGCGTGCACACCAACTCCTATCTCGACGACCTGTACGCGCTACGCGGCAAGAGCGCGTGGCTCGACGTCGACACCACGGCCGTCTCCCCTGGCAGCGTCGAAGCCGCCGAGGTCGCCGCCGGCATGGCCATCTCCGCGGTCGAGGCGGTCGTGGCCGGGCGCTGCGAGAGCGCCTTCGCGTTGACCCGCCCGCCCGGCCACCACGCCGAAGCCGTGCGCGCGCGGCTTCTGTCTGCTCAACAACATCGCCGTTGCCGCCGCCCACGCACAGGCCGAACTCGGCTGCTCACGCGTACTCATCGTGGATTGGGACGCCCACCACGGCAATGGCACCGAGGAAATCTTCCGGGCAGATCCGGAAGTACTGTTCTTCGACGTGCATCGCGCCGCGCCCTTCTACCCGGGCGGCGGCCGACTCGAGGACGTCGGTGTGGGTCTGGGCGAGGGGCGCACGGTCAACGTGCCGCTACCGCCCGGCGCAGGAGACGCCGCCTTCGTAAAGGCCTTCCGCGAGATTCTCGTACCGGCCGCCGACTGGTTCCGCCCGGATCTGGTTCTGGTGTCCGCCGGTTTCGACCCGCACTGGCATGACCAGGCACTGACAGTGACCCACGCCGGCTTTGCCGCAATGACCACCATCGTTCGCCAGATCGCCCGGAAGCACTGTGACGGCCGTCTCGCACTGGTGCTCGAAGGTGGCTACAACTGTTGACGTCCATCCAGAATTGCCCCACTTGCCGGGGTAATTTGCATCGAAATCTGACCCACCTTTGATTGACTACCCTGCTGTGTTTTGGGCGGGGGATCGAGGAGTGATCAAAGTGGGTATGTTGGCCAAGATCAGGCGGATGCATTTCCGCGACCACTTGCCGCTGCGCGAGATCGCGCGGCAAACCGGGCTTTCCCGGAACACCATTCGCAACTGGCTGCGGCACAAGGATGTTGTCGAGCCGCAGTACAAGCGGCTCGAGGCCAGAAGCGTCGTCGATCCGTGGGCAGAGCAACTCGGGCAGTGGCTCAGGACGGACGGGCATCGGCCAAAGCGCGATCGGCGCACGGCGCGGGCGATGTTCGAGGCGATCCGCGCGCAAGGCTACACGGGCAGCTACAACCGGGTGTGCGCGTTCATCAAGCGCTGGCGAACGCAAGAATCGGGCAAGCCGGGCCCCGCGTACGTGCCGCTGAGCTTTGCGCTGGGCGAAGCCTTCCAGTTCGACTGGAGCACGGAGTACGCCTTCATCGGCGGTCTGCGCCGAAAGCTCGATGTTGCGCACACCAAGCTGTGTGCGAGCCGTGCCTTCTGGCTCACCGCGTACCCGACGCAAAGCCACGAGATGTTGTTCGACGCGCATGCGCGCGCCTTTGCTGCCTTTGGCGGCGTGCCGCGGCGCGGCATCTACGACAATATGAAGACGGCCGTCGACAAGGTCGGTCGGGGCAAGGCGCGCGACATCAATCCGCGCTTCTTTGCCATGTGCGGCCATTACCTGTTCGAGCCGGATTTCTGTAACCGGGCCGCTGGCTGGGAGAAGGGGCGTGTCGAGAAGAACGTGCAGGATCGGCGTCGCCAGATTTGGCAGCACGCGAGCGAGCGGCGCTGGAAGGATCTGGACGAACTGAACGCCTGGCTCGGTGAGCAGTGCCGGCAGGCATGGGCCGACATGGCCAACCCGGAATGGCCGGCGCTGACAATCGCCGAGCTGCTGCAGGATGAGTTGATGCAGATGCTGCCCAACCCGCAGCCCTTCGACGGTTATGTCGAGAAACCGGTCCGGGTCACCAGCACGGCGCTCATCCACTTCCAGCGCAACCGCTACAGTGTGCCGGCCGAACACGCCCACGCGGTGCTGAGCCTGCGCATCTACCCGAGCCAGTTGCGGTTGGTCGCCGACGCAGGCGAGGTTGCGTGCCATGCACGCAGCTTCGAGCGCGATCAGACCTTCTACGACTTCACCCACTACATCGGTGTGGTCGATCGCAAGCCGGGCGCGCTCAGAAACGGCGCACCGTTTGCCCAGATGCCCGAGCCGCTGCTTCGCCTGCAGCGTCATCTGCTCAAACAGGCCGGTGGCGACCGCGTCATGGCCGATGTGCTCGGCACCATCCCGCGTCACGGACTGGAGGCCGTGCTGGTGGCGGTCGAACTCGCGCTCGAGTCCGGCCGTCCCAGCGGCGAGCATGTGATGAACGTGCTCGCCCGGCTCAAATCCGGCATGCCACCGGCCACGCCCGTTGCCACCACGCTCACGGTGCGCGAGCAGCCCCAGCCCGATGTGCATCGCTACGATCGCCTGCGTATGGAGGCCCGACATGTCGATTGAACTGATCGGGCGCCTCAAGGCGCTCAAGCTCCATGGCATGGCACAGTGCTGGCCGGAACTCGTGGCCAAGGCGCATCACAGTGATCTGCCCCCGGAGCAATGGATGGGGGAGCTCCTGGCCGCTGAGAGCGCGGAGCGCGAAGTGCGCTCGATCGCCTACCAGATGAGCGCAACGCGCTTCCCCGCGCATCGGGATCTGGCCGGTTTCGACTTCACGCAGGCGCGAGCCGATGAGGCGTTGGTACGTCGGCTGCACGCTGGCCAGTTCATCACGGCGGCCCACAACGTGGTGCTGATCGGCGGGCCCGGTACCGGCAAGACGCACCTGGCCACCGCGATCGGCATCGAGGCCGTCCAGCATCTGGGCAAGCGTGTGCGCTTCTTCTCAACAGTGGAATTGGTCAATGCCCTGGAGCAGGAAAAGGCCAACGGCAAGGCGGGCCAGTTGGCCTACCGGCTGCTCTACGTCGATCTGGTGATCCTTGATGAGCTGGGCTACCTGCCGTTTAGCCAAGCCGGCGGCGCCTTGCTCTTCCACCTGCTCTCCAAGCTCTACGAGCACACCAGCGTGATGATCACGACCAACCTGTCCTTTGCCGAGTGGGACAACGTCTTTGGTGATGCGAAGATGACCACCGCCATGCTCGACCGCCTGACCCATCATTGCCATATCGTCGAGACCGGCAACGAATCCTGGCGCTTCAAGACAAGTACGGCCCGGCTGCAGCCGGGCCGTACTCGAACCCCAAAAACACAAGGAGAACAGACACCACAACCCGAAACCGGAACCAACCCCGCGTAGCTATACTGTGCGCATAAACCGGTGGGTCAGTTTTAGATGAAAACCCCGGGTCAATTCTGCGTGGAAATCAACACGCGCGGCCGAGGAGCCACCGAGTCGGCCATGACGACCTCAAACGGGCCGGAGCATCCACGTTGAAGTCGTCGTTACCGCATCAGGGCGGCGGGAGGCAAATTCCAGCTGGCTCGGAACACGTGGATCCTCCCCCGCAGCTGCCGCAACTTCCCCCGCAGCCATCCGAACCACAGGATTTTCCGCTGCAATCTGGCACACACTGTCCAGCGCAACCAGGGTAGTTTGTGCTGCAGACTTGGCTGTCGGTGAGTTGAAGACCCACATTGCACGCGTTGAGCGGTGCCGGGTCTGGAGTGGCGAGTGCGCCACCGCTGCACGACGGCGGGACGATATCCACGATCCGAAGTGTCGTGCCACTGCTGTTCTCGAAACCCTGCGACCCGGCCGGTAGGGCAATCGTACCCCCGGATGGCTGGTTGAGTTGGAAATAAGCAATCGCGTAAGCACGTTCGACGATCGGCATCGCCGGCACGAGCAACGTTCCCCCACCAGGGAGCAATAGGAAGAAAGCGGTCCGACTACGATTGCGGCGCATCGCCAGGAAACCTGCAAGAGCCAGGCCCAACGCGAGGATAACGGTTGCGATGACACCCAGTGAAGGTATGGGTGTTGCCGCCGCAGCGTTGTATGTCAGCGAACCATCGACGTCCTGCTGAGCGAAAGCATCAACACTCGCAATCGACATGGCGATGCAGGCGTTCGCACTCAGCAATCGACGTGATACGACTCGACCTTCGTGACCCATCTCCTCACTCCTCATCTCAATGCAGCAGTCTGATGGGCCAGCCGACTGACGTCGATCGGCGCTTTGTGAAGATGATGCACGAATCCTTGAACCCTGGAAGGCCCAAAGCGCGACGGTGTTGTGAAAATGGCAATGGTTCGTCACTCCCACGCTAAAATCGGCAGATACTGATTTACCTGCGGAGCCGGTTGTCCATGCGCTTTTCGGTCACGATCACCAACAACCGGACCCAGTGGCTGCTGCTGAGCGTCGTCCTGATCTCTTTTGCGTCACTGATCGCAGCTTCGCTCTTCTACGAACGGAGCAGGGTAATCGAGGAGCAGCGCCAGCGGCTCATCACCAAGGCGCGCGTCGTCGACGAGAACATCGTCCGGCAGCTGGAGGGCGTTCGCAACGGGCTGCAATCGATCCTGGCGGACCTCGAATATTTCGATCACTTCAAGGCGCGACAGCATCTCCTGGGCCTGCGTCTGAAAGCCTTGAGCGACGCGATGCCAGGCGTTCGCACCCTGAACGTCCTCGACGCCAGCGGCACGGTCATCGCGAGCAACCGCGCCGAACTGGCCGGCAAGAATTTTGCCGACCGGCAGTATTTCACGATGCTCACCCAAACGCCCGACCCGGGCGACCTGTATCTGTCGCAACCCTTCGCGTCGGTTCTTGGCGCCTACTCGATGAACCTAGTGCAGGTGTCGACCAACGAAGGCGGCGCGATCGAGCGGGTCGTGACGGCGACGCTGGACCCGGAGTTCTTTCAGGTCTTGCTGTCCTCGGTGCGTTTTGCCGACGACGTGTGGGTGGCCCTGGCCCATGTCAAGGGTGTGCTGGCCCTGCACTTGCCCGAGCGTCGCGATTTGCTCGGCGTAGACCTGAACACGCCCGGAAGCCTGTTCAGACAGCACGTCGACGGCGCAGAACCGTCCTCCTTTCTCACCGGCCCGGTGAAGACCACGGGCGAGAACGCGTGGATGGCGCAGCGCACGATCACCGCACCCCATTTGCGCATGCGCGGCGCACTCGTGGTGGCGGCGGCACGCAGCGCCGACCGGGCGCTGGAACCCTGGGACCAGATCGCGAAGCTCGGCCTGGGTGTCGTCGCGCTGGTTTCTCTCATTTCCGCCGTGACCCTGTGGCAAACGCAGCGCAATCGCGCCCGGGCAATGGCGGTTCTGGCGCATGAGGAGGCACTCCGACACCAGGCCGAACAGGAGGTGCGGCAGATGGCGTTCTACGACGCACTGACCCATCTGCCGAATCGACGGCTGCTGCTCGACCGGATGAGCCAGCAGCAGGCGGCGAGCGTGCGTCACGGGCGCTACAGCGCGCTGCTGTTTCTCGATCTGGACGGTTTCAAGCAGCTCAATGACCGCCATGGTCACGATCGTGGCGATCGATTGCTCGAACAGGTCGCCCAGCGCCTGCAGGGCGAAATCCGACAGGAGGACACGGCTGCCCGCTGGGCCGGCGACGAGTTCATCGTCATGTTGTCGGAACTCAGCGGCGATGCCGAGGACGCCAGCCAACGCGCTGCACAGGTGGCGGCGAAGATCCTCGCCTCCCTCGCCCGGGAGTACGACCTCGACGGACTCGCCTACCGCTGCACCGCGAGCATGGGTGTGGCCCTGTTCGGGGGCGAGAAGGAGCCGCTCGACGAGATCATCAAGCGCGCCGACAAGGCGATGTACCAGGCCAAGGCCTCGGGCCGCAACGCGTTTGCCAGCGCCGCCCCGGGATGACGTGCTGCAACTGACGCATGCGCTGTCATGGCCCGCCGGACAGGCATTGGCGCAAGCTAAAGAATCGAACCGCCACGCCGATAACAAGCGTAGATGCGGCCTTGCGGTTGTCCGCCCTGAGCCGCACAAACTTTCCGGGAGTCGCCGATGCGCAACAATCAGCCTGTCACCAACGTCGAGACGCCCGTTCCCGAGGGACGCTTCATCTACAGCCGCACGGATCTGACCGGCACCATCGTCGCGGCCAACGATCTGTTCGTCGAGCTTTCCGGCTTCTCGCGTGAGGAACTGCTCGGCGCGCCACACAACCTCGTGCGTCACCCCGATATGCCCACGGCAGCCTTCGCCGACCTGTGGGGCGCACTGAAGGCGGGCAACCCCTGGGCCGGCTACGTCAAGAACCGGCGCAAGGACGGCGGCTTCTACTGGGTGCATGCGTTCGCCTCGCCGGTGCGCGAGAACGGCAAGATCACCGGCTACGAATCGGTGCGCCGCACCGTGTCGGCCGATCTGAAGCCCAAACTGGAATCGGCCTACCGCAAGGTGCGCGAGGGACGCACGCTGACGGTGGAGCGCGGTCGCGTGGTACGCAAGGGCCTGACCGGTCGGATTGGGGGGCTGAGCCTGCGCATCAAGCTACAGGCCGCACTCGCTGCGGTCGCCATACTCCTGCTGGGCCTGTTCCTTGAGGGCATCGAAGGGATGGGCGGCTTTGCGCAGTTCCTGCACGCGACCGAGGGCTGGGCGTTGCTGGCGACCTTCGTCGCTGCGCTGATGATCCTTGGCTACGTGTCGCTGGGCCTCGTCCCGACGGCGATGCGTGATCTGCGCACGTTGCGCGACACGATGAACCACACCCAGCACGACGGCGATCTGCGCCGTGTGGTGCCGTGCATGCGACGCGACGAGATCGGCGAGATTTCCGATGCCTACAACGCCATGATGGCCAATCTGCAAGCCATCCTGATCAATGTTCAAGGGGCCGCACGGGAGACGCAGACCCAGTCGGGAGCACTGTCGCTGACCATCGACGGCATCTCGCAAAGCACTGGCGCCACCAGCGAAGCAGCAGCTTCCACCGCAGCCGCCGTGGAACAGGTGACGGTCGCCATCAACGAGGTGGCCAACAACGTCAAGGACACCGCCGAGTCCGCGCGCAAGAGCGCGCACGACGCCCACGAAGGCATCCAGACCGCCGAGCGCGCAGCCGCACAGATCCGCGAACTGGCCGCGAACGTTCGGGACACGACCCAGACCATGGAGCAGCTGTCACATTCATCGCAGGAGATCGGCAAGATCGTCGCGGTGATCTCGGAGATCGCCGCA
The DNA here is from genome assembly GCF_002872475.1 of Pseudazoarcus pumilus. GTDB lineage: Bacteria > Pseudomonadota > Gammaproteobacteria > Burkholderiales > Rhodocyclaceae > Pseudazoarcus > Pseudazoarcus pumilus. Next base: position 2,185,495 of record NZ_CP025682.1, read on the forward strand.
CAGACCAATCTACTCGCCCTGAACGCCGCCATCGAGGCTGCGCGCGCCGGCGAATCGGGCCGCGGTTTCGCCGTCGTCGCCGACGAGGTACGCAAGCTCGCCGAGCGCACCAGCCAGTCGACGACCGAGATCACCGGCATCATCGAGGCGCTGGCCGAGGAGACGCGTACAGCCGTCACCGCAGTCGAACGCGGCGAGGAGCAGGTAGAGGTCAGCGTCGAGAGCGTGCTGTCGACGGCCAGGGCGCTGGCCGAGATCAAGACCTCGGCCGAACAGACGCTGCAACTGATCGACGGCATCGAACTGGCCACCCGCGAACAGTCGAGCGCCGCGAACGAGATTGCGCACAACGTCGAACAGATCGCGCAGAGATCCGAGGACAGCGCGGAAGCCGTCATGCACGTTGCGCAATCCTCCGGTACGCTTGCCGACGTAGCGACCGGATTGAATGAGACGCTGGCTCGCGTGAAGGTATAGGTGCTTTGCGCGATCGGTCGCCGTCCGGTGGGATCCTCCGACGGGCGATCCTGGAGCGTGATCGATGCAGCCACCCGAACCGACCGATGATGAAGACGAGCGTCTGGCCGCGCTCCACAACCTGAGCCTGCTCGACACCTCGCCCGAAGAGCGGTTCGATCGCATCACGCGGCTCGCGCGCTCGCATTTCGGTGTCTCGATCTGCCTCGTCTCGCTGATCGATGAGACACGCCAGTGGTTCAAGTCCCGCTGCGGGCTGGATTCGGAGCAGACACCGCGCGAAGTGTCTTTTTGCGGACACGCCATCCACGGTGATGACCTCTTCGAGGTCTCCGACGCGACGGCCGATCCGCGCTTCGCCGACAATCCGCTCGTCACCGGTCCGCCGTACGTCCGCTTCTACGCCGGCGTACCGCTGTCGACGGCCGACGGCTACAAGATCGGCACACTGTGCCTGATCGACAAGAGGCCCCGCCACCTGTACCCACGCGAGCGCGAACATCTGCGCGACTACGCGGCGATGGTCGAGCAGGAGATCAACGATCTGCGCGGCGAGCGTCTGCGCCACGAGCTGGCCGCGAGCCAGCGCCGCTCGCACGCGCTGCTGGGCGCCTTCCCCGACATGGTGTTCGTGATCAGTCGCAGCGGGACCTTCATCGATTGTCTGCATCACGAGGATCTGCTGCGACCACGTGAAGAGGTTCTCGGGCGTCACTTGGGCGAGATCCTGCCGACCGCACTCGCCAACCGGATGTGTTCGCACCTGAACGAAGCCTTTCGTACGGGCGCGGAGACGCGCTTCGAGTACGAACTGCCCTTTCCTGAGGGCGTGCGCGCGTTCGAGGCGCGCCTGTGCCCGCTCGACGACGAGGAAGTGCTGGTCATCGCGCGTAACGCCACGCTCGAGCGCGAGCGCGCCGCCGAACACCAGCGTCTGGCCGAAGTCGCGCGTCAGACCACCAACGGGGTCATGATCACCGACGCGCAAGGGCGGGTGGAGTGGCTTAACGAATCCTTCACCCGCATCACCGGCTACACGCTGGACGAGATGCGCGGCAAGGTTCCCGGACAGATCCTTCAAGGCCCCGACACCGATCCTGCCGTGGTCGTGCAAATGCGCGAAGCTTTGCGCGAACAGCGCGCCTTCGACGTCGAACTGATCAACTACACGCACGAGGCCCGGCCCTACTGGATCCGCATCTCGTGCAGCCCGCTACGCGATGCGGCGGGGACCCTTCAGGGTTACATCGCCATCGAGACCGACATCACGCACGAGAAGGAGGCCGAGGAGCGACTGGGACGCTCCGGGCAGCTGCTGAGCGCAGTGGCCGATGCCAACCGGATCGGCATCTGGCAGTGGAATGTCACCACCGATGCGTTCGAGGTCAACGACACGTGGATCGAACTGGTCGGCTACACCTGCGCGGAACTGGGCGAGATCACCTTTCAGACCTGGGAGCGACTCACGCACCCGGATGATCTCGCGCATTGCCAGCAGTGTCTGCATCGCCACTTTTCCGGCGAGTTGGACTACTACGACGAAGACATCCGGATGCGCCACAAGGCGGGGCACTGGGTGTGGATCAACACCCGCGGCAACCTCGTCTCGCGCCTCGAGAACGGCGCACCGGGGCTGATGCTCGGCACGCACATCGACATCACCGAGCGGCGCGAACTTGAACAGCGCCTGGCCGCCGAGCAGCGACTGCTCTCCCAGATTCTCAAGACCAACGTGTCGGCCATCACCGTGCTCGACGAGCACGGCACCATCGTCTTCGCCAACGATGCCGCCTCGCGCATTCTCTCGCCCGACCGCAGCCCGGTGGTGGGCCGCAGCTATGCGTGTGATCGGTGTCGCATCACGGACCTGGAAGGTCGCGTGCTGTCGCCCGAGGATCTGCCGCATGCGCAGTTGTTGCGCGCGGACAAAGCGATCCGTGACTTCCGTCACGTCATGGAATTCCCCGACGGCGAGCGCGTCATCCTGTCGGTCAATGGCACGCGGCTCGAATCCGGCGATGAGGAGGGCTTGCGCTTCGTACTCTCGATCTCCGACATCACCACGGAGGTTTCGACCAAGCGCGCGCTCAGCGACCGGTCCAAGCAGATGCGCGCGGTCGTCGACAACATCCTCGACGCCATCGTCACGATCGACGCCTACGGCCACATCGAGTCCTTCAACCCTGCGGCCGAGCGCATCTTTGCGTACTCCGCATCCGAGGTGCTGGGCAAGAATGTCTCCATGCTCATGCCCGAGCCGCATCGCTCACACCACGACGAGTACATCGCCAACTACCTCAAGACCCATCAGGCGAAGGTCATCGGAGCGAGTCGGGAACTGGAAGGGCGGCGCAGCAACGGCAACATCTTCCCGATGGAACTGCGCATCTCGGAGTACATGCGCGACGGCATGATCTATTTCGTCGGCATGATGCGCGATATCACCAAGCGACGGGCGGCCGAGGCGCAGATCAACCAGCTTGCCTTCTACGATGCGCTCACCGGGCTGCCCAACCGCCGCCTGCTGATTGATCGCCTCGGGCAGGTGATCGCCGCGATCCGACGCCGGCACGCGCACGCTGCGTTGTTGTTCATCGATCTCGACAACTTCAAGATGCTCAACGACAGCGCCGGCCACGACAAGGGCGACGAGTTGCTCAAGCAGATCGCCCAGCGTCTGAGCGAGTGCGTGCGAGGCGGCGACACCGTGGCGCGCATCGGCGGGGACGAGTTCGTCGTGCTGGTGCACGACCTGAGCCTCGAGCCGGCCGATGCAATCCACCAGGCCGAGTTCGTCGCGGAGAAGGTGCAACGCGCGCTGACCCGGCCCTTCCTGCTTGAAGGCGTCGAGCACTACAGCAGCGGCAGCATCGGCGTGACGCTCATCGACGAGACCGCGGACTCGCTCGAACTGATCCTCAAACAGGCCGATCTGGCGATGTACGAAGCCAAGACCAGTGGCGACAACACCATCCGCTTCTTCGATCCGCAGATGCAGATCGCGGTCGAAGAGCGCGCCAAGCTCGAGAGCGATTTGCGCCGGGCGATGCGCAACCGCGAGCTGCTGCCCTACTTCCAGTTGCAGGTCGACGCACGAGGCGAACCCGTCGGCGCCGAAATCCTGCTGCGCTGGGAACACCCCGATCGCGGCCTGATCTCGCCGGCGACCTTTATCCCGCTGGCCGAGAAGACTGGCCTGATCGTTCCCATCGGCCTCGAGGTCTTCGAGGCCGCGTGTTCGTGTCTGGCGCGCTGGCGCAAGCATGCGCGCACCGCCCAGCTGACGCTGTCGGTCAACGTCAGTGTTGTGCAGTTTCGCAACGACGCGCTCATCGAACGCCTGGCACAGATTCTTGAGCAAAGCGGTGTGGAGCCTTCACGGCTCAAACTGGAGATCACCGAGAGCGTGCTGGCCGACGACCTCGCCGACGTCGCCGACAAGCTGCGCCAACTCAAGGCACTGGGCCTGAAGCTCTCGCTGGACGACTTCGGGACCGGCTACTCGTCACTGTCCTACCTCAAAAACCTGCCGCTTGACCAGATCAAGATCGACCAGAGCTTCGTGCGCGACCTCCTCGACAATCCGAACGATGTGGCCATCGCCCACTCGGTCATCTCGCTGGCGAGCGCGATCGGGTTGGACGTGATTGCCGAAGGGGTCGAGACCGAATCGCAACGCGAGATGCTCGAACGCATCGGCTGCGAATATTTCCAGGGATATCTGTTCGGGTGGCCAGTGCCTCTGGCTGAGTTCGAGAACGCGTTGCGCAAACGCGAGAAACAGATCGATTGAACCCGCGTGCCTGGCTCCACCAAGCAAGTGGCCGCATCTATCGACTTGGCTCGGTTATCACAAGAATGGATGTTAACGGGCCTCAAGACCGAGTGGCGCAAGTTGCCGACGGTGACAGCCCGTACGATGAATCAGACCATCAGCGGGTTGTCCGCCCGACAGTCCAGGCGCTAGGTTCTGTTCACATATAGCGATATGAAATCACCGCACACACAACGCGCACGAATGCCAGATAGCTGCGGGCGAGTTTGTCGTAACGCGTGGCGATCCGTCGAAAATGCTTGATGCGATTGAAGAAGCGCTCGATCAGGTTGCGTTCGCGGTAGGCGCTGCGGTCGTACTGCCTGGGTTCGATGCGGTTGGAGCGCGGCGGAATGACCGCTTGCGCACCGGACGCTTCGACGCTCGTTACCAACGCGTTGGCATCGTAGCCTTTGTCGGCCACAAGGCTGGCGCAGGGCAACTCGGCAATGAGCTCGTTCGCACACTCGATGTCGGCAACCTGTCCGGCGGTCAGAATCATGCGCAGCGGTTTGCCCAAAGCATCGACCGCGAAATGCAGTTTGGTCGTCAGCCCCCACGCGAGCGACCCAGCGCCTGCGGCCCTACTTTTTTTGGGCGCCACAGGCGTGCTGGTGGGCACGCACGATGGTCGAGTCGATGAACACCCGCGCCAGATCGCGCTCACCGGCCAACGCAAAGGCGATTCGGTCCCAGACGCCAGCATCGCGCCAACGCGCAAAGCGTACGTACGTCGAGTGCCAGTTACCAAACTCGGGCGGAAGGTCGCGCCAAGGGCTGCCCGTGCGCGCCAACCACAGCACAGCCTCGACGAACAACCGATTGTCCTTGGCCGTACGCCCACGATCGCTTGGCTTGCCGGGCAACAGATCTTCGATCGACGCCCACTGTTCATCCGACAGCACCATCCGAGCCATCCTGATCTCCGCTCAAAGATCAGAATGTGAACATAAAACTTCAAATGTGAACAGAGCCTAGGCTACCCGATGACTCATCTCGTCAAAGAAACCCCATGATCGAATGCGCACTGATCGGCGCCCTAACTGGCCTAGCCGTCTTCGGGGTCTGCTCTTACATCTCGGCCCGACGCGAAGAATCGCGACATGCTGCTGCAGCGATACGGGCATGGGAAGGTGATGCGAAGGGCCGGGAGGAACAGCCGACATGCCTGTTCGATCCGGAGGACCCTATCAACGGCACGCGCATACGCGTTGCTCGACGTCCGAAAGACCGATAGGCCTAGGCGGGCGGCACCCTTCGGCACCGAGGTACGCAGCGAATCGACGTTTAGCGAGCGGACGTGGTTAGCGCCCAGACCACCACTTTTGCGCGACCAGAAGTTACCGACACGGTCAGGCGCTCCCCTGGGCGTGAGCCTGCTCGAAAAAACGGCGATGGGTATCGACAAGAAACTGTCGAGCCGGGTCACGCTACCTGATAAGCCGGCTCCAAGGCGAAAGCCCGAAGCATCGCGGTTTCGTAGGCGCAGGCAGACGGTGCTGTGACCCCTTCCTTTTGCTAGCCCGGTGCTAGCCCGGACCCTAGAAACACAAACGCCACCCTTTTGAGGTGGCGTAAGTGCTTGAATATATGGCGCGCTCGGCAGGATTCGAACCCACGACCCCCTGGTTCGTAGCCAGGTACTCTATCCAACTGAGCTACGAGCGCGTCGAAAAGAAGCGGAATTCTAGCATCCCGTGACTTTTCGTCAAGAAACTTTGGCGGAGAGGGTGGGATTCGAACCCACGTGCCAGGTTTCCCTGACCATCCGATTTCGAGTCGGCGCCGTTATGACCACTTCGGTACCTCTCCGGCTCTCGACGGCGCGTGTCCGTCGAAGAGGCCGAATTGTACGCACAGCACCGCTGCGCGGCAACCCCTGCGGGCGGCTTTTCAGGCGCCCGGTGCGAGCTTCTCGATACCGCCCATCCACGGCCTCAGCGCCTCCGGCACGACGATGCTGCCGTCGGCCTGCTGGTAGTTCTCCAGCACCGCGACCAGCGTGCGGCCGACGGCCAGGCCCGAGCCGTTGAGCGTGTGCACGAATACGTTCCGGCCGTCCGCGCCGCGCACGCGCGCCTGCATGCGGCGCGCCTGGAAATCCCCGCAGTTTGAACACGAGGAAATCTCGCGGTAGGCGTTCTGCGCCGGCAGCCACACTTCGAGGTCGTAGGTGCGGCGCGCGCCGAAACCCATGTCGCCGGCGCACAGCAGCATCTTGCGATACGGCAGTCCAAGCGTCCGCAGGATGGCTTCGGCGTGCGAGGTGAGTTCTTCGAGCGCGGCGTCGGAGTTGTCGGGATGCTCGATGCGCACCAGCTCGACCTTGTCGAACTGATGCTGACGAATCATGCCGCGCGTGTCGCGACCGTAGCTGCCGGCCTCGGAGCGGAAGCACGGCGTGTGGCCGGTGAGCTTGATCGGCAGGGCGTCGGCGGCGAGGATTTCGCCGCGCACGAGGTTGGTCAGCGGCACTTCCGAGGTCGGAATCAGGAAATTGCGCTCACCCTCACCGCGCGGCACGGCGAACAGGTCTTCCTCGAACTTGGGCAACTGGCCGGTGCCGAACATCGAGGCCTCGTTGACCATGTACGGCACATAGGCCTCGGTGTAGCCGTGCTCCAGCGTGTGGGTGTCGAGCATGAACTGCGCGAGTGCGCGGTGCAGGCGTGCAACCGGCCCGCGCATGACCGCGAAGCGCGAGCCGGTGATCTTGGTGGCGGCCTCGAAATCCAGCCCGAGGCCGGCGCCGACGTCGACGTGGTCGAGCGCCTCGAAATCGAACTCACGCGGCTCGCCGAAGCGCGAGACCTCGACGTTGCCGGTTTCGTCCGTTCCATCCGGCACGCCGGCGTCCGGCATGTTCGGCAGGCTGGCGGTGATCGCCTCGATCCGCGGCAGCAAGTCCGCGAGCTTGTGCTCGGATGCCTTGAGTTCGTCGCCCAGTCCGGCCACCTCGGCCATCACGCCGGAAGCGTCCTCGCCCTTGCCCTTGAGCATGCCGATCTGCTTGGACAGTGCGTTGCGCCTGGCCTGCAGATCCTGCGTACGCGTCTGCAGCGTCTTGCGCTCGGCCTCCAGCGCCTGGAATTCGGCCGGGTCGAAGGCGAAGCCGCGGCGGCGCATGGCGGCCACGACGCTGTCCATGTCGTTGCGGAGGAGCTGGATGTCGATCATCTGGAATCCGGAGTTTCGGGTTTGTCGGGGGCGTCGTTGCGCGCGGCGGCATCGAGGCGGCGCAGGTGCTCGAGCTTGGCGGCGATCTGCGCCTCCATGCCCCGCTCCACCGGACGATACCAGCGCGGCGGCGCCATGCCGTCGGGGAGGTACTGCTCGCCAGCGGCATAGCCTTCGGGCTCGTCGTGGGCATAGCGGTAGGCGTGACCGTAGCCGAGTTCCTTCATCAGCCGGGTCGGCGCGTTGCGCAGATGCAGCGGCACGGGGCGCGAGCCGTCGTCGGCAACGAATTTGCGCGCAGCATTATAAGCCTTGTAGAGCGCGTTCGATTTGGCCGCGCAGGCGAGGAACACCACTGCCTGCGCCAACGCCAGCTCGCCCTCGGGGCTGCCCAGGCGCTCGAACGCAGCGCAGGCGTCGAGCGAGATGTCGAGCGCGCGCGGGTCGGCCAGGCCGATGTCCTCGCTCGCCATGCGCACCAGGCGCCGGCCCAGATACAGCGGCTCGGCGCCACCGTCGAGCATGCGGCAGAACCAGTACAGCGCGGCATCGGGGTCGGAGCCGCGCACCGCCTTGTGCAGGGCCGAGATCTGGTCGTAAAAGGCTTCGCCGCCCTTGTCGAAACGGCGCAGCTTGCTCGCCAGCGCCTCGTCGACGAACTCCGGTGCGACGCTCGTCACCCCGGTGGTCCGGGCCGCGACCGTGACCTGTTCGACGAGGTTGAGCAGGCGCCGCGCATCGCCATCGGCGAAACCGACGAGTCGGTCACGCGCATCCTGCTCGAACGCGAGATCCGGGCAGGCGGCCGCGCAGGCGCGTTCGAACAATGCGTGCATGGCTTCCGCATCGAGCGGTTCGAGCACATACACGGCCGCGCGCGAGAGCAGCGCCGAATTGACCTCGAAGGACGGGTTCTCGGTGGTCGCGCCGATGAAGGTCACCAGCCCCTGCTCCACGAAGGGCAAAAAGGCGTCCTGCTGCGCCTTGTTGAAGCGGTGCACCTCGTCGACGAAGAGGATGGTGTGACGCCCACGCGCCTTCGCCGCCTGCGCGCTCGCGACCGCCTCGCGGATGTCCTTGACGCCGGAGAACACCGCCGAGAGCGCGACGAACTCGGCCTCGAAAGCCTGCGCCATGAGGCGCGCCAGGGTGGTCTTGCCCACGCCGGGCGGCCCCCACAGAATCATCGAATGCAGCTTGCCCGAATCGAAGGCCAGGCGCAGCGGCTTGCCCGGGCCGAGCAGGTGGCGCTGGCCGGCGACCTCGTCGAGACCTGTTGGTCGCAGGCGTTCGGCCAGCGGGATGTCGCCGGATTCAGCCGAGCCGAACAAATCTGCCGTCACACCATCCTCAGTGACTCAGCACATCCGCGCCATCAGGCGGCACGAAGCGGAAAAGATCGGGATCGGGATCCACGCCAGTGGCCAGATCGGGGAAATCGATGACCGTGGTCTGGCCGAAGTGGTCGCGCATTTCCATGCGTTGCAGCATGCCGTCCGCGAGCCCGATACGCACGATCTCGAACGGACTCTCGCGTTCACGCGGCTCGGCCGTGACCCAGGCCAGGCCGTCGCGCTCGCCGCCGTCGATGAGGGTGAAATTGCGCTCCAGCGCACCGTCGCCAGCGAGAATCGCGGCCGGCGTGGAGCCCAGCGCATCGCCGATGGGCTGCACCGTGACCTGGTTCAGGTCCGGGTCCCACGACCACAGCTTGTCGCCGTCGCTGACCAGCAGTTGCGGATAGGGCTTCACGTACTCCCAGCGGAAGCGCCCGGGGCGGTCGAACACGAAGCGGCCGCTGGAGACCTGCGGACGACGGCCTGATTGCGACATCACGGTCTGCTCGAAATGGCCGGCGGCGCTGCCGGCACGCGCGACGAAGCGCTCGAGCTGGACGATGCCGGCGTCGGCAGCCTGCGCCGCGCCCGCGCAAACGAGAGCGAGCGCAGCGAACACGCTACGCCATGGGGACAGTTGCATCATTCCTCCTCGCGCGCAGGTGCGAGCACCTCGCGGTTGCCGTTGGCGCCCATCGAGGACACCAGCCCGGCGCGTTCCATCTGTTCGATCAGCCGTGCGGCACGGTTGTAGCCGATGCGCAGGTGACGCTGCACCAACGAGATCGACGGGCGCCGCGTCTTGAGCACGACGGCGACTGCCTGGTCGTACATCGGGTCGGCCTCGGCGTCGTTGTCGTCGCCACCACCGAGCGCATCGGAGGCCTCCTCGGGCGACGCAAGCACGTCCTCGACGTAGTCCGGCGGCCCCATCTTCTTGAGGTGATCAACGATCTTGTGCACCTCGCCGTCAGCGACGAAGGCGCCGTGTACGCGCACCGGAAAACCCGTACCCGGCGGCAGGTAGAGCATGTCGCCCATGCCCAGCAGGGTCTCGGCACCCATCTGGTCGAGGATGGTGCGCGAGTCGATCTTCGACGACACCTGGAAGGCGATGCGCGTGGGCACGTTGGCCTTGATGAGACCCGTGATGACATCCACCGACGGCCGCTGCGTGGCCAGGATCAGGTGGATGCCCGCGGCGCGCGCCTTCTGCGCGAGTCGCGCGATCAGTTCCTCGACCTTCTTGCCGACCACCATCATCAGGTCGGCCAGTTCGTCGATGACCACCACGATGTGCGGCAGCGTCTCCAGCGGCTCGGGGCTCTCGGGCGTGATCGAGAACGGGTTGGTGAGCGGCTTCTCGGCCTTGCGCGCCTCGGTGACCGCGCGATTGAAGCCGGCCAGGTTGCGCACGCCCATGGCGGCCATGAGCTTGTAGCGCTTGTCCATCTCGCCCACGCACCAGTTGAGCGCGTTGGCCGCGTGACGCATGTCGGTGACCACCGGCGCGAGCAGATGCGGAATGCCTTCGTAGATCGACAACTCCAGCATCTTGGGGTCGACCATGATCATGCGCACTTTCTCGGGACTGGCCTTGTAGACCAGCGACAGGATCATTGCGTTGATGCCCACCGACTTGCCCGAACCGGTCGTGCCGGCCACCAGAAGGTGCGGCATCTTAGCCAGGTCGGCGACCACCGGCTGGCCGTTGATGTCCTTGCCCAGCGCCACCGTCAGCGGCGAGTGCATCTGGTGATAGGCCTGCGAGCCGAGAATCTCGGACAGGCGCACCACCTGACGCTTGGCATTGGGCAGTTCCAGCGCCATGCACGACTTGCCCGGCACGGTCTCGACCACGCGCAGTGACACCAGCGACAGCGCGCGCGCCAGATCCTTGGACAGGTTCACGATCTGCGCGCCCTTGACCCCGACTGCCGGCTCGATCTCGTAGCGCGTCACCACCGGCCCCGGATAGGCGGCGACCACGCGCACCTCGACACCGAATTCGCCCAGCTTGGTCTCAATCAGGCGCGAGGTGAATTCCAGCGTGTCCGCCGACGGTGGCTCGATGTCGGTAGCCGGCTGGTCGAGCAGGCCCAGCGGCGGCAGACCGTCGGCGCCCATGTCCTCGAACAGGATCTTCTGGCGTTCCTTCTCGACGCGCTCGGAACGGGGCACCTCGACGACCGGTTCGATACGCAGCGGCGCGGCGGTGGGCTCGGTCTTGCGCTTGCGCGTCTGCACGACGGCTTCGCGCTTTTGCGCGAGCTGACGACCGGCGCGCCGATCCTGCCACTGATACCAGGTGTCGACCAGGCTCGTCCAGGCGCGCTCGATCGCCGCGCCGACGCGCTCGGTCACGCTCAGCCAGGAGATGCCGGAGAACAGGCTGATGCCACTGGCGAGCAAGGCGAGCAGCATCAGCGTGCCGCCGGTGAAGCCGAAGTAACGCTGCATGATGGCGCCCAGCTCGACGCCGACGATGCCGCCCGGCGCGTGCGGCGGGGTCGCACCGTGGGTGTGGAAGCGCAGCGACTCGATCGCGCTGCTGGCGAGCAGCACCACCAGGAAGCCGGCCACCACGATGAAGAAGGAACGACGGTCGGCCGTGAGTTCGCGGCGCAGGCGACGAAAGCCCCACACCACGCCATAGCCGAGGAAGATCACCCACCACCAGGCCGACAGCCCGAACAGCGAGTACAGCAGGTCCGCCAGCCAGGCACCGACGCGCCCGCCCGGATTGGACACGCGCGCGACCTCGGCCGCATGCGACCAGCCCGGATCGGTTTGGTTGTAGCCGAGCAGGATCAGGCCGACATACAGGGAGAGCACGCCGAGAATCAGCCAGCGGGCCTCCTGGAGCAGCAGCGAGATGCGCTCCGGAAGAGGCTGGGAGCGGGATTTCGAGCGCGAAGGCAGTTTCAAGAAAGGCTCGCCGGGATGAGTTCCACAGCCAGCGATTATATGCGATCGTCCCGCCGCCCTGTTGCAACAGGCTGCAACCTCGAACCCGCGCGAACACACTCGCGGCTTGCGCATTCTCTCGACGCGCGCATGACGCGGCCATCACGTGTACACGGGGCTGCGATCAGGGCGTATTCTTGGCTGCGCGTCCATGGCCGCGTTGCGCGGCGCGGACCGCAATGACATTCGGTGTGAAACGGGGAGTCTGGCTGACGAAACGCAAACGATAGGGGGAGGAAACCATGGTAGGTGCTTTGCTATTTGCATTGCTGTGCGCGCTGGCTGCACTCGCGTATGGCGGGTATTCGGTCAAGTGGATCCTGGCCAAACCGGACGGAAACGAGCGCATGCGCGAGATCGCACGCGCCATCCAGGAAGGCGCGACCGCCTACCTCAACCGCCAGTACCTCACCATCGGCATCGTCGGCGCCGTGCTGTTCGTGCTCGTCGCCATCTTCATCGGCTTCGGCAGCGCCATCGGTTTCGCCATCGGCGCAGTCTTCTCTGCACTGGCCGGCTACATCGGCATGAACATCTCGGTGCGCGCCAACGTGCGCACCGCCGAGGCCGCCAAGGGCGGGCTGGACGCGGCCATGCAGGTGGCCTTCCGCGGCGGCGCGATCACCGGCCTGCTGGTGGTCGGCCTGGGGCTGCTCGGTGTCGCCGGCTATTACGCCATCCTGCTGATGGTCGGCGTCGACGACCCCATCCACCCGCTCGTCGGACTGGCCTTCGGCGGCTCGCTGATCTCCATCTTCGCTCGTCTGGGCGGTGGCATCTTCACCAAGGGCGCGGACGTCGGCGCAGACCTGGTGGGCAAGGTCGAAGCCGGAATCCCCGAGGACGACCCGCGCAACCCGGCGGTGATCGCCGACAACGTCGGTGACAACGTCGGCGACTGCGCCGGCATGGCCGCCGACCTGTTCGAGACTTACGCCGTCACCGTGATCGCCACCATGCTGCTCGGCGGCCTGTTGCTGCGCGACGCGGGCACCGCGGCGGCGATCTATCCGCTGGTCCTCGGCGGCGTGTCCATCCTCGCCTCCATCGCGGGCTGCTATTTCGTGCGCGCACGGGAAGGCGGCAAGATCATGAACGCGCTCTACCGCGGCCTGATCGTCGCCGGCGTACTCGCGGCCATCGCCTTCTATCCGGTGACGATATGGATGCTTGGCGACAACGTCACGCTCAATGACGGCGAGACCATCAGCTCGGCCAACCTGTACTTCAGCGCACTCATCGGCCTGGCGCTGACCGCGGCGATGGTGTGGATCACCGAGTACTACACCGCCACCGAGTTCGGCCCGGTACGCCACATCGCCGAAGCTTCGACCACCGGTCACGGCACCAACGTGATCGCCGGCCTGGGGGTGTCGATGAAGGCCACCGCCGCGCCGGTGCTCGCCGTGTGCGCGTCGATCTGGGGGGCGTATGAACTGGGCGGGCTGTACGGCATCGCGATTGCCGCGACGTCGATGCTGTCGATGACCGGCATCATCGTCGCGCTCGACGCCTACGGCCCGATCACCGACAACGCCGGAGGCATCGCCGAGATGGCCGGTCTGGACGAATCGATCCGCAACATCACCGACCCGCTCGACGCGGTGGGCAACACCACCAAGGCGGTGACCAAGGGCTATGCCATCGGCTCGGCGGGTCTGGCCGCGCTGGTGCTGTTCGCCGACTACACGCACGGGCTCGAGGCGGCCGGCAAGTCGATGACCTTCGACCTGTCCAACCACATGGTGATCATCGGCCTGTTCATCGGCGGCATGATTCCCTATCTGTTCGGCGCGATGGCGATGGAAGCGGTGGGACGCGCGGCCGGCGGCATCGTCGTCGAGGTGCGGCGCCAGTTCCGCGAGATGCCGGGGATCATGGACGGCTCGCAGAAGCCCGACTATTCGCGCGCGGTGGACATGCTCACCAAATCGGCGATCAAGGAGATGATCGTGCCCTCGCTGCTGCCGGTGCTGGTGCCGGTGGCCGTCGGCCTGATCCTCGGGCCGCAGGCACTCGGCGGCGTGCTGCTCGGGACCATCATCACCGGCATCTTCGTGGCGATCTCGATGACCGCCGGCGGCGGCGCCTGGGATAACGCCAAGAAGTACATCGAGGACGGCAACCACGGCGGCAAGGGCTCGGAAGCGCACAAGGCGGCCGTCACCGGCGACACCGTCGGTGACCCCTACAAGGACACCGCCGGCCCGGCCATCAACCCCTTGATCAAGATCATCAACATCGTTGCGCTGCTGATCGTGCCACTGCTGTGATCGCACCGGGGCGCGGCAACACCCGCGCCTCGCACGCAGACCCGAGGCCGGCTATAATGCCGGCCTTTCTTTTGCGCACCCGAAAGGCTTCTCAATGAATCTCGATCGCGTCACCTCCGGCAACGATATCCCCAACGAAATCAACGTCATCATCGAGATTCCGTCGCACGCCGACCCGGTCAAGTACGAGGTCGACAAGGAGACCGGCGCGATGTTCGTGGACCGCTTCATGAGCACCGCCATGCACTATCCGTGCAACTACGGCTACGTGCCGCACACGCTGTCCAACGATGGCGATCCGGTCGACGTGCTGGTGGTCACTCCGGTGCCGCTGATCTCCGGCTCGGTGATTCGCTGCCGTCCGGTCGGCGTGCTCAAGATGACCGACGAATCGGGCGACGACGCCAAGGTACTGGCGGTGCCCATCGACAAGCTGTGCAACGCCTACCGCAACGTGCGCGACGTGCAGGATGTCTCGCTCGACCTGCGCAACCAGATCGCGCACTTCTTCGAGCACTACAAGGATCTCGAGGAAGGCAAGTGGGTGCGCGTCGAAGGCTGGGGTAGTGCCGACGACGCCAAGGCGGAGATTCTCGCCAGCGAGAAGATGTACGCCGAATCGCCCGTCAAGCCGCAGTTCTGAGCGCCGCGGCAACGCCAGTGAACCGGGGCATGGCCCCCGGCGGCGTCAGCCCGCCTCCACGGCTCGCAGCACGATCCCCTTGCGGGTTTCCTCGACCGTACCGTCACGCACCAGGTCACGCATCACGCGACTGACCATCTCGCGCGAGGCGCCGACCATCTTGGCGATGTCCTGCTTGGTGATGCGCGTGGCGACGATGCGCGCATCACCATCGGGTTCGGACATCTCGTGCAGCAGTTCGAGCACGCGCGCGTGCACATCGCGCAGCGACAGGCTCTCGATCTTTCGATCGGCTTCGCGCAGGCGGTCGGCGAGCATGCACATCATGCGCCAGGCCAGTTCGAAGTTCTCCTGCATCAAGCGACGCAGATCGGCCGACGCGATGCGCACCAGGTCGGAGGCCTCTGCGGCGACCACCGAAGCCGAACGCGGCTGATCGCCAAACATCGCCATCTCGCCGAACACGGCACCGCGACCGAGCAGGCTCAGGATCGCGTCGCGCCCGCCTTCCTCGCCGCTGACCACGACCTTGACCGAGCCGGTGAGTACGAAATAGACGTAATCGCAGGCCTCGCCTGCGGCGACGACGCGCTGACCGCGCGGGTGACGATGCATGCTGGCGACCGCCGCGACACGGCCGAGCGTGTCCTCGGGAAGCCCCTGGAACAACGCAAAGGTGCGCAGCGCGACCGTCGATACCGAAGACTGCATGGATCTCCCTCCCCCACCTCGATCCGGCGAAGCGATGACTTCAGCATTTCCGGATTTCTTAATGTTGTTCTGTGCACTATTTCACGCTCGCGACCAAAGCTCAATAGTGACGCGGCGATCGTCGGATTCTATCGCCCCGATCGACGGTCCGTTCCGGGCGAACCGTTATAATCGATCCGTTTTCAACGCCATTCAGGAACTTTTGCATGTCCACCCGTCACGCACGCCTGCTCATCCTCGGCTCCGGCCCGGCCGGCTACACCGCCGCAGTCTATGCCGCCCGCGCCAACCTCTCGCCGGTGCTCGTCACCGGCATGGCGCAGGGCGGGCAGTTGATGACGACGACCGACGTGGACAACTGGCCGGCCGACGCCGACGGCGTGCTCGGCCCCGACCTGATGTCGCGCTTCGAGCGTCACGCGGCGCGCTTCGACACCGAGATGATCTTCGACCACGTGCACACGGTGAAACTCGGCGAACGTCCCTTCCGGCTGGTCGGAGACTCCGGCGAATACACCTGCGACGCGCTCATCATCGCCACCGGCGCGACCGCCAAGTATCTCGGCCTGCCATCCGAGGAGAAGTTCGCCGGGCGCGGCGTGTCCGCCTGCGCCACCTGCGACGGCTTCTTCTACCGCAATCAGGAAGTGGCCGTGGTCGGCGGCGGCAACACCGCCGTCGAGGAAGCGCTGTATCTGGCCAACATCGCCGAGAAGGTCACGCTGGTACACCGTCGCCAGCAGTTCCGCGCAGAGAAGATCATGATCGACAAGCTCATGGAGAAGGTTGCGGCGGGCAAGATCGAACTGGCACTCGATTCGACGCTGGATGAGATTCTCGGCGACGACAGTGGCGTAACCGGCATGCGTCTGAAGAGCACGGTGGATGGCTCCACGCGCGAACTCGCGCTGCACGGCGTGTTCATCGCCATCGGCCACAAGCCCAACACCGACATCTTCGAAGGTCAGCTGGAGATGGAAGGCGGCTACATCGTCACGCAGGCCGGGCGCAACGGCAACGCCACCGCCACCAGCGTGCCCGGCGTATTCGCCGCGGGCGACGTGCAGGACCACATCTACCGTCAGGCCGTCACGTCGGCTGCGACCGGCTGCATGGCCGCGCTCGACGCCGAACGCTACCTCGACGCGCTCGACTGAACCCGAAACTCATGGCCCGGCGCAAGTCGTCCCTCCCCGCCGGCAGCCTGGACGCACTCGAGCGCCTGCGTGGCCGGCTGATCGATCAGCCGGCCACGCCGTCGCGCCGACGTCCATCACCCGTCACGGACTCAACCGGCGAAGCGGACCCGGAGGATGCCGATCTGTTCCGGCGGACAATGGGCGACGTCGCGCCGATCGACGACGGCAACCGCGTCGAACTCCAGCGCCCGCGACCGGCTCCGGTGCCGCGTCCGCGCGCACCCGAGCCCGAGTCCGAAACGGAACGCCCGCGCCCCGAACGCGACCCGGCAAACCTGTCCGACAGCGCACTGTTTCGCGCCAGCATGGCCGACGTGCAACCGCTCGCCGACGACAACCGCGTGGAACTGTCCGGCGAGCGTGCCCGCGCCGGACGCCATCACGCCGCGCCGGCCGACCCGCTGGCCAAGCCCGACTCCGACGACACCCCGCCGCTACTGCCTGCCGACCCCGACGCGATGAGCGCGGACGGACTGTTCCGTCACGCGATGCGCGGCACGCAGCGCCTCGACGACGCCAACCGCGTCGTGCCCGAACGCGCTGCGCCCCCGCCCGAACCGCGCAAGTCGAGCGAGGACGAGGCCTTGGCGCTGCGCGAGACGATGGAAGCGGCAATCACCTTCGAGGATCGTCTCGACATGGGCGACGAAGCCGCCTTCCTGCGCCCCGGCCTGCCGCGGCGCGTCCTCGTCGACCTGCGCCGCGGGCGCTGGGCCCTGCAGGGTGAGGTGGACCTGCATGGCTACACGCGCGTCGAGGCGCGCGAGGCGTTGGGGCGCTTCCTTGCCGCCAGCCTGCAGCGCGGCGACCGCTGCGTGCGCGTCATCCACGGCAAGGGGCTGGGTTCGCCCGGGCGCGTGTCCATCCTCAAGCAGCTCTCGCGCGGCTGGCTCGCCCAGCGCGAGGAAATCCTCGCCTTCTGCCAGGCCGGCGCCAACCAGGGCGGCTCGGGGGCGCTGCTCGTGCTGTTGCGGGGCAACGCCGCACGCCCGCGCGACTGAAAACGCGAACGGGCCGCCCGCAGGCGACCCGTTTCGCTCACGACATCAGGATCAGGCCTAGAGCGCGTCCTCGTCCGTCTCGCCGGTGCGGATGCGCACCACCTGCTCGACCGGGGTGACGAAGATCTTGCCGTCGCCGATCTTGCCCGTACGCGCAGCCTTGACGATGGCCTCGATGGTAGCTTCGACCAGGCTGTCGGAGAGCACGATCTCGACCTTGATCTTGGGCAGGAAATCGACGACGTACTCGGCGCCGCGGTACAGCTCGGTGTGCCCCTTCTGCCGCCCGAAGCCCTTGACCTCGGTCACGGTGAGGCCGTTGACGCCGATTTCGGCCAGTGCTTCGCGCACCTCGTCGAGCTTGAACGGCTTGACGATGGCTTCGATTTTCTTCATCTGGTTTTCTCCTCGCACAATTCGGGGGACGCGGGGCGGCGTCGCGTCAGTACTCGTCGCGGTAGCGCGATGTTATCGGATAACGCCAGTCCCTGCCGAAGCCGCGTCGCGTCACGCGGATGCCCACCGGGGCCTGACGGCGCTTGTATTCGTTGCGCTTGAGCAGACCCACCACGCGCCGCACGTCGGCTTCGGCGAAGCCGCGCGCGATGATCTCGCGCGGCGCCTCGTCGCGCTCCATGTAGGCCTCGATGATGGCGTCGAGTATCTCGTAGGGCGGCAACGAATCCTGGTCCAGCTGATCGGCCTTGAGTTCGGCCGACGGCGGCCGCGTGATGATGTTCGCGGGAATCACCTCGCCCTGCCCATTGCGCCAGCGCGAGAGCCGATACACGGCGCACTTGTACAAGTCCTTGAGTACCGCGAAGCCGCCCGCCATGTCCCCGTAGAGCGTCGCGTAGCCGGTGGCCATCTCGCTCTTGTTGCCGGTGGTGAGCACGATGGCGCCGCTCTTGTTCGACAGCGCCATCAGGATCATGCCGCGGATGCGGCTTTGCAGGTTCTCTTCGGCAGTGTCCTCGGGCAGGCCGTGGAACTGTTCGGCGAGCATCCGCGCGAAGGTCTGCATCGCCGCCTCGATGCCGATCTCGTCATAGCGCACGCCCAGGCGGCGCACCATCTCGCGCGAGTCGTCGAGGCTCATCTGCGCCGTGTAGGGCGAGGGCATCATCACCGCGCGCACGCGCTCGGCACCCAGCGCATCGACCGCCACCGCCAGCGTCAGTGCCGAATCGATGCCGCCGGACAGGCCGATGATGGCGCCCGGAAAACCGTTCTTGCCGACGTAATCGCGCACCCCGGTGACCAGGGCCGCGTAGATTTCCGCATCCGCATCGGGTTCGGGCGCGCCCGGGCCCGCATGCCAGCGACCGCCGTCCAGGTGCACCACTTCCTGGCACTCTTCGAAGGACGGCGCACGCCACGCTACGCGCCCGTCGGCGTCGAGCGCGAAGGACGCGCCGTCGAACACCAGTTCATCCTGCCCTCCAACCAGGTTGCAATACAGGATGGGCAAGCCGGTTTCGGCCGCCCGTGCGTGCATCACGCCCAGGCGCAGCGAACGCTTGTCGACGTGAAACGGCGAGGCGTTGAGCGCCAGCAGCAGTTCGGCGCCGGCCTCGTGCGCGGCGCGCGCCGGCCCCGGCTCCCACAGATCCTCGCAGATCGCCACCCCGATCTTCACCCCGTCGAGCTCGAACACGCAGGCTTCCTGCCCCGGCGCGAAATAGCGTTGCTCGTCGAATACCGAATAGTTGGGCAGCGATCGCTTGCGGCACACTGCCAGCGTGACGCCCTCGCGCAACACCGAGGCCGTGTTGTAGCATCGGCCCGCATGCATCTCGGGATGGCCGAGCACGACCACCATGTCGCCGGCCGCAGCAGCCACGCGAGCCAGTTCGCGCTCGCAGGCACGGTGGAAGTCCGGCCGCAAGAGCAGGTCTTCGGGCGGATATCCGGACAAGGCCAGTTCGGGAGTGAGTACGATGCGGGCGCCTTGCGCGCGGGCCCGTTCGATCGCAGCGATGATGCGATCTGCATTGGCGGCGAGGTCGCCGACGACAAAATTGGCCTGTACGACGGCGATCGAGGTCACGGATTTCATGTGCGCCATGATACCGGCTTCGCCCGCCGCCCGGCATAGCGCGCGTGGGACGGCAGCGGCCCACGCTCACAATTGCTTACCGCCGCTTACCACGTGCCACTTCGCAATTTCCAATGTTGTCCTAGAATTGCAAGTCCACCCTTCGGGAGATTGGACGATGCGCAACTACCTTACCGTCCTGATCGCGCTGACAGCCTGTCCGGCGCTGGCTTTCGCGGCACCGGCCACGCAAGCCGACAATCGCATGCAGCTCAGCTTCGAGCTGGCCAGCGGCGACTACCACTGCGCGTTCGGCCAGCGCATCGACGTGCGCCGCGACGCCCGCTCGGCAAACATGCTCGATATCGGCTGGAAGGGCCGGCGCTACCAGCTCGAACGCGACCTGTCGTACTCGGGTCTGCCGCGCTACGAAGACAGCCGCAGCGGCCTTGTCTGGATCGACCTGCCATGGAAGGCGGTCCTCCTCGACGGGCGCACGCAAAAGCCCCTCGCCAACGACTGCAAGACCGTCTGACCCCTCCCGATCCGTTATGCTTGACGGCCCGCCGAGCCCGGCGGGCCGTTTGTTTTTGTGCATCCGAAGAATGTCCCAAACCCTCGTTCCACGACTCGTCCGCCACATCTCCCACATCGACGCATCCGCATGGGACGCGCTCGGCGACGGTCGCTGCTGTACGTCGCATGCCCTGCTCTCCAGTCTCGAGGACAGCGGCTCGGTCGGCGAAGGCACGGGCTGGCACCCGCAGCATCTCGTGCTTTTCGACGGCGACGCGCCGGTCGCGGCGATGCCGCTGTACGAGAAGCTGCATTCGTTTGGCGAGTACGTGTTCGACTGGGCCTGGGCCGACGCCTACCAGCGTCACGGGCTGGCCTATTATCCGAAGTGGCTGTCGGCGGTGCCGTTCACGCCGGTGCCGGGTGCGCGCCTGCTCGCCCGCGACGAGGCCACCCGCGCCGCCCTGGCCCGAACCGCGCGCGCCCTCGCCGACGAATCCGGTCTGTCGTCGATGCACGTACTGCTGCCCGGCCCACACGAAGCCGAGTTACTGGCAGAGAACGGTTTCATGCTGCGTCGCGGCGTGCAGTTCCACTGGCACGAACGCGGCTATCGCGACTTCGAGGATTTTCTGGCGGCGCTCAATCATGCCAAGCGCAAGAAGATCCGGCAGGAGCGCCGCCGCGCGGCCGCCCACGGACTCGAATGCCGGTGGCTCGACGGACACAGCGCCACGTGCGAGGACTGGGCCTTCTTCCACCACTGCTACGCGAGCACCTACGCGCTGCACCGCTCCACGCCCTACCTGACCCCGGCCTTCTTTCCGATGCTCGCCGCGCGCATGCCCGCGGGCGTACGCCTGCTCATCGCCTACCGCGACGCAACACCGGTCGCCTCTGCCTTCTTCCTGCTCGACGGGCAGGCCTTGTATGGTCGCTACTGGGGGGCGGTGGAAGATCTGCCCTTTCTGCACTTTGAGCTGTGCTACTACCGCGCGATCGAGTACTGCATTGCGCACCGCATCCCGCGCTTCGAAGGCGGCGCGCAGGGCGAGCACAAGATTTCGCGCGGGCTGGAGCCGGTCGAGACACGTTCGGCGCACTGGCTGCGCGACGAACGCTTCGCCGACGCGGTGGACCGCTTCCTCGAACACGAGTCCGCGGGCATCGACTTCTACCTCGGGGAACTGTCCGAGCGCGTCCCGTTCCGGCGCGAGGGACCGTGAGGCAGCCGTCTCAGGCCGGCGCGTCGAAGCCGGCGTCGATGATGGCCCGACGCAGGTCCTCTGGCGAAACCTGGGCCGGATCGAAGCGCACGCGCGCCTCGGCCTGCTCCAGACTGACCTCGACCTCCTGCACCCCTTCCAGGGCCTTGAGCACGCCGGTGACGTTGCGCACGCAACCGCCACAACTCATGCCTTCGACACGCATCGTCACTTCGCTCATCGACTTTTCTCCATTCAGGTCGCGCACACAACGCCACTCCAAAGATGGCCTCCGAGGCTGGGCGCATGATACAGCCCGAAAACGCCGAATCCCAGCACCACCAGACCCGCCACGAAACGCACTCGCGTGTCGCGCGTGAAGTCGCGAAAGCGCTTGAACAGCATGCCGGCGAGCATCAGGTTGGGTAAGGTTCCCAGGCCGAAGGCGAGCATCAGCAGCCCACCACGCACGGCTGATCCGGTAACCAGCGAGGTCGCCAGCACGCTATAGACCAGACCGCAGGGCAGAAAGCCCCACAGCAGCCCCAGCGGGAGCGCGCGCGCGGGCGTGCGCGCCGGCAGGAAGCGCGAGGTGTAGGGCTGGATGCGGCGCCACAACACGCCGCCGGCGCGCTCGACGGGCGCGAGCAGCTGCGTCATCCCGGTCAGGTACAGTCCGAGCAGGATCAGCATCACGTTGGCCGCCACGTACAGGGCGAGCTGTACCGGCAGCACGTCGCCGAGGAGCATGCCGGCACTGCCGACTGCCCCGGCGAACACGCCCAGCACGGTGTAGGTGGTGATGCGGCCCAGGTTGTAGGCGAGATGGATGGGCCACTGGCGCACCGAGCGGCCGGGCATCTGCACCGACAGCGCGCCGACGATGCCGCCGCACATCGCCACGCAATGCGTGCCGCCGAGGAGGCCGATCAGGAAGGCCGCGATATAGCCGGTCTCGGGCATGAATCAATGATTTGAGGCGCAGGGGAAGCGGGAGGATACCCGTCCTCGGGGACGATGGACAGCCCGCCGCGCGAGCGCGCGCTCAGATCACTTTCGAATAGCGCGCGCGCTCGCGATCGGCGCGCAGGTTGCGATCGAAGACCATCGCGATCACGCGCACCAGCAAACGTCCGGCCGGCTTCACGGTGATCCAGCCGTCGGCGATCTCGATCAGCCCGGCATCGGCCATTTCGCGCAGTTCGGCCAGCTCGGCGGCGAAGTAGTCCTCGAAGCGGATCAGGTGGGCAATCTCGATGGACTCCATCGACAGCTCGAAGTGGCACATCAGGCCCTGGATGACGGCACGACGCAGCACGTCGTCGGCCGACAGCTCGATGCCGCGCAGCACCGGCAGTTCGTCGCGGTCGAGCGCGTCGTAATAGTCGTCGATGATCTTGTGATTCTGCGCATACACCGGCCCGATGCTGGCGATGGCGGATACGCCGAAAGCCAGCAGGTCGCACTCGGACTGCGTCGAATAGCCCTGGAAATTGCGATGCAGACGGCCCTGACGCTGCGCCACGGCGAGTTCGTCGTCGGGGCGCGCGAAGTGGTCCATGCCGATATAGACATAACCCGCCTCGGTGAGCCGCCGGATCGCCAGCTTGAGGATCTGCAGCTTGCCGTCCGGATTGGGCAGCAGCGCCGCATCGATGCGACGCTGTGGCTTGAAGGTCGCCGGCAGGTGGGCGTAGCTGTAGAGCGAGATGCGGTCTGGCGCGAGTTCAATGACCTTGTCGAGCGTGCGATCGAAACTGGTCACGTTCTGCTTGGGCAGACCGTAGATCAGGTCGATGCTCACCGAACGAAAACCCGTGGCACGCGCCGCATCGAGCACCAGCTTGGTTTCCTCAAAGCTCTGGATGCGGTTGACCGCCTGCTGCACCTCGGGCTCGAAATCCTGCACGCCCAGGCTCATGCGGTTGAAACCCAGTTCGGCGAGCAGCGCCACGGTGTCGAAATCGACCTTGCGCGGATCGACCTCGATCGAGTATTCGCCGCCCGGCTTGAGGGTGAAATGCTCGCGCACCGACGCCATCAGGCCACGCATCTCGTCGTGCGACAGAAAGGTCGGCGTACCGCCACCAAGATGCAGTTGCGTGACTTCTCGACTGCCCTCCAGGCAGGCCGCCTGCAGCGCGATCTCCTTGGCGAGGTACTTCAGATACTTCGCGGAGCGACCATGATCCTTGGTGATGATCTTGTTGCACCCGCAGTAGTAGCAGATGGTGTTGCAGAAGGGGATATGGAAGTACAGCGACAGCGGTCGCGCCACCCCGCCCACGGAGCGCTTGCGCAGCCATTGCTTGAGCGCTTCGGCGTCGAAGGCCTCAACGAAACGATCTGCCGTGGGGTAGGATGTATATCTTGGCCCGCTGACGTCGAACCGACGGATCAAGGCGGGGTCGAAGACGAGTTCGTCGGGTCGGGTCATGGTCGTGGTTTGCATCATGGGTACAACGATCGCAGATTCCGCTTCGGCGCGGTTTGACGTGAGTCAAATGCGAGGGGCGCAGTTTCCGCGCCGCAGTGGAGAGCCTTGCAAGAGTGAGCAAATCGACGGTCCAGATCAGCCCGGCTGCGATGCAATCGGCGTGTTCCCAGTGCAACCTGCACGAGTTGTGCCTGCCCGTGGGCATGAGCATCGAGGACGTCGAGCGTCTCGACGCCCTGGTCGGCGCACGGCGCAAGGTCCGCCGCCAGCAGCCCCTGTATCGTGCGGGCGAGCCCTTCGAGGCGATCTACGCGATCAAGCTCGGCTGGTTCAAGACGGACGTGCTGCTCGAGGACGGTCGCGAGCAGGTGACCGGCTTCCAGATGTCCGGCGAGATGCTCGGTCTGGACGGCATCAGCACCGAGGTCCACACCTGCAACGCAGTCGCCCTGGAGGACAGCGAGGTGTGCGTGATTCCCTACGACCGGCTCGAGGAGCTGTCGCGCGAGGTCGAGGGCCTGCAGCACCAGTTCCACAAGGTCATGAGCCGCGAGATCGTGCGCGATCACGGCGTCATGATGCTGCTCGGCTCGATGCGCGCCGAAGAACGACTGGCCGCCTTCCTGCTCAACCTGTCGCAGCGTTTCAACGCGCGCGGCTTCTCACCGGCAGAATTCCATCTGCGCATGACGCGCGACGAAATCGGCTCCTATCTCGGGCTCAAGCTCGAGACGGTATCGCGTGCCTTCTCGCGCTTCCAGGACGAAGGCCTGGTCGCGGTGCAGCAAAAACACATCCGCATCCAGAATCTGACCGGACTACGGCGCCTCATCCAGCAACCTGCTGCACGCTGACGCGGCTCAGGCGTCGAGCACCTGCGCCTCGCCGGCCTGCGGAACGACGACGTTGCGCCAGCCAAGACGCGCTTCAATCACATCCCGAAAGGCCTGCGCCGCACTCGCCTCGCCATGCACGACGAAGGTGCGCCGCGGCGCATGCTCGAAGCCGCCCAGCCAGTCGAGCAAGCCCGGCTGGTCGGCATGCGCGGACAGGCCGCCCACGGTATGTACGCTGGCGTGCACCGGCACGCGCTCGCCGAAGAGCGTGACCTGGCGCACCCCATCGACCAGGCGCCGGCCGAGCGTCCCGCCCGCCTGGAAGCCGCAGATCACCACCGCACATTCGCGTCGCGGCAGGTTGTGCGCGAGATGGTGCTTGATGCGACCGGCCTCGCACATGCCGCTGGCCGACACGATCACCAGCCCCGACTTGCGCGCATTGAGCGCGATCGACTCCTCGACGTCGGCGACGAAGCGCACGCGCACCTTGTCCGGATGGGCCGAGACCCAGTCACGCAGGATGCGCGTGGGCGCGTCCCACAGATCGTCATGCTCGAAGGTCACGGCGGTGGCGCGCGTGGCCATCGGCGAATCGACGACGATCTCAAGCCTGGGCAGGCGGCCACGGCGCACCAGGTCGGCGAGCACGAAGATCACTTCCTGCGTCCGCCCTACCGCGAAGGCCGGAATCACGACGTTGCCGTGACGGCGTTCGAGCGTGTCCGAGAGGATCTCCACCAGTTCTTCCTCGGTCTCGGCCAGCGGCCGGTGTGCGCGGTTGCCGTAGGTCGATTCGACCACCAGCACGTCGGCGCGCGCGATGCGTGCCGGATCGCGCAGCACCGGCCGGCCGCGCATGCCAAGATCCCCCGAGAACACCAGCCGCTGCTTGTGCCCGCCCGCATCGACGTCGATCTCGACGATCGCCGAGCCGAGGATGTGACCGGCTTCGCGGAAAGTGACTTCGACGCCGCTTGCGGGCGAGAACGGCTCGTCGTAACGCCGGCCGCGCAAGCGCGCCAGACTGGCCCGTGCTTGCTCCACTGTGTACAGCGGCGCCGTATTGACCGCGCCGCCACGCCGCGCGCGCTTGCGGCGTGTGGCCCATTCGGCCTCCTGCTCCTGGATGTGGCCGGCGTCGAGCAGCATCACCTCGAGCAGATCGGTGGTGGCCTGCGTGCAATGCACACGACCACGCCAGCCCAGCGCGACCAGCCGCGGCAGCAGGCCGGAGTGGTCCAGGTGCGCGTGCGTGAGCACGACGAAATCGATCTTCTCCAGATCGAAGTCGAGCGCCTGCAGGTTGCGTCGTTCTGCATCGCGCCCACCCTGGAACATGCCGCAGTCGACGAGAAAACTGCCGCCCTCGTGCTCGATGCGCGCGCACGAACCCGTGACCTCGCCGGCCGCGCCGTGGAACGTGATTCTCATAAATACCCCAAAGTGACAGGATGCTTGCACAGGCCCGATGACAAGGCTGGCTATAATGACGTCATCGCCAACCCAAAGCGGAGCGCACCATGTTCAAACACATTCTGGTCCCGACCGACGGTTCCGAACTGTCGCAGGCTTCGGTTGCGAACGCCGTACGTCTTGCGGCGACGCTCGGTGCCCAGGTAACGATCTATTACGCGCAACCGGACTTTCCGATGCCGATCTACGGTGAGGGGGCGCTCATCGACCCGACCACGCCGGAACAGTTCGCGCAGTCCGCCGAAGCCGAGGCCAAGGCCATTCTGGCGCGCGCCAAGCAACTCGCCGACGAGGCGAACGTCGCCGCCGATACCGACACCGACGTTTGCGAGGTGCCATGGGAAGGCATCATCGACGCGGCCAACCGCCACAACTGCGACCTGATCTTCATGGCCTCGCACGGGCGCCGCGGCATCGCCGGCCTGCTGCTTGGCAGCGAGGCGCAGAAGGTGCTCTCGCACAGCGAGATTCCGGTGCTGATCCACCGCTGAGGCCGGAAGCGCGCGGCGCTGCTCAGCCGTGAGCGTGGTGACGACCGACAGGGGGCGGATGCGCGCGCGGCGGACGCCCGACCAGGTACAGCGTGAGCAGGCTGGACGCCGCGCACACCGCCCAGAAGGCGAAGAATCCGATCGAATAGGTGGCGATCGGCGAGAACGCGACAGTCTCGCCGAAGAGGTAAAACTCACGCGGATTGACCAGCGTGAAGAACAGGCTCTCGGCCACACCGGCGACGAGAAAAGACGGCCACAGCACCAGGATCCACTTCATCCGCGATTCCCCTCAGAGTTCGGATGTTTCTGTCCGCACCGCCACGTCTGACGCGGGCGTGCGCGCACCCTGCCACTTCCGTGACGAGTATGTGCCCGAGGCGGGAAAGAATCAAACTTCGTAGGGGAGGATGCGCACCGTGGCGCCATCGGGCACCTGTACGTCGCCATGCAGGCGCCAGGCCCGCTCGCGGTCTTCGATCTGGATGTGCCAGCGCCCGGCCGTCAGCGATGCCAGCGGGCCGACGTACTGACCGCCATAGCCCGCTTCCAGACGCAACACCTGATCGAAGCCGGCGCGCGTCGGGTGGATCACGCTGACGACGATCTCGCGCGGCAGTTCCACCCCGTCGCGCGCCGACAGGCGCACGCGGATCTCGCCGGCGCGCAGACTCAGGTCGGCGACCATGCCGAGTTCGGCCGCCTGCGCCGAACGGGCCATGGTCTGGTCGATCGCCCGACCCTGACGGTAGTAGTCGTCGACCACCAGACCGTCGTTGGTGGTGATGGCCAGATACAGCAGCACGAAGCCCAGCACCATCGCCGTGACCGGAGCGATCATCAGGATCCACGGCCAGCGCTGGCGATACCAGGGTGTGGGGTGTGCGTCGGTAGCGGTATTCATCTTGTCTTCCCTGTTCATCGCGGCAGGATGAAGGTGCTCTGCTCACGCACCGTCGCGCTCTCCGCTTCGATCTCGAACTCGATGTCGTAGATGCCCGGCTCGGCCACGTCGTACGGCACGCGCACGTTCACCAGCACCGACTCCAGGCCGGCTGCTGGCAGCAGCGCGATGGTCGGCCCGGCGATGGTCATCGAGTCAAGGCCCGACACGCCGATGTGCACCTCGCGCGGCATCTCCGACATGTTCATCACCTGCAGGCGGTAGACGTTCTCGATCAGGCCGCCGGGCACCTCGCGGGCGAGCGAGGCGCGGTCGCGGATGACGTCCACGCGCACGTCCGGGCGCAGCACCAGGGCGGCCAGCGTTGCCGCACAGATGGCCATCAGCAGGGCCGCGTAGATGAGGATGCGCGGGCGCAACACATGTCGGAGGATGTCGCGCTTGCCCCAGTGCTGGCGCACGGCGTTCTCGGTCGAATAGCGGATCAGGCCGCGCTCGTAGCCCATGCGGTCCATGACGTCGTTGCAGCCGTCGATGCAGGCCCCACAGCCGATGCATTCGTACTGCAGGCCGTCGCGGATATCGATACCGGTCGGACAGACCTGCACGCACACCGTGCAATCGACGCAGTCACCCTTGCCCACCGACGCCGGATCGACGCCCTTCTTGCGCGAGCCGCGCGGCTCGCCGCGTTCGGTGTCGTAGGTCACGACCAGCGTGTCGGGGTCGAACATCACGCCCTGGAAGCGCGCGTACGGGCACATGTACAGGCACACCTGCTCGCGCATCACGCCGGCGAACACATAGGTGAAGATGGCGTAGAACAGCGTCCAGAACAGCACCCAGCCGCTCACGTCGAAGGTCGCGAAGGACTCGATCAGACCGTCGAGCGGCGTGAAGTAGGCGACGAAGGTAAAGCCCGTCCACAACGCCACCGCAGCCCACACCAGATACTTCGCGGCGCGGCGCAGCGCCTTGTTCGCGCTCATCGGCGCCGCGTCGAGCTTGCGTCGCGCCACGTGGTCGCCCTCGATCTTCTCCTCGATCCACATGAAGATCTCTGTATAGACCGTCTGCGGACAGGTGTAGCCGCACCACAGGCGGCCGGCGATCGCGGTGAAGAAGAACAGGCCGAAGGCCGAGATGATCAGCAGCACGGCCAGGTAGAACACGTCCTGCGGCCAGAATACCCAGCCCCAGATGTAGAACTTGCGCTCGGCCAGATGGAACAACACCGCCTGGCGTTCGTTCCATTCCAGCCACGGCAGGCCGTAGTAGAGAATCTGCGTGAACCACACGAAGAACCAGCGCCAGTTGGTGAAGTTGCCCTTCGCCGAACGGACGTGGAGTTTCTTGCGCGAGACGTAGAGCGAATCGGTCTGAATGGGCTGTTCGCTCACGCTGCGTTTGCTCTCGGCCATGCTGCTTCCGTGTAATTGCGACAATGCCCGTCCGGACGCTGTCCGGACGGGCGGGTCGATGAAGTGTCAGGTCACCTTACTGCGCGGGCTTGTTCGACAGGCTCCACACGTAGGCGGTGAGCACATGCACCTTGTCCTCGCCGAGGAACTCGCCAAAGGCCGGCATGCGGTTCTGACGCCCCTGCGTGATGGTCTCGACGATCGTCGCCTCACTCGAACCCCACAGCCAGGTGTTGTCAGTCAGGTTGGGCGCGCCCATCGCGGGATTGCCCTGCGCCTCGGCTCCGTGACAGACCGCGCAGTTGGCCTGGAACAGGTCGACGCCGCGCTGCGCGCGCAACGAATCATGGGCCAGCCCATTGAGCGAGCGCACATAGTGCGCGACGTTGCGCACGCCCTCGGGGCCGAGTGCGGCGCCCAGCGGCGGCATTACGCCGACGCGGCCGTTGGTGACGGTGGTTTCGATCGCTTCAGGCGATCCGCCGTACAGCCACACGTCGTCGCTCAGGCGCGGGAAGCCGCGCGAGCCGCCAGCGTCCGAACCGTGGCACTGCACACAGTATGTCTGGAACAGTCGCGAACCCATCGCGATCGCATCCGGATCGGCGGCCACGGCCGGCACGTCCTGCTCGCGATACTTGGCGAAGATCGGCCCGAAGCGATCATCCGCATCGGAAACCTCGGTCTGGTATTGCCCCACCGAAGTCCAGCCGAGCACACCGCGGAAATTGCCGAAGCCCGGATACAGCGCCAGATACACGACGGCGAAGATCAGCGTCGCCCAGAACAGGTACAGCCACCAGCGCGGCAGCGGGTTGTTGTACTCGGCGATGTCCTCGTCCCACACGTGACCGTGCAGGTCGACCGGACCGGGTTCGGGCTTCTTGTTGTTCGACATCAGCACGAACAACAGGAACACCAGGCTCAGGGCCACGATCACCATGACCCAGCCATTCCAGAAGCCGCTCACGAAGTCAGCCATTTTGATTTCCTTGCTTGGTGTGTCCGTCACGGCGGGCGGACACGTCCTCATCATCTTCGGTGAAGGGCAGCATCGCGGCTTCGTCGAAACGCTTGCGGGCATGCCGGCTGTAGGCCCACACGCAGATGCCCACGAAGCACAGGAAACCCACAACGGTGACGATGATCCTCAGGTCGTTGATATCCACGACGCCCCTCCCTTAATCACTTGAAGTTCGACAGCGCGGTGCCCAGACCCTGCAGGTAGGCGATGACCGCATCCATCTCGGTCTTGCCTTCCAGCGCCTGCTTGGCGTTGGCGATCTCGGCGTCGCTGTAGGGGTGGCCGAGTGCGCGCAGCGCTTCCATCTTCTTGTCGATGGAACTGGCGTCGACCGGACGCTGCAGCCACGGGAAGGCCGGCATGTTGGACTCCGGCACCACCGCGCGCGGATTGATCAGGTGCACGCGATGCCACTCGTCCGAGTAACGGCCGCCGACGCGCGCCAGATCCGGACCGGTACGCTTGGAGCCCCACAGGAACGGACGATCGTAGATGTACTCACCCGCCACCGAGTAATGGCCGTAACGCTCGGTCTCGGCGCGGAACGGACGGATCATCTGCGAGTGGCAGTTGGAACAGCCTTCACGGATGTAGATGTCGCGTCCGGCCAGACGCACGGCGTCGTAGGGCTTGATATCGAGCGGATTGCCGGCACGGTCGATGGGCTTGGTGGTCGAGTGCTGGAAGAACAGCGGCACGATTTCGACCAGGCCGGCGACGCTCACCGTGGCGAGCGTCAGCACGATCATCAGGCCGACGCTGCGCTCGATCAGGTCATGTTTCAACTTGCTCATTGACGATGACTCCTCAGTGCGCAGCAGCCGGTTCGAGCACCGGTGCGTTGTAGGTCTTCTCGCCGGAGATGGTCTTGATGGTGTTGTACAGCATCAGGAACATGCCGGTGAGGAACAGGATCCCGCCGATCAGGCGGATGTTCCAGAACGGATAGCTGGCCTTGACGCTCTCGATGAACGAGTAGGTCAGCGTGCCGTCGGCGTTGACCGCGCGCCACATCAGGCCCTGCATCACGCCGGCGATCCACATCGAGGCGATGTACAGCACGATGCCGATGGTGGCGATCCAGAAGTGCGCGGTGATCAGCGGCACCGAGTACATCTCGGTCTTGCCGTACATGCGCGGGATCAGGTAATACACCGAGCCGATGGAGATCATTGCCACCCAGCCCAGCGCCCCCGAGTGCACGTGGCCGATGGTCCAGTCCGTGTAGTGCGACAGCGCGTTGACGGTCTTGATCGACATCATCGGACCTTCGAAGGTCGACATGCCGTAGAAGGACAGCGACACGATCAGGAACTTCAGGATCGGGTCGGTACGCAGCTTGTGCCAGGCACCCGACAGGGTCATGACACCGTTGATCATGCCGCCCCACGAAGGCGCCAGCAGGATCAGCGAGAACACCATGCCCACCGACTGGGTCCAGTCAGGCAGCGCGGTGTAGTGCAGGTGGTGCGGGCCGGCCCACATGTAGGTGAAGATCAGCGCCCAGAAGTGCACCACCGACAGACGGTAGGAATACACCGGACGGCCGGCCTGCTTGGGCACGAAGTAGTACATCATGCCGAGGAAGCCCGCGGTCAGAAAGAAGCCCACCGCGTTGTGGCCATACCACCACTGGATCATCGCGTCCTGCGCACCGGCGTAGGCCGAGTACGACTTCCAGAAGGTGACCGGAATCGCCGCGCTGTTGACGATGTGCAGCAGCGCCACGGTCAGGATGAAGGCGCCGAAGAACCAGTTCGCGACGTAGATGTGGGAGACCTTTCGCTTGGCGATGGTGCCGAAGAACACGGTCGCGTAGGACACCCAGACCAGGGCGATCAGGATGTCGAGGGGCCACTCGAGTTCGGCGTATTCCTTGCTGGTGGTCAGGCCCATCGGCAGCGTGATGATCGCCGCGACGATGACCGCCTGCCAGCCCCAGAAAGTAAAGGCCGCCAACCGCGGCATAAACAGCGGCGCGTGACAAGTGCGCTGCACGACGTAGTAGGAGGTCGCGAACAGCGCACAGCCGCCGAATGCGAAGATCACCGCATTGGTGTGCAGCGGGCGCAGCCGTCCGAAGTGGAACCATTCACCCAGTTCGCTCAGGTTCAACGCCGGCCATGCGAGCTGGGCGGCGATGATGACGCCGACCAGCATGCCGACGATGCCCCAGACCACGGTCATCAGGGCGAACTGGCGAACGACTTTGTAGTGATAAGTCGCCTGCGATTGCACTTGGGTTACTCCTCTAGGTTTTCGAAACGGTATCCGGCGACCGCGGCTGCCAGCTCCCGACGGCCGGGCGCGAGAATAGTCCCGCAAGCGCCCCGTCGCACTGACCCCGGTCAAACGGACGCAATATTACTTTTTTCGTAGGCAGAAGTCTTGCCGAAATGCACTGAAAAGCATTTGCACGAACAAAAAAACGGGGTGCGGATGCCGCACCCCCAACCCCAACAGAGAGACTTGCAATCAATGACCCGGTGGCGGACAGAGCCGCGCAGGGGCCACGGAGCAAGTATGTCACTGAGCCAGGGGGGCTGTTTTGATCTGGATCAAGTCGATGAATCGTCCTCGTCGCGCCGGGCCTGTTCGCGTCGGGCGCGGGCCTCGAGCTCTTCGCGCTCGCGGGGCGGATCGGGGTCGTCGGCGATGATGCGGAAGGCGGGCCCTTCCAGGTCGTCGAACTGGCCGCCCCGTAAAGTGCGGAAGAATATCACGCCGATCACGAAGACCAGGACCACCGACAGCGGGATCAGGATGTAGAGCCCGTATTCCATGCGTGCACTCCTCAACTCCCCGCGCGGCGCTGCAGGCGCAGCGCGTTGAGCACCACCAGCAGCGAACTGGCCGCCATGCCCAGACCTGCCATCCACGGCGTGATCAGGCCGGCCATCGCCAGCGGCACCGAGGTGAAATTGTACGCGAAGGACCACCACAGGTTCTCGCGTACCACACGCAAGGTCTTGCGCGCATGGGAAATTCCGTCGGACAGCCCGTCGAGCCGCTCGGAGAGCAGCACGATATCGCCCTGGTTTCGTGCCAGTTCGGTGCCACTACCCATCGCGATCGACAACTGCGCCTGCGCCAGCACCGGCGCGTCGTTGACGCCATCGCCCAGCATCGCCACCACCGCGCCGGGCTCGCCCTGCCAGGCCGCCACCCGCGCCTGCTTGTCCTCCGGCGTCATGCCGGCATGGGCCTCGGAGATCCCGAGGCGTTGCGCCACCGCGCGCACGGCGGCCTCGCCGTCGCCGGACACGATGGCCATCGGCACGCCCTCGCGCGCCAGGCGCGAGATCAGCACCGGCGCATCCTCGCGCGGCGTATCAGCCAGCACGAAACGCGCCCGCCAGCCGCGCTCGCCGCCCAGGGCGACCACCGAACCGTCGCCCGCCTCCGTTGCGTCGAACGCGGGCTCGACGCCAGCCAGTTGGGCCACGAAGTCCGGCCGGCCGATGCGCACGCGTTCGCCCTGCAGCATCGCCTCCACGCCCTGTCCGGTCACCGCCTGAACATCGACCAGCGTCGGCAACACAAGCCCTGCGCCGGAGCGGCGCAACGCCGCGGCGATGGCGTGTTCCGAGCCCTGCTCCAGCGCCGCGCCCAGTGCGCGCGCACCGGCCTCGTCGCCGTCGAGCGCCTCCACGCACTCGACGCGCATCTCGCCGTGAGTCAGCGTGCCGGTCTTGTCGAAGACGAAGCGGTTGGCCGTGGCCAGCGCCTCGATGGCGTGGCCGCGCGTGACCAGAATGCCCATGCGCGCGAGCGCGTCGGTGGCCACCGTCAGCGCGGTCGGCGTGGCCAGCGACAGCGCGCACGGGCAGGCCACGACCAACACCGAGACGAACACCCACAGCGCGCGATCGGGGTCGATGAACTGCCAGACGATCAGGGTCGCGGTCGAGAGCGCGAGCAAGGCGACGATGAACACGCGCGCGACACGGTCGGCCTGGGTGGCGATGGCCGGGCGCTCCTCGGCGGCGCGGTCGATGAGTCGGCGAATCGCCGCCAGCCGCGTGGCCTCGCCCACCTGGCGCACTTCGACCACGATCGGACTGGAAACGTTGATGCTGCCGCCGGTCACCTGCGCGCCGACGGCCTTGGGCACCGCCCGGCTCTCGCCGGTGAGCAAGGCCTCGTTGGCGGAACTCGTACCGTCGACGACGACACCATCGACGGCGATGACCTCGCCCGGGCGCACGCGCACGCGGTCCCCCGGCGCGAGTTGCGAGACCGGCACGCGCTCGCCGACGCCGGCGGCATCGAGTCGTTCGGCAAAGGCCGGCAGCACCTTGCCCAGTTCCTCGACGCCGCGCACCGCCTTCTGGCGCGCAAGCATCTCCAGGTAGCGCCCGCACAGCAGCAGGAAGACGAACATCGTGACCGAATCGAAATACACCTCCGGCCCGTCGATGAGCGTCGCCCATACGCTGGCCGCAAAGGCGCTGCCCACGCCCAGCGCGACCGGCACGTCCATGCCCAGCGCACGCAGCTTGAGGTCGCGCCAGGCACGGCGGAAGAACGGCGCGGCCGAATAGAACACCACCGGCACGGTGAGAATCAGGCTCGCCCAGCGCATCAGCAACTCGGCGTCACGCGACAGGTCGCCCTCGCCGGCGATGTAGGCCGGATAGGCGTACATCATCACCTGCATCATGCCGAAGCCGGCGACGAACACGCGCCACAGCATGGAGCGACGCTCGCGATGCGCGACCTGTTCGAGCCGCTCGGCGTCATACGGATAGGCGCGATAGCCGATGGCGGCGATCGCCGCCAGGATGCTGGACAACTGCGTCACGCGCGTGTCCCAACGCACGCGCGCGCGTCGCGTCGCGTAGTTGACCTCCATCAGCGTCACCCCGCGCTGGGCGGTGACATGGCGTTCGTTGAGCCATACGCAGGCCGCGCAGGTAATGCCTTCGAGGATCAGCGCCGCCTCGCGTTCGTGCTCGCCGACGAGTCGCACGAAGCCCTGCTGGAAATCCGGATGGTCGAACAGGCCGAGAGCCTGCAGTTCGGCCGGCATGGCCTCGCGCACCGGCTCAGGCATGGCGTCGCGGTGACGGTAGTAGTCGGCCAGGCCGTTGTCGACGATGGCACTCGCGACGGCCTCACAGCCGGCACAGCACATGCGCCGCTCGACATCGTCGATGCGCACCCAGTGCGAGGTGCCCGACGGGACGGGCAGGCCGCAGTGATAGCAGTCGGCCACCTCGTCAGACTCGTTGGCGACAGGGGAAGGAACGGAACTCATGCGGGCGGGCGTGACGCGCAAGCCAGACGAACCCGGCTCGGGAAAGCCTGCGTTGTATCACGATTCGCCCGGCGAGCGCCTTGCGCGCGGTCAACTCCGCGGCTTCGGGCGCCTGTCCTGCAATGCGCTCAGCGACACCAACAGGTCGCTGAAACGCTCACCCTGCACGGTGACGTGGTCGCGCAGCAGTTGCGCGGCGCGCTCGCCCTCGCCCGCCACGATGGCCTCGGTGATCGCATTGTGCTCATCGAAGGACGCGCGCACGCGGTCGCGCACATGCAGCTGCATGCGCCGATACGGGCGCAGGCGACGCTGCAGCGAGCGCGCCTGATCGATCAGGAACTGATTGTGGCTGGCTGCGTAGATCGCCTGGTGGAAGCGCTCGTTGACGTAGAAGTAGGCATTCGGATCACCGCCGTCGAGCACGCGCTGACTTTCCTCGTGCACGGCCACGAGCTGTTCGCGGTCGGCCGGCGTGAGGCGGCGCGCAGCCACGCGTGCGCACATCGCCTCCAACTCGGCCATCACCTCGAACATCTCGCACAGGCGCTGAGGTGTAATCTCTACCACGACGGCGCCGCGCCGCGGACGCATCTCGACCAGGCCTTCGGAATCGAGCTGGATCAGCGCCTCGCGGATGGGCGTGCGCGACACGCCGAACTCCTCGGCCAGCTCGGATTCGTCCAGACGCATGGCCGGCGGATACTCGCCGGTAGCGATGCGCTCTTCGATGGTTTCGCGCAGGGTTTCTGAGCGACGAGTCGCTGCGGGGTGGGGTTCGGGACCGTTCATCGGGTTCCTGTCCAGCGTCGCGGGCGCGCGCCCGGACCGGTTTGACGAGTCTTCATCTTAGGCTATTCTCGTATACAAAAAAGGCTATTTGGAATACAAACTAGCCCTGCATGCTTGCCCACGGGCATCGGCCGCCCGCCGAAGCGGTCGACGCAAATGCACCAAGCATAGGCGAAGCGGTTTCGGCACGACAACAATATTTCGATTGGAGACAAAGACATGACCCGTACCCTACCCGCCGCCCGCAGGGGCTTTCTGCGCACCGCGATGACCGTGGCCGCCGCCGTCACCTTCGGTGCCGGCCTCGCCGGTCAGGCCTCGGCCCAGGAGACGCTGCGCCTGTCGCACCAGTGGTCGACCAACGACATCCGTCACAAGGTCGCCCAGATCATCGCCGACGAGGTCGAGAAGGCTGACGTCGGTCTCAAGATCCAGATCTTCCCGAGCCAGTCGCTGTTCAAGGCGCGCGACCAGTGGGGCGCGGCCTCGAGCGGCCGTCTGGACATGATGGTGCTGCCGTTGTCCTACGCCGGCGGCCGTCACCCCGAGTTCAACCTCACGCTGATGCCCGGTCTGGTGAAGAACCACGCACACGCCAAGCGCATCAACGAATCGGCCTTCATGGACGAGATCGAGAAAATCGCCAACGCCAACGGCGTGGTGACCGTGGCCAAGGGCTGGCTCGCCGGCGGCTTCGCGTCCACCGGCAAGTGCATCCGCCAGCCCGATGACGTTCAGGGCATGCAGATGCGCGCGGCCGGCAAGGCCTTCGAGCAGATGCTCGCCGGCGCCGGCGCGTCGATCGCCTCGATGCCCAGCTCCGAGGCCTACAACGCACTGCAGACCGGCGTCATCGACGCGCTCAACACCAGTTCGTCGAGCTTCGTGTCGTATCGCATCTACGAGCAGGTCAAGTGCTACACACCGGCCGCCGACTACGCGCTGTGGTTCATGTACCAGCCGGTGATGATGTCCAAGCGTGCCTACGACAACCTCAACGACGCGCAGAAGGCCGCGCTGGCTGCCGCTTCCGAGAAGGCCGAGGCCTATTACGCCGAGGAAGGCGCCAAGGAAGACGCGACCTCGATCGACGTGTTCAAGAAGGCTGGCATCGAGATCGCGCTGATGACCGAGGCTGACTTCAACGCCTGGCGCAAGCTGGCCGAGCAGACCTCCTACAAGGCCTTCAACGAGGAAGTGAAGGGCGGCCAGAAGCTGCTCGACCTCGCCCTGTCAGTGGATTGACCCCGTCCGAGGCCGGCACCCCGCAAGGGTGCCGGCCTTTTCGCGTCCGCACTTCCGGAGCATCGCAATGCTTCTCTACGTCCGAACCGTGCACGCGCTGTCCCGCCTGTGCGGTCTGGCTGCCGCGACGATGATCGTCGCGTCGGTCCTCATCGTCTGCCAGCTGGTGTTCATGCGCTACGTGCTCAACGCCTCGACCGTGTGGCAGACCGAAGTGGTGGTCTACCTGATGATTGGCGCGACCCTGGTCGGCATGCCCTATGTGCAGCTGATCCGCGGCCACATCAACGTTGACCTGCTGCCCCTGTATCTGCGCACCGGCGCACCGCGCCGACGCCTGTTCGTCGCCTGCGTCGTCCTGCAGGCGGCTGCCTGCGGCCTCATCGCCTGGTTTGCCGGCCACCTGTGGTTTGAGGCCGTATCCGGCGGCTGGCGCTCCGAATCGGTGTTCGGCACGCCGCTGTGGATTCCCTACCTGGCCATGCCGTTGGGCTTCGGCCTGCTGGTCCTGCAGTACTTCGCCGACTTGCTCACCGCCATCGGCTGCGACGACCCCTTCGTCGCACCGGACAAGCGCACACCTGCCGCACAGGGGGAGAACTGACATGGATCCCCTGCTGCTCAGTCTCTTCGTGCTGATCGTCACCGTCGCCGTGCTCTTCTCCGGTGTGTCGGTGAGCATCGGCCTGATCATCGTCTCGATCTTCTTCATCGTCTGGCAGGACGGCACCTACGGCCTGGCGATCCTGCCCGAGGTGCTGTTCGGCAAGCTCGACAGCTTCGCCCTGCTGTCGATTCCGATGTTCATCCTGATGGGCGCGGCCGTCGCTTCGTCGCGTGCCGGTGCCGACCTGTACGCGATGCTCGAGCGCTGGCTCACGCGCGTGCCCGGCGGTCTGGTGGTGTCCAACCTGGGCGCCTGCGCGCTGTTCTCGGCGATGTCCGGCTCCTCGCCGGCGACCTGCGCGGCCATCGGCAAGATGGGCATTCCCGAGATGATCAAGCGCGGCTACCCGAAAGGGGTGGCGGCCGGCTCGATCGCGGCCGGCGGCACGCTGGGCATCCTGATCCCGCCCAGCGTCACGATGATCGTCTACGGCATCGCCACCGAGACCTCCATCGGCCGACTGTTCCTCGCCGGCATTCTTCCCGGCCTGATGCTCACGGCCCTGTTCATGGCCTGGGCGATCTGGTCGACCTGGCGTCAGGCCGGCGCCCACGTGGTGGTCTCCAACATCAAGTACACGCTCGCCGAGAAGCTGGAACTCGCGCCCAAGATCGTGCCTTTCCTGCTGATCATCGTCGGTGTGCTCTATGCACTGTACGGCGGCGTGGCCACGCCCTCCGAGGCGGCGGGCGTGGGCGCGGCCTTCTGCGTGCTGCTGGCAGTGGTGATCT
The DNA here is from genome assembly GCF_002872475.1 of Pseudazoarcus pumilus. Classification (GTDB taxonomy): domain Bacteria; phylum Pseudomonadota; class Gammaproteobacteria; order Burkholderiales; family Rhodocyclaceae; genus Pseudazoarcus; species Pseudazoarcus pumilus. The sequence continues at coordinate 2,224,137 of NZ_CP025682.1, forward strand.
ACGGCATGTGGCGCGGCAAGGCGCTGTTCCACGTGTTCCGCGACTGCACCAAGGAATCGGTGATGATCATGGTCATCATCGGCGCCTCGGGCATGTTCGGCTTCATGCTCTCGAGCCTGTACATCACCCAGTCGATCGCCGAGTGGATCATCGACCTGCAGCTCAATCCCTGGGCGCTGATGGCGATGATCAACCTGTTTTTGCTGTGCGCGGGCTTCTTCCTGCCGCCGGTGGCGGTGATCCTGATGACCGCGCCCATCCTGCTGCCCATCATCACCGAAGCCGGCTTCGACCCCTACTGGTTCGCCGTGGTGCTGACCATCAACATGGAGATCGGCCTGATCACCCCGCCGGTGGGTCTCAACCTGTACGTCATCAACGGCATCGCGCCGGACATCCGCCTGCAGACCATTCTGTGGGGCTCGCTGCCCTACGTCGGCTGCATGGTGCTGGCCATCGTGCTGCTGTGCATCTTCCCCGGCATCGCGACCTGGTTCCCCGAGTTCCTGATGGGCCCGGCGGTATGACGCATCCGGCCCCGGTCTCGGCCGGGGTCGTGGAGAAACACGCATGAACGCCAACGATCACCGCTTTCCCGGCACGCCGCGGGCCGAACGCAAGGGCCGCGCGGCGGCGCTGGCGCAGGGACGGCGCGTGGCCGCAGACAACGTCACGGCGCTGCTCGAGGCCGTCGTCGAGTGCGGCGACCGCGTCTGCGTCGAGGGCAACAACCAGAAGCAGGCCGACTTCCTCGCCCGCACATTGGCAGGAGTGGACCCTCAACGCGTGCATGACCTGCATCTGGTGCAGTCGGTCGTCGCCCTGCCCGAGCACGTCGCACTGTTCGAGCGCGGCATCGCCAGTCAGCTCGACTTCTCATTCTCCGGCCCGCAGGCCACACGGCTCGCATCACTGGTCGAGGAAGGGCGCATTCGCGTCAACGCCATCCACACCTATCTGGAGCTGTTCGCGCGCTACTTCGTCGATCTCACGCCCAATGTCGCGCTGATCGCGGCCGAAGCGGCGGATGCGCAGGGCAACCTGTACACCGGCCCCAACACCGAGGACACGCCGGCCATCGTCGAGGCAACGGCCTTTCGCGGCGGCATCGTCATCGCCCAGGTCAATGAAATCCGCGACACCCTGCCGCGCGTCGACATCCCCGCCGACTGGGTCGATTACGTCGTCGAGGCGCCCACGCCCTACTACATCGAACCGCTGTTCACGCGCGACCCGGCACTGATCTCCGAAATCCAGGTGCTGATGGCGATGATGGTCATCCGTGGCATCTACGCGCGCTACGGTGTGACCACGCTCAATCACGGCATCGGCTTCGACACCGCCGCCATCGAGCTGCTGCTGCCCACCTACGCCGCGCAACTCGGCCTCAAGGGCAGGATCTGCACGCACTGGGCGCTCAACCCGCACCCGGCGCTGATCCCGGCCATCGAGGCCGGCTTCGTGCACTCGGTACACAGCTTCGGCTCGGAACTGGGCATGGAGGCCTACATCGCCTCGCGACCCGACGTGTTCTTCACCGGTGCGGACGGCTCGATGCGCTCCAACCGCGCCTTCTGCCAGGCCGCCGGCCACTACGCCTGCGATCTGTTCATTGGCTCTACGCTGCAGATCGATCTGGCCGGCAACAGCTCGACGGCCACGCGCGGACGCATCGCCGGCTTCGGCGGCGCCCCCAACATGGGGGCGGACGCTCGCGGACGCCGCCACGAGAGCGCGGCCTGGATCAAGGCCGGCGAGGAAGCGCGCCAGGGCCGCGACGAGATGCCGCGCGGACGCAAGCTCGTGGTGCAGATGGTCGAGACCTTTCGTGAACACATGGAGCCGGCCTTCGTCGAACGCCTCGACGCCTGGGATCTGGCGCGCGACATGGGGCTGTCCAACCCGCCGGTGATGATCTTCGGCGACGACGTCACCCACATCGTCACCGAGGAAGGCATCGCCAACCTGCTGCTGTGCCGCGACGCGGGCGAGCGCGAGCAGGCCATCCGCGGCGTCGCCGGCTACACCGCGGTGGGGCTCGCACGCGACCGCGACCGCGTGGCCGAACTGGAGTCCCGCGGCGTGATCCTGCGCCCCGCGGCGCTGGGCATCTCGCGCCGTCAGGCCAGCCGCGACCTGCTCGCGGCGCGCTCGGTCAAGGATCTGGTGCGCATCTCGGGCGGTCTGTACGAGCCGCCCAGCCGCTTTCGCAACTGGTGAGCACGATGGAAAGACTGCACTACGACATTCCCAGCCACGGCCCGGCGCGTCGGCGCGATCCGGTGCTCGTCGGCGTGACTGCCTCGGGCAACTGCGAAATCCTCGTCGAGCCGGCCGACGCCCCCGACACCTGCCGCGTGTCGGTCAACACCTCGGCAATCGGCTTTGGCGAGATCTGGCAGGCCGTGCTGGGTGACTTCGGCCGCCGTCACGCGGCCGGGGGGCTGGCCATCGAGATCAACGACGTCGGAGCCACGCCGGCCGTGGTCAGTCTGCGTCTGGACCAGGCGATCGAAGCCTGGGAGGAGGACCATGCCTAAGAGTCTCTACGAGGCCTCGGCGCGCGAGCGCGTGCTCGCCCTGCTCGATGCCGACAGCTTCCATGAATTCGTCCCGCCTTCCGCGCGCGCGACCAGCCCGCACCTGCGCGAACTCGACCAGCCGGTGGCCTTCGACGACGGGCTGATCGCCGGCGCCGGCACGCTCGACGGCCGCAAGGTGCTCGTCGCCGCGCAGGAAGGCGCCTTCCTCGGTGGCGCGGTGGGCGAGGTGCACGGCGCCAAGCTGGTCGGCCTGCTGCGCCGCGCCATCACCGAGCGCCCGGCCGCGGTGCTGATCCTGTTCGATTCGGGCGGCGTGCGTCTGCACGAGGCCAACGCCGGCCTGGTCGCGGTCTCCGAGATCCTGCGCGCAATCTGCGGCGCGCGCGCCGAAGGCGTGCGCGTCGTCGGCCTGATTGGCGGTGCGGCCGGCTGTTTTGGCGGCACCGGGCTGATCGCACGCTGCTGCGACGCCATCGTGATGAGCGAGGAAGGCCGGCTGGCGATGTCCGGCCCCGAGGTCATCGAGACCGTGCACGGCGTCGAGGAATTCGACGCGCGCGACCGCGCGCTGGTGTGGCGCGTGACCGGCGGCAAGCACCGCTACCTGCTGGGCGAGGCCGACCGCCTCGTCGACGACGACATCGACGCTTTCCGGGCGGCCGCCATCGAATTGCTCGACGGCCCCTCCGGCCTGGATCTGGACGATGTCGAACGCGAACATGCAGTGCTCGCCGCGCGCTGGCAGGCCTACGCCGACTGCGAGGACGCGCCCGATATCTGGCGGCGGCTGGGCATCGAGACGCCCGACGAGATTGCCATGATGGACGCCGCCGAGTTCGTCGCAACGGCCGATCTGGCACGGAGGCCGGCATGACGCGCGACGAACTGCTCGATGTCTTCTTCGGCGGCAGCTTCCAGGCCGACCACGCCGACGATCACTGCTTCACCGGGCGGGCTCGCGTCGGCGACGAGACCGTCACCGTGATCGGCACGGCCGGCCGCGCCGAGGTCGGCGTCGACCTGTGCCTGCGCATGGCCGCGGCCGTGCTCGAGTGCGTGCGCGAGCGCCCGGGTGAAGCCATCGTTTTCTTCCTCGACACCCAGGGTCAGCGCCTGCGCAGGCGCGACGAGTTGCTCGGGCTCAACGGTTACATGGCACATCTGGCCAAGTGCTGCGAGGTGGCGCGCCGGCGCGGCCACCCGTTGCTGTCGGTGGTCTATGGCGAGGCCGTCTCCGGCGGCTATCTCACCACCGGCATGATGGCCGACGCCTGCTATGCCGTTCGTGATGCCGAAATCAAGGTCATGAACCTGCCGGCGATGGCGCGCATCACCAAGGTGCCGCTGGAGCGCCTGGAGGAACTGGCCGGTCGCTCGCCGGTATTCTCGCCCGGCGCCGACAACTATCTGGCGATGGGCCATCTGCGCGCGATCTGGAGCGACGACTATACCGCCCGCCTGGCCGCGGCGCTGGCCGACCTGCGCACCGGGCGCCCTGCAGACGACACGCGCATGGACGACGGCCTGGCGCGCGGCGGTCGCCGCATGGCCGCGCCCATCGCGGCAGAGGTGGCCGGCCATGATTGAGCACCGCAGCGCGCGCCACGACCTCGTGTGGCTGCAGCCGGGCAGCGCATCGCGCGCAACCGCCCTGCCGCTGCCGCCGCTCTCGGCGGACGACGCGATCACGCGACTCGCTGAGTGGATCGACGCCGGCCGGCCGCTGGTCGTCGCGCGGCAACCGGCACACCTTGCCCCCGGCCGGCTGCGCCTCGGCCTGCCGCTGCCCGCCAGCGAAGGCAAGCTGCGTCTGGCCTTCGACGTGCCGCGCGCGGCCGTGCTGCGCGGCGCCCCACCGCCGCCGCTGGCCGCCGTGCCCGAGCATCTGCCACGCCGCTGGCACGCATCGCTCGACGCCCTGCTCGCCAGTCCGGCGATTCTCGCCGCCAACCCGCGCGTCTTCGGCTCGGCCGCCATGCAGGCCGTCACCGGCATCGAATGCGTGAGCGAGGAATCCGATCTCGACCTGCTGCTCGCGCCCGCCAGCCGCGAGGCCGCGCTGGCCGCGCTGGCCGCGCTCGCGCACATCGACGCCAGCGGCGTTGGTCCGCGCATCGACGGCGAGATCGTCGACCCGCACGGTCGCGCGACGAGCTGGCGCGAGCTGGCCGCCGGTGCGGCGAGCATACTCGTCAAGGGACACGACTCGGTCGCGATGACCGGTCACGCCGAATTCCTCGACGGGCTGGGGGGCGCGGCCGCATGAGTACCTTCGCCGCGCACATCGATGCCGCCGCACGCGCGTCGCTGGCCGACGAACTTGCGCTGTCCCCCAAGCCGGGGCTGGTCACGCCGGACTCGCGCGGCAGCCACGACGACATGGATCACCGCCACTTCGCCGCCAGCATCTCCGCGCTTGCCGGCTATTTCGGCGACTGCGCGCGTCTGGGCACAGCCGGTGCCGGCTTCGAGGCGCTGCGCGCGCGCGGCATCGAGGCCGAGGCTGCGATGCTGGCCGCCACCGGCGGCATCAACACGCATCGCGGCGCGATCTTCACGCTGGGCCTGCTCGCCGCGGCGGCCGGTGCACAGACGCGCGGCAACCGCCCGCTGGCGGTCGATCGCCTGGGCGAGCTGATCGCACGCGAGTGGAGCACGGCCATTCTCGCCGCATCCCGCAGTGCCCCGCCCAGCAATGGCGCGCGTGTGCGCGCGGCGCTGGGCCTGCCCGGCGCGCGCGAACACGCCGCCGGCGGTCTGCCGTTGCTGTTCGACACCGCGCTGCCGGCGCTGCGTCACGCGCGCGCTGCGCTCGGCGACACGCCCGCGGCCTCGCTGCACGCGCTGATGAGTACCGTCGCGGTGCTGCCCGACACCACGCTCGCCCATCGCGGCGGGCGCGCGGGCCTTGCGCGCGCGCGGCTGGCCGCCAACCGTTTCCTCAACGACGGCAGTGTCTTCGCGCCGCTCTGGCGCGAGCGCCTGGCGGAAATCGGCGCGGACTTCGTCTCCCATCGCCTCAGCCCCGGCGGCAGCGCCGACCTGCTCGCGGCGGCGATGATGCTGCTGCGACTCGAAGGTCTCGGCGTCCGTCCCGCGCAGCGCACCGAGGCGCTGGCCTCATGAGTCTTTGCTGGCTTTGCCCGGGTCAGGGTAGCCAGACGCCCGAATTGCTCGCGCGGCTGGCCGACGACACGTCGCTCGCGCGCGCACTCGCCCCCTTGCGTGACACGCTGCCGGCCGCAACCCTGGAAGCGGCCGACGACCCGCAACACTGCTTCGACAACCGCCATGCCCAACCGCTGATCGTGCTGCACGCATGCACGGTCGCCGCCGCGCTGGCCGACGCCGGCGTGCGCCCGGCAGTGGTCGCCGGCTACAGCGTCGGCGAGCTTTCCGCCCACGCCGTGGCCGGCGCCCTCGCCCCGGAAACCGCCATCGCGCTGGCCGTCGAGCGCGCCGCGGCGATGGACGCCGCCGCCCCGCCGGATTCCGGCATGAGCGCGGTACGCGGCGTGCCACTGGCGCGCCTGCGCGAGCAGTGCGAGGCAGCCGGCTGCGCCGTGGCCATCGTCAACGCCGCCGACCACGCCGTGCTCGCCGGCCCGCGTGCCGCGCTCGAGCAGCTCGGCGCGCAACTGACCGCGGGCGGCGCGCACGTCGTGCCGCTGGACATTGGCGTGCCGGCGCATGCGCACTGGCTCGCTGCGGCCGTTGCGCCCTTCGCACGCGCGCTCGATGCGGCCGACTGGCAGGCGCATGCCGTGCCCGTGCCACGCGGACTCGACGGCCGCCTGGTGCGCAGCCGCGCCGCCGCCGTCGAAGCCTTGTCGCGCGCGCTCGCCGAACCGCTCGACTGGGCGCGTACCCTGGACGTGGCGCGCGAGATGGGCGCGACCATTTTCTTCGAACTCGGTCCGGGCGACGGGCTTGCGCGCATGGCGCGCGAGCGCTTCCCGGATCTGGCCGTGCGCGCGCTGGCCGACTTCGCGAGCCTCGAAGGCGCGGCGAAGTGGCTCGCGCGCGAACGCAACCGATGACGCGCGCAGCGCGTCGCAACGACACCACAGGAGGACATCCATGACCCAGGCCAGAGTGGTCCGCATCGAACAGGCCGGTGCACCGGAAGTGATGCAGCTCGTCAGCGTCGACCTGCCCGCGCCCGAGGCCGGCGAGGTGCGCGTCGCGCACGCGGCGATCGGCTTCAACTACATCGACACCTATCAGCGCAGCGGCTATTACCCGATCCCGATCCCGGGCGGGCTGGGCTTCGAGGCCGCGGGCACGGTCGAGGCCGTGGGTGCCGGCGTTGCCGACATCGCCGTGGGTGATCGCGTGGCCTACATGAATGCCGGCGTGGGCGCCTACGCCAGCCATCGCAACGTGCCGGCCGACAAGCTCGTCAAGCTGCCCGAGGCGGTGAGCTTCGAGCAGGCCGCCTCACTGATCTTCAAGGGCATGACCGCGCAGTACCTGCTGCGCCGCACGCACCGTGTCGAGCCCGGCGACATCGTGCTGGTCCATGCCGCAGCCGGGGGCGTGGGCCAGATCCTGTCGCGCTGGGCCAAGGCGCTGGGCGCCACCGTGATCGGCACGGCCGGTTCGCCAGCCAAGTGCGAGGCCGCGCGCGCGGCCGGCTGCGACACGGCGATCGACTACACGCAGGACGACTGGGTGCAGCAGGTAGTCGATGCCACCGGCGGCAAGAAGGCACGCGTGGTCTACGACTCGGTGGGCAGGAGCACCTTCCTCGGCTCGCTCGACTGCGCCGCCCCGTTCGGCCTGGTGGTGCTCTACGGCGCGGCCTCGGGCCCGGCGCCGGCGATCGAGCCGGACATTCTCAACAAGAAAGGCTGCCTGTTCCTGACGCGTCCGTCGGTCTTCCCGCACAACGCCAATCCCGCGATCTTCCGCGAGAACGCCGCCGAACTCATGGACGCCATCGTCGCCGGCACCGTCGCCGCGCCGATCGGTGCGCGCTACGCGCTCGACGAGGTGGTGGAGGCCCACCGCGCGGCCGAGGCGCGCAAGACGACCGGAGCAATCGTGCTGATTCCGTGAGAAACGCCCGCGCGGCGCGCGCTTTTTCGAAGCGAGGCTGAAGTTCCGCCAAAGACGGCCGTTAGAGTGTTCGTGAAGTGCGCCCGACGCCGTCGGGCACCGCACGGGCGCACTACCGACATGCATTCGGAGAACCGCGATGAAGATCCTGCTCGCCCCCGGCGTCGCGCTGTGCAGCCGCCTCGGCCACAGCCAGAAGTACGGCCTGATCACCCTGTTGCTGCTGGTACCGATCGCAGCCTTCGTCTACGACCTGATCAACGGCTCCGGCGCGCCGTGGACGTCCATCGCCGGGCTGATCGGCGCGCTCGCCGCGCTGTATCTGCTGGCCTCGGTCGCCTCCACCCAGTCGCAGACCGCCCAGGCCTTCTCGGACGCGATCGCACGCTTCGCCAAGGGCGACCTGTCGGCCCGCGTCAAGCTCACCGGCAAGGATGACATGGCGCGCGTGGCGGGCTTGTTCAACGACATGGGCAAGGAGATCAAGCGCATGATCGCGCGCGTCTCCGGCCACGCCGAGGAAGTGGCCGGCGCCGCCGGCAAGCTCTCCCACCGCAGCGGCGAGGTGCGCACGGCCAGCCATCAGACCGGGGATGCGACGACCAGCGTGGCCGCCGCGATGCAGCAGATGACGCAGAGCATCGGCCAGGTCGCCAACCACGCGGGCGAGACCGAACAGGCCTCCGAGACCGCCTGCCGATTGTCCGAAGACGGCGAGCGCGTGGTGCGCGAGGCCTCCAGCGAGATGGAACGCATCGCCGAGGCCTTCAGCCGATCGGCGAACCAGATCGGCGAACTGGGCGGGCGCACCGACGAGATCAGCAAGATCATCCAGGTGATCCGCGAAATTGCCGAGCAGACCAACCTGCTTGCGCTCAACGCGGCGATCGAGGCCGCACGCGCCGGCGAGCAGGGTCGCGGCTTCGCCGTGGTCGCCGACGAGGTACGCAAGCTCGCCGAGCGCACCGGCAACGCCACGGCCGAGATCAGCGACATGATCACGATGATCCAGGACAGCACGCAATCGGTGGTCTCGGGCATGGAAGCCGGCGTCGGACAGGTTTCACACGGCGTCGAACTGGCCTCGCGCGCGGGTGACGCGCTGGCCGAGATCAACCGCGGCGCGCACGAGACCCTGGCCATGGTGCGCGACATCGCCAACGCGGTGAAGGAACAGAGCGCGGTCAGCAACGAGGTCTCGGAGAGCGTGGAGCGCATCTCCAGCATGGTGCAGAGCGGCAGCGTCGCGGTGGATCACATGTCGGGCGAGGCCAGTCACCTCGACGAAGTCGCCGACAGTCTCAAGAAGGCCATCGCGCGCTTCTCCGGCGGCACCGCCAACGAGGCCGCGCAACTGGTCGAACGGGCAGTGTCGACCTACCAGAGCCAGGGCCGCGACCGCGCCTTCGAAGCCTTCAACGACCCGCACGGCGAATTCGTGCTGCGCGACCTCTACATCTTCGTCTACGACATGGACGGCACCGTGCGCGCCCACGGCGGCAACCCGCAACTCATCGGCAAGAACATGCGCGACGCCAAGGACGCCAACGGCGCCTACTTCGTGCAGGACCGCATCCGCATCGCCCAGGAAGCCGGCAGCGGCTGGCAGGACTACATGTTCAAGAACCCCGAAACCGGCGAGACCGAGGGCAAGACCTCGTTCATCCGCCGGGTGGACGACTACATCGTGGGTTGCGGAGTGTACAAGTGATGGACTGCCCCGGCACACAGAGGCAAGGACACTTGAGGCCCCTATCCACGTAACGTAAGCTGCCGACCCATGTCCAGGGAAATCGTGATCGCGATCGACTTCGGCGGCGAATGCATCGCCGCGCGGTGGGCTGTTGGCGAGCAGCACGTAGGTGAGTTGCGCTGGGATGCGCCGGTGCGAGCTCCGGGAGAGCCACCGTTCTGGGCGACCGAAGACGGTCATGCGCTCATTCTGGAAACGTTTGCGATGACCCACTTCCCGAATGTGGACAGGCTTGTGCTGACACTGCCTGCCGGTGATGTCGACGCGCACCGCGCCCCTCTGGAACAGCGCTATACCGGCCTTCACGACGTGCGCAACACCGAATGCCGCTCCCAGCGGCTGCGCGTGCGGGTGCGCCGCGTCTGCGTCGAGCCGCAGTCCCCCGCGTCTCCCGCTACGGCGAACGCACCGGCTTGAACGAAGGCAAGCAGCGCCCAGTTCCGGGCCAGCGCATCAGGACGCCCCAACCAGCACAAGGCCCAAGGCACGATCGGCGCTCGCGGAGTCGACGCGCCCACGCCGTTCGCAGACCAGGAGAATGTTGCGCATCTCCAGCCAGAACAGGCCCGGCACCAGCACCTCGTCGTCCGGCAACAGCCAGACGGCGGCGACCGAGGCGTCGATGACGAAAGCCATCAGTAGCGGTGCCCTTCGTACCGCGCCTGCCGGATTTCGTCCACGGGGATCCGGGGTAGGCTGGCACGCAGGGTGACGATCTGCTGCATCGTCTTCTCGATTTCGCCGCGCCGCAGATCGCCGGCCGGGACGAGCCGCGCGACGGCACGCCCACGGCGCGTGATGATGAAGCTCTCGCCACGCTCCACTTCGCTCAACAATTGCGTCAGATGCGTCTTGGCATCGGAAGACTGAACTTCACGCATGACAGCCTCCAACCGGTCAATCAGACTGGTCAAGTCTAGGCTGGCGATGACCTGAGCACAATCGCTTGGGCACGACGTGCAAAGCACGGCTGCGCGCATTCCAGAATCCGGCGGCACAGCGTATGCTTTCCCGTCAGACGCCGCGCCGGCCCGTAAACGGCCGTTGGCGCGCAATCCGGGAGGAAGCACCCGATGTCGATCGACTGGAAGACCTACGACCCGACGCCGTTCCATGACGAGCTGATCGCGCAGCGCGGACGCCCGCGGCCGGCCGCGAAGGTGCTCACGGATTACCTGGCCGGACTCGACGACGAGGAGATTCGTGCGCGCAAGAAGGCCGCGGAGCTGGCGATCATCGAGATGGGCATCAGCTTCACGGTATACAGCGAGGGCGAGAACATCGACCGCGCCTGGCCCTTCGACATCGTGCCCCGCATCATCCCGCTGTCGGAGTGGCGCGGTATCGAGCGCGGACTCACCCAGCGGCTCAAGGCGCTGAACCTGTTCATCGAGGATCTGTACAACGCCCAGCGCATCGTGCGCGACAAGGTACTGCCCGAGTACGTGCTGGCGCAGTCCAAGAACTTCCGCGAGCAGTGCCGCGGCTTCAGCCCGCCGCTGGGCGTGTGGGCGCACATCTGCGGCTCGGACCTGGTGCGCGACGGCGACGGCACGATCTACGTGCTGGAAGACAACCTGCGCGTGCCCTCGGGCGTGTCCTACATGATCGAGAACCGCCACGTGACCAAGCGCGTGTTCCCGGAGCTGTTCGAGAACACCTCGATTCTGCCGGTGGACGAGTACCCCGCTCAGCTGTTCGACATGCTCGCCGCGCTCTCGCCGCGTCCGCAGGACTATCCGACCGTGGTCGTACTCACGCCGGGCATCTTCAACTCGGCCTATTTCGAACACTCGTATCTGGCCCAGCGCATGGGCGCGCAACTGGTCGAAGGGGCGGACCTGGTGGTGGGCGAGGACGACTGCGTGTACATGCGCACCATCGACGGTCTCGAGCAGGTGGACGTGATCTATCGGCGCATCGACGACGAATTCATCGACCCGGAGGCCTTCCGCCCGGATTCGATGCTGGGCGTGCCGGGCCTGATGCGCGCCTGGCGCGCGGGCAAGGTGGCGATCGCCAACGCGCCCGGCGCGGGCGTGGCCGACGACAAGGTGGTGTACGCCTTCGTGCCGGACATGATCCGCTATTACCTGGACGAGGAGCCGATCATCCCCAACGTGCCGACCTGGCTGTGTGCGGACAAGAAGTCCCGCGAGCACGTCCTCGCCAACCTCGAGCATCTGGTGGTCAAGCCGGCCAACGAATCGGGTGGTTACGGCATGCTCGTCGGCCCGCACTCGACCAAGAAGCAGCGCACCGAGTTCGCCCGCCTGATCCGCAAGGATCCGCGCAACTACATCGCCCAGCCCACGCTCGCGCTGTCGGTCGCGCCGGCGCTGTGCGACGAGGGGCTGGAGCCGCGCCACATCGACCTGCGCCCGTTCATCCTGCAGGGCGTGCGCACCGACGTCACGCCCGGCGGTCTCACGCGCGTGGCGATGAAGCGCGGCTCGCTGGTCGTCAATTCCTCCCAGGGTGGCGGCAGCAAGGACACCTGGATCGTCGACGAGGAGGGCTAGGACATGTCCTCATATGCGCTGGCGGATCGCGTGGGTCTGTATGGCTGTGCCGGCAAGACGCGCGAAGCAGTTCAGGGTGGCCCCCGGAACAATGAGCGCAACGCCGCCGGCGCGGCCATACAGACCCACCCGAAGGGCTTGGTCCAAATGGCCCGCATCTCTGCGTTACTCCTCCTTGAAAGACGTCCAGTCTTCCTTCATCGTCGCGCCTTGATCTGCGGGCCATTTGGGCCAAGCGCGACCGTCATCGCATATGAGGAGATGTCCTGATGCTTTCGCGAGTCGCAGAACGCCTGTACTGGATGGCGCGCTACATCGAGCGTGCCGAGAATTCCGCACGCATGGTCATCGCCTACCACCAGCTCTCGCTGGACATGCCGCGCAACACGCAGCTGTCGTGGAAAGGACTGGTGGACGTGTCGGGCATGGAGGAATTGTTCGAAGAGCGCTACCAGCGCGAGGACGACCGCAATTGCGTAAAGTTTCTCGTCGCCGATGCGTGGAATCCGGGGTCCATCCTGTCCTCGTTGCGCAGCGCGCGCGAGAACGTGCGCACCACGCGCGACCTCATTCCCACCGAGGGCTGGGAGGTGGTCAACGAGCTCTACCTGTTCGCCCGCGACAACATCGACCAGGGCATCGCCAAGCGCGGACGTCACGAGTTCCTGTCCGAGATCGTGCAGCGTTGCCAGACGCTCACCGGCCTGATGGCCGGCTGCATGAGCCACGACGCGGCCTACGACTTCATTCGCCTGGGCCACAACATCGAGCGCGCCGACATGACCACGCGCCAGATCGACATCGGCGCCGAACGCCTGCTCGAGCGCCGCGACGAAACGCCCGAGCCCTATGACGGGCTGCTGTGGACCAGCATCCTGCGTTCGCAAAGCGCCTTCCAGATGTACCGACAGCACGTAAAGCGCCGCGTCGGCGGCCCGGATGTGGTGCGTTACCTGATGCAGGACGGCGACTTCCCGCGCTCGGTCGCCTATGCGCTCTCGCGCAGTGCCACCGCGCTGGCACGCCTGCCGCGCAACGAGGTGCCATTGCGCCTGGCCATGGAAGCGCGTCGCCACGTGCTCGACGCGGACGTCGCGAAACTCATCGCAAAAGACGGATTGCACGAATTCATGGACCGTCTGCAACAGGAGATCGGCACGCTGCACGAGGCCATCGCGACCCACTGGTTCCCGCACGCGGAAGCGGCCTGAACCGCACAAACCCGCATTCCCCGCACAGCCGGGATCGGATAGCATCCATGCCCTCCGCGCACGATGCGCACTGGTCGCACCCATGCCCCCCGGACTGATCGACGCCTACCCGTTCGCTGCCGCACGCCACGACGAAATGCTCGTCGCGCCGGGTACGCCGCGCGCGCAGTGGGATCTGATGGCGCGCCGCCTGGAAGGGCTGTCGCCGGCGGCGATGAACAAGCGCGCGCGCTCGGTGGCCGACGCGATCGCCGCCGACGGCGTCACCTACAACGTCTATGCCGACCCCAAGGGCATGTTGCGCCCGTGGGAGCTGGACATGCTGCCGCTGATCATCGACGCCGACGAATGGCGCACGTTGTCGGCGGCCGTGGGCCAGCGCGCGCGCCTGCTCGACCGCGTGCTGGCCGATCTCTACGGGCCGCAGAACCTGATCGCCGAAGGCCTGCTGCCGCCGGCGCTGATCTTCGGTCAGCGCGGTTACAAATGGCCGTGCCACGGCATCACGCCACCGGGCGGACGCTTCCTGCACCTGTACGCGGTGGATCTGGCGCGCGCGCCCGACGGCGGCTGGTGGGTGATCGCCGATCGCACCCAGGGCCCGTCCGGCGCGGGCTATGCACTGCAGAACCGCATCGTGGTCTCGCAGACCTTCCCCGACACCTTCCGCCGGTTGCACGTGCAGAAGCTTGCCGGCTTCTTCCGCACGCTGCAGGACGGGCTGGCCCGCATGGCGCCATCCGGGCAGGAGGCGCCGCTGTCGGTATTGCTCACGCCGGGACCGTACAACGAAACCTATTTCGAGCACGCCTTTCTCGCGCGCTACCTGGGCTTCCCGCTGGTCGAGGGTCAGGACCTGACGGTGCGCGACGACACCGTGTATCTGAAGACGCTGCGCGGCCTGCGTCGCGTGCACGTGGTCCTGCGCCGGCTCGACGACGACTTCTGCGATCCGCTGGAACTGCGTGCCGACTCCTCGCTGGGCGTGCCCGGACTGCTCGAGGCGGTGCGCGCCGGGCGCGTGCTGGTGGCCAATGCGCTGGGCAGCGGCGTACTCGAGAGTGCCGCGCTGTTCGGCTTTCTGCCGGCCGTATCGGAACGTCTTCTGGGCGAGAAGCTGGCCATCCCGTCGGTGGCAAGCTGGTGGTGCGGCGAGGCACCGGCGCTCGAACACGCGCTCGCGCATCTGGACGACCTGGTGATCAAGCCGGCCTTCGCCGGCATGCGGCGCGAGCCGGTCTTCGGCCACGCCGTGGTCGGCCGCGAGCGCGAGGAACTGATCGACAGCATCCGCGCCCAGCCGCATGCCTATGTCGCCCAGGAATGGGTGCGCATGTCGCAGGCGCCGGTATGGCGCACCGAGGGCGGCGGCCACCTCGAGTCGCGCTCGGTGGGTCTGCGCATGTTCGCCGCGGCCACGCCGGAAGGCTACGTGGTGATGCCCGGCGCGCTCACGCGCGTGGCGCCGGGCGGAGACGTCGAGGTCGTCTCGATGCAGCGCGGCGGGCTGTCCAAGGACACCTGGATCCGCACCGACGGGCCGGTGGCGCGCACCACCCTGCTCAAGAAGCGCCTGGGCACCATGGATCTGATGGTCTCGGCCACCGACGTGCCTTCGCGCGTGGGCGAGAACCTGTTCTGGATGGGACGCCACTCCGAGCGCTGCGAGGCCTCGGCACGCGTGCTGCGCGCGGCGCTGCGTCGTGTGGCGGCCGACGGCAGCGACGAGATCGACGACGAACTGGCCGGCCTGCTGCTGGCGGCCGCGCGCATCGGCGTACTCGCCGACGAAACCGGCGACGAGGACAGCCAGGCCGCGCTCGAACGGCGCCTGCTCGCCGCGGTGTCGGACTTCGGCCGCGCCGGCTCGATCGCCGCCAACCTGCGCGCGCTCGCGCTCAACGCCAATCATGTGCGCGAACGCCTGTCCTCGGACAACTGGCACGTACTCAACCGCCTGGAGGTCGCACTCTCCCCTCCGCCGCAGGCGCTCGACGAGGCGCTCGGCGCGCTCGACCGCGTGATGCTCGACTGCATCTCGCTCGCGGGCTTCGCGATGGACGACATGACGCGCGACGAGGGCTGGCGCTTTCTCATCCTGGGCCGGCGCATCGAGCGACTGGCGGCGATGTCGGCGCTGATTCAGGTGGTGTTGCACGCGCCCGCCGACGATGGCGAGCGCATGCTCGAATGGCTGCTCGAGGCGGCCAACTCGATCGTCACCTATCGCGCGCGCTACCGGCGCGCGCCGGAACTGTTGCCGGTGGTGCATCTGCTGGTGTTCGACACGTCCAACCCCCACTCGGTCGCCTTCCAGGTGGGCGCACTGGCGCGCGAGTTCGAACTCACCGCGCGCGAGCTCAATCACCCCATGCCGCCGCAGGTGGCGGTGCTGGAACGACGTCTGGCACCGCTTCGATCTGACCGCGTTCGAAGCTCAGGACTGCGCCGCGGCGAGCGCGCGACTGGCCTCGCTGCTGGCCGACGCACAACTGACCGCGCAGAGCCTGTCCGACGAGGTGCACCAGCGCTTCTTCATCCACACCGTGCGCGAGTCGCGACTCAGGAGCGTGGCGTGAACGGCCAGACAGTGCGCTATCACGTTCGCCACGAGACGCTCTACCGCTACGAGCACCCGGTGCGCGAATCGCACCAGTTGTTGCGCCTGTTCCCGCGCACCCTGGCCTGGCAACGCTGCGTCGCTCAGCATCTGGGCGTGAGCCCGGAGCCCGAGCGCACGCGCAGCTTCACCGACGCCTTCGGCAACGGCGTGCGCGCCCTGCATTTCGAGCAATCCCACGACCGTCTCGAAGTGCGCAGCGAATGCTGGATCGAACTCGATTCACGCATCATGCCGCTGCTCGACGACAGCCCCGCATGGGAAACGGTGCGCGACGCACTGCGCTATCGCGCCGGCCGACAGCTCGACGCGGCCATGCTCGAAGCGGCCGCCTTCCTGTTCGAATCGACCGAGGTGCGCATCAAACGGGCCTTCGCCGAGTATGCCGCCGAGTGCTTCGCGCCCGGCCGTCCGGTGCTCTCGGCCACCGACGCGCTGATGCGGCGCATCCATGAAGAATTCACCTTCGACCCCGAGGCCACCGACGTATCCACGCCGGTCACCGAGGTGTTCGCCAACCGGCGCGGCGTGTGCCAGGACTTCGCGCACTTCATGATCGCCTGCCTGCGCTCGATCGGGCTGGCCGCGCGCTACGTCAGCGGCTATCTGCTGACCCGCCCGCCGCCGGGCCGTCCGCGCCTGGTCGGTGCCGACGCCACGCATGCCTGGGTGTCGCTGTTCGTGCCCGGTGCGGGCTGGTTCGACTTCGACCCCACGAATGCGCTGTGGGCCGATCAGGAGCACGTGACGATCGGCTGGGGGCGCGACTTCGCCGACATCTCGCCGATGCGCGGCGTGCTGCTGGGCGGCGGCGGACACGCACCGGAGATCTCGGTAACCGTCGTCCCGGAGAACGAGTTCGAAGGCCTGTACACCGACGCCGCCCTGCCCGGCCTGGAGCTGCTTGCGCCACGCGGCGGCTGAGCCCGGTACACTTGCGCGCCCCGCGTCAGGGAACGCTCGCGCGCCGAGCCTGTCCTGACATGCGCCATCTCATCCGGAGACTTCCATGACGGCTTCCCGCCGCCCGCGCGCGTTCGCACGCCTGTGTGCACCGCTCGCGCTGCTCATCGCCTTTTTCGCCTGTCTTCCTGTGGTCGCCTACGAAACGAAGCCCTTCGAGGACCACGACCCCAAGCTCGACGTCGACTTCACGCCCACGCCGATGGATGCGGTGCGCCGCATGCTCGACATGGCCGGCGTCGGCCCGGACGACTACGTGGTGGATCTGGGCTCCGGGGACGGACGCATCCTGCTCACCGCTGCCACCGAATACGGCGTCGAGCGCGCCCTCGGGGTGGAGATCGACCCGTGGCTGGTCGATTACGCCGCCGACAAGGCCACGGCGGCGGGCGTGGCGCAACGCGTGCGCTTCGTGCACGCCGACCTGTTCGAGACGGACTTCTTCGATGCCGACGTCCTCACCATGTATCTGCTGCCGGAGCTGAACCTGCGCCTGCGTCCGCTCATCCTGTCGCAGATGAAGCCGGGCACACGCATCGTCTCGCACTCGTTCGACATGGGCGAATGGACGCCCGACGCCAAGGATCACGTGCATCTGCGCGACGTCTATCTGTGGATCGTGCCCGCCCGCGTCGGCGGACGCTGGCGACTCGAGCGCGAAGGACTTGCGCCGGTCGACCTCGAATTCGAACAACGCTTCCAGCGCGTCACGGCGCGAGCAAGCGCGAACGGCCAGGCGCTCGACACCGGCGCGGTCGAACTCGACGGTGCCGAAATCTCCTTCCGTGTTGACGGTCGCCGCTACCATGGCCACGTCGACACCGACACCATCCGCCCGCTCGAGGGCGCGGACTGGTCCGCCCGACGCCTGCGCCGATGATCCGCCCCCGGCGGGCAGGATGGCTTTTTCATCGCGCGCCCGGTATACAGGACGCATGCGGCCCGCGGCCGCCCCAAGCGCAGGGAAGTCCCCTTACATGAGAGTTCCGGCCATCGTCGCGCTGACCTCGCAGAAAGGCGGTTCGGGCAAGACCACCGTCGCGATGCAGCTGGCCGCCGGCCTCGCCCGGCGCGGCCTGCGCGTGGGCGTGGTCGACCTCGACCCACAGGAGAGCGCCTCGCGCTGGGCCGAATCCGCCCCGCCCGACCAACGCTTTCCCGCCGACGTCGTACGCGTCGTAACGGATACCCGGCTGGGGCGCGTGCTGCGCGCGCTGCGCGACACCGATGCGGTGCTGCTCGACTGCCCGCCTTCGATCGAACATGGGCATACCCTGGCCGCGCTCGATGTCGCGCACCTGGCGATCGTGCCGGTGGTGCCCGGCCCCACCGACCTGTGGTCCACGCGCGCGATCGAACGCCTGATCCTGCAGCGCAAGCGTCTCGCCGGCTGCCTGCTGCCCAACCGCGTCACGCGCACCGCACTGGCCGAGGAAGTCATCGACGTGATGCGCGAATTCGAACTGCCGCTGCTCGACGCAACGCTGGGCCAGCGCAGCGCCTACGCGCTCTCGGCCGTGCGTGGCGGCTCCGTGTACTCGCTCGGCCGCTCCGCGGCGGCCGCGCAGGAAGAGGTCGAGCGTCTCGTCTCGGCCGTGCTGAACCGACTCGAGGAGTGACCATGACCACCCGCAAGAGCACCCGCAGCGCGCTGCGCGCCAGTCTCGCCCAGGAAGACGCCGCGCTGGCCGAACGCCTGCCCGCCCCCTCCGCGCGCAAGCCGGCCACCCGCCGCACGGCCGCCGCCAAGGTTTCGCCGGGCACGGGCAGCGCCGCGCCGCGAGCGGCAGCCGCGAAGACGCGCCCTGCGAGCGCTGGCGCGAAAGCGGGCACTCCCGCCAAAGCCCCCGCCCGCACGCCGCGCACGAACACGCCGGCAGCAAAGCCGGCGGCGACCAAGCCCGCGGCCACCAAGCCGCCGGCGAAACCCACGCGCGCGAAGGCATCGACCCGCAGCGTGCCGGCACGCAGCCGACCCACCTCGGGCGCGCGCAGCACGAGCGCCCCGACGGCGGCCCCCGAAGCAACGCCGGCGAAGCTCGCAAGCGTCAAGCCGGGCAAGGTCGTGCGCGATTCGTTCTCGATCCCGGCCGCCGAACACAAGCACATCAAGGCGCTGCGCCAGGCGCTCGAGAAGGCCGGCCGCAAGACCAGCAAGTCCGAGGTGCTGCGCGCGGGCATCGCCCTGCTCAGCGAGCGCAGCGCGGCCGAAATCGCAGCGGTGCTCGAAGGCCTGCCCACGGTGACCCGGGGCGGCAGCAAGAAGAAAAAGAAGAAGAAGGGCTGAACCCTGTACGCGCCCGCAGCGCGGCCCTTTCCAAGAGAACTGGGCTCAGCGCTCACGGGCGCGCACGTACAGCACCTTGGCATCCGCGCCGGGCACGGCGCGTTCCTCGCACTCGAAGATGTCGGTGCGTGCGCGCACCAGGTCGCTGAGCTTCCGGAAGCCATACAGGCGTGAGTCGAAATCCGGCTGCAGCTTGTTCAGATAGCTGCCGAAGGCGCCCAGCCCGGCCCAGCCCGAGTCGTCGCCGGCCTTGTCCAGCGCTTCGAGCACGAAGGCACGCGGAAAGTCCTGCTCGGTCGGCTCTTCGGCTGCCGCCGGCTTCGGCACCGCCTTGGCGGGCTTCTTCGCGCTTTTCGCGCCTTTCGCCGCAGGCGCCGGTGTGGTTTCGGCGGCCTTCTGCGCGACCGGGCGCAGCACCTCGGTGAACAGGAAGCGGTGGCAGGCGTTGCGGAAGGCATCAGGCGTCTTCTTCTCGCCGAAGCCGAACACCATCAACCCCTCCTCGCGGATGCGCAACGCCAGTCCGGTGAAGTCGCTGTCACTCGATACCAGGCAGAAACCGTCGAAGCGCCGCGTGTACAACAGATCCATGGCGTCGATGATCAGCGTGCTGTCGGTGGCGTTCTTGCCGGTGGTGTAGGCGAACTGCTGCACCGGCTTGATCGCGTGACGGTTGAGCACCTTCTTCCACTGCGCGCTGCCGGGCGAGGTGAAATCACCATAGATGCGCTTGACGGTGGCCTCGCCGAAGCGCGCAATCTCGGCCAGCAGACCCTCGATGACCGCCGCCTGGGCGTTGTCGGCGTCGATCAGTACCGCCAGCCGCAGGGCCGAATCGTCGGGCTCGAACTTGGTGTCGCGCTTGCCGTTGGCCATGGCGGCCTCCTCAGGTGGTGTAGGCGATCAGGGTACCGTCGGAGGCCTCGGCCCGCAGCGCGATCAGCGCCTGATAGGCCGCCGAATCATGCCAGGCATGCAGCGACTGACAATCTGGAAAGCGGATCACGACCGTGTCGGTGTGCGGGTGACTGCCCGCGAGCACCGCATCCACCGTGCCGCGAAACACCACCTCGCCACCGTGCAGCGCGAGCGTGGCGGGCACGCGCGACTTGTACTCGACCCAATTTTCCGGGTCCTTGATGGTGATGTGGCCGATCAGGTAGGCATCGTTCATCGTGCGCTCCGTTCAACCGATTTCGAAGGAAGTCATGCCGTAGATGCGCTCCACCGGCAGCGTCGGCGCCGGGCCGGCGTACATGCGTGCGGTCTCGAACTGCGGCTGCATGGCGTGGCGCCCGACGAGCGCGCGTGCCTCGGCGTTGGGTTCGGGAATGTCGAGGAACACCGGCTCGCCGGGCTCAACGCACGAGACCAGCGCCGAAAACAGCAGTTCGGCGACGTCGGGCCGGTCGGCGTACAGTGGTGCAAGCTTGTAGCCGTTGCGGCAGGCGCGGACGACCCCATAACCGACGAGGCACCCTTCCTCCACGCAGCCGAGCGCGAGCGAATCGGACTGCGCCAGCCAGGCCAGCAGAAAGTCCGTGCGCTGTGCCGGGAAGAACGGCCGCTCGAACTCGGTCAACTCATCCAGCGTGAGCGAAACCAGCGGTACGATGCGCGCATCCTCGACCCGCTCGCCGCCACCTCGACCTTCGTAGCGCACGTTGCGCCAAGCCAGTTCGAAGCCGGACTTGCGGTAGTTGTCCTGCTGCGCCGGCACGCCGTCGAGCCCCACCGTGCAGCCGGCCAGGCGCTGCATGCCGGCGCGCCACAGCGCGCTGCCGTAGCCTCGCCCGCGATGCTCCGGATGCACGATGTAGAAGCCGAGAAAGCCGAAGCGCTCGTCGTAACGCACCACCGAGATCGTCGCCACCGGCTCGTCACCGACGCGCCCGATAAGAAAACCCTCGGGGTCGGCTGCGTAGTAGCTGTCGCGATCGTGCAGGCCCGGATTCCAGCCCTCGGCCGCCGCCCAGTCGATGGCGATGTCGAGCTCCTCGCGCGACATCGTCGAGATGCGCAAGTCCTGCGTCATGTCCGCTCCGTCGGTCCGCGGGACCATCCCCGCAGGACCGACGATAGCGGATTTCGCGCCGCGCTGCGCGCCGCTCAAGCCGCCAGCGCGGGGCTGTCCAGCTGGCGTGCGATCGCATCGATGTGACGATGATCCGTGCCGCAGCAGCCGCCGAGCACGCTCAGGCCGGGAAGGCGCCGGCGCAGATCGGCGTATTGCCGGCCCAGCTCTTCCGGATCGCCGGTATCGAGTTCGGTACTGTCGTCCAGTTCGGCATGGCTGCAGCGCGAGGCGTTGGCGCGCACGCCGCGCAGACGCTCGGCCAGTAGCGGATCGCCGTCGAGCACGTGGGCGAAATGCTCGGGGTGCGCGCAATTGATCATGTAGTAGGCAGCGTATGCGTCGGTGGCCTCGTCGCAGCGACGGATCGCCTCGGCCAGGCCCTCGCCGGACGGCAGAAGAGCGTCGGTCTCGACGGTGAAGGAAATCGCCACCGGCATGGCGTGGTCGCGCGCCGCCTCGACGATACCGATGGCCTCGTCCACGTAGTTGAGCGTATACGCCGAGACCAGATCGGCGCTGGTCGCGGCGAAGGTGCCGATCTGCACCGCGTGATAGTCACGCGCCTGGGAAGCGCTCATGCGCAGGTCGGCGACGTAGCCGTCGCCGCGCGGGCCCAGCTGGGCGCTGACGACGATCGGGGTGGTGGCGCTGGCATGGGTCTGGCGAATCGACTCGAGCAGTTCGACCGCGCGCCGGTTGAGCCCGGCCAGCTCCTGGGCGTCGCAGCCCAGACTCCAGCCCCAGTCGGGGCTGGCGCGCCAGGTGGCGGTGTCGAGCACGATGCCGACGCGATGCGCTCGCGCGAGCTCGATGTAGCGCAGATAGTAGCGGCGCAGGATGTCGCGGCCGGCCTCGTCGCGCAGCATGACGACGGTGGCGAAATGGGGCAGATCCAGACCTTCGTGGAAGATCATGGTCGTTTCCAGTCCACCGTCGGCGATGAAGGTGTCGTACAGTTGCGGCAAGTCGTTGCGGTAGCGGCTCATCTTCGTCGTTCTCCATGATTGCCCCTTGCTGGGCATGACGGAGAGGTTAGGCGCGTCGCGGCGGCACGTTGAGGGCCATTTCCGCAAGGAAGTGGACAAATCGGCCATGAGTGCTTCCCGCCCCCCGGTTTCGGTCGCGATCCTCGCCTTTGAACAGACCTCCGCCTCGGTGGTCCACGGCATGTACGACCTGTTCATGTCGGCCGGCCGCGACTGGGGCGTGATCGTCGACGGTCGTCCCGGCCCCTGCCTGATGCGCCCACGCATCGTCGCGCGCCGGCGCGGCGCGCTGACGGTCTCCAACGGCATCGTGATTCATGCGCACGCGGGCTTCGACAAGACCGCGGTTCCGGACATCGTGTGCGTGCCGGAAGTGACCATCGCGCCGGGCGAACCGCTGACCGAGCTGTTCGACCCCGAGATCGCGTGGATCCGGCAGTGCCACGCGGCCGGCGCGATCATCGCCAACGCCTGCTCGGGGGTCATGCTGCCGGCCCAGGCGGGACTGCTCGACGGACTCGAAGCGACCACCCACTGGGCGTACTGCGACGTGCTGCGCGAGCGCCACCCGAAGGTACGCGTACAGCCGCAGCGCGCGCTGGTGGTGTCGGGCGACGCTCACCGCCTGGTGATGGCCGGCGGCGGCACCTCGTGGCTGGATCTGGCGCTGTACCTGATCGCACGCAGCATCGATGTCGAATCGGCGATGCAGGTCGCGCGCATCAACCTCATCGACTGGCACGCCATCGGCCAGCAGCCCTTCGCGCGGCTGGCGCGCTCGCGCCAAGTCGAGGATGCGGTGATCGCGCGCTGTCAGGCGTGGATCGCCGAGCACTACGCCGAACACTCGCCGGTGGCGGCGATGGCGGGCCTGTCGGGCCTGCCCGAGCGCTCGTTCAAGCGCCGCTTCCGCGAGGCCACCGGCATGGCCCCGCTCGAGTACGTGCACACCCTGCGCATCGAGGAAGCCAAGCACATGCTCGAAACCGGCGACACCCCGATCGACGAGATCGCCGCCGAGGTCGGCTACGAGGACCCGCGCTTCTTCAGCCGATTGTTCCGCCGCCAGGTGCACCTGAGCCCGGCGCAGTACCGCAAGCGCTTTGGCGCCGTGCGCCGCATGCTCGCGACACACGGAGGCTACGCGGTGCCGGGCAAGTCACCGTCGAGCAGTTCGATGACGGCGTCGCGCAACGCAGGAACATGATCCTCGACGACCTTCCACACCAGCAGCATGTCCACCCCGAGGTACTGGTGGGCGAGCACGTTGCGCATGCCCGCGATGGCATGCCACGGCACGCCCGCACTGATGTCGCCAAGACATTGTGCGTCCAGGTCGCGTACGATCTGGCCAATCACTTCGAGGTTGCGCACAACCGCGTCCTGCGTGCGATTGTCGGCAAGAAAGGCCGAGCGACCGCCGGAGGTGTACTCGAGGATTCGCTCGGCACACAACAGCATGTGGCTCAACAGGACGCGCCGGTCACGCATCAGATGGGCCGAGCCTCGCGCACGATGCGCTCACGCAGGAAGGGGCTCACGCCGTTGGGCGTGACGATGTCCACCCTGCGGCCGAGAACGCGTTCGAAATCCGCCTGCAGGCCGACCTGATCGAGCAGGGACGCCTCGGCACCGAAATCCACCAGCAGGTCGACATCGGAGTCATCGCGCTCCTCGCCGCGCGCAACCGAGCCGAACACGCGCAGGTTCGACGCATGGTGGCGTGCGGCCAGTCGGGCGAGTTCATCGCGGCGGCTGGCGAGTTGATCGAGCAGGGTCATTTCGATGCTCCCGGCAAATGACGGTCTGCAATAGTGTATCGCCACCGTCGCACGACGTCGTCTCCGGGCGGCCATACCCGTCGCCCGCACCCCGCCCTGCCGCGTGAGCGGGGGCGCCGCCCGGGTCAGCCGCCCGCCACCTCGGGATTGACGAGATTGGGCGGACGCCGGCCGGCGAGCGCGGCGATCAGGTTGTCGGCCGCGAGCATCGCCATGGCCAGACGCGTGGCGCGCGTCGACGAGCCGATGTGCGGCGTAAGCACCACGTTGTCGAGCGCGAAATAGCGCGCATCGAGCGCCGGTTCGTTCTCGAACACGTCCAGCCCCGCGCCGGCGATGGTCTTGTTCTGCAGCGCCTCGATCAACGCGCCATCGTCGACGATGCCGCCGCGCGCGATGTTGATCAGATGCGCCGTGGGCTTCATCTGCGCGATCTCGGCGGCGCCGATGACGTGATGCGTGGCCGGCGAATACGGCAGCAGCAGCACCAGGAAGTCGGACTCGCGCAGCAATTCTTCCTTGCTCACCAGCGTCGCCTGGCACGCCTGCTCCTGCTCCGGTGCCAGCCGCGAGCGGTTGTGGTAGATCACGCGCATCTCGAAGCCGGCGGCGCGGCGCGCCACGGCCTGGCCGATGCGGCCCATGCCGAGGATGCCCAGCGTGGCGTGGTGGATGTCGTGGCCACGCCAGTCGTCGTGGAACTTCCAGCCCTGCCACTGGCCGTCGCGCACCCACTTGTCGGCGCCGACGATGCGTCGCCCCGATGCCAGCAGCAGCGCCCAGGCGGTATCGGCCGTGGTGTCGTTGAGCACGCCCGGCGTGTTGGTGGCCATCACACCGGCCGCGCTGATCGCCGCGAGGTCGAAATTGTTGTGCCCCACCGCGACGTTGCACACCGCCTTGAGGTTCGGCGCGGAACGCAGTGCCGCTTCATCGATGCGATCCGAGAGCATGGTGATCGCGCCGACCTTGTCTGACAGGCGTGCGGCCAGTTCGTCGGCCGGCAGCGCGACATCCTGATCGTTGTAGTCGATCTCGAAGTGCTGCGACAGATGTTCGATGACTTCGGGAAAGACAGAACGGGTGACGAGAATTTTCGGTTTGATGGCGAGTCCTCCTGTGTGCACTGCGTTTCATGAAATCCGCCGGCAGTCTTGCCAATGCAGAACGCGGCCACGGGAATCATCCGGGATTATCCCGATCTTGCCCAGCGGCACATGTTCGCAGACAGCGGCGGCTCGCTGCGTCTCAGGAAGCGTACTTCACCGTGCAGCCGTAGGCACGCGTGACCGGATTGGGCGCGGGTTCGCCGGCCTTGACCGCGTCGAGCGCCTCGACCACGTAGTTGGTGGCTTTCTCGATGTCGGCGTCGCGCGCGGTGGCGATGGAATCGATTCCGCCCATGTACTGCAACACACCCTCGGCGTCGATCACGTACATGTGCGGCGTGACCTGCGCACCGTAGGCACGTCCCACCTTGCCGTCCTCGTCGATCAGCGTGTTGGTCACCGCGGTGACGTCGCGCTCGGCGTTGAGCGCCTGCGCGCGCTCGCCGCTGACGTGACCCTGCGAGCCGGGCTCGGACGAGATCACCTGAAACCACAGCGCACCCTGCTCGGCCGCCTTCGCCTGGGTGGCCTGCATGTTGCCGGTGCGGTAGTGCTTCATCACGAACGGGCAGTCATGGTTGGTCCATTCCAGCACCACGGTCTTGCCGCGCAGCGCGGACAACTCGACGGTGGTGCCATCGGCGGCCATCGCCTTGAAGTCGGGCGCGGGCTTGCCCACCTCGGGCGCGGCCAGTGTGGCAAGCGGGATGAACAGGCCGGCGGCGAGCGCGGCGGCGATCAGCGGGCGAATCGTCATCTTGGTTCTCCTGTGGGTGGTTGCATGTACACGGCTCATACGCCGATGGCGTCGAGCACGATGTCGGGGGTGAGGATCTGCGGCAGCACCACGGCCTCCGAGCCGGCGCCGGGCGGGTAGTACAGGTACAGCGGCACGCCGCTGCGCCCGAAGCGTTCCAGCACGGCCGTGATGGCGGCGTCCTGGTTGGTCCAGTCGCCCTTCAGATAGGCGATGTCGCGCTCGGCGAAGGCTGCCGCCACGTCCGCGCGTTCGAGCGCCACCTGCTCGTTGACGATGCAGGTGATGCACCACGCGGCGGTCATGTTGACGAATACCGCGCGCCCTTCGGCACGCAATGCGTCGAAGCGTTCGGGTGCATAGGGCTCATGCGCGAGCAGTGCGCCGGCACGCGCGGCGGCCTGCGTCTCGCGCGGCTGGGTGGCCAGCCCCGAGCCGACCGCCAGCGTCGCGACGACCAGCATCGCCGCTGTCGCTTGCGCGCCACGGCGCAATCGCGCGGCCGAGGCCCAGGTGGCGTCGTACAGCCATGCCGCCAGCGCGATCGCGAGCATGCCGCCGGCGGCCACCAGCACGCCATCGGCGCCGGCCTGCAGGGCCAGCACCCACACCAGCCACACCGCCGCGCCATACATCGGGAAGGCCAGGAATTGCTTGAAGCGCTCCATCCACGCGCCCGGCCTGGGCAGTCGCGCGACCAGCGCCGGCCGCCACGCCAGCACCACGAAGGGCAGCGGCAGCCCCAGCCCCAGCGCGAGGAAGATCGCCACCAGCGAGGCCGGCGGCTGCGTCATCGCGAAACCGATGGCCGCGCCCATGAAGGGTGCGGTGCAAGGCGTGGCGACCACCGCCGCCAGCACGCCGGTGAAGAAGCTGCCCGAATGCCCGCCACGCGCGGTCAGCGACTGGCCGATGCCGGCCAACCGGCCGCCGCCGAGGGTGAACACGCCGGACAGGTTCAGCCCCACCGCGAACAGCAGCCAGGCGACCATCACCACGAACACCGGCGACTGGAACTGGAAGCCCCAGCCCAGCCGCGCCCCGCCCTGCTGCAGCGCCAGCACCACCGCCGCGAGCAGCGCGAAACTCGCCAGCACGCCGGCCAGATAGGCCAGGCCATGGCCGCGCACGCCGGCCGCATCGCCGCCACTGCGCACCAGCGCCAGCACCTTCATCGCCAGCACCGGGAACACGCAGGGCATGAGATTGAGGATCAGGCCGCCGGCCAGCGCGAAGAGCAGTGCCATGCCCAGACCGATGGATGGTGCAGCGCCGCCATCGTCGCGCGCCACCGGCTCGCCCGGCGCGATCGCGTCGACGCGCGGCGCGGACACTTCGAAGGCGGTCGTGAGCAGGCCGTCGGCGGTGTCCTCGCGGATCACCAGCACGCCGGCGAGCGGCGCATCCGCAGGAGGCGCCTGTCCGCGCGGGGCGGCGAGCACGATGCCGTCGGCCGTGCGCGACAGGGCCTGCGGCGCGGACTGGTCGATGCGCCCCCAGTCGTAGGGATAGAACCAGATGTCGCGCGCGCCTTCGGGCAGTGCACCGGCGTCCACGGCCAGCCACAGACCGTCCTCGCCGACCGCGTGACGCGCGGCCCACGGCGAAGGCTGCGGCAGGCGGGCGCGCGCCGCGTCGATGGCCGGGTGGCCGTCGCCGCGCGTCGCCTGGGCCACCGGCAGGGTCAGTTCCAGTTCGACGTCCTCGGGGATGCAGATGTCGGCGCACACCAGCCAAGAAACCGCCGCACGCAGCGCGATCGTCATACCCGGCGCGGCATCGGCGGGGACGGTCAGCGGCGAGAGCAGCGTGACCTCTCCCTCGTAGCCGTAGTTGGTCACCGGCCCGAGCGAGTGGCGCTCCGGCGCCGGCCATTCGATGTCGCCGACCGCGGCACCCTCGGGCGTCTGCCAGTCGATGGTGGTGGCCAGCCCGGAATCGCCCGGATTGCGCCAGTAGGTGTGCCATCCGGGAATGATGGTCTTGGCCAGGCCGACCGTGACCGTATCACCCGGCGCGACGGCTTGCGCCGAGGCGACCAGACGTGCACTCACATGCGGCGTTGCGACCACCGCCCCCTGCTCCTGGGCCGACACGCCGAGCGACGCCAGCGTGAGAGCGCAGGCAGTCAGGCCAGAAAAGATGTGTCGAGGGGACATGCGGGAATCTCTCCGGACAGGAACCGGGTTGCCGAACGTGGAGTCCCGCGGCGCGCTGAGGTTCCGCACGAGCGGAACGAAAAAAGCCAGCCCGAAGGCTGGCTTTTCGTTTTGGTGCTGCTGGCCGGAATCGAACTGGCGACCTACTGATTACGAAGGATCGTCCATTTTGCGCAGGATCAGACACATAGCCACGAATCGGTCACAAACTGAGCGGCCCGCAATCCCAGTGTTTTAGCGGGTTGATTTTGGCGTTTGTGACCGGTTTCTGGCTCGCGCGGCTGCCGGCTAGACGTCGATCGCGTCGATCTCGGCCGGCGGCGTGCGCAATTCCTCGCGCTCGATGCCGTGCCGCGCGAGCCAGTGGCGCGGGTCTGTGCGCAACTCCCGATCCGAGCGCAACCACGGCAGCCAGCCGCCAACGCGAACGGCCGCGTACATCACCCACCGCTGCGACCAGCGCACGCCGACGGACTCCATCGCCGTCAGAAACAGACGATCAGCCGCCGACCGGCTGCGGTCCTGCACGACGTAGAGATAGTCGTGCAGCACGGCCGCGCGCCGGTGCCGGCCATTGACGGGGATCAGGCCCTGGAATAGCCGTGGAATGCTCGCCAGGTCCGTGCGGAAACCCTCCGGCACGACGATGCGTTCGTCATCGGTCTGCCAGACAAACGGCGCGTGCAGCACCCACTCGCCGCTGCGCTGGCCGTCGCGGATGATGAGCTCGCCGAGGAACATCAGATCGCCATCCGCGCGACCAGCGCCACCAGCGGCGCCAGATCGGCGACGATGCCGGCGAGGCTCATGCCGTCGGCGCCCTGCACCGATAGCCGCTGCACGGCCTCGTCGAGTCGCTGGGCGCGGCGGTCGATTTCGATGAGCCGCATGCGCTCGAGCGGGTCGGCGATCTGGCCGGCCTCGATCATGGCCACGGCCTCGGCGCGTAGCTCGCGCCACGCCGGGCGGGCGATCTCGTACAGCGCCAACGCTTCGGCGATGGCGGGCAGGTCGCCGGTCTGCAGGCGGTCGTGCAGGAGCTCGACCACTGCCCACGCGCGCTGCACTTCGGCGCGGCGCGGCTCGGGCACGGTGTCAATGTGGCGCTCGTAGATCGCAGCGGCGTGCTGGTACTGGTCCTGCAGCGCGACCAGATGCGATGCGGCCAGAGTGGCGTCGCGGCTGGCCGGCGTGCATGCGCCGATCAGGATGGCGGCGATCAGGATGAGGATGGTGCGCATGGTCTTGCTCCTGTTGGTGGGCGACGCGGGTCGGGTTTGTCCCCCGAAACTTGATCGGAATCCGCCGTTGTCGCCCGTTGATCGGTCATGCCATTGCGGTGAGGGCCTTCTCGGTGAGCGCCACGCGATCGGCCAGGCCGTGCGTGCCGCCGTTGATGAGCCGGGTGATGCGCTCGACGTCGACGCGGTCGGCGTGGGCGTTGAGTCCGCGCATGTGCCAGTACCAGCCTGCGGAGAGCGCGGCATACAGCGGGTATTCGAGCAGTTCGGGGTAGGTCTCCAGATCCACGCCGAGCGCGGCGCCGCAGGCGCGGTAGTTGCTGCGGCCGGTGATCTGGATGAGGCCGCGCCCGCGGTAGCGCCAGCCGTCGCCGGATTCGGGGGGCCCGTTGCCGAGCCGGTCGGCGTACACGACGTTGGCGATGCGCTCGGGCTGCCGGTGCAGATCGCGCGCGAACGCGTTGGGCTCGCCATCCGGGCCGCGGAACCGTCCGGGCCAGGTGGCGGCCATGCCGTGCGCGCTGTAGTTGAGGTTTTCGGTGAGGCGGTCGAAGCGCGCGGATTCGTGCGCGAGTTGGGCGACGAAGGCGGCGATGCGCGCCGGGGTGTCGATGTCGTAACGCCGGCAGGCGATGCGCAGCGGCTCGACGAACTTGGCTGCGGTCGCCGGGCTGCACCCGGTGGCGCGTCGCAGGCGGTCGGCGGTGAGGAAATCAATTTGACGGGTCATCGCGCTGCATCCTTTCTTCGCTCCGCCGCTCCTCGCCGCGCTTGCGCATGGTGAATTCGACGTCGACGCCGAAAACCCGGAAGGCATAGCGCGCGCCGAAGTTGTGGCAGGCCAGTACGAACGGCACGCCAATGCCGACCGCCATGGCCCAGCCCATCACGGAAAGCGTGTCGCCCGGGTGGCCAATGTGGTGGCCGAATGCGTAGCTCAGGCCGCCGCACACCACGCCGATGAAACCGTAGGCCGTCACTTGCCCGGCGAGAATCTGGCCGCGCTTGAGGCCCAACGCAGACCCGGCAGCGCAGCCACCCACGGCACCGGACACCGACGCCAGGAAGAACAGGAAAATCGTCCAGAGGTCGGGGTTTTTGTCGGGCATTACGTGCGTCCTCATTGCGGTCGGCGTTGTCGATAGCGCCGCCAGGCGCGCATCAGGGCGGCGGCGAGGAGCTTGAGCCCGATCGGGTGCATGGCCGGGCCTCCTAGATCTCGATCACGGTGACGGTGGGCGCGGGCGCGGCGCCCTCGATGACGCCGCCCGGGCGGAACCACACGCGGTCGTTCACGGTGGCGTCGCCGCGCGCGGTGTGGATGCCGCCGTCGTCCAGTTCGATGACGCACTCGGCGCCGTTGACGGCGGTGACGGTGCCGACCATCAGCGGGGGCGGCGCGAAAATGCGGCGCAGCGCGATCAGGGCGTTACTCATGGCATTCGATCTCCAGCGTCTGGCGCGCGCGCGGGCGCGCGAAGCTGGCGCGGGCGCTGCGCACGATGCCGCGCAGTGCCGTGGCGCCCTCTTGCCATTCGACGAGCGCGCCGATTGGGATGAGTCCGACGGCGTCGAGGATGGGTGTCTCTACGGTGATGAGTTGCTGCGCTCCGGTGTTGCCGAGGATGGCCTCGCCGCGCCCGCGCGCGGCATCGACGTGGGTGACGAGCGGGTCCACCACGGCTTCGGCGGCGCGGTCTGCCGCACTGCCGGTGCGCTTGACCTGGGCGAGGATGCCGCCCACTTCGCCGCCCTGGATCCACACCACGTTATGCGGCGGGCGGCGGATGTAGCGCGTGGCCATGCGCGTGGTGGCCTCGGCGGGCAGCACGTAGTCGGGCGTGGCGGCGGCGAATTCCCACGGCAGCGTCGGGTAGCGCGGCAGCACGTGCAGGGTCTTGATGATGGGGTCGGCGCGCACGTAGCCGCCGCCGGCTTCGGCGATGCGGCGCACGGCTTCCAGCGGCGTGCCGGTGTGTACCCAGGCGCCTGCGGGGATGAGCCAGTCCGGCGCGCTCCACGCCAGCGACCAGCCGATGGAGACCCCGTTGTCCGTCAGCGCAGCGGCAGCAACTTGCTGCGCGGTGAGCGCGCCGAAGGTGTTGTCGCGGCTCTCGCGCTCGTAGTTGGGGTCGGCGATGTTGGCGGCGATGCCACGGCCGCCGATGTTGATGCGGTCCTGCGCGAAGCGGCGATCGCGGGCGATGTCCTCCACCAGCAGACGCCACGCCACGCCGTTGATCTGCGCTTCGAGCTCCACCAGCTCGCCCGGGGCGTTCGGCTCCAGGTCGTCGAGTTGCTTGGCGAAAAGCGAGGCGGACCACGCCCAGTGCACGTCGTCGGCATCGCCGCGCACCTCGAGCGTGAGCGCCTCGATGGCGAGCGAGTTGCTCACCCGCATGAGGCTGGCGTTGTTGACCACGATGTAGCTCCTGAGCTTCGGGACGAGAATCGTCCCGTTTTCGTCGGTGGGCGGTTCGTTGGGCGGGGTGACCACGCCCCAGCCGGGGTCGACGATGCGGCTGTAGCGCACCCACGGCAGCTCATGCACGGCATAGGCGCGCACGGCGCGGCCATGGCGGGCGGCAAGGCGCTGGTCCAGCGTGGCGCACACGCCCCAGGGCAGCGTGGCGGCGGTGTCGCGCGCCTGCGTAATGCCCCAGCCGGGGCGCTCGGCCCGCGCGGGTGTGCGGGTGTAGCGGCCCCACGGCAGGCGGCCGTCTCGGTCGGCGGTGCTGGCCACGCCCCAGGGGAAGATGCTGCGCGGGTCGGCTTTGCGGTCGAACGTGCCCCAGTTCGCGCGCACGGCACGGTCGGCCGTGTCGGCCACGCCCCAGGGCAGCACGGCGCGCACCGGCAGCGGGTCGGCAATGCGCCACGGCACGCTGCGTGGGATGTCGCGCAGCGTGGTGTCGGCGCGCAGCGCCCGCACGCGGCTGATGGACGGCGTGGCCAGCACCCACGGCGCGACCACGCGCGCGCCGATGCGGCGCAGGCCGGTGAGGGTGTATTCCAGCCAGATGTCGTCGCCCTGCTCCGCCGCCGCCGGCTGCGGGCGGTAGTTCAGGCCGATGCTGTTGCCGGGCTGGGCGCTCATGCGGCCACCTCGTCCATGGCCAGCACGGATTCCACGCGGTTGGCGCAGGGCGGCGCATAGTCGGTGGCGGCCTCGTCCAGATGCACGGACAGCACCGTGAACAGGCGCGCCTCGAAGCCCACCGGCAGGCGGAACAGGCCGGCGCTGGTGTCGCCCTGCGCGACCAGCTCGCCGGTGTCCAGCCGGTAGGCGCGCACGCGGCGCTCCACCAGCACGCCCTGGTCGCGCACCGCGCCGCGCAGCTCGTAGCGCACCACGGTGGCCACCACCGCCGGCGCACCCAGCGGCGACGGCACGGCGGCCAGGGCCGTCTGCACCAGCTCGCCCAGCACCGCCGGGACTCCGAGCGGGCCGGGCACGCTGGTGCGCGCTTGAACCGGCACATCGGCCCGCGCAGCGGGCGCACCCAGCGGTGAGGGCACCGCCGCCACGCCCTCGACCAGGATGACGAGCACCTCGCCCACCACCGCCGGCGCGCCCAGCGGCGACGGGACGGAGACCAGCGCGGTGACCAGCGTCGGCGCCCAGGTCTCGTCGGCGGCGTCGTGCGGCAAGCGCAGTTCGGCGTCGACGCCCACCCATGATTCGTCGGCGGCGTCATGCGGCAGGCGCAGTTCCGGCGCGCTCATTGCGGGATGATCCTGCGGATTCTGTCGGGGCGCACCGGCGTGGATTGGTCGCCGTCGTCGTCAGCCAGCACGATGCGGCTGCACTCGGTGGCCGGCACCATCAGCGAGTAATCGCCGGCGGCGTCGGAGACGGTTTCAAACCCGCGAACGGGCGCAGCGCGGGGCACGGCGAAGATGCGGCGCTCGGCCGGATCGCCCGTAGCGTCGGTGACGTTGCCGGAGATTTCGCCGACGAGTCGGGACAGCTCGTACGGGGTATCGCCGAAAATAGAGGCCCCGCGCCAGATCACAAAATCCTCCGCGTAACCGGCATACGGGGATGCACTGCTCGGCGATGTCGCAAAAAGTCGCAGCGGGCTGCTCGGCGCGGCGCTGGACGGGCTCGACCGCGCCGAACTTCCGACCACAGCATCGCCGACACACAATCGGATCGTCGTCCCGTCGAAATCCAGCACAACCTGATTCCACGCATCGCTCGGGACGACACCGGCAGACGTGTTAATATCCACTTCGTATGTCCCGCCAGTTCCACGCGCGATCAACAGACGCAATGCGCCGGTGTTTCGCACACCGAGATAAATGCCCCGGTTCGCGGTGGCGCCGCCGCCCGTATCGACGATCGTCCGGTAATCTGCGCTACCGGCCGGCCTCACTCGGACCGCGAGCGTCCACGGCTCCGCACCAGAGTGCAGGAATGTCCAGTCTGCGTTTACGGCGCCCTCCAGAATCGCGTCGCCTGCGCCATCGAAATACGCGCAGCTGCCGTAGTGCTCGCCCTGGCTCGTGACGGTTTTTGCGTCTCCGATCGCGGTCGCTGACCGAGACTGCGGGCCGTAGTCCCGGAAATCTACGCCGTTGTTGTCGCCGAACATCGGCAGCAGCAGCGCGACCTTGTCGTAGTGCGGAATGCTCACAGCCTCACCCCACAACCGCCGCAACCATCTCGATCGGCGCGCCCGCGACCACGGTCAGGGTGTTGAAAACCGCCTTGCCGCTGACGGCCTCGGTGCCGGCTTCGGCGGGCAGGGCGAGGTGTACGGTGCCGTCGCCGTCGACGAACTCGACATAGGCGATGGTGCCGCCGGCGTCGGCGTCGTCCTCGCGGCCGTCGAAGTCGAAGGCGAGCTGGCCGGTGGTGCCGTTGACAGTGCCGCAGGGGTCGGTGAGGGTGATGGTGCCGAGCAGCACGTCAGCGGCGTCGCGCACCAGCACGGCGCCGGGCAGCGTTGCGTGGGCGTCGATGAGGTCGCGCACGGCGGTGTGCGCGGCGATGATCGCGGCGGCGCTCCATTCATACGTTTCGGGGGCTGGCATGGGTGTGGGTCTCCTGGGTTAATCGACGTCGCCGCGCGCTTCGATGTCGAACTGGTCGCCTTCGAGGGTGGCGCCGGCGAGGATGGTGCGGGCGATCCACGTGGGGCCGGCCGCGCCGACGGTGTTGAGGCGCAACTGGTTGCCCGTGGCCCAGCCTCCGCCCCAGCCGGCCGAGCGCAGCACGAAGTACGGGTCGCCGGTGAGCGGGTTGACGGGCGCGAGGTCGGTGCCGGTGTTGCCGGTGGCGATCAGGCCGAGGTTCTCGCCAAACAACTGGAAGCTGGTCGAGCCGGTGAAGTTGATGCGCCAGCGCTCGGTCACGGCGGACTCGTTGAGCACCTCGACGGGGTTGTCGATGTCGTTGTACTGGGCGTTGGCCTGGCTGCCGATCAGCGTGTCGGACCACACGCCGGTCCACGTGTTTTGATCAAACAGGCTGGTGACCAGCGCCTGCATGTCGCCGAACAGCAGCGCGCCGGACAGGTAGGTGCCGTCCACCGGGTAGTCGCGCGAGAGCGCGGGGTCGAAGCTGACCTGGCCGTTGATCTGCACGTCGGAGAGCAGCAGCATGTCCTCGATGCGATGCACGGCGGTGAGCGGCTGCGCGACCCCGGTGCCATCCCAGTCCGCGGCGATGGTGACCACGCCGGTTTCCAGATTGACGGCGTAGCGGTCCTGCGCGATGGGGTCGCCGTTGGCATCTTCCAGCCGTACCACGGCCAGGTCGGTGCGCGGCAGCGCGTAGTCCGCGCCGGCGAGCACCGGGTTGTCGAGATCGGTGCGCTGGGTGTTGTGCAGCACCACCACGTCGGCCGGGCGGTAGATTGGCACGCGGCCATCGCTGGGCAGGCGCACCGGGTCCAGCCCGAGGATGTTGGCGTCGAGCGGCAGGTTGGTGAGGATCACGGAGTTGTAGCGCAGCGTGCCGGGATACACGTTGCGTGGCACCCACTCGCCCTCCACCATCTGGCCGAACTCGACGGCCACCACGCCCATGGTCTGCTCGCACTCGCCACGCATCCAGTCGCCGGTGATGACGCCGTTCTGGTCGGCGGTGCCGGTGAGCAGGTCGCCATTCTCGGCGGTGACCTGCACGTACAGGCTGGCCGGGCGGATGGGGCTGCCGGCGGTGCGAAAAAACGCCTCGGTGGCGACGAACTCGCCATAGGTGGTGAGCATGGCGTCGATCTGGCGGTTGACCGCGGCGCCGTCGCCCCAGTAGCTGAGCTGCGCGATGCCGGTTTCGTAGTCGATGGGGCCGGCGGCCAGGCCTGCGCCGGTGGCCGGGTCGACGTTGGTGTAGAGCGTGCCGTTGCGATCGATGTACGTCAGCCCCGTGGCGCGGAACAGCAGCGAACCGGGCACCACCGCATCGGCCGTGGTGGCGGTGAGGTCGAACGTTAGCGTGGTTACCGCCACTTCCTCGTCGGCCACGTCCTGCGGCGACCAGGTGCTGCCCTCGCCCGCCGTGGTGTCGCGCTCCACGACGATGGCAGAGGCCGACACGATGGCGTAGGTCTCGCTGCGCAGGCTCCAGCCATAGATGCCGGTGATGTCGTTCTGCGTCCACACCTCGCGCTGCGTCTGCAACGGGCTGGTGATGGTGACAACGCCCGTCGACGTGTTGAAGGTGCCGACTTGCTGGTCGTCCCAGCGCCAGCGGCGCTCGCGGAAGGCGGAGCCATCCCACCGCCCGGCGCGCACGCGCACGGCGCCACCACTGTCGATGTAGGCCTGCACGTCCATCGTCAGCGTGGCCACCTGCAGCAGCATGGATCCGCTGTTCAGATACGGGCCAGATCCCGGCACGGTGAATTGCCCGCCGCTCACCGGGTAAGCGGTGCTCATGTCCTCCGGTTGGCCGAACAGGTCGGCCTCGTCACCGTCGCGCCAGGTGTAGTCGTTGCTGAGGATGGATGCGCGATCGGGCGGCGTGCTGAATTTCAGCCGAACGACGCCGGTATGGTAGGCCACAGTGCCGGTCATGCCGGTGCCGGAAATGTTGCCGTTGCCGTCGTCCGTGGCGGTGCGCGTGGCGTTGCCGACCACCCACGACACCTCGAGCGTGCCGCGCCGCACCGGGCGTTGCGCCAGCGTGTAGGCCAGATCGAATGTGGTAGCGGCCACCGCGTTGGCGCCGTTGCGACGCTGGTAGTGCACCGGGCTACCCCACGACACCAGCACCGCGCTTCCCACGTCCGGCAGCGCGCCCAGGGTGACGATGCACGCGCCGGTGGCGTAGTCGACGCTACCGGTTCCCTCGCTGGGGTCGTTGGCCACCAGCACGCCGGCACCGTCGTCGCGCATGCGGTACCAGCGGCCCAGCGCGCGGAAGTCCACCACCACCGTGCCGGGCGCCGGCAGCGGATTGAGGGTGATCGGGTAGACGGTGCCGCGAGTGCCGAGGGTGACGGGGATCTGGTGCGTGTGGGCGGGGTTTGAGACCTGTAGTCCGGGGATGTATTTGGCGTAAATGCGAAAGCTGATGGTGCCCGTACCATCCGCGCCGCCGTTGCTGAGCAGCAGCGTGCCGGTGCCGGTGTCATAGCTGATGCTGCCGCCGTGGATGCGCACGCGGTTGCCCGCGCCAGTCACCTGCATCGATGGCGCGATGTTGCCATCCGCATCGGCCCCGGTTTCTGTCTCGCTGGCACCGGTCGGCTGCCCGGTGCCATCGACCCGCGCCAACACCAACGTCCCGGCGCGCGGCGCGAATCGCATGTGGAACTGAAATTCAATCGGGACCACAACCGCAGGTCGCGGCAGCGTGCCGCTGGCGATGACCTCCCACCCCTGCTGGCCGAGCAGGTCGCCAACGTCTTGCGCAGCGCCCATCATGCTGGCCATGCTGATTCCCGTCTCCCGCTGCGTGCTCGGCACCAGCGGCGCATACACGCTGGCCAGGCGCAGCGTCACGTCGCCCAGCTCGCCGGCCTCGGTGATGGGCTGCAGTCCATAGTATTTGCTGGCGTCGGCCACCTGCGTGGTGCGCAGCCTGGTCGGCGATGGGTCGGTGGAGTAGCGCGAGACTTCGCCGCCGGCGAAGGTCTGCGACAGGGTGCTGCCGATGCTCAGCGTGAGGATGCGACGCTGAAAATCGCCGACGTTGTCGGTGAAGGTGCGCAGTTCGTGGTTCACCGCGGTGATGCGCACGTACTGCTGCGTGCCGGCGCCCGCGCCGGATTCAACGGACAGCACGTACACCTCGCCCACGTCGGGGAGCGGATCTTCCGGGCGCTGGTAGAGCAGGATGGCGCGCTGGCCGATGAGCTGCTGGCCGTAGACGCGCATGCGGCTGATCGGCCCGGCGACCACGTAGCTTTCGATGCGGTCGCGCGCTGCGCTGCGCTGGTCGAACCACGAACCGGTCGAGAACAGGCAGCACGAGATGCGGTCGTTTTCCGGGGGCGCGGTGATGATGGCGTGCGCGCCGGCGTACATCTCCAGCGTCGCGGTGCGCACGGCCACGTAGATCTTGCGCAGGTTGACGCGGCCATACACCGAGTCGATGCGCGACACTTTCGGGAACACGTTGCCGGCCTGGCCGCTGGGGATGACGTTTTGCGTCATGCGCCCGCCCCCGTCGGGCGTGTCGCGCATGCGCTCGGATTCGAGGAGCTGGATGTCGCTGGGCAGGATGGGCATGGGTCAGACCTCGATGAGTCGGATGGTGAGCCGGTACAGGCTGGCGTCGGTCATGTCGTTGGCCGGGCGCAGGGGCACGGCCTCGAAGGGGGCTTGCAGGTCGAATCGCACGGTGAATTCGCGCGCGTCGGCCAGGGTGAGCGTGTAGGTCTGCCCGGCGTCGTCGGCCAACGCGCGCAGCGCCTTGATGGCACCCCGGCTGATCCACCCGCCGCGCGGATTGCTGGCCAGCGTGATGGGCCGGCCGGCCTGGCGCTCGGCCTCGTCGATGACGAGTGCACCGGCAATGGAGTGCTCGCGCGCCTGCTCCACGGGCGACCATTCGAATTCGTCCTGCCACCAGATGTCGTCTGGGATCTGCACGCCGCCGAGGGTGTGGGTGGGCATCAGGCGTAGCTCCGTTCGAGGTCTTCAAGCGTGCGGGCGAATCGCTGGGCGCTGTCGGCGTCGGCGAAGTTGTAGGTGTCGCGGCGGCCGTTGATGGTCAGCTCGACGCGGTGCATGGTCGGCGTGGGGGTGGTGGTGGATCGCGTGGGCGGGGCGCCGAAGCTGGAGCCCGCGCCCTCTTTCGCAAGCTGGCGCTCGTCGAGGAAGTTGTTCATGCGGCCGAGGATTTCGTAGACGGCCTTCGCGCCGCTGCCGACGGTGCCGATGCTCGACTGCATCATCGCGAAGTCTTTGTAGACCTGTTCCAGCTCCTTGCGCAGGGCCAGCCCGCCGATCTGCTCGGCGCGCGCGTAGGCGGCCTGGAAGGGGCTGTCGAAGGTGCCGCCGCTCGAGCTGCCGCCGCCGCTTGCGGCGGCGCGCTTTTCCGCGCCTTCGGCTGATTCGGCGGCATCGCCTGCCGCGTCGCCGATGGCCGCGAATTTGCCGGCGGTCTCGTCCGCCGCCTGGCCAAGCTGGCGCGTGGCATTCGCGGCGGCGCCCATGCTCTGCACCGTGGTCTTGCCGGCGCTGTCGGCCTGCACTTCCAGCCCGCGCATGGCGGCCTCTGCCCGCACAACTGAATCGGCCACACCACCGTTGGCCTCGATGGCCTTCTCGGCATAGGCGCGAAATGCGCGCTCGATGTCGCGGGCGCTGGCCGTGCCGCTGTCGCGGATCAGTTCGAAGTCGCGCCGGGCGTTGTCGGCGGCGCGCTGCAGGGCTTCGCTGCTGGTGATGCCGAGGCGCTCGTAGGCGGCGCCCACTTCCTCGGCGCTGGCCGCAGCGCCCTTGAGGTTTTCGTTTGCCTCGGCGGCGGCGGATGCGGCTTGCGTGACGCCCTCGGCGGCTTTGCGCGATTCGCCGTCGACGTATTCGAAGCCCTCGCCCAGTGCGTCGAGCTGCTCGGCGGAGAGTTCCGCCTGCGCGCCGGCCTTGGCGGCGGCTTCACCGGCCTTGGCGGTGGCGGTGGCGGCTTGCTGTGCGGCCTCGGCGCTGTCGGTGTAGCCGTCGACGACTTGCTGCCAGGCCTCGGTGACACGCACCGAAGATTCCTCGGCCTTTTTGGCGAATTCCTCGGAGACGTGCCACAGCGCGTCGGCTTCGAACTGGATGTTCTTGGCCATCTCGCTGAAGCCCTGCGAGACGCTGCCGAAGGTGAGGCGCGAGAACACGTCGGCGGTGTGGGCGGCGGCGCTGGTGATGTTGGAGAGCACGCCGGTGATGGCCTCGCCGGCGGCGTAGACCGTCATGCGGAAGCCTTCCCAGATGAAGTTCAGGCCGTTGAAGACGTTGCCAAGCTGCCGCCCGGCGGCGGCGACGCGCCCGCCCCACTCGTCGAGGATCTCCCCGGTGCGCTCGGCGAACTCGCGCATGTCGCGGGCGACGGCTTCGAAGTCGATCTGGCCGACGAATTCGCGCGCGGCATCGGCGGCGGACTGGAAGGCGGCGCGCAGGGCTTCGCCGAAGGCGCTGGCCGTGCCGTTGCTGACGAATTCACGCAGGCGCTGGGCGAGGTCAACAATCTGCTTCGTGAGCGGTTCGAGCAGCGGCTCGACCACGGCGCGGCGCACGGCGTCCCAGGCGCTGGCAAAACCGCGCGTGGCACCGCGCAGGTTGCCGTCCATGGTCTCGGCGGTGCGCCCGGCGGCGCCGTCGGCAGCTTCCAGCGAGGTGCGCAGGTCGTCGAGGCCGGCAATACCCTGGTTGAGCAGTGCGCGCAGGGCCGGGCCGGCTTCCTGGCCAACGGCGATGATGGCTTTCTGACCGCGCGGGCCGGCGGCGGCGAGCTGCTCCAGCGCGAGGTTGAAGTCGGTGGTGGTGATGCCGGCGGCGGCCAGTTCGTTGCGGAACTTGCTGGCCGGGTTGCTGAACTGCGCGAGGATGCTGTTGAGCGCGGTACCAGCGCGGCTGGCGTCGATACCGGCGTCGGCGAATTTGCCGATGATGGCGACGGTGTCTTCCAGCGACAGGCCGAGCGCCTGGGCGGTGGGCGCGGCGTAGGCCAGCGCCTGGCCGAGACCGGTGACGGTGGTATTGGCGCGCGCTGCGGCTTCGGTGAGCACGTCGGCGACGCGGCCGGATTCGGCCACCTCGAGGCCCATGCCGCGCACGGCGCGGGTGACCAGGCCGGCGGCTTCGGCAAGCTCCACGCCGTTGGCCTGGGCGAGGCTGAGCACGCCGGGCAGCGCCTCGACGGAGTCGGAGGCGCTGAAACCGGCACGGGCGAGGTTTTCCAGCGCCTGGGCGGCTTCGGTTGCGGTGTAGCGGGTGGTGGTGCCGGCCTCGTCGGCGGCGGTGCGCAGGCGGTCCAGCTCTTCGCCGCTGGCGCGCGTGATGGCCGCGACGCGGTCCATTTGCTCTTCGAAGTCGGCGGCGCTGCTGATGGCGTCGCCGAACATCTTGATGCCGAAGTAGCCGGCGATGGCCGCGGCGATGCGGCCGGCGTTGCGCTGCAGGGACGCAAACACGCCGGACGCTTCGTCCTTGGCGGTAATCAGGATGCGGGTTTTGGGATCGCGTGCCATGGCGGCGGGGGAACTCCGGCGGCAGGCTCATGCGCCCGCACGGGACGGACGCATTGGCATGACGCCGGGGTCAGACGATGGCGAATTCCATGAACTTGGAAAGTCCGGTGCCGACGCGGTTGTCGTCGGAGAGCACCGTCATCGACAGCGTGAGTTCGGCGAACTCCGAGCCGATGCGGCTGAAACCGCTGGTGGGCGAGAACTTGACGCGGAAGTAGCGCCCGACCATGGGGTTGCCGCTGTCGACCTCGTTGAGGCCGTCGAAAATCATCTCGTATTCCTCGCCGGAATTGACCAGCGCCTGGATGATGTACTGGGCGTTCTTCGTGTAGCCGACAGTGAGCGGCAGCGCGAGGTCGCCGACGAACTTGGCATCCGCAGCGGCCATCATCTGGATGCCGTGCGGGGTGCGCGCGTAGTCGGTGTCCTGCACCAGGGCGACGGGGCCGATGTCGCGCCAAGTGACGGTGCCGTCGCTGACGGTGGTGCCGTCGGTGGGCCACGAGGGCTCGACGCTCCCGGATTCTCCGGCCACGGTGACGATGTAGGCGCGGCTGGTGTCGGCGATGAGATCGCCCACTGCGTATTCGGTGGTGGCGGCCCACGACGCGGTGGCGTCGATGGCGACGGTGATGGCTTCGGCCGGGTCGGGGATGCGGGCGAAGGTCACGCGCTCGCGCGGCCAGGCGAGCGCGGCCTCGTCGGAGACGGTGTCGCTGGCTTCCAGCTCGTAGGAGCCGCGCAGGCCGATGGCGATGGTCTGCGGCTTGATGTCGTTGACGACCAGTTCGGCGGTGACGGACGACACCGTCTCGGTCACGTCCAGCTCGCCGCCGCCGACCTCCTGGAAGTTCTGGCGGCCTTCGCGCTCGACCTCGATGGTTTCGTTCAGGTTGATGACGTTGCCCAGGCGAAACTGGCGGCCCAGGCCGTTCTTGGGGCGCAGGCTCACATGGCCCTTGCCCTTGTAACCGCGGGTGGTGGAAACGAGTGGCATGACGTTACTCCTGAGGTTGCACCCGCAGCGTCACGCTGGGGATCGTGATGTTGATGCTGTAGCGCCACACGCCCCCGAACTCGTCGGGCGGCGCGCCGGCGTCGAACTCCACCTGGCTGTGCTCGCCGGTGGGTTGCCAGCCGATGAGGCGGCGCAGGATCTCGGTGAGGCCGTCGAGCGCGGCCGTGCGGTCGTCCTCTTTGGCGCGGGCGCCGGCGACATACAGCGAGACGGCGAAGCGGTGCTCAACCTGCGCGGCGTCAGTGGTGCGGGCGGTGATGGGCGCCCCACCCCACTCCGTGCGCAGGAAGATGGGCTTTGCGCCGCTCTGTCCAATCTCGGGCAGCGGGTCGAGCGTGCCGTGCAGATCGACACCGGGCACCGCGCCTTCGAGCAGCGCGTGCAGTTCGGTTTCGACCTGCGCGAACATCAGCCGGCCTCCACGAACACGCCGACGAGCTGCGCGACGCGCTCGTGCGCGTTGATGCGCTCGGGCGTGTCGGCGACGCGGTAGTCGACGCCGTCGATACTGAGCACGTCACCGGCCTCGATCGCCGCATCCGCCGCGAGATAGCGCAGCGTGTGGTCACCGACCATCGCCGAGCCGTCGAACGAAGAGCGGTCGACGACGTCGAACTGGCCGGTGAAGGGGTCGCCGGCCGAGGGGGTAGCCACGACGTTGTC
This sequence comes from Pseudazoarcus pumilus, assembly GCF_002872475.1. Taxonomy (GTDB): domain Bacteria; phylum Pseudomonadota; class Gammaproteobacteria; order Burkholderiales; family Rhodocyclaceae; genus Pseudazoarcus; species Pseudazoarcus pumilus. The sequence goes on from NZ_CP025682.1 coordinate 2,266,524, forward strand.
AAGCAGCGCATGCGTCTGCTCGGACAACATCGCGTCCACGTCCGCGAACGGCGCGACGAGCCCCTCGCTCACTGCGCGCCCCCGTTACCGGCTGCGGCCTTGGCTTCGGCTTCCGCCTTGGCCTTGGCTTCGGCTTCCGCCTTGGCCTTGGCTTCGGCTTCCGCCTTGGCCTTGGCTTCGGCTTCCGCCTTGGCGGCGGACTTGACCGGTTCGGCGGCGAGACCGCGGGCGATCAGGGATTCGGCCTCGGCCTTGTCCTTGATCTCGAAGTCGCCACCCGGCGCCACTTCGCCAGCGCCGGTGACGATGGTGACTTTCGCGATGAGTTTCATGTCACCCTCCCGGTCAGCGGACGGTCGCGCCGAGCGATGCATTGACGCGGTACGGCACCGGCAGCGGCGCGGACTGCATGAGCAGGTAGCGCACGCCGGGGTCTTTCTCGACCCACGACTTGGCGAAGTACGGCATGGCCTGCGTGCCGGCCTCTTCGTCGAGGATGGCGCCGTAGGCGCGCACGCCTTCGAGCTGCGGGCTGGACACGATGACCGTGTGGTCGGGCAGGTACGGCGTGAGGTTGCCGGTGGCCGGATCGACGTACCAGCCGGCATAGACCCAGATTTCCAGATCGCCGATGTTGCCCATGTAGCGGCCACCCTCGCCGGCGGCGACCGGAGTGAGCATGGAGTTGCCACGCGTGCGGTCGAGCTCTTTCTCCACCGCCGGGTCGGCGTAGAACAAGTCCCACGCCTTGGCGTCCATGACGACGACGTTGGCCGTGGTGCCGGATTTCTCCGTGACCAGCATCGACCACGCCTTCACGTCAGCCAGCGGGCTCACACCGTCCTCGCCCCAGCGAGCCGTGGTGGTGAGCCCCTTGGTCAGGGTACCTTCACGGCCGAAGTCGACTTCAACGGTCGGGTACTCGTCACCGGCAACAGTGATCTTGCCGGTACGCATGGCCTCGATCGCCATGACTTCCTGACGGCGTGTGAGCATGTCGAGTTGATCCTGCAGTTCGTAGGCCAGCAGGATCTGCCGACGCTGCTCGGGGCTGAACTCGCCGCCGATGCGCTCCCCGATGACGCGCTTGAGCGCGCGCGACGGGTTGAAGACGCGCTTGTCCTTCACGTAGGCCGGCTTGAAAGTGCTGGTCTTGAAGCCGCGCGAGGCAACCACCTTGCCCGCCACGATGGGCGAGACGAACGGCGCGATGCGGCGCGAGCCGGTGTCGACGTCGAAGTGGATTTCCTCGGTGTCTTCGCGCTGCTCTTCGCGGAAGAAGGTGTTGAGGATGAACGGGGTCGGCTGCGGCAGCTCGGCCACGACGCGACGCAGGACGCCAGTGCTGAAAATATCCATGGTGGTTGCTCCTGTCAGGCGGCCTGAGCCGTGATGAGGGTGATGCCCTTGGCGCGCAACCCTTCGGTGATGCTGGCTGCGGTGTGGCCGGTGCCGATGGTCAGGGCGTTGGTGTTGAAGTCGCCGCGGAAGTAGGCCAGCGCGACCACGTCGCCGCCGCTGGCATCGACCGGCTCCGCAAGGATTGCGTCGGGGGTCTGGCTGCCGTCATCCGCAGCCTGGAGGCTCAGGATGTACTTGCCGCCGCTGGTGATCTTTCCCAGCACGGCGCCGCGCGGCAGAACCCCGGCGTCGATGGTGACCTTGCGGGCCACCAGCAGATGGGCGTTGCCGGCGATGAGGCTGTCCGGCGTATGAGTTTCGGTGGAGAAGCTGGCTTTCATGGCTTGGGCTCCCGATCAGCGGTGCGTGTTGAGGAGGCCGACAATCGACGCGGCCACGGCCGCTTCGCTGTTCTCGGCTTCAGGGGCGGCTTCGATGCCGGAAACGTCGGGGTTGCCGAGCGTGGCCATCAGCGCGTTGAAGGCGTTGCCGTCGTCCTTGGCTGCATCCGCCTTGGGCGCGGCGCCGAGAATGGCGGTGGCTTGCTCACCCGACAGCCCGGTGTTGATGCACTGCAGGGCCAGCGGCGAGCACGCAGCGGACTCGTGACCGAGGATGACGCCGACGCGCGCGCGCTCGGCCTGGGTGCCCTGCTCCACGCCTTCGGCGCGGGCTTTGTCGAGATCGGCCTGGGTGAGGCCGGTGGCGGGCTGCTTGTCGTCGCCCGCCGCTGCGGAAGTGCCGGACATGTGGAGGTCTCCTGTGTCGTTGGCGGTTGCGCGGGCGGACTGCCCGACGGGATACGACCGGGCGCGAAGCCCGGCCAATTCGGTGATGAGTTGATCGGTCGTGCCGAGCCGATCGGCCAGGCCTGCCGCGACAGCGGCCGGGCCGCGGAAAACGCGCGCCTGGGTGTTGCGCACGGCGTCTCGGTCCATGCGCCGCGCGGTGGCGACGTGGTCGACGAAGAGGTCGTAGAGGCCGTTGATCTCGACCTGGAAGTCGCGCCGCACCGATTCGGGCAGCGGCTCGAAGGGGTTGCCGTCGACCTTGTGGTCGCCGGCGAAGATGTGCGTGACGCGGATTCCGTCCTGCTCGAGGGCGCCGGAGAAGTCGACGTGACGCATGACGACGCCGATGGAGCCGGCGTAGCCGGTGCGGGTGAGGACGAATTCATCGGCGGAGGCGGCAGCGAGGTAGGCCGCAGAAGCAGCGAGGCTGTCCGCAACGGACACGATCGGCTTGCTGCCGCGCAGGCTCATGACGCGCTCGCCCAATTCGAAAGCGCCTTGCGCCTCGCCCCCCGGGCTATCCCACACCATCAGGATGGCGTGCACATCGGTGTCTTCTGCGGCCGACTCGACGGCAGCACCGATGTCGTTGTAGCCAATCAGGCGGGTACTGTCGGCGCCGAAGCGTGTGCGGTGCACGAGTGCCCCCGACGCGCTGACCACAGCAACGCCGTCGATATTGTGGAACTGCCCCGGGCGATCATCCGCAAACGGCGCGCGCGGATCGTTGTCGACGCGCCGCGTGGAAAACATGTCCGCAGGCAGCGGGCCGGACTCGAGCGATTGCCGAATAGATTCGAGATTCAGGCGCGAGGCGTCGGCACCCAGCAGCCGACCGCCCAGCCCGGCGATGATGGCGTCGAGCTTCTGCGGATGAATGAGCAGCGGCGTGTTGAAGATGCGCGAGGCCACGTGTGAGTAGTTCATGCGGCGGGGTCCTCCTGGCCGAGCATGGCGAGCGTGTCTTGATAGGCGCGGGTGCTGCGCGCGCCGGACTCGTCCTCGTCGTCGGTGTCGTCGTTGGCCTGGTCGGCATCGCGGCGAGCGAGGCCGCTGCGACGGGTGGCGTCGGGCTGTTCGGTGGAGAGGCCGCGCTCGGCCCTGAGGCGCTGCTCGACGGCGCGCTGGTCGAGCACGTCTTCGTAGTCGAGGCCTTGCTCGGCGCATTCCTGCTCGAGCGTGGAGAGGCCTGCGGCCATGCGCAGCACGGAGGCCTGCGCTTCCTTGACGGGATCGACCCAGCCCCGCCCGCCGAAGATGAAGCGGCAGCGGCTGTAGGCGTAGCGGTTGTCGTAGAAGCCGGGGGCGTCGATTTCGCCCGCGTTGACGGCCTCTTCGAGCCACAGCTCGTAGATCGGGCGCAGCCAGTAGTCGACGAGCCAACGGCGGCGACCGTTGAAGTAGCGCCAGGCCTCGAGCAGTGCGGCCCGCGCGCTGCTGTAGTTGGTCTGGCTGAAATCCTTGACGAGCAGCTCGTAGGGGATGTTCAGGCCCGCTGCGATGTGGCGCAGGCTGGCGAGCATGAAGGCCTCGAACGCGGCGTTCGGGCGGCTCGGTGTGAAGCTGGACAAGCGTGCTCCCGCGGGCAGCGGAATGACCGCCGCGCCTTCGAGCTTGCGCATGCGCTTGGTCTGCTTGACGGACTCGGCCCACGCCCCGCGCGGGTCTTCACCGAACAGCACACCGGCGGATTCGCCCAGGTCGGACTCGAGGAAGGCGGCAACGAGCGAGTTGGCGACACTGGCCTTGAGTTCGTTGCTGGCGTAGTCGCCGGCCATCTTGAATTCGCGCATGACGGCGGCGACGATGGGCTTGCCGCGCGACTGGCCGGTGCGTTCCTTGTCGTGCAGGTGGATGACGCGCCGGCGCCCCCATGGCGTGAAGGCAGGGATTCGGTCCCACTCCATGACCCGGCTGCCGGCTATCACCCCGGCCAGGCCCATTAGAGCGTCACCCGGGTGACGTTTCAGAACGTGGTAATGCGTCGGCGCGCCAAACTGGTCGAACTCGATACCGCCGCGGATGTTCTCGCGCGACTCCATGCCGATCGGCGTGCTCAGGCGATCCGACTCGACCAGCATGATGCGGGTGTTCCAGCGAGCACCTGCGCGCGGTACCCACAGCGGCAGGCCGAGGCCGTCGCCGTTGAGCATGGCGTCGGACAGGCCGCGCACGGCAATGCCCAACAGGTTGAGCGTGCGCGCCGCGTCGCATTCGTCCGGGCGCTCGGCCCAGCTACGGAACTTGGCTTCGGTGATGTTTCCCCACTCGCGCGCCTGCTCGCGATCCCAGCCGAGCAGGCGGTAATCGGGCGATGCGGAGAGCTTGAGGACGGCGCCGACGATGTTGTCGCGCATCGTCTGCATGCCGCTGGCCATGAGGCCGTTGTTGCGTGCCAGATCGCGCGAGCGGCCGATGAGCGATTCCAGATCGGGCAACAGGTCGGCATCCGCCGATGCGGCAACCGGGTTCCAGTCATACATCGCCAGGTCATCGGACGCGCCGGCGTGCGAAGCCATCGCGGCCCCGGCCGGTGTGACCGGGGCCGAAGCTGCTGCGGGGCGGGAGGTATGCTTGCGGCGGCGTCCCATGGCTACACCAGATAGATGGGACGGTGTTCGACCACGCCGTTGCGGCGGTCGAGCTCGGCACACACGGCGCCGAGTTCCTTGCGGATCTCCGCCACCTGCTGGTCGAACCGCGCATTGCGGTCGCCGCTGCCTGCTGCGGTGGGCTTGGTCAGCCGATCAGTAAGCGACGCCTGCAGCGTCGTGCGCAGGGCGGTGAGTTGCTCGGTCGTCTGATGGCTGTAGATACCCATGCACCGATGATCGGCGCGCGGGTTGTGAAAAATCCGGTGAAAATTTCATAAAAAACTTCACTTTCTGCCCTCAGCCAGAATCTGCCGGACACGGCGTTCGCTGAGGTCGTGTTCGTCCGCCAGTTCAGCCAGGTTGCGGCCGTTGAAGTCGCGCAGGATGGCGGCGCGCCGCTCGGCCGGCGATGTGCGCGTCTTGCGCACGTACTGGTGGGAACCGGAAATGCGGAATCGCAACCGATCGGCGACGTAGCCGGGCTGATCGCTGGACGGAATGCCAGCCCGCTGTGCGGCGGCGAGTTCCTCGGCGACGATGGTGGGGATGTCTTCGGTAAGCTCGGGGGCAATGCTCGGCGTCATGGCGAGGGTCCTCAACGCATTGGGATGGGGGCGAAGATGTCGTCGTCGTGGTCGGAATCGGACGATTCCGTATGCGCGACTGTCGAGCGGTTGACGCCGTCCGCCCCTGTCGCGACTTCGGCGCTGTCGATGACGCGCGCTTCTGCCGCGTCCCAGTCGGCTTTGGTGCGGCGGTGCAGGCGCAGCTCGGGGTGGTGGGCGGCGGCGTAGGCGTAACCCCAGGTGTCGAGCGGTTCGTTGCGCGCACCGCGCCGCTTTTCGAACCGGTTCTTGGCGGGGTTGTAGGTTTCGGAGACGAGGCCGGTGTAGAACTCGTGCGGCAGTTCGTCGCTGAAGTGCACGAGGCGGGCTTGCTGGTCCTTGTCGGCGTCGGTGGACAGGCGCGAGAACAGCATGTGTTTGATGGCGACGGTGCCCACGTGCCAGATCATGACGCCGCGCTTGTCGGTGCGCCCGGACCAGGTAACGTCTTGCGCCTTGGGCCGGGAGAGGACCGGGGCGTTATTCGGCACGGCGCCGAAGATGGCCATGGGGCGATGCACCACGCGGCGACGCACGAAGGCCTTCACGGCTTCGGTGCGGTGGCCGCCGGCGTCGATGGCGACGGCTTCGACGCGCAACAGGCCGCCACGCACGTGCTGGATGGGGCGGTTGAGCAGATCGGTGAGCGCAGTCCACACGGCTTCTTCTGCGGGGTCTCCAGGCAGTTCGATGTAGTCGATCGTCCAGGCGGACATGCCCCTGCCCCACCCGACCACGTGGACGGCGAGGCGGTTGTCCTGGGTGTCGACGCCGGCGGTGATGGCGAGCACGCCCTCGGGGGCGGTGCGCAGCGGGTAGGCCTCGGCGCGGTCGGCGATGAGGTTGTGCTTGACGGCGCGCATCGCCGGGTCTTCCCAGGGCTCTGCGAGGCGGTCATTGACGAAGGTCTTGAGGCGGGCGGGGTCGGACTGCGCGGCGATCCACATTTCCGCCAGATCGGCCCAGCGCGGGCCCAGGCCGAGCTGGTAGTAGAGGCAGTTGATGTGATAGCCGCGGGTCTTGGCTTCGGGGTTTTCGGGCACCCACTGGCCGGCGGCGATCATGGCGGTTTTGTGGTGTTCGTCGATCATTGCGCCGCAGTCCTGGCAAACGTACCAGGCATGGGTGACGACGCCTTCGGGGGTGCGATCCCAGTGCAGGCCGGACCATTCCAGCGGCTGACGGTGGCCGCAGTGCGGGCACGGCACGTGATAGCGGCGGCGGTCGGACTTGAGGTATTTGGCGTGCGTTCGGCTGACGCCGAGCAGCCCGGGGGTGCTGATGAACAGGCGCTTGTAGTTGCCGGGGAATGCGCTGGTGCGCCCTTCGAGCATGTCGACGGGGTCGTCACCGGTGGTGAGGCTGCCCGCGAATTCGTCCAGCTCATCGACGATGAGGTGGCGCACGCTGGTCTGCTTGAGGCGCTGCGGGCTTCCGGCGTGCTCCATGTAGAGCTGACCACCGGCGAAGTCCTTGAAGGTCCGGGTGTTGCTGGCGTCGCGGCTGGCTGTGCTGACCAGGGCGCGAGAAACAACCGGCACGTCCTCGATCATCGGGTTGAGCTTCTGGTTCACCCACTTGAGCATGGAGACCTCGCCCGGCAGGCACACCATCACGGGGGCTGGCGCGTGGTCCATGACATAGCCGAGGGTGGTACGGGCGATCTCCGACTTGCCGAACTGGATGGGGAACATCGCCGTCACATCCTTGACCGAGCTGCGGGCGCTCATGCAGTCCATGGGCTCGCGCAGCGGCGGGTTGCGATCGGTGCGCCAGCGTCCCGGCTCGGCGCTGCTCTTGCTGGAGAGCACGAAGTGCAGATCCGCCCACTGGCTGACGGTGATGGGCTTGCGTGGCTCGACCGCGCGCGCCGCAACAGCGGCAAGGCGCTGCGCGGCGGGTGCGTGGGTGGCGTCGGGTAGGAGGGGTGCGTTCACAGCTTTCTCCCGAAATCAGACGGAACGCCAAGATTGAGCGCCAGTTCGCGGCACTTGGACGCATCCGGCAGCGGGCGCTTGCCGGCGGCGCAGTCGAGCAGGTAGGCCTCGACGGTGACGCGGCGGTTGAGTTCGGCACCGCTGTGGCGAACGATTTGCCAGCGGTAACGCTGACGGATCAGAAACCAGCGCAGGCGCTCGATCATTTCCCCACCTCCGAGAACCGACGGGCTACGTCGTTGAGCGCGATTTCGACTTCATCAGCCAGGCGGGCACGGACCTGCTGTTCTTCGATGACGGGTGCGAGCTGGGGCGCGAGGGTGTCGGGCCAGGTCTCGAGGCGGTTGCGCAGGACGGTGAGGATGTCGGCCAGGGTGCCTTCGACTTCCGATGCAACCATGAGCTCGCCGGCTTCTTCGCGGTAGCGGAGTTGCTCACGCAGGGCGGCGAAGTGTTCGCGCTTGGCGCGGGCGTTCTGGTAGTCGTGGTCGGCGATGGGCGGCGCTTCGTCTTCCGGGGTATCCGGAGAGGGTTCGCCCCCCTGCCCTGCACGCCTGGCGGCGGCGTGACGATCGGCAACGGCTTTTTTCGAGGGGTCGCGCGTGGCTTCAATTCGGGCGACGGATTCGGCGACGAGGACGCGCCGGCCGTCGGGGGTGAGCACGAGCCGGCCATCCTTTACGAGCTGCGTGACGTAGCTGGGCTTGAAGCCCATGCGAAGCGCGAATTCGGTGCGGGTGACGGTTTCCGGGGCGGTCATCGGATTTTGTCCATCTCGCGCTGGTAGCGGGCGTTGAAGAGGCGCGTGTAGTTGTCGCGCACGATCTTGTTGCCGATGCCGTAGAAATCGAAGCGGCGGCTGTAGCGCATGCGCCGGACGAAGATGAGGATGGGTTCGATGCTGCGCGCGCCGGCCCCGGTGGTGGTGCGGCGGTAGATGCCGGGATGCAGGGTCTGACGCCGGCCGCGCACGAAGTTGACGCCGGGAACAACGGCGAAGTACTCGTAGCCGGCGCGCTTGCGGGTGCCGCGGCGGCGACGCTCGCGGGTGGCGTGGGTCATGTTCTGGATGCTGCCGGCCAGTCCGGATTCGGCGGCGGAGAACCAGGCGAGCACCTGGCGAATCTGGCCGGCGCTCATGTTGCCGTAGGCGTCGATGGTTGCCTTGGCGCCTGGCACGGCAAACCACCCATCAGGCAGCAGGCCGCGCGCCTTGAGGGCGCGCTCGAAGGCCTTGGTGCGGCGCTGGCCGCCTTCGATCTGGACTTGCAGGTAGTTGTCGGAGCGGGACCAGTAGCCGTCCTTGGGCTGAACGCGGGCGCCGATCTGGCCGCCGGCGCGAGGGAAGGAGATTTCGAAGGCGTTGAGGGTGAAGCGCGTGGGACGGTCGAAGACGCGGCGCATTTCGCGGCGCTCTGCGGCAATGACGAGGTGGCCGGTTTTGCGCACGGCCTCTTGCATGGCGATTTCGACAGCGCGCCGGCCTTCCTTGCCGAGGCGGGCCATGAGGCGTTGCATGTCGCTGGTGTCGGCGTTGAGTTGTACGGCCATGTCAGCGGGCCTCCTGGGTGTTCTGGGTGGCGCAGGGTTCGGGTTGCGGCGCCAGCGGGGTGATACGTGCGCCGGCGAGGCCGTCGATGAGGCCGGCCTTGTGCAAGGCCTTGGCGAACTCGAACAGGTCGGGCTGTTGGCGCAGGGCGGCGTTGAATTGGGCGACGTTTTCCGGGGTGCAGGTGATGGGCTTCATCGGGCAACCTCGCTGATTTTCTGGCCGTGTGAAGGGTGTGAAGGGCCGCGAAATTGACCCTTCACGCTCAAACACCTTGTATTTACTGGGATGTGAAGGGTGTGAAGGGTGTGAAGGGTGTTTTCCGTGTACGCGAGAGCGCTGATGTCATGGGTTGTGGTGAGTGTGCTTCTCGCGTGTACACGCGCGCGTTTGCCCTTCACACCCTTCACATGCCAGTCACGGCGCGGGTTTTGCCCTTCACACCACCCTTCACACCACCCTTCACATTGCCCTTCACACCCTTCACATCTGCGCATAGTTTTGCCCCTTGTAGTCGGCGACGGCATTGCGGAAGGCGTCGGATTGTTCGGTGACCCAGGCGGTGAGGGATTCGCCTTCGGGCGGTTCGAGCTTGTCGGGCGGGAATACGAACGTGGCCTGCTTGACGACGGTGCCTTTCATGTAGCGGCAGACGGATTTGCGGGCGTCTGGGCGCTTGCCGAGGCGCGCGAGCAGGATGTGCGCGGGCGCTGGCTTGCCGATGCCGTTGCGCTGGCACCAGGTGCGATAGAGGTCGAAGATGTCTTCTGACTTGGCCGGCAGCGGTTCGATGCCGTCGATCTGCCCGGCGGTGTAGTGCTTCCAGAACCGCTCGGTGCTGTCGAGGCCGAGGTCGATGAGGTCGGCCTTGCTGCGGGTCATGGGCGGGTTGGTGTGGTTGGCGAAGTCGCCCAGGTCGAGATTGAGCAGGAAGTGATGCAGCGCGGCGACACCGCCGGCGGCGATCTCGCGCTGGACGTCGACGTAGAAGTGCGGCGAGAGCTTGGGCGGCGTCCAGATGACGACGAAGCGCCGGTCGCCTTCCTCGAGCATGAGGGGCTGCACTTCGTTGGACAGGAAGACGATGTTGACGTGGTTGCGCTCGTCGTGAGCGGTGACGTTCTTGGGGTTGATGCGGATCCAGTCGCCGGTGATGAGGGCTTTGACCTTGCCCTTGATGTGGTAGAGCTCTTGCCGGGTGACGACTTCGTCGGCAATGAGGAAGAGCTTGCGACTGGCCCAGTCATTGAACTTGTCTTCGACGGCGGACTGGTCGATGACCCGACCGTATTCGTCGAAGATGGACATGTAGGCCTCGAAGAACATGTTTTTGCCAGCCCCCTGGGGGCCGTGGAAGACGAGGCTGGTTTTCATCTTCGCGCCGGGATTCTGGAGCGGGTAGGCGAGCCACTTGAGCACCCAGTCGAAAAGCTCGCGTGGGTTTTCTTCGTAGCTGCACAGGAACCGCAGCAGGTCGAGCAGCGTCTCGCACGTGCCCTTGCGCGGCTCGGTGGGCCACCCGCCCCAGAGGTTGCACTGGATGGTGTGGTCGGTTTCGGCAGGGTCGAAGCCGACTTCGTTGAGCCGCACGATTTGCTTCTCGGGCGATTCCATCCAGCGGCGATGTGTCTCGCGCGTTATGCACGCGTCGCGCATGTCGGAGAGGCTGAGCAGCATGTGCTCGCGGTGGTCGAATACCGTTTGAGCGCCGCCGTAGATGAGCGCGAATCGTTCGAGCAATTCATCGGTGGTGGCGAACGGGACAATCACCTTCCCCGCCCCCCCGGTGGTGGAGGGTCGCGGCGCTGTTTTCGGGGGTTGCACACCGAACGCGTCAAGCGACGCCTCTACCTGCGTGCGTACCGTGTGGAGGCCTTCGAGAGCGTGGAGGTCGTTGAAGTCGGTGAGCTTGTGCCCCTGGCTGGTGAACTTGGCCCAGCGCGCCTCGTCGTCGTCGAACCTTGGGGCAATCCAGTGCCCGCCGACGGCCAGCGCGGCGGAGCTTGCGCGCGATCGGCCCGCGTTTTCGCGCCCGTGTGGCTCACCGCAGGCCGGGCATGGATCTTCTGGCTTGCCCGTGCGCACGGGTGCGTCGCAATGCTTGCATCGGCCGAAGGCGTCGTCGTCTGCACAGATGACGATCCGGCACCCTGGGTATCGCTTGTGCAAGGCCTCGGCGACGGGCTGCAGGTTGCCAGCGTCGAATGCCACGGCTACGGGCAGGCCGGTAGCCTCATGCAACGTCGCGCCGGTGGCGTATCCCTCGGTCAGCAGGCACACCCAGGTCGGTGATCCGATCAGGTGAAAGTGCCCGCGCTTGGCCAGCCCGGGGGGCCAGAACTCCTTGTCGCGCCCGGTGCGGTTAATGCGGTCGCCGTGGCGCTTGCGCGAGAGGATGAACTGCAGCCCGTGGATCCGGCCGGAGATGTCCAACATCGGGACGACCACTGCGCCGCCCGGCGAGAAGCGCACGCCATGCGCCTGCACGCCCTTTCGCGTCAGGTAGTCGCTGTCACCGTCCTCACTGCACTTTCGCCAGGCGCGCGTTGCAGCCTCGGCCGCGCGTTCCGCTTGTCGGCGGCGCGACGCTTCGGCCTTGCGCCGATCCTCGGCCAGGCGCTTGCGCATCGCCGCGCGTTGCTCAGCGGACAGCGGCGTGCCCTTGATCTCGATCTTGCGCGCGCCGTTGTCATCGCCTCGCCACACTCCGAACGATCCAACCAGCACGACATCGCCGCCATCAAGGGTGAGTTCGTGCACGGCGTACCAGCCGCGCTTCTCCCGATCCCCCTCAACCTTGCAGCGCACCAGCCGCCCCACCACCAGGTGGTCGACCATCAGGCCTTCGGCCTCGAGCTGGGCGATCACGTCATCGTAGTTGTTCGCCACGCTTCAGTAACTCCCAGCCCGACTGACTACACAGAAAATGGGGTCCGAATTACCCTCAAGCGCCCCCCCCAGGGAGGACCCGCGACTGGAATGTTCGCGACGCGCGCGCATTGATCTGCAATCTGCAATCGCGCGCGAGACAACCGCCTCATCCATCTCAAGGGGAACGGGGTTCAACATCCGGACTGCCTCCGTCGCAACTGCCAATCGTCTCGGCAGTCGGCGTCACAGAACGGCAGGCCAGGCGGCAATCGCTCGCCACAGTTGTGGCACGTACCGCAGGGCAAGGGCGGGACATCACGCGCAGCGCGGGCGGCGCGCAGGGCCAGCTCGCGGTCGAGTTCCTCTCGCTCGGTGGCGCGGTCGCTGACGTCCGTCATGGGCGCCTCCAGCGAAACACGGCGGGCATATCAGGCGTGTCACCGGGGTGATACGTGCCCTCGATCTCGATCAGCACGCTGTCGTCCACCGAATCAGCCGCGCAGCCGCGCCAGCGGTCCAGGGCATAGCGGCACCACGGCACCGCGCGAGACACCCACACCAGCGCAACGCCAAGCCAGGTCAGGCGAAGAACGCCACTGGGCGACACCGACCAACCGAGCCGGTGCGGAATACGGATTCCGTTGGCCGTCACCTTCATGGGCTCTCCCTCCCGCGCCCCATCAACTCCAGCGCCCAGGCAAGCTTCTTCTCGGCCTCGGCGGCGCGCGCCTCGGCTTCCAGCGCGCGGCGCTCGGATTCGGTCTGCAGAACGACCAGCCCGCATCCCACGGTGTAGGCGATCCACTCGGGATAAACCGTGTTGCCGACGACCTCGCAGAACGGGCGGATCATGTCTGCGGCCAGCGTGTTCTTGCCACTCTTGATGCGCGAGAACGTGCCCGGGTCCAGATCAAGGGCGCTGTAAATCTCCTTGTCCTCAAGGCCGGATGCATCGCACGCCAGCGTGAAGGCGGCGCCTGCGCTGCGGCGTGTGCGCACCATTTCCGACGGCACTTGCGTGCGCGCGGGCTTGCGGCGCAGGGCCAGTTCGGCCTGTACGTCAAACGCGCTCATGATTTTTGATCCACGTTGATGAACCGATCGGGGTACAAAAAAAAAGACCCGCCGGCACCGGCCGGCGGATCGGGCAACCCACCCCAGCGGGACGGGAGGAGACAACCGTGGAGAGAATCGAACGCGCTACCAGCATTTCAAGCGGCCTCTTGCTGGCCCGCCGGCGCGGAGACCGCCTCTTGCGCGCGGAAGTAGTCATAAAGCCGCTGCACCTTGTTGACGCTCGGTTCGCGGATGACGCCCTGGGCGAGCTTGGTCAGCCACGAGTAGTAGCTCACGACGTTGTCGGGCTCCAGATCGCGGGCAATCTGCATCCATCCCCCCTTGCGGGAAGACAGGTCATCGAGAACTTGGGCGAGCATCGGTTTCATGATGATCGCAACTTAGCAGACAGTTGCTATGCGCGCAAGCACCAAACCGCTAAAGCCATTAGCAATAATCTGCGATCATGAAAGCCGCATCCCAGATACTTGCCGACAACATTGCGCTCGTGCTGCACAAATCGCAGCACAGCGCGAACGCTGCCGGGAAGAAATCCGGAGTTGGCCAGACGACAATCAGCAACTGGATTCGCAAGGCGCACGACGCAGACCCGAAGTTCAACCCGCGCGTCGAGCAACTCGAAGCTTTTGCGCGCGCATTCGGCTATTCGGTTGCCGACCTCTTTCAAGAGAATCTCGGGAAGTCCGCGCAGGGCGTGGAGGACACAAAAGCATCGTACGCGGCGGCCCACCCATCACCATTCACCAGCCCGGAAGCCGAGCAGTTGATCGAGCGCATCCACGCGCTTGAGGCCGCTGGCTCATCGTCGCCGCAGCTTTACCACGCCATTGAGGCGGTGATCGATCTCGTTGCACCATCCACCAGCCCAAGCGATTACGCAGCCCTGCGCGGCGCCATCGACGACCGTGACTGAACGCGTCATCGGAAAACTTCGATCCAGCTCATACCTTCGTTTCATCAACTGGGTAGGTTCAGAAGACGGCCACAAGGAATGCGTGCACATCGCCGCTTTCACCCACCCCAAGCACGGCCAGTGCGAGGCCTTCGTGAAGCTGTACCCGGCCGAGCACGGCGTCAATCGCGGGCTGGTCAATGAAATCACCGCCTACCTATGCGCCCATGCACTGAACCTGCCGCAGCCCAAGTCCGCATTTCTGGCCAACATCCCGCTGACACATCTCAGGCGGATGCCCCCATGGCTTCGGCAAGCAGCCTTGCATCACCCCGAAATGCCGGCTTTCTGCACGCTGCGGCTAGACGGCAGCAGCGCAGCCGTACTCGTGCCGCAAGAGGAGCTTTCCACCGTACGTGAAGACGTCGCTGCGTGGGACGACCTCCCCCACGCAATTGCCCTCGACGAGAACATTGCCAACTCCGACCGTCACCTGAACAACCTGATCCGGCTGGGCCGCAAGAAGTACGCCTTGATCGACGGCGGCCGACTTGCCCACACCCTGGAGCGACCGCACTGGAACAACCGCACGCTGGACCCGGCGCACCTTTATCGAAACCGCCTGTCAGAACACGTGTGGCAGCACAACCCCACCGAGCACGATTTGAGCCTGATGCGCTGCAGAGCCCTGGAACATCCATCCGCTTTATCCAGCGTATTACCTGAACTAGACTATTGGTGGCAGCACCTTCTGCCAGAGGCCGACCATCGGACCTTCCGAGACTTTCTTCAACGCCGCGCATACGACCTCACCGCGCTGCTCGCAAAGCGTTACCACCGGCTGACCTAGACATGCCCCTTGATCTCGCTGAACTATTCGCCGACGCACCGCAAGCAGAAGCCCAGACAGTCAGCGGCAAGTGGTTTCCCATCCGCCTCACGCCCGACCTTGCAACCGGCGAACTACTCAACATCGGCGTCGGGTTCATCGACAATCGCCGACGGTTGCACGTGCGGATCCTAGACTCTGCCCGAGCGTTCAAATGCCTGTATGGCCCGGCGGGGGTGGAAAACTTCAGCTTCCTGCTGACCGCGGTGCGCGAACATTTCCAGCAATCGAAGCGCGCAACCACCCCCTCGCACCACGTAATCATTGGCGACAAGCACTTCGCTTCCGGGAGTTCGGCTCAAGAGATTGTGGATGCCCTGTACGAAAGCCAGGTAACGCTGGGGCGCAACCCCTGCGCCGACGAAGACAGCGCACCGCAAGCCAAGACGGTCGACAACCAGTCGCTCAGGAAAACCGTCTTTGACGAGGCTCGCAAGCGCCACCCGAATTCGTTCCGGCGCCTGTTTCAGGAAGACCCGGTCACTCTTCGTGACGCCGCAGGAAAACCTCACCGCATCGACCTCCCGATTTTTGCCGACAAAGATTTCGCCCGTAACGGCGTGCGCTACGGCACCTTTGTCTCAAGCCACTTCAGGGACCCGGCCTATCGGGGCCACAACCTCAACAGCGGCACCATCGCCATGTGGGGCGCCAACACGATTCTCGGCGACCACCCGAACACCGTCGGCGGGCTGTTCATCTACCGTCCGGCCGAGGGCACGCCCGGCTATGACGACGAGACGATGCTCAAGATTGACAACGACATCGACAACATCACCTGGCCGTTCTTGCGCAAGAAAGGCATGGTCGTTGAAGTCTCGCATGACCCATCACGCCTGGCAGAAGCCGCACTTACCCTCGCACATTGAGTGCGCTCTTCTACAATCGCCTGAAAAGGAACGCGATGCGACTTCCAGCCAAATTCGCCACGCTCCTGATTGCGCTGCTTGGAACAGCGCACGCCCAGGTCTACCAATGCGAAGTCGACGGCAAGCGTGTGTTCACCGACCGTCCCTGCGCCAAGGACGACACCCCCATGCAGGTCCGTCCAGCCAGCGGCGACTATGACCCGGCTGCCGGCGCGGCAGCCGCCGAACGGCTCGCTGCCGACCTCGAGCGCGATCGCGTCGCCGCACAGGCACGCAGGGAAGAAGAGCAACGCCGCGCAATCACCGAAGCGAACAAGCCCCGCAAAGAATCCCGCTGCGACCAAATCGCCCGGGAGCGCGCATCGGCGGAACGTTGGTCACGCGAGTTCCGCCACCCGGACAACGTCAACCGCGAACTCGCCAAGCTCGAACACTACAAGGAGCGCGACTTCATGGAATGCGGTCGCGTTTTCGACTGACTGCCAGGCCACTACGGGGCTCATGACATGACCAAATGCAGCGGTTGCGGCTATGTGCGGCAGGAATCGGACGCGGGATCGCTGGCCGTTTGTCCGCGTTGCAACGTACCGTATCTGTGGTCAGCGGGCGAGGCGAGCCAGGGCGACGAGGCTGAAGCGCCACCCCGGAGTGTTCGAGCAACGCGTCTCCGCAAGAATGCAGCGGCGACGGGCGAACCGCAGGGCGTGCGTGACGTGGTCATTTCCGCGCTGGTGTTAGCGGTCGGCTGTTTCGCGCCGTTGATGTCTGTGCCGCTCGTCGGCTCGATCACGGCGACGCAATTGCGCTTCTCCGATGGCTACGTGTTGCTGGCCCTCGCAGGCCTGGCAGTATGGTTTGCGTACTCTGACAAGGTGCGCCTGGTGCGCTGGCCTGGATGGGCGGCGCTGGGGATCGTGACTTTCGACTTCGTGGCACTGTTTATGCGGGTGCAGCAGGCGAAAACTGATATGCAGGCGAACCTCGAGGGCAACCCCTTTGCAGGCATCGCGGAGGCGATGGCGCAGTCCATCCAGCTGCAATGGGGCTGGGTACCGCTGTTCGCGGGTGCCATCGGCCTTGTCCTGGTTGGCCACGGGCGGCGCCTTCCGGTCAGGTAGGACAGGCTGCGCGGGGTCGACCGCAATCCAACGAAGCCCGCCGCACGGCGGGTTTTGCACTTCTGCAGTCCTACTGCCACCGACCTTCATCCAGCGGCCGGGCCGATCATCGGTTTTGCCCGTGATGCGCTCTCGCAAGTTTGAAGTTTTTCTTCTTTGTTAGCAGTTAGCTGCTTGACTTCCTCAGATTACTGCTTACCATTAGCGGTAAGTTGCTAATCAGGAGGTCTTCATGCACCCCACCCTGCACATTCTCGGCACCACCGTCCGCACCGACGACGACGGCCGCGTGTCGCTCAACGACATCCACACCGCAGCCAGCGCAGCCAGCATGACCGACGGAAAGCGCGACCCGCGCCGCTGGCAGAAAGAAGCTGGTGAGCAGTTCATCGAGTTTCTTGCCGAAAACCTGAATGTCCGCAAATCGGACATTTGCAAAGCGAGGCGCGGCGCAGGCGGCGGCACCTTCGCCCACTGGCAAGTCGCTCTCGCTTATGCAAAGTACCTCTCGCCCGCCCTGCACGTGCAGGTCAACGAGGTGTACGCCCGCTTCAAGTCCGGTGACATCACCTTGGCCGACGAGATTGCCGACCGCGCCACGCCCGAGCAGCAGGAATGGCTGGCCAAGCGCAGCGCCGGCAAAGCCGCGCGCAACCAGCTCACCAGCACGCTGGCCGCACATGGCGTGCACGGCAAAGGCTTTGCCGACTGCACCAACGCCATCTACCGCCCGATCCTTGGAGGCAAGAAATCCGAAATCTGCGCCAAGCGCGGCCTGCCGGCCAACACCAACTTGCGCGACACGATGGACCTCGAGCAGCTCACCCGCACTGCGCTGGCCGAGATCGTCGCCAGGAAGCGCATCACGCGCGGGAATGTGCGCGGCAACCAGCGCTGCGCCTACGAATGCCACAGCGCCGCCGCTGCCGTGGCGCACGTGCAGTGAGGCCGACAATGACCACCACCACCGAAACCACCATCGCCGACCAGGTCCGCGCCGCGCTCGTTGCGCCGACGGGCTTCAAGGTCGAGCAGATCGAGTCAAAACACACCTTCGTCGCCGACCTGCGCATGGACAGCCTGGACCAGCTCGAGGCCGTCCTCGCCGTCGAAGAAGCCTGCGGCGTCGAACTCCCCGACGAGACGCTGGAGCACGCCCACACCGTGGGCGACCTGATCGCCCTGGTTGAGCGCGCGCGGGGTGCGGAATGAGCACCCCACCGAACCGCCCACAGATCCAGCGCCCGACACTGGAGGACTGCGCGATCGTCGAGCGCCACCTGCGTTACAACGCTATCGAGGCGGCGAGGCGCGGGAACAGGCGGGCGCTCGACACGCTGATGTGGCGCTACAGCGTCCTCGTGCTGCTGGACGTGGCCAGCAAAGCCGACTGTGACGCTCTCTTCTATCACTGCGATTCCATTGCAGCACAAGCCAGAAAGGAGCCTGCCGCATGAACACCATCGCCACCCAGCGCGCCCTGCGCGCCGTCAAGCACGCCGCGCGCATCGTGCAGATCGAGCAGCCGGCCGACACCGCGCCCGAGTTCGGCGCACAGCGGGGTGCGGCATGACCACCCCACCGAACCGCCCGCAGATCCAGCGCCCGACGCTGGAGGACTGCCGCGCCGCCGAGAAGATCCTGCGCGAGACCGCCATCGAGGAGGCCCTGGCCGGCATATCCGGCGGCTGGGCACAGGGCCGCTACAACGCCCTGGCGCTGCTCGGCGTCATCAGCAACGCCGACGCCGAGGCGTTCCGCGTTTATTGCCGCGACATCTACGCCGACGCACTGAAAAAACAGGAGGCCGCATGAACACCATCGCCACCCATCGCGCCCTGCGCGCCGTCAAGCACGTCGCCCGCATCGTCCCGATCGAGCCGCAGCCCGACACCCCGCCCGAATTCGGCGCACGCGAAATCGAGCGACACGTGCAGGCCGTCATCACCGAGAACGATTTCCGGCCCGAGCCAATGGTGCGCAGCCACCGCGCCAAGCTCGCCGCGGCACTGCGCTACCTGGGCGAGCGGTGGATCGGCCACCCGGCCCGCCGGCTCGGCCGGCAGGTGCACGAGCACCGCGACGGCATCGTCGCCAGCGTGTCGCTGGCGCTGGGCACGCCGGTGGTGCTGGCGCACAGCATGGGCTGGCTGGCATGAGCCGTATCCCATCGCCCCTCACCGCCGCCGAGCACGGCATGACGCCCGTCACCGTATGGCTGTCGCCAGACCTCGTGCAGCGGCTGGAGCGAATCATCGACATCACGTGCGAGACGCACCCGCATGCCGAGCCGCAGGACATCACCGATCTGGTGATGGCCGCAGGCATCGAAGCGGCGGAGTGCGACGCACCCCGAGCACCGCAGCGTGCAGCTTCCGCGAGAAGCACCGCCATCGCCGGGCCAGTGGCGGATGAGTAACCCCGGCAGTCAGGGCATGTGTTGAGACGAGCGACCTTCACGCCTCTTCGGGGGCGGGCAGCGCGGCCGGTAAAGCCGTGTAGCGGCAGGGCCTCGGCAGACGGCGGGAAAGACCGCATGCAGCAGCAGCACCCGGGCGGCTCCGGCCGCCCGGGCACCCAACACCACGCCCACGCCTGCGGGGCTGACGCAGGCAACTGATGGAGATGGAAATGGAAACGATGATTCAACCGAAGGTGACCGGCTACCGGCAATTGAACGAAGCCGAGGCGGCACTGATGAACGAGATCAAGGCGCATGGCGTTCAGCTTGACGAACTCGTGCAGAAGCTCCGCGCCACCGAAGGACTTGACCCGCGATGGGTGAGCATCGGCGCGACCGACCTGCAAACCGGGCTGATGGCGCTAACTCGCGCCGTAGCCCAGCCCACGACGTTCTGAGATCAACACCCCCACGCCTGCGGGGAAGACGCAGGCACCAGATGGAGACACCACCATGCCCGCACGACCGTTTCCCGACACGCTGCGCCAGATCCGCTACGGCGCCCTACAAGACGAACTCACCGATGCGCTCAACGCGCTGGTGGCCGAGTGCACCAAGACCAACAAGACCGGCGAACTGGTGCTCAAGATCAAGCTCAAGCCCAACCCGGCCGGCCAGGTCGAGGTGCTGGACGACCTCACCGTGAAGCTGCCCAAGCCCGTACGCGGCACGTCCATTTTCTTCGCCACGCCCGAGGGCAACCTCATGCGTGACGACCCGCGACAGCAGCAGCTCGATGGTCTGCGCACCGTGCCCGGCGGCGAGGACGGCGAAGTGCGCGACGTGCGCAGCGCGTAACCGATCAACCCACCCACGGAGCAACCCATGGACAACCTGGGAGCCACCTTCGACGGCGGCGCAGTAAGCGCGATCGCCGGCATGGCCGCCCTCGCATTCGAGATCAAGCGCACCAACGGCGGCACACCCTTCGTCACGCTGCCCGAAGGCTACCGCGTGCACGACCTCGAAAACCTGCTGCCGAAGCCCGTGCGCAAGCGCGGCCACTTCGTACTGCGCGACGCCAGCAGCTTCATCGCCTACTTCAAGCTGCACCAGCTCGGCAGCACCATCTACGGCACCGTCGAGCCGCCGCGCTTCGTCGCCGTCATCGACGACCACCGTAAGGACGAACCTGGCTGGCGCGATCACACCGCCGAATACGCCTGCCCGCTCTCCGTGGAGTGGAAGACGTGGCGCGACGCCAGCGGCAAGGGCAAATCGCAGGCCGACTTCGCGCAGTTCATCGAAGACAACCTGCCCGACATCACCAAGCCCGAAGCCGCTCACATGCTGGAGGTCAGCCGCTCGCTGGAAGCGAAGAAGAAGGTCGACTTCGCCAGCGCCGTGCGCCTGTCCAACGGCGAAGTGCAGTTCACCTACAACGAGGAACTGCAAGGCACCACCGCCAAGGGCCAGTTCAACGTGCCCGAGGAATTCGAGATCGCCATTCCGGTGTTCGAGGGCGGCCCGCGCTACGCCATCACCTGCCGCCTGCGCTACCGCATCGCCGAAGGCAAAGGCCTGGTCATGTGGCACGAGCTCGTGCGCGCACACAAGGTGCTGGAGCACGCCGTCATGGAGGTCTGGCACGAGATCGCCGACCAGACCGGCCAGACCATCTTCCACGGCACGCCCGACACCAACACCCGCGCCTGATACCACCGCGCCCGCGAAAGCGGGCGTATCCCAGTTCCGCCGAACGGCGCAACCGGAATGCGCAGCGACACCAAGGACGAACATGACCATCTGGCACCCCCACACCGAAACGCCGGCCGAGGACCTGACCACGGCCATCATCGCGCTGCCGCCGACCGAGCGCGACGACGAAGACCAGGGGCCGATGCTGCTCGGTTGCATCCACGTCTGGAAGGATGGCCGGCGGCTGTCCGAAGAAGGCGAACAGCCCCTGATCGCCGGCGTGTACTGGTGGTGCGCCGAGCAATACCTGCTCGACGACCTGCCGGATGCCGCGCATGAACGTGTGCCGGCGGCGCCGGATACGGGGCTGGTCGACGCGCGGGAGGCGTGCAATGGCTGAGCACAGCAAAATCGAATGGTGCGACAGCACGTTCAACCCGTGGATCGGCTGCACGAAAGTCAGCCCGGCGTGCGACCACTGCTACGCCGAGCGGCTTGACAGCCGCGGCATCTTCGGCGGCGCGCATTGGGGGCCGGGCGTGCCGAGGAAGCGCACCAGCCCGGGCAACTGGAGGAAGCCGCTGGCGTGGAATGCGCAAGAGTTCGTCGAATGCCCGGCATGCGGATGGCGCGGCGAGTGGCGCGAGGCTGATCTGCGCAACGGCTGCTGCCCGAGATGCAACCACCTGCCGGAGCGTTTCAAGCCGGCTCGCCGCCGCGTGTTCTGCGCGAGCCTTGGCGATTGGCTCGACAAGGTGCCGGTCGAGTGGCGCCGCGACCTGTTCAATCTGATCGCGGCGACGCCGAATCTCGACTGGCTGCTGCTCACGAAGCGCATCGGCAACCTGTCGAAGATGCTACATGAGATTGCCGACATGCCGCGCCCCGGCAGCCATGCAGGCGACCTGATGGCCCATCACTGGCGCAACGGCACCCCGCCCGCAAACGTCTGGATCGGAGCCACGATCTGCAACCAGCAGGAAGCCGACCGCGACATCCCGAAGCTGCTGGCCGTGCCGGCTGCCGTGCGGTTTCTGAGCATCGAGCCGATGCTTGGGCCGGTTGATCTGCTCAACATGACCGCTGCTGACGGCCGCGCATACAACGCGCTGTCGGCATGGATGACCCCCGGCAAAGACCCACTTGAGCGCCGCATCGACTGGATCATCGCAGGCGGCGAATCCGGCCCGCAGGCGCGGCCGTCGCATCCCGAGTGGTTTAGGAGTTTGCGCGATCAGTGCAAGGCCGCTGGCGTGCCGTTCCTGTTCAAGCAGTGGGGTGAGTGGATCGACTACACGGTTGACGACAAGCCGACCATCTGGGTCACCGAAGATGGAAGAACGGGGGCGCAGGACGACGTGGTGAAAGACGGCAAGCATTGGTGGCTCCAGATGAGCCGCGTCGGAAAGTCCGCCGCCGGTCGCCTGCTCGACGGCGAGACGCACAACGGATTCCCGGAGGGAAATCGCTGATGCAAACGCGCCTCCAGTCATTCATCGAGCAATGCCTCAACGTCGGCAGCGGTTTCATCGTTTCGCTGGCGTTTTGGACGTGGGTCGTCGTGCCCGTGTGGGGCTTGCCCGTTCAGATGGCCGAGAACCTACAGATCACCGCCGCCTTCACCGCGCTGAGTGTCGCGCGCGGGTATGTGTGGCGGCGTGTCTTCAACCACCTGCACCGGGGTCACGCATGAGCGCACTCAAGCAGCAGATCGGCGGCAGCCACTACAAGGCCAAGGCCATCCAGCCGGTCGAATACATCCACGCCAACGGCATCGGGTTTTTCGAGGGCAACGTCATCAAGTACGTCACCCGCTGGCGCGTCAAGGGCGGCATCGCCGATCTGGAGAAAGCGCGTCACTACATCGACATGCTGATCGAACTGGAGAGCGCCAGGGCGGCACAGAGCACGACGGAGGCGGACCATGGCCGATTCGCAGCCGGTTAACGCCGCAGCCATCGCCAACGAACTGCGGCGCCAGCGCGAGCTGCCCGGCGCGGTGTGGCCGACATCGCTGCTGAAACACATCATGCCGCTGTGTGACGCGCACGACGCCATGCGCGCCTCCCTGATCGAAGCCCGCGCCTTCATCGCCGCCGAGCGCCAGACGCATGTCGAGTGCAGCACGCACCCGATCACGCATCAGATGGACGCCGACGACTTCGCCCACGCCGAAGACATCACCGCCCTGCTCGAGCGCATCGACACCGCACTGGGAGGCACAGCGGAATGACCACCATCGACACCCTCCTGATCCTCGGCCACCGCCCGCTTCCGCCGCGCACCGTGCCCGGCCGCATGGTCTGCACCGAGCCGCCCATCAAGCGCGGGCCGAAGCCGCTGGCCGATCGCGCCATGCCGAAAAGCATCCAGCCAGGCACCCGCCCGGCCCTGATCTGGCGCGTTCTGCCGGACGCTGACGATGTGCCGCTTTCCTCGGGCGAAATCGCCCTCGCCCTGCGCCTGCCCACCACCACCATTGCGCCGGCACTGATGCGCATGGTCAAGCGCGGCGTGGCCGAGCGTTACACCGACGCCGACGGCGCCTACAGCTACACCCGGCCGGAGGCCTGAGCGTATGCGATCCCCACAACTACGCCTCACCGCACTTGACCCGGAAATCATCGTGGACCTTTTCGCCGGTGGTGGCGGCTACTCCGTGGCCGTTGAGCAGGCGCTGGGACGCTCGCCAGACATCGCAATCAATCACAACGACGACGCGCTCAGCATGCACCGCGCCAACCACCCGCAGACGCGCCACTTCGTGGCCGACGTGTTCGAGGTCTGCCCGCGCGGGGCCACGCAGGGCCGGCCCGTAGGGCTGCTGCACCTGTCGCCGGACTGCACGCACCACAGCCAGGCCGCAGGCGGGCAACCGCGCGACACCCGCATCCGCGCGCTGTCGTGGGTCGGCGTGCGCTGGGCCGGGCAGGTCGCGCCGCGCGTCATCACGCTCGAAAACGTCAAACAGATCCGGCAATGGGGGCCGCTGGTCGCCAAGCGCTGCAAGGCCACCGGCCGCGTCATCAAACGCTGCGGCAGCGTCGCCGAGCCGGGCGAGCGCGTGGCCGTGCAGGATCAATACCTGGTGCCCGACGCGCGCCACGCCGGCCGCACCTGGCGGCGATTCCTGCGAACGCTGCAGGGGCTGGGGTACAGCGTCGAGCACCGCATCCTGTGCGCTGCCGACCACGGCGCACCCACCACGCGCGAGCGCCTGTTCCTCGTCGCCCGCCGCGACGGCCAGCCCATCCAGTGGCCCGCAGCCACCCACCACAAAAAGCCCGCGCGCGGCCAACGCCGCTGGCGTGCTGCAGCCGAGTGCATCGACTGGTCCATTCCCTGCCCGTCGATCTTCACCCGCCCCAAGCCGCTGGCAGACGCCACCCTGCGGCGCATCGCACGCGGCGTGCAGAGGTACGTGATCGAGAGCAGGGAGCCGTTCATCGTTGAAACCGGAGGAATCGATGGAGCAACTCAACCTCACCCTCGAACCGCGAACGCGGCGCCGTCCGAAGCTTCGGACCCCGCAAGAGCAGAAACTATGGGCGGCGGAGCAGTGGGAAAAGTGCGCCGAAACGGCAACGCCGCCGTTCTTGGCGGAGCTGTGCCGCGCAACAGCGGCAGAACTGCGCCAGTCCTGATCCAAACCGGCTACGGCGAGCGCGAGGGCCAGGCGCCGCGATCGCTCGACATCGAGCAGCCACTCGGAACGCTGGTGGCCGGCGGACAAAAGCACGCTCTCGTCACCGCCTTGCTCGAGCAGGCCAACGGCGGCTACTACGACGGCGACGGACACGACCTGCGCGACCCCATGAGCACCGTTACCGGCAGCGGCAGCCAGCAGCGGCTTGTCACGGCGCACCTAACTGCCATGGCGCAGAACGTCGTCGGTGGAGAGCTTAGCGACCCCATGCCCACCGTGTTGGCCGGCGCGTCGAGGTTCGGCGTCGTCGAATGCACCCTCTCGCCCGAGGCCGAAGCCGGCGCACTGCGCGTCGCCGCCTTCCTCACCACCTACTACGGCAACGGGCAGGAAATGGACCCGCGCGACCCGCTGGCTACCATCACCACCCGCGACCGCCTCGCCCTCGTCACCGTCAGCATCCGCGGCACGCCCTACGTCATCGTCGACATCGGCCTGCGCATGCTCCAACCGCACGAACTCTATGCAGCGCAGGGCTTCCCGGCCGACTACATCATCACCCACGGCCACGACGGCCGTGCCTTCACCAAATCCGCCCAGGTCCGCATGGTCGGCAACAGCGTCAGCACGCCGCCTGCGGCTGCGCTCGTCGCCGCCAATGTGCCGGAACTGGCTGTCAGGAGGATTGCAGCGTGACCCGCACACAAGTTATCGACGCCCTGCTTATCGCTGGCATTGCACTGCCGTCGTTGTCCATTTTTCTGTGGGCCGCATTCGATCTGCGATGGTGGGTCGAGGACACCGGAGACGGGGCCAGAGCGTTTGTCGTGATGATGCTGCACGTAGGAATTCCAGTCGGCTGCGCATTGGCGGTGCTGGGAAGGGGGCAGAAATGAACCGCACCGCCCTCATGAAGCACATCAACGACCTCATGACCAGCAAGGGCTGCTCGCTCACCGAGGACCAGGACGCCGTCCTGTGCGCGGCGCTGGGCGCGCTGTGGGAGGAAATCAGCGGGGATGCTGAGATTGCCGGGCTGCGAGATCAAATCAAGCAGTGGCAACAGAAGGCCGCTACGTGGCTCGCCTCTCCAGAGGCCGCTCAACGGCTCAGCGGCTATCGAGAAATGGCGCAGCGTATCGCTGAGTTGGAAGCGCAGATCGAGCGCGCACAGGAGGAACAGGGATGAGCGATTACACCGACAACGACGGCAACCCGATCAGCCAGCGGTTTTTCACGGACCCGGAATGGCCGAAGCGCATCTATGACGCGACCGTTCGGAGTTTTGACGATAGCGACGCGCTTGAGGTCGTCGGATGGCGTGTCGAGGGCGAGGCATGGCGGTACGCGAACGAGATCGCGGCGATGCTCAACGAGGCCGTGAGGCTGCGCAGGGATGCGGAGCCAACCGCAGCCGCTCGCGACGTGCTGGCCGAACGGCAGCGCCAGATCGAGGCCGAGGGCTGGACGCCTGAGCATGACGACGAGCACAGCTCCGGGGAGATGGCGGCAGCGGCAGGGTGCTACGCATTTCATGCTGCACTTGGGGGGTGGCCGGATCTGTCGCCTTACCTGTGGCCGTGGGACAAAGCGTGGTGGAAGCCAACCACGCCCCGACGCACCCTCGTCAAAGCCGGCGCGCTGATCCTCGCCGAGATTGAGCGCCTCGACCGCGCAGCCGAGCGGGAGGGCGAAGACTGATGGCCCTGCCCTACGAACGCGCCACCAGCGGCGACAAGGCCATGGCAGAAGAGGCCCGAGCGCGCGGGAGGTCGACTTTCCGCGGCCACCCCATCGTATGGATCGGGGATCGCTGGATTTACAGCGACAACAAGCAGCCAATCCCTGGCTACGGTGGGACGATGCGGCCATGCATCGTATGCGGCTCTGAGAAGTGGTCTGGAGACGGCGATGTGGATGAGTGCCTCGGCCTGCTGCCCGGAGTCACGAATGCCTGTTGCGGGCACGGCGACCGAGACACGTCCTATGTCGTGTTTGAGAGCGGCGTGGTCCTGCGCGGTTTTTTTGTCGCACGAACGGCTGGTGACGACTGATGCACGCCCCGGCATTCCTGACCCGCGAAGAAGTCGCCGAGCTGACGGGCTACGTCATGCCGTCGGCGCAGGCGCGCTGGCTTGCGCGGCAGGGAATCCGGCACTGGATCGCTGCGACCGGCCGGCCAGTGGTGCCGCGCTCGGCGATTGACGGCACGGCCACGCAGGACAATGATGGAGGATTCCAGCTTGGCAAAGTTGCCTGACATGGGCCGCCCGAAGTCCTCCGCGAACCGCGACCTGCCGCCGCGCATGACCAGGCGCACGCTGAAAGGCGGGCGCGTGCTGTACTACTACCGCACGCGCACGGGTGGCGCGATTGCGCTCGGCGCCGATCTGGCCGAAGCGAAACTCAAATGGGCCGACCTGGAGCAGCGCGGAGTCGTCGCGCCGCGCTCCGGATGGCTGGCCGTGTCCGCCCGCTACCGCCGTGAAGGGCTCGCCGGCAAGGCCGTCAAGACGCAGCACGAATACGCCGCCGGCCTCGATCGGCTGGACGCCGCATTCGGCAAGGCCACGCTTGAGCAGATCAAACCGGCGCACATCCGTGAATACCTGGACCGGCGCACCGCCAAGATCGCCGGCAATCGGGAAATCGCGCTGCTCTCAGCCGTGTTCAACTGGGCGCGCGAGCGCGGCATCACCGACGCGCCAAACCCCTGCGCCGGCGTGCGCAAGCACCACGAAGCCGGGCGCGATATCTACGTGACCGACGAGCAGTATCAAGCCCTGTGGGACGCCGCTACGCCCGAGCTGCAGGACGCGCTGGATCTTGCACGACTGACCGGCCAGCGCCCCGCCGACGTGCGCAAGATGCGCCGCGACGACATCCGCGACGGCCACCTGTGGGTACGCCAGGGCAAGACCGGCGCACGCGTCGGAATCGCAATCACCGGCGAACTCGCCACCGTGGTCGACCGCATCCTCAGGCGCCCGCGCACCGCCACCGGCCCCTGGCTGGTGCAGACCGACAAGGGTCAGCCGCTCACGCACACGATGCTGCGCACCCGATTCGACGACGCCCGCGAGACAAGCGGCCAGAAATGGCAGTTCCGGGATCTGAGGTCTAAGGCGGCGACGGACGTTGATGATGTGCGCCGCGCGCAGGAGCTTCTCGGGCACTCGACCGAGGCCACCACGGCGGGGATATACCGCCGCCGGCGCGGCAACAAAGTTGCGCCGGTGCGGTGAGTTTGTAACGCAGTTTGTAACGCGCCCACAAAAAAGCGCGGCTCCCATCTCTGAAAGCCGCGCCGATACTGGTGCTGCTGGCCGGAATCGAACTGGCGACCTACTGATTACGAATCAGTTGCTCTACCGACTGAGCTACAGCAGCGAAGGGTCGCAAATATACCCGAGGGCGGGCCCGGCATCAACTGCGTTTCAGACGACCTTGAGCTTGAGCCCGCACACGCCCTCGACTGCGCCTTCCATGATGTCGCCGCGCTGGATCGGTCCCACGCCCGCGGGCGTACCGGTCATGATCAGGTCGCCCGGCTGCAGTTCGAAAAAGCGCGACAGGATCGAAATCTGCTCGGCGGTCTTCCAGATCATCTGGTCGAGGTCGCCACGCTGTCGCAACTCGCCATTGACCCGGAAGACGATCTCGCCCCGACTCGGGTGGCCGGTCAGCGCGACCGGCACCAGTTCCGAACACGGCGCGGAATGTTCGAAGGCCTTGCCCACGTCCCACGGTCGGCCGAGCTTCTTGGCCTCGGCCTGCAGGTCGCGACGCGTCATGTCGAGACCGACGCCGTAGCCGAACACCAGGTCGAGCGCGCGTTCGACCGGCACGTCGCGACCGCCCTTGCCGAGCGCGACGATCATTTCGAATTCGTAGTGCACGTCGACGCTGCAGTCGGGATAGGGAAAGTTGGCGTCGACGAGCACGTTGTCGGCGCTTTTCTGGAAGAAGAACGGCGGCTCCCGGTCCGGGTCGTGGCCCATCTCGACGGCATGCGCGGCGTAGTTGCGTCCGATGCAGTAAACGCGGTGAATCGGAAAGCGCTGCGGCGTTCCGCGCACCGGCAGGCTCGGCCGGTGCGGTGGCTGGAATACGTAGTCCTCACTCATGGCGAGACTCCATCCGGGACGATGCCCTTAGCGACCTCGCATGACGCAACGCGCAAAGACCGGACGAGGCCGGCCGCGGATCATTCGGCATCGACCGACAGGCATGCCCGTGCGCCCCTGTGATCGCCTCGATGCGGCAACACATGCCGGGCGAAAGGCCTGCGTGAGGAATGTCGCAACGCATCATAGAACGAAGCGCGGATTCCTGTAGAACAACCCCTGGATCGGTAAAGCTTTCAGCATGCTTACACGGAAATTGTGCTGTTTCATGATCTTGACGAATCGTTGCAGCACAGTCCAGCTTGCATGTATACGTAGAAGTACTATATTGCAATGCACCAAACAATCTTTTAAAACTCTGACTCCCACACCCGGGTTTTATGTCTTTTACAAGACCTGAGCACCCCGTAAGGGCCGTTCAGGCATCAGCAGTGCGGATTGCGGACGACCTTCGCAAGCAGCGCGCCGCGACAGACACGGAGACGGCCGACCGGATCGGGTCGGCCCGACACCGTCGATCCAGATGTCTTCGCATTCATCAAGGAGCGCTCATGATCCTCGACCAATCCCACGGCCAGCATGCGGACACCGCGACGCTGCCCGACCGAGACGCGGCAGGCGCCGCACCCCACCACGCCGACCGGAGACCCGCCATGAACAGCCGTATCCGTTGCGAGCGGCTCGGCGTCGATGCCGGGCTGCACCACTTCATCGAAAACGAAGCCCTGCCCGGCACCGGCGTCCAACCGGCGGCCTTCTGGAAGGGACTGTCGGAACTCGCCCATGACCTGGCCCCGCGCGTTCGCGAACTGCTCGCCACGCGTGACCGCATCCAGGCCGAGATGGACCGCTGGCACCGCGAGCACCCCGGGCCGATCCGCGATGCCGCCGCCTACCGGGCCCATCTCGAAGCCATCGGTTATCTCGTGCCGCAGCCCGCGCCATTTTCGGTCAGCACCACCGACGTCGACGAGGAAACCTGCAGTATCGCCGGGCCGCAACTGGTCGTGCCCGTCACCAATGCTCGCTATGCGCTCAACGCCGCCAATGCGCGCTGGGGCAGTCTGTACGACGCGCTTTACGGCACGGATGCGCTGCCAGAGGATGACGGCACGGAGCGACGCAAGGGCTACAACCCGGTACGCGGGCGCAAGGTCGTCGAGCGCGTGCGCGAGTTCCTCGACGAGGTCGCACCGCTGGCGTCCGGCAGGCACGCCTGGGCGCGCGCCTATCGCGTGCGGGATGGTCGTCTCCTCGTACAGCTCGAGAACGGCTCGGACACGGGACTGGAGCACGCAGAGCGCTTTGCCGGATTCCAGGGCGATCCGTCTTCGCCCGAGTGCGTTCTGCTGCGCCACAACGGCCTGCACGTCGAGATTCGCATCGACCCGGAAAGCCCCACCGGCCGCGTCGACGCGGCCGGGGTGTCCGACGTCATCGTCGAGGCGGCGCTGACCACCATCATCGACCTGGAGGATTCGATCGCCGCGGTCGACGCCGACGACAAGGTGCTGGCCTACCGCAACTGGCTGGGTCTGATGCAGGGCACGCTCAGCACGAGTTTCGTCAAGGGCGGCGAGACCGTGCGCCGCACGCTCGCGCCGGACCGCGAATACACCGCGCCCGACGGCGCAACGCTGCGCCTGCACGGGCGCTCGCTGATGTTCATCCGTAACGTCGGCTCGCTGCTCACCTGCCCTGCGGTGACGCTCGAGGACGGCAGCGAGATTCCCGAGGAGATCCTCGACGCCGCGGTGACCGTGGCCATCGCGATGCATGACCTGGCGGCGCGGCGCAACTCGCGCACCGGCAGCATCTACATCGTCAAGCCCAAGATGCACGGGCCAGAGGAAGTGGCTCTCGCCGACGAGCTGTTCGGCCGCGTCGAGGCCATGCTCGGCCTGCCGCGCGACACGCTGAAGATGGGCATCATGGACGAGGAGCGCCGCACCTCGGTGAATCTGGCCGCCTGCATCCATGCCGCACGCTCGCGCGTGGCCTTCATCAACACCGGCTTTCTCGACCGCACCGGTGACGAGATCCACACCGCGATGGAAGCCGGCCCGATGCTGCGCAAGGGCGCGATGAAGGGCACGCCGTGGATCACCGCCTACGAGCGCCACAACGTACTCGCCGGCCTGGCCTGCGGCCTGCGCGGTCGCGCGCAGATCGGTAAGGGCATGTGGGCCATGCCCGACCGCATGGCGGCCATGCTCGAGCAGAAGATCGCCCACCCGCAGGCCGGCGCCAACACCGCCTGGGTGCCCTCGCCGACCGCCGCGACGCTGCACGCGCTGCACTACCATCGCGTGGACGTCACCGCGCTGCAGGAGAAGATGGAGCGCGAAAACGACTTCGCCGCGCTGCGCGACGAACTGCTCGCCGACCTGCTCACGGTGCCGGTGGTCGAGCGCGCCGAATGGTCGGCCGACGAGATTCGCCAGGAACTGGAAAACAACGCCCAGGGCATCCTCGGCTACGTCGTGCGCTGGATCGATCAGGGCGTGGGCTGCTCCAAGGTGCCCGACATCAACGACGTCGGCCTGATGGAGGACCGGGCCACGCTGCGCATCTCCAGTCAGCACATCGCCAACTGGCTGCGCCATGGCGTATGCACCGAACAGCAGGTGCGCGACACCATGCGCCGCATGGCGGCGGTGGTCGACGGCCAGAACGCCGACGACCCGGCCTACCGCCCGATGAGCGAGGACTTCGAGCACTCGGCGGCCTTCCGCGCCGCCTGCGCGTTGGTCTTCGAAGGCTGCGCCCAGCCCAACGGCTATACCGAACCGCTGCTGCATCACTGGCGGCGCAAGGCCAAGGCGGCGGCCACGGGCTGAGCGACGGCGCTTTTGCACTGTGCACGACGGCGCCTGCGGGCGCCGTCGTGGTTTGCGCCCATTGCATCGACGCGCGCACAGGCGGAAACTGACCGGCAACAGTCCCGCCGGAGGTGTTCGCCATGATCCCTGTCTCGGTGCATGACGTCCGCAACATCGCCCTGCTCGGGCACGCCGGTTGCGGCAAGACCACCCTCGTCGAAGCGCTGCTCGCCGCAGCCGGCGAGATCGGCGCGGCGGGCAGCGTGGAACGCGGCACGACGCAGACCGACTTCGACCCGCTCGAACGCGAGATGGGGCACTCGCTGTCGGCAGCCGTGGTGCATCTGGAGCGCGACGGCCACTGGATCAACCTGATCGACACCCCTGGCCTGCCCGATCTGGCCGGCCGCGCGCTGTGTGCGCTGGGTGCTGCCGACACCGGGGCGGTGCTGATCGACGCCTCATCGGGCATCGAGAGCGTCACACGACGCATGATGGCCGCGGCCGCCGACAAGTGCAGACTGATCGTCGTCAGCAAGATCGACGCGGCGGGCTGGGACGCGGCCGCGCTGATGGACGAGATCGCGCACAGCTTCGGCCGCGAGTGCCTGCCCATCAACCTGCCCTCGGCCGACGGGACGCGCGTGGTGGACTGCTTCTTGGCGCCCGACTATGAGGCCGACACCGCATGCTCGAGCGTGCGCGAGGCACATGACATCCTCGTCGACCAGGTCGTCGAACTCGACGAGGATCTGATGGCGGCCTATCTCGAACAGGGCGAGACGCTCGACCCGCAGCAACTCCACGACCCGTTCGAGCGCGCCCTGCGCGAAGGCCATCTGGTGCCGGTGTGCTTCGTGTCCGCGCGCAGCGGCGCCGGCGTGCATGAGTTGCTCGACATCGTCGCGCAACTCATGCCGGACCCCACCGAAGGAAATCCGCCGCGCTTTTGCGACGGCGAGGGCGCCGCGGCGCGCGCGGTGGATGTCGTGCCCGATCCCGAGCGTCATGTCGTCGCCCATGTGTTCGCGATCGCCAACGATCCCTTCCGCGGCAAGCTCGCACTGCTGCGCATCCACCAGGGGCGCATCACGCCCAACACCCAGCTCTACATCGGCGATGCGCGCAAGAGCTTTCGCGTCGCTCACCTGCTGCGCCCGCAGGGTCGCAATCAGGTGGAGACGCCGGCCGGAGTACCGGGCGACCTGTGCGCACTCGCGCGCATCGACGAGATCCATCTGGGCGACGTGCTGCACGACTCCCACGACGAGGATGCGCTGCACCTGGTACACCCGCCCTACCCGCAGCCGGTGTTCGGTCTGGCGCTGATCCCGCACAAGCATGGCGACGAGCAGAAACTGTCCGAGGCGCTCGCGCGCCTGGTCGACGAAGACCCGTGCATCGAGACCGGCTTCGACGCGCAGTCGCGACATCTGGTGGTGCGCGGCCTGGGCGAGATGCACCTGCGCATCGTGCAGGAGCAATTGCGCAGCCGCTGGAACCTGCAATTCGACACCGCCCCGCCCGCCGTACCCTATCGCGAGACCATCGCCGGCAGCGCCGAGGCGCGCTACCGCCACAAGAAGCAAAGCGGCGGCGCCGGCCAGTTCGGCGAGGTCGCACTGCGCGTGGAGGCGCTGCCGCGCGGCGCCGGCATCGAACTGGGCAACGAGGTCAAGGGCGGCGCCATCCCCACCAACTTCCTGCCGGCCGTCGAAAAGGGTGTGCGCCAGGCGCTCGACGAGGGCGCACTGGCCGGCTTCCCGGTGCAGGACGTGCGCGTGGTGCTGGTCGACGGCAAACACCATCCGGTCGATTCCAACGAGATCTCCTTCGTCACCGCCGGGCGTGCGGCGACCATCGATGCGCTGCTCGCCGCACGCCCCATCGTACTCGAGCCACAGATCGAGATCGCGCTCGACATCGACGAGCATCACTTCGGCGAGGTCAGCGCGGAGTTCGCCACGCGGCGCGGGCGCATCACCGGCACCGAAACGGCGGCCGACGGGCTGACGCGGCTGGTCGCGGCGATGCCGCTGGCCGAACTCGACGGCTTCGAGGCCCGCCTCAAGGCCATCCTCGCTGGCTCGAGCACCTTCACGCTCACCGCCGCCGGTTTCGAGCCGGCGCCACCCGAAGTGCAGAAGAAACTCGCCTCCACGCGGGGCAACGGTGGCTGAGTCGGACGCCGAGGCACAGCGCCAGCGCGCACTCGCGCGGCACTGGCGTGCCAGCCTGCGGCTGACGGCGGCCCTGCTCGTGCTGTGGTTCGCCGTGGTCATCGTCGCGGCGATCTACGCGCGCGCGCTCAGTAATTTCAGCGTGCTGGGCATCCCCCTGTCCTTCTACATCTTCGCGCAGGGCGCACCCCTGCTCTTTCTCGCCATCATCGGCGTATACGCCCGGCACATGAACCGCGCCGATCGCCGCTTTGCAAAAAAACACCCCCGGTCTGCGTGAAATTGTCCCTGTGCAAGCTTTCTGTAAGTTTCGCCACCGATACTGCCTCCAACGACGCAGCAATGCCGGGCTTTCACGACAAGCCGCAAACGGCGGGGCCGGTAACCCGAATCGCTGCTCATGCACAGACCACTTCCACTGCGGACTTTTGCCCGCGTGCTTGCAACCCCCGCTTGTCGGGGGTTTTTTTTGTGCATTGCCACGTCGAATGCCGGTAAGGCACGACCATCAGGCTTGCAAAGTCGGCAATTCATCGGCACTCGATGATATAATCGCACGCTTTTCTCCCCCTGTTTTCGAGGTGCCACCTTGACCCTCGCCGTCCAGCCCCCGCTCGAGATCGATACCTTCCACCCGCCGCGTCGCATCCTGCTCGGTCCGGGCCCGTCGGACCTGCACCCGCAGGTCAAGTCGGCGCTCGCCCAGGGCGTGATCGGCTACCTCGATCCGGTCTTCGTGTCGATGATGGAAGAGCTCAAGACGCTGATGCGCTACGCCTTCCAGACGAAGAACGCGCTCACCTTCCCGATGTCGGGCCCAGGCTCGGTCGGCATGGAGGCATGCTTCGTCAACCTGGTCGAGCCGGGTGACAAGGTCATCGTGTGCCGCAACGGCGTGTTCGGCGGACGCATGATCGAGAACGTGGAGCGCTGCGGCGCCACGGCCATCGTCGTCGAGGACGAGTGGGGCCTGGCGGTCGACCCGCAGAAGCTCGAGGACGCGCTGCGCGCCCATCCGGACGCGCGTCTGGTGGCCTTCGTGCATGCCGAAACCTCGACCGGCGCGCAGTCGGACGCGCAGACGCTGTGCGACATCGCGCGCCGTCACGACTGCCTGACCATCGTCGACGCCGTCACCTCGCTCGCCGGCACCCCGGTGCTGGTCGACGAATGGGGTGCGGACGCAGTGTATTCGGCCACGCAGAAGTGTTTGTCGTGCACGCCGGGCCTGTCGCCGGTGACCTTCTCCGATCGCGCGATCGAGAAGGTGCGCGCGCGCCAGACGCGCGTGCAGAGCTGGTTCATGGACCTGAAGCTGGTGCTCGACTACTGGAGCGCCTCGCAGCGTACCTATCACCACACCGCGCCGGGCAACAGCCTGTACGGTCTGCACGAGGCCCTGCGCCTGCTCGCCGCCGAAGGTCTGGAGCACGCCTGGGCGCGCCATCGCCGCCACCACGAAGCGCTCAAGGCCGGCCTGGACCAGCTCGGCCTGGAGTTCATCGTGCCCGAGGGCGCACGCCTGCCGCAGATGAACGCGGTGCGCATCCCGGATGGCATGGACGACAAGGCCATTCGTCGCGCCCTGCTCGACGAATACGCAGTCGAAATCGGCGCCGGCCTCGGCCCGCTCGCCGGCAAGATCTGGCGCTTCGGCCTGATGGGCTACTCTGCACGCGAGGAGAACGTGCTGGGCGCGCTGTCCGCGATGGAAATGGTGCTCGCTGCCAACGGCATGAAGGTCGATCAGGGTGCGGCCATCACCGCCGCCCAGCGCGTGCTCGCCACGCACCACCACGTGCCGGCTTCGGCGACCTCGGCCTGACCGACACGTCGCGCCGCAAAAAAAAGCCACGGCATGCCGTGGCTTTTTTTCGTCCGCCGGACAGCCCGCCTGGCGCGCCTTGCGCCAGGACGGGGTGGGCGCCTCAAGCGCCCAACGCGGCCAGTGCGGCCAGTGCGTCATTGAAGGTGGCACTCGGACACATCACCGCCTTGCACTTTGCTGAATCCACGCGGTAGTAGCCGCCAATGTCCACCGGCTTGCCCTGCACTTCCTTGAGCTCGGCGACGATCCTGTCCTCGCCCTCATCGAGCGACTTCGCCAGTGGCGCGAAGAAGGCGGCCAGCTCGGCGTCCTCGCTCTGCGCGGCCAGCGCCTGCGCCCAGTACAGGGTCAGGTAGAACTGGCTGCCGCGGTTGTCCAGTTCGCCGGTGCGACGCGAGGGCGACTTGTCGAGATCGAGCAGCTTGCCGGTGGCCTCGTCCAGCGTTCTGGCGAGGATCTTGGCCCTGGCATTGCCGTTCTTGATGCCGAGTTCTTCCAGCGATACCGCCAGCGCGAGGTACTCGCCCAGCGAATCCCAGCGCAGGTGGTTCTCTTCCACCAATTGCTGCACGTGCTTGGGCGCCGAGCCGCCGGCGCCGGTCTCGTACAGGCCGCCGCCGGCCATCAGCGGGACGATGGAGAGCATCTTGGCCGAGGTGCCCAACTCCATGATGGGGAACAGGTCAGTGAGGTAGTCGCGCAGGATGTTGCCGGTCACCGAGATGGTGTCCAGACCGCGCACGACGCGCTCCAGCGTGTAACGCATGGCGCGCACCTGCGACATGATCTGGATGTCCAGCCCGCTGGTGTCGTGATCCTGGAGGTAGGTCCGGACCTTCTTGATGAGTTCGTTCTCGTGCGGGCGATAGGGGTCGAGCCAGAAGATGGCCGGCATGCCGGAGTTGCGCGCGCGGGTCACGGCCAGCTTGACCCAGTCGCGGATGGCCGCGTCCTTGACCTGGCACATGCGCCAGATGTCGCCGGCTTCCACGTTCTGCGACAGCAGCACTTCGCCGGTGGCCAGATCGGTGATGTTGGCCACACCCGCCTCCGGCACCTCGAAGGTCTTGTCGTGGGAGCCGTATTCCTCGGCCTTCTGCGCCATCAGGCCGACGTTGGGCACGGTACCCATGGTCTTCGGATCGAAGTTGCCGTGCCATTTGCAGAAGTTGATCATCTCCTGGTAGATGCGGGCGAAGGTCGATTCCGGCATCACCGCCTTGCAGTCGTGGGGCTTGCCGTCCGCACCCCACATCTTGCCGCCCTGGCGGATCATCGCCGGCATGGATGCGTCGACGATGATGTCGTTGGGCGAATGGAAGTTGGTGATGCCCTTGGCAGAATCCACCATCGCCAGCTCCGGGCGATGCTCCTGGCAGGCATGCAGATCACGGATGATCTCGTCGCGCAGGGATTCCGGCAGCGACTTGATCTTCTCGTAGAGGTCGCTCATGCCGTTGTTGACGTTCACGCCCAGCTCGTCGAACAGCTTGCCGTGCTTCTCGAATGCCTCCCTGTAGTAGATCTTGACGCAGTGACCGAAGACGATGGGGTGCGAGACCTTCATCATCGTCGCCTTTACGTGCAGCGAGAACAGGATGCCGGCTTCGCGGCAGTCCTCGAGCTCGCGCTCGTAGAACTCGCACAGCGCCTTCTTGCTCATGAACATCGAGTCGATGACCTCGCCGTCCTGCAAGGCAACCCTGGGCTTGAGCACGAGGGTCTCACCGGAGGCGGTGACCAGTTCCATCTTCACGTCGCGTGCGCGATCGAGCGTCATCGACTTCTCGCCGTGGTAGAAGTCGCCGTGGTGCATGTGGGAGACGTGGGTGCGCGACCACTGCTTCCACTCACCCATCGAGTGCGGGTGCTTGCGGACGTAGTTCTTCACCGCCAACGGCGCGCGGCGGTCGGAGTTGCCTTCGCGCAGCACAGGGTTCACCGCCGAACCCAGACACTTGGAATAGCGCTCCTTGATGGCATTTTCTTCGTCGCTCTTCGGGTCTTCCGGGTAATCCGGCACCTTGCAGCCCTTGCCCTGCAGCTCCTTCACCGCCGCCTTGAGCTGGCCCACCGAGGCGGAGATGTTGGGCAACTTGATGATGTTTGCGTCCGGCTGCAGCGTCAGCGCGCCCAATTCGGCCAGGGTGTTGGGCACCTTCTGCTCGTCGCTCAGGAATTCGGGGAACTCGGCGAGGATGCGAGCGCCCAGCGAGATATCGGCTTCCTCGACCTTGATGCCGGCGGGTGCGGTAAAGGTACGGACCACCGGCAAAAAGGCGGTGGTCGCCAGCATCGGGGCTTCGTCGGTGATGGTGTAGAAGATGGTCGGCTGCTGCGACATTGCTTGTTTCTCCCTCATGGTCTGGGTGCGCTGATCGACGGATGGCACCCGCAGGCGCCGGCGCTGCGAGAGACACGGGAACAGGCGCCCGGCCGGGCGCGCCCCTCGCGACGGCCTCCCGCCTTGTGTGCAGCCACTTCCGGCACGAGCACGGGCTGACCGCCATGCGCTGCCGTGCGGCTTCCAGGCGAGTTTGCTGGTGCCATTATAGCGCCGCGAGGGCGTCTGCATGCCAGCCGCCAAACTCGCTGACAATATAACATTATATATAAGACACAAGACATGCGGGGCGCGGCCACTGTGCGAAAGGTATCGGCGCCCCTGTCCGCAGGAGTCGCGCCTCACATGAGGTCTCACGCGGCCATGAAAAACGGGCCGTGCGACACAATGGTCACACGGCCCGCCCGGAGGTGTTTTTTGCCGGGCAAAGCCCGGCGGGCCGTCAGGCCAGACCCGGATTGCCTTCCATGCCCTTGAGCCTGGGCATGTTGATGTCGACCTGACGAATCGTCTTGCGATCGCGCAGGTGGCGCGCCACGACTTCCCAGATCGGCGGACCGGAATCGCGCGCCGCTTCCTGCACCGGCGCCCAGCCGGCGACCTTGTAGATCTTGTTCGGATCGATGGGCTTGCCACCCAGCATCATGTCGCTGATGCGCCCGCCCATGTCGGCCATCGGGTCGCAGGCATATTCGAGACCGCCCACGCGCACCATGTCGCCGCCCTGCTGGTAGTACGGATCGGGGTTGAAGATGTTGTCGCACACATCCTCGAGCACGGTCTTGATCATCTCGCCGCTCATCTCGCTGACCGTGGTCCACGGATAGGTGATCGCCGTCTGGTCCATCAGGTGTTCCATCGTGATGGTGTCGCCCGGCAGCAGCGACGTGCCCCAGCGGAAACCCGGCGAGAAGGCGATCTCGGCGTCGAGTTCGGCGATCATCGCGTCGACCAGCAGCTGGTCCCAGGAGCCGTTGAAGTTGCCGCGACGGTAGAGCAGGCCTTCGGTGACGGCCAGCGGCTCGGCGAGCTTGTCGAGGAAGGGTGCGCGCACCTTGTCGATCAGGGCCTGCATCTCGGGGTCGGCCGGCAGCAGGTTGGAAAACACCGGCAGCAGCTTGTAGCGGAAATCGCGCACCTTGCCGTCACGCACGTCGAAGTCCATCACGCCGAGGAACTTGCCGTTGGAACCGGCGTTGGTCACCAGGGTCTTGCCGCCGGCGTTCTCGACCACGGTCGGGGCCGGCACGCCGTCGTGCGTGTGGCCGCCGAAGATGGCGTCGATGCCGGTCACGCGGCTGGCCATCTTGAGATCCACGTCCATGCCGTTGTGCGACAGCAGCACGACCACCTGCGCCCCCTCGGCGCGCGCCGCATCCACGGTCTCCTGCATCTCGCGGTCGCGGATGCCGAAGGTCCAGTCCGGCGTGAGCCAGCGCGGGTTGGCCACCGGCGTGTAGGGGAAGGCCTGGCCCACGATGGCGACCTTCACGCCATTGATGTTGCGCATCACGTAAGGCTTGAAGACCGGATCTTCGAAGTCGGTGGTCTTGACGTTCTGCGCAACGATGTCGACGTGACCGACGAAGTCCTTCTCTTCGATCTCCTTGACCCGATCCGCGCCCAGGGTGCTTTCCCAGTGTAGCGTCATGACGTCGACGCCGAGCAGCTTGCAGGCGTCGACCATGTCCTGGCCGTCGGTCCACAGCGCGGTGGCCGAACCCTGCCAGGTGTCGCCACCGTCGAGCAGCAACGCACCGGGGCGGCTGGCCTTCATGCGCTTGACCAGGGTGGAAAGATGCGCGAAGCCGCCGACCTTGCCGTAGGTACGGGCCGCTTCGGTGAAATTCAGATAGGTGAAGGCGTGCGCCTCGATGCTGCCGGGCTGGTAGCCGAAATGCTTGAGCAGCGCATCGCCCACCAGGTGCGGCGGCTGGCCACGCATGCCGGCCACGCCGAGGTTCACGTTCGGTTCGCGGAAATAGATCGGCACCAGTTGCGCGTGGCAGTCGGTCATGTGCAGCAGGCTGACGTTGCCGAAGGGCGGCAGGTCGTACAGCGCCTCGGCCGATTTCGCGGCGCTGGCGAAATCGCTCGAGAGCGTCATTCCGCCTGCCGCGGCGACCGCGAGGATCTGCATGAATTCACGACGGTTCATCGACATGACGTAACCTTTTTCGTTTTATTTCAGTGTCTTGCGATTGACGGACTGAAACTGATGGGTAAAAAAAGCCCGCGGCCTGCGCCGCGGGCCGGATCGTGGCTTACTTGTTGACCGGGGATTCCGGATCGAACAGATAGGCCATCACATGGCGGATCTGCTCCTCGGTGAGGATGCCGCCGTAGCCGTTGCGCGGCATGTCGCTGCACGCGTGATAGGCCTTGGCGTTGTAGATCTTGCCCCAGGTGTATTTGACGATCTCCTCGGAGCGGCCGCGGATCTTGGCGTAGCCCTGGAGGTTGACGCCGATCGTGCCGTAGGACATCTCGGCAGGATCGAGGCCGTGGCAGTTGTAGCAGCCGCCGCCGTTGGGCGCGTCGGGCTTGTCGCGCCAGGTCAGGCCACGACCGCTGAACGCGATCTTGTGCCCTTCCTTCCAGTCGCCGCCTTCCCAGTAGTCGCCGTTCGAAGGCCACTTGATGGTCTTCATCTCGGCCGCCTCGAGCTTCTTGCGCGTGGCATCGTCGAGCGTGTCCGGACTGGAGCACGCCTTCTGCACGGCATCCTGATCCATGCGGTCCATGGTCGCCTGACCGTTAGCCTTGAACGAGGACTGGATCATCTTCTCGAGCTTGGCGTCCATGTTTCCGTGCCCGTCGGCCAACGCAAGACCGGCGAACAGCGCCAGCGGAGCAATCATCAGCATCTTTTTCATCACGTTTCCTCCCTTAGCGCTTGGCGGAGGGCGCTTTCATCGTGCCCCCGTTGGCCGTACCGGCCATATAGACCGACAGGGCGATGGTGACATCCGAACCGTAGATCGGCTCGGCCGTGCGCTGCTGGCGGAAGCAGTCCCACAAGCGATGCTGCATGGTCCAGAACTGCGAGTTGGACACGCGATAGGCCGGCCAGGAACCCCAGCCAGCCGCCGCGCCTTCGGCCGTGGTCAGGTTGGGCAGGTCCTGCATGCGGATACGCTTGCCGTCGACGGCGTGACAGGTCGAGCAGGCAAAGTCCATCGGACCGGCACGGTAGAAGAACATCTTCTCGCCGAGTTCGTACATCTCCTTCATCTTGGGATGATCGAGATTGACGTCGATGGTGTCGCCGCGCGACTGGCCGACCACGTAGGCCACGAGCTCGGCAACCTTGCCGCGCTCACCCTGGCGGAACTTGCCGTTGATGATTTCCTCGGACGGGATGCCCTGCAGGTTCTCGATACAGGTCATCAGACGCGATTCGAGATCCTGCACGCGCCCGGTGTCCTCGTAGTAGCGCGGCATTTGCGCGTACGCTCCCTCGACGACGCCTGGGCCGAGGCCCAGGTCGCACTTCTCGAGCGTGGCGTTCTTGGGACCGCGCGGCGTGACCCACAACTCCTCGCCGGCCATTTCATACAGTTCGGCGGGGTTGCTGTCCTGCAGCATCTGACGATACTGCTCGAGCGCGGCTGCGGTGTTGTCCTGCGCTGCGACTCCGGACGACCCCCCAGCGATCGCGGCGGCGACCGCCGCTGTGACGATGCTTTTTTTCATTGTCTCTCCTCCGGGTTTCCTCTGGCTGGTAGTGCGCGATGCCGACACGACCGGGCTGAGCGGCGCTCGTCCGCGAGGACGAAGGCCGCGACCGGCCCGACGCCGGTCGGGCATCAGCGGATCTGTACCTTGTCGGTACGCGACTCGCCCTTGTTGTCCTTCCAACTCACCTCCACGGTGTCGCCGGAAGCGCCGCCCTTGAACTTGAACGACAGATACGGGTTGGTCGACACCGACGGCCCCATCTCGGCGTTCAGGACGGTCTTGTCGTTGTGCTTGGCGGTCAGTTCGGTGATGTAGTGGGCCGGGATCGGGTTGCCCGAGCCGTCCTTGCGCTGACCGGTTTCCATCGGGTGCGACATCAGCACGCGCACTTCGGTGACGCCGTCCGCCGTAGCGGCGCGAATTCGCATGGGTCCTGCCATGATCTTTCTCCTTTGCTAATCGGGAACAGGTCAGCCGCCGCAGCCGCCGAGCGTGACCTTGATTTCCTTCTTGTTCATGTAGTACTTGTCGCCCGCCTTGACGACGGCGTAGACGTCCGATGTCTGGCCCATCTTGATGCGGGTCTGCACTTCGCCCATGGTGCCATCGGGCAGCATGAAGTTGGCCGCGACCATGTTCGGGTTCTTCTCGACCATGATCGAGACCGACTCGGTGCCCGGAATGTTGCTCAACACGCCCACCGGCACGACCGCGCCGTTCTCGGCGATGTCGGGCGCGATGAGTTGCACGTCGTCGCTCATTTCCGGCTTGGCCGCACCCATGGCGGTGAGCGCCTCGTCGATGGTCTTTGCGTCGAACACTCGCTGATCCCGCGCCAGCGCGGTACCAGGCTTGACCAGGCCGGCCGCCACGAGCATGCCGAA
Organism: Pseudazoarcus pumilus; assembly: GCF_002872475.1. Taxonomy (GTDB): domain Bacteria; phylum Pseudomonadota; class Gammaproteobacteria; order Burkholderiales; family Rhodocyclaceae; genus Pseudazoarcus; species Pseudazoarcus pumilus. The sequence continues at coordinate 2,308,728 of NZ_CP025682.1, forward strand.
GATTCCCAGTCCGCCCCCGGTCTTGAGGGCACCCCTGCGTTGATGATTCATCCCGACTCTCCTCTCGTTTGTCGAACTCACTGCGCTTTCGCGCCTTGCTGAATCCACCTGACGAGCAGTTCGACATCCTCGTCCGACAGGTGGCCTTGCGGCGGCATCGGAACATTGCCCCAGACACCAAAACCGCCTTTTCGAATCTTCTCCGCAAGATATTCGCCGATGTCGGCCTTGTCGCGGTACTTGTTTTCGATCTCGGCAAAGCTCGGGCCGACGATCTTGTTGTTGAGCCCGTGACAGGCCGTACAACCGTTCTCCTTGGCCGCGGCATGGCCCGCTTGCGCCTCGCTCGGTGCCTTGCTCGCGTCGTCGGCTGCCGGCTCCACAGTCTGCTGGCCACGCACCGCCCCGACCACACGGTTCTGGTCGGCGAGGTTGCCGTGGGCGTCGCGTGCGTGTTCGGGCAGGGCCGACACCAGTTCGACTTCATCCTTGCAGTTACTCATGCAGGCGACGTTTTGTACATCAGGGATTCCCCCGTTGCCCATGCCTCCGGCCGATGCCGGCGCGCCCGGCCACATGCCGTGATCGGTGGTCATGCCGTTGCGGTTGGGCATGCGCTCCTGCACTTCGCGGATGGTCTGCTCGTTGAGTTCATAGTCGTAAGGGACGACTTCGGCCAGATTGAGCATGTAGGCGAGCAGCGCATACACGTCGTCATCGGACAGCGACTTGGGACTGGTCCAGGGCATGGCGCGACGGATGTAGTCGAACAGCGTGGCCACCGTCGGCACCTTCATCATCGTCGTACGCTGTGGGAAACCGCCCTCGGCCAGCGCACGCACGCGACCGGTCTCGATGTCCTCCTTGGTGGTGCCACCGACCAGCGGCGTGAACACCTCGTTGGACTCGCCGAAGATGCCGTGACAGGAGGCGCACTGCTCTTCCCACAGGATTTCGCCGTCGGCGGCCGTGCCCTTGCCGGCGGGCAGACCCTTGAAGTCGGGCCGCACGTCGATGTCCCAGGCCTCGACCTCGGCGGGCGTGGCCTCGCGACCGATGCCCGTATAGTCGCCGAAAGCTGCGGCCGACCCCGCAGCGAACACCAGCGCCGCCGCGATGAGCGTCTTAGAGTACTTGGACATTGCCCACCTCACCGGATTCCGCAACCTTCCACGACTGGATGGCGTTGTTGTGATAGATCGAGGACGTGCCGCGCACCTTGCGCAGTTGCCCGTAGGACGGCTGCACGTAGCCGGTCTCGTCGACCGCGCGTGACTGCAGGATGTAGGGCTTGCCGTCCCACACCCAGTCGCAGTTGAAGCGGGTCAGCGCCTTGGGCAGCACCGGCCCCTCCAGACGCGCCGGCATCCAGTTGATGCCGCCGTCGACCGAGACGTCGACGCGCGTGATCTTGCCGCGGCCCGACCACGCCAGACCGGTGATGTTGTGGAAACCCTTGTCGAGCAGCAGCTGACCGCCGGACGGGCTGGTGATCACCGACTTGCACTCCTGGATCGACGTGTACTGACGATGCACACCGTCGGGCATCATGTCGATGTAGTGCACCGCCTCGTCCTTGGCGCCCCACGGCTGATCACCGACCTCGATGCGGCGCAGCCACTTGACCCAGCTCACGCCCTGCACGCCCGGCACCACCAGGCGCAGCGGATAGCCGTTCTCGGGACGCAGCATCTCGCCGTTCATGCCGTAGGCCACCAGCACCTCGCCGGACTCGACCATTTCCATCGGGATGGTGCGCGTCATCGACGAGCCGTCCGCGCCCTCGGCGAGGATGTAGCGACCCTTCTTGTAGTCTGCGCCGCACATGTCGAGGATGAGCTTGAGCGGCACGCCGGTGAATTCAGAACAGGACAGCATGCCGTGGCTGTACTGCACCGTCGGCACCGCCACGTTGCCCCACTCCATGCCGGTGTTGGCGCCGCACTCGATGAAGTGGATGCGCGAAACCGAGGGCAGACGCATCAGGTCGTCCATGGTGTAGACCGCCTCGGTCTTGACCAGGCCGTTGATCATCAGGCGGTGACGGTTGGGATCGACGTCGTGCCAACCCTGGTGATGGCGCTCGAAGTGCAGGCCGGAGGGCGTGATCATGCCGAACAGGCCCTGCAGCGGCGTGAAGCTCACCGACGAGCCGGGCACGCGGGTCAGGCCCGGGCTCTGGCGACGCACCAGGCCGCGCTCGAATTGCGAGGGCATGCCGTAGGGGTTGGCGGCCACCGGCTGACCCAGCGTGGTGGACCACTCGGGCAGTTCGAGAATGGCCGGATCGCCCTTGGGCGAGGCGGCGAAGGCCGCCGGCGCGGCAACCGCGGCGCCGGCCGCGGCAAAGGCCTTGCGCAGGAAGCCGCGACGCCCCGCGGCGACCGCGCGGATATCGTCTTGCGACAGAAAGTTCTCCGGCGCCGGGCGGATGCGCCCAAACCGGGTTTCAGGGGTGGTCATGCATGGATCTCCGTTGATGCTCTTTCGATGCGTTCACACGGCCTTGCCGTTGAGTTCCTTTTCCAGCCGCTCGAACGAAGCGCGTTGCGGCTGGTTCATGTCGGCACGCGCGGCGATGGTCACGCACACGGTGCGGCACATGTCCTTGAAGTTCGGATCGACGATGCGGTAGAAGACCTGGCTGCCCTCGCGCCGACGATCGACGATGCCTGCGCGGTAGAGCATGTTCAGGTGGCGCGAGGTGTTGGCCTGCGTCAGCCCGGACTTGTCGACGATCTCGCTGACCGGCAACTCGACCTCGCACAGCGCGTGCAGGATGCGCAGTCTCGCCGGCTCGGCGAGCAGGCCGAAGTAGTCGGCCACGCTTTCGAAAACCTTGCTCAGCTCATCCATACTGTTTATCCGCTCATGGCATCCGTTTATTCGACTATATGAGCATGTGCGCATATGGTCAAATAAAAATTTAGCCTGTTTCATCCCGAACGCAACACTGGCGACGTTCCGGCGCGCTTGGTAGCCGGGAACAAACCGCTGTAATCTCACGACAGGGCGCCCAGAACGCCCGACCGGGAGCGCCGGCGGCACACCTCGCGGCGGCTCGCCCAGAATTGCTAAAGAGGAGACGGACCGTGAAACCACATCATCTGATCGCTGCCTTCTGCCTGGCCGGCTTCGCCGGTCTCGCAGCGGCGGAATACCCCAACGCGGCGCGCGACCTGGCCGCCACCTGTGCCAACTGCCACGGCACCAATGGCGAAAGTGCAGGCGGATCGGATTCGCTCGCCGGTGTGCCGGCCGACAACATCCTCCAGAAACTCGAGGAGTTCCGCGCAGGCGACCGGCCGGCGACGATCATGCATCAGATCGCCAAGGGCTATACCGATGAACAACTCAAGCTGGTCGCGGACTGGTTCGCGGCCCGCAAGTGAGCCGGGGGGAGAAAACCATGCCAAGCAGACGCGATTTCCTGAAGGGTACCGGCGCATTCGCCGCCGGCAGTGCCATCCTCGGCCCCGCCCATGCCAGCGACGTCACCCAGCGAGCCATCGAGGCCGGCAAGGAGTTGATGCGTGAATTCGGCGTGACCGACAAGACCGATCGCAAGGACCGCAAGCCGGCCCATGTGGTGGTGGTCGGCGGCGGCTTCGGCGGCGCCACCGCAGCCAAGTACATCCGCATGTGGAGCGACGGCACGGTCAAGGTCACACTGGTCGAGCGCAATGCGCAGTTCGTCTCTTGCCCGATCTCCAACCTGGTGATCGGCGGCGTCAAGAACATCGAGGACATCTCCGCCGGCTACGACAACCTGCAGAAGCAGTGGGGCATCGAGGTCATCACCGATTCGGTCATCGGCATCGACCCGAACACCCGCGAGATCCGCCTGGCGCGCGGCGATACGCTCAAGTACGACCGCGCCGTGCTGTCCCCGGGCGTGGACTTCATGCCCGACATGGTGGAGGGCCTGACCGGTAACGAACACCTCGTGCCGCACGCCTGGAAGGCCGGCGCACAGACCGTGCTGCTGCGCAGCCAGCTCGAAACCATGCCCGACGGCGGCGTCTACGCCATGCACATCCCGCTCGCGCCCTTCCGCTGCCCGCCGGGCCCCTACGAGCGTGCCAGCCTCATCGCCAACTACTTCAAGCAGCACAAGCCCAAGTCCAAGGTGCTGATCCTCGACAGCAACCCGGACATCCAGTCCAAGAAGGGACTGTTCACCAAGGCCTGGGAAGCGAACTACCCCGGCATGATCGAATATCGCGCGAACAGCCGGCTGATGGCGGTCGACGCGGCCACGCGCACGGCCGAACTCGAGTTCTCGACGGTCAAGGCCGACGTGCTCAACGTCGTGCCGCCGATGCGCGCCGGACGACTGGTCGATTTCCTCGGCGTGGACCTGGCCAACGATCGCTGGGTCGAGGTCAATTTCCAGACGCTGGAGGTCAAGGGCGTACCGGGCGTGCATGTGCTCGGCGACGCCACGCTGTCGGCACCGGGCATGCCCAAGTCCGGCCACATGGCCAACCAGCACGCCAAGGTCGCGGCTGCGGCCATCGTCGAGATGCTTGCCGGCCGTTCGCCCAACCCGACGCCGGTGGTGATGAACACCTGCTACAGCTTCACCGACGAGAAGACCGGCATCCACGTCGCCTCCGTGCACCAGTGGGACAACGAGAAACGCACGCTGCTGCCGGTCCAGGGCGCGGGCGGCATCTCGGCGGCAGGCAGTTCGCTGGAGGGGCGGCATGCGCTCAACTGGGCGCGCAACATCTGGGCCGACATGCTCACTTGAGGGTTTCGCACCCGGCAACACAAAGGGGCGCCGCGAGGCGCCCTTTTTTCATCGGATCATGACAATCTCAATCAAGCGAACTGACGTACACCGCCACCGCCTTGATCTCGAGCTCGGTGAGCTTGCCGGCAATACCCTGCATGACCGGGTCTCCGCCGTCGGCAAAGGACTTGAGGCGATTCTCGATGTAGCGCGGGATCTGGCTCGCCAGCCGTGGCATCTGCGCGCTGCCGTGGCCGTCCTCGCCATGACAGCTGGCGCACGCGGGCACGCCGGAATACTCGTTTCCGCGGTTGTAGATGAAGCGCCCCACCTCGAGCAGACCGGCGTCGTCCGTGACGTTGCCGGTGGTGGACTTGTTCTCGAAGAACACGCCCAACGCGAGCATCTCCTGTTCGCTCAGCTCACCGACCACGCCCTCCATCATGTTGCTCTTGCGCGCACCGCTCCTGAAGGCTTCGAGCTGGCGCACGATGTATTGGTAGTGCTGGCCGGCCAGGCGTGGAAACAGCTTGGTGGAACTCTCGCCGTTGGGTCCGTGGCACATGAAACAGCTGTCCATGTGGATCGCCTCGGCGCGCGCCAGATCGACCGCCGGCGGCTCGGCCGCCAACACCGGCCCTGCCACGACACACGCCGCCACAACCGTAAAGATGCGCTTGCTGACCATCGGTTCTCCTCTTCGACTTGGCCGCGCCGCTCTGCGACGGCCTCGATGCTGGAATCGGAAAGCAGATTATCAGAATGCGCTAATGCACTGGCAAGCAGATGCGCTCACCAGCCGAGCTCGATGATCCACGGCGACGCGTGCTGCGCCAGCGCGGTACGAACATAGGCGACGGTGGGCTCGGGCAGCGCGCTGCGGGCATGCCAGGCGAGCGCATCGCATTTGTCGGGTTCGGCGATGTACGGCTCGCCACTCCAGTGCGAGGCGCGCAGGAAGAAGTCGATGCGGTTGGTGTCCGACTTGCGGTGGATCACGCCCAGCATCTCGAGCGCGTCGTGGACCAGGACGATTCCGACTTCCTCGGCCAGTTCCCGGCAGGCTGCCGCGCACAGCGATTCGCCGTCCTCGACATGGCCGCCGGGCAGGCTCCACTGTCCGTCGAAGAAGCCGGTGCCGGCACGACGCATCAGCAGGATGCATCCATCGTGCTCGAGGAGCACGTGTACACCGGTCGGAATGCCCGCATGAGAGGCTGCGCTCACCGGACGGCGCTCAGTGCTTGCCGGTGCTGCCGAACCCGCCCGCACCGCGTTCGCTCTCGTCGAAGCTGTCGACGATGTTGAAACCGACCTGCAGCACCGGCACCACCACCAGTTGCGCGATGCGCTCCATTGGCTGGATCGTGAAGCTGGCGCGCCCGCGGTTCCACACCGAGACGAAGATCTGACCCTGGTAGTCGGAATCGATCAGCCCCACCAGATTGCCCAGCACGATGCCGTGCTTGTGACCCAACCCCGAGCGCGGCAGGATCATCGCCGCCAGCCCGGGATCGGCCAGATGGATCGCCAGCCCGGCGGGTGCCAGCGCACTGTCGCCCGGATGCAGGCACAGTGGCGCCTCCAGACACGCCCGCAGATCCAGCCCGGCCGAGCCGTCGGTTGCATAGGCCGGTGGATGCTCGCGCAGGCGCGTGTCGAGAATGCGGACATCGATGTGGTGCATGGGGAAACTCCGGCAATTGTTCAGCGATGCGCGAGCAGCGCCGCGATGCGCGCGACGATCTCGCGTGCCACCACGTCCTTGGACGCGCGCGCCAAAGGATGCGCGCCCTGTTCATCGTATAGCGTGACCTGGTTGTCCTCGGTCCCCAGGCCGTCCTGCACCAAATTACCGACCACCAGCGCCAGCCGCTTGGCCACCCGTTTGGCCTCGGCATGGCGATCCAGATCGCGGCTCTCGGCAGCGAAACCCACGCACAGCGGCGCATCGTCGCGTGCCGCGACCTCGGCGAGGATGTCCGGATTGGGCAGCAGTTCGAGCGTCATCGCCGCGCCCGACTTCTTGATCTTGTGTTCCTGTGCCGCGGCCGGACGGTAGTCGGCCACGGCCGCGACGCCAATGAAAACGTCGCTGCCCGGCAAGGCCGCGAGCACCGCCTCGCGCATGTCGCGCGCACCGGTGACGTCGACGCGCTCCACACCGAGCGGCGTCGGCTGCGCGCAGGGACCGGCCACCAGCACGACCTCGGCCCCGGCCTGACGGCAGGCACGCGCCAGCGCGAAACCCATGCGCCCGGAACTGGAATTGGTAATGCCGCGCACCGGATCGATGGCCTCGAAGGTGGGTCCGGCGGTGAGGACCACGCGCCGCCCGACAAGTCGCTTGGGAGCGAGGAAGGCGACGAGATATTCGAACAGATCCTCGGGTTCGAGCATGCGCCCCATGCCGGTCTCGCCGCAGGCCTGGTCGCCGGCCGCCGGTCCGAGCAGCATCGCGCCGTCCGCGCGAAGTTGCGCGATGTTGCGCCGCGTCGCCGGGTGTTCCCACATCTGACGGTTCATCGCCGGTGCCACCAGCAGCGGACACTCGCGCGCGAGCGCCAACGTGGTGAGCAGGTCGTCCGCTCGCCCCTGCACCAAGCGTGCGATGACGTCGGCCGTGGCCGGTGCGACGACGATCGCGTCGGCCCCGCGCGACAGGTCGATGTGCGCCATGTTGTTGGCCATGCGCGCATCCCACAGGTCGGTCCATACCGGATTGCCCGACAGCGCCTGGAAGGTCACGGCGGTGACGAAGCGCGCACCGCCCTCGCTCAGCACCACGTGAACGTCGGCACCGGCCTTGACCAGCAGGCGTACGAATTCGGCCGCCTTGTAGGCCGCCACCCCGCCGGTCACGCCGACCACGATTCTGCGTCCTGCGAACTCGCTCATGTCGAATGGATTATCATGCAAACATCATCAATGGGAGGCGACCATGGCGATCACCGACTGGCCCGAGGACGAGCGTCCGCGCGAAAAACTGCTCGCGCGCGGCGCGGCCGCGCTGTCCGACGCCGAACTGCTCGCGCTGTTCCTGCGCGTGGGCGTGCGCGGCATGAGCGCGGTGGATCTGGCGCGCGCACTGATCGAACGCTTCGGTTCGCTCACCGGCCTTTGCAGCGCCTCGGCCAGCGAATTCGCCACCGTCCCGGGCATGGGATTGGCCAAGTATGCCCAACTGCAGGCGGTGATGGAACTGGCGCGCCGCGCGCTGGCCGAGCGCATGCGCGAGCGCGACCTGTTCGATTCGCCGCGCGCGGTGCGCGACTGGCTGCGTCTGAAGATCGGCCCCTTGCCGCACGAGGTGTTCATGGTCTTGCTGCTCGACGCGCGCAACACGCTGGTCGATGCGGTCGAACTGTTTCGCGGCACACTCACGCAGACCAGTGTGTATCCGCGCGAGGTGGTCAAGCTCGCACTCTCGCGCAACGCGGCGGCGGTGATCTTCGCGCACAACCATCCGTCGGGAGCGCGCGAACCCAGCACGGCGGACGAAGTGCTCACGCGCAACCTCAAGCACGCGCTCGATCTGGTCGACGTGCGCGTGCTCGACCACTTCGTCGTCACTGCACATGCCGATCCGGTGTCCTTCGCCGAACGCGGACTGCTGTGATGCACGACCGGCCGTCAACAACGATGATGTAGGTCGCATCGAGCCGAAGGCGAGTGCGACACCCCCGCCAACACCTGCCGCAGCGTCGGCCCTCGCTGCGCTCGCCCCGACCTTGTATGTTGAAGGTGACTGCCTGAGCAGTCGATGTAGCCGATCACCGGGGAGGCCGTACCGACCCTGAGGCAGCGCGATGCTGACCTCGTATGTAGAGCGGCCCCCCGCCTCATTGCCGACTTCGAGGAGTATCCGAAAGCCAGCGCTGAGCTGGACTTTGCATCACAAGGTCGAAGTGGCAAAAAGTACGAGGTCGGGGAAGCCGGTGTTCACAGGTACCAAATCTTGCGCTGGAGGGAAAGCCCATGTGTGTGGTGGGAATCGATATTGCCGCCAAGAGTTTCGATCTGGTCGTACGCCGCAACGGCACCAATGCCAAGGTGCGCCGCTTTGAGCAAACCCCTGCGGGCCACGCCCAGGCTGCGGCGCATCTGAAGAAGCTCGCGCCCGAGCGGGTGGTCATGGAGGCGACCGGAGTGTATTTCGTGGATTTGGCTGTGGCCCTGCACGCGGCCGGCCTGCCGGTGAGCGTGATCAACCCGCGCAGCTTCAAGCACTTTGCCCAGATCAAACTCAAAGGCAGCAAGACCGATGCGATCGACGCGGCCTTGCTGGCCGAATACGCCCAGCGCATGGCGCCCGCGCTGTGGGTGCCGCCGGCGCCCGATCGGCTGGCCTTGCGCGATCTGGGCCGTCAAATCAACCGCCTGATCCACGCCCGCACCCAGGCCAAGAACCGCCTGCATGCGCTCCAGGCACGTCGAGACGTCTCCGCGCTACTGATCGACGATGAGCGCGAAGGCATCGAACAACTCGATGCGCGCATCGAGCGGCCCAAAGGCGCTGCGCAGCAACGCATCGAACAGTGCGCGCAACTGTCGGTGATGGCCCAGCACCTGCGTTGTGCCAAAGGGCTCGGTGCGGCCAGCACGCTGGCGATCCTGGCTGAGTTGTGCGTGTTGCCCACGCAGATGAACAGCGCGCAGGTCAGCTGCTTTGCCGGACTGGACGTGCGCCTGAACCAGTCGGGTAGCAGCGTGCACAGGCCCGGGCGCCTGTCCAAGGCCGGGAACGCCTATCTGCGCGCAGCCCTGTTCATGCCGGCCATGGTCGCCGTGCAATCGGACCCCAACGCCAAGGCCTTCTACGAAGCCTTGCTCGCCCGCGGCAAAAAACGCATCCAGGCCTTGTGTGCGCTCATGCGAAAAATGCTCACCGGAATCTGGGCGTGCATCCGCAATGGAACCCCGTTCGATTCGAGCCGACTGTTCAGCTGCGCTCAGACTCTTTTAAAGGCTTGACCGTCAACGGAGTATCTACTCGGCGACCAGTTCCACCGATTCACCCCCCAGACTGACCTTCTGGCCCGCGCGCAGCTTGGCGCGCTTGCGCGTCTCGACCGCACCGTTCACACGCACCTGGCCGGCCTCCACGGCGGCATGCGCCTCGCCGCCACTGCCCACCAGCCCGGCTGCCTTGAGCAACTGGTCCAGCCGGATGTGATCGCCCCGCACCGCGAATCTGTCCACTGCGGATTCTCCCGCTTAGAATTGAAGCCATGACCTTACACGAACCGTCGGGCCTGCCGGATCTGGCCGCGCTCGACGCAGCGATAGAGCGCGCCGAAGGTGCCGGCGCACTGCATGCGATCCGCACCGAACAGACCTTCATCGAAGATGACGGCATCCGCTTTCTGGTGCGCTGGGCTTCCAGCCTCGCCGCCAAGGACGCCGCGCGCAAGCCGGCGCGACGCGAAGCGGCGCCGGCGAACCCGTTCCTGCCACCCGAGGCTGCGTTGACGCTCGGCCCGGTCGGTCGCGATCACCTGCTGGTGCTCAACAAGTATCCGGTCATCGCACGCCACCTGCTGATCGTCACCCGTGAATTCGCCGAACAGAGTGTGCCGCCGACGCGTTCGGATTTCGCCGCGCTGGCCGGCGTGATGACTGCGTTGGGCGGGCTGGGCTTCTGCAACGGTGGCGAGGCCGCCGGCGCGAGCCAGCGCCACAAGCACCTGCAATGGATTCCCGAATCCCCGCAGAGCGACTGCCTGCGCGCGATGACGGCGGCGCTGCCGACCGGGAGCGCGCCGCTGGAACTGGTCGAACACCCGCGACTGGCCTGGCGCCACGCCTTCGTGCGCCTGCCTGCCGCCGCCGACGGTGCGGCGCTGCTCGCGGCCTTCGAACGCGCCTGCGCGCACTGCGCGCTGCATTGCGCGGGGGGACTCATGCCGCCCTACAACTTCCTCGCCAACGAGGCCTGGATGCTGGTCGTGCCGCGCTCGCGCGAGCACTGCGAGGGCATCTCGATCAACGCCCTGGGCTTTGCCGGCTCGATGTTCGTGCGCGATGCGGCGCAGATCGAAACGGTGCGCGGGATCGGGCCGTTGAAGATGCTCGCCGCCGTGGCGATGCCCGCCCGCCCGGGCTGAACTGCCACGCACGTCGCGCCCCAGCGCGGTCATGCTCGTCGCAACCTACGCCGCGCGCGGCAGATCGAAACGCGGCAGCGGCGGCAGGCCGATGGTCGCGCGCAGTTCATCGCACTTGGGGTTGGGCGCGCCATCGTCGAAATACACCGGCAATTCGCGGCAGGGGGTGGGGCGATTGTCGTAGATGGTGCACGCCACGGCGCGGCCGACCTCGCCCGCCAGCGCGCTGCAGCGTCGTGGCACGCTGTTGCTGCCCTGCATGCAGCGCAGGTGCCCGTTGAGCTTTTCCGTCATGTGCGCGGGCACGAAGCCGCCGGGCGCGTCATCGCCCTCGGCCCAGTAGAAGGAGATGCGAAAGTGCGTGCAGCAGATGCCGCAGCTCATGCAGGGATTGTGGTCGCTCATCGTCCGGCACCGGATGCGTCGGCCTGCCCGGCCGGGCAGACCAGCGGATCGACGACGCATCGCGCCTGCCCGACGGCCACCGTAGCGGCGCCAGCGGGCCGGATTGTCGAAGGATCGGACGATCGCAGCGCGCGGATTCTAGCGTTTTCCAAAGTCGCCGCAAGAACTTTTTAACCAGTTTTCTCAGTTACTTGCGGACAAATGGATTCAGACCGAGAGCGGCGGCATGCCGTGACGCCTGCGGGCGTCGTCGCACCCCGGATCGCCGATGCCGAGCGCGGCATAGGGCGCGAAATCGCGACAGGGGCCGGGACGCTGTTCATAGATCGTGCAGCGCACCGCCACGCCGACCTCGCCGTCGAGCGCGCAGCATCGTGGCGGCGCCGCGTCGGTACCGCGCATGCGCACGATGTTGCCGATGACCGGCACGGTCAGCGCATCGGGCACGCCGCCCTCGTCGCGGCTGGCCAGGCACGAGGCGTGGAAATCGACGATCAGCGACGCGCAGCAGGCGCCACAGGTGCCGCACACATCCCCGGCTTCAGGCACCGGCCGCCCCGCAGCATTTCTTGTACTTCTTGCCGCTGCCGCAGGGGCACAGTTCGTTGCGTCCGGCCGGCGCACGCGTGCTCACCGGCGTGTCCAGCGACAGCGGCACCGGCTGAGCCAGCTCCAGGTCCATCCAGCGCGCGCGGATCTCGACGATGGCATCGCGCGCCTCGGACAGCCACTGCAGACGCACGCTGTCGGCCGTCTCGTCGTCGGCGCTCTCCCACGGGCGCACGAGCGCCTCGAGCGCTTCGGTCACCGCCTCGGCGTCGTGACGCGGTACGTGATCGGCCCAATCGGCGGGCCACAGTTCCAGGCCCTGCATGAAGCCTTCGATCCATTCCTCGCCCACCGCCAGGTCGTCGGCGCTGGATCCGGCATAGCAGAACGGCTCCCAGCCCTCCTCGGCACCGATGGTCGTGACCAGTTCGTTGTAATAGCCGAGCACCAGCCGGATGGCCTGCTGCATACCGCTGCCCGAGGCGAACGCGGCCTCCTCCTCGTCGGCACTCCACACCGCCGGCATCCATGCGCCTACGTCGAGCGCTGCGGGCGCGATGATCACGGCGGCGAGATAGCCGTCGAGCATTTCGAGGTTCATGCAGTCGGCCGGCACGATCTCGGAGGTGAGGATCTCCTCGAGTGCATCGAACTCGTCATCGCTCAGTTCATGCGGGTTGACGATCTCGTCGGTCATGGGCGGTCTCCGTGGTTGGGGCGAGACTGCGCCATAGCCGCCCAAAGCGCAAGCGACGACGACGGTGCGCGATCACCGGCGTCGAAGGCAACGCGGTACAGTGGCTGACCCGAATCGCGGTACTTGCGTTCGAAGGGTGTGAGCGGTTTATTCGCGACATAGGACTCCACCGCGATCGCCCGCCCGGTCGCGACGCCGGCCGCCAGTGCGAACTCATCGGCATACACGCGCCAGTTGGTGCGGCATTCGACCCATCCGCCCGGCGCCAGGACATAGGGAAACACCGGATGCGCGGGCCAGCGTCGCGCCACATGGCCGATCTTGGGCCATGGGTTGGGATACAGCAGCCAGTGCCGGGCCGGGCGCAGGCCGGCAGCGTGGAACAGACGCCAGTAATCGACCAGGTCGGCACGCACGAAAACCATGTTGCGCGGAAGCAACGCATCCGGGTAGGGCTTGCGTCGGGCAAGCCGCTCCTCGGAGCGGTCGACGCCGATCACCCAGTGATCGGGATGGCTGCGCGCCAGTTCGATGGTGCTGTGGCCGACCCCGCAACCGGCATCGAGAATCAACGGTGCGCGCCCGTCCCAGCCCTCGAGACTGCGCTCGAAGGCGTCGCGATTGTACGGCGCGCAAGGCTTGCGGAAGGGCGTCTCGAAATGGCGCCGCAGGCGCGCCTCGAGCCCCTCGTGTACACCTTGCTGGGCACTGACCGGAATGCGGGAATTGGCGTAACTCATGAAGATGCGGGGCGAACCACGGCAAGGCGCGCACCGGAACTCGGGTCGGCTTCGGAGACGGCATTATCCCTTGCTTTTGCCGATGACTTGAAGCACAATTGCCGACTTCAAACGAATTTTGCCTGCGCATGGCCTTACGGAATGCGTGGCTCGAGACTTTCCGAGGACTTTGATGAAAGCTGAAATTCATCCCAACTACAGTGATGTGCAGGTGAGCTGCTCGTGCGGCAACACCTTCACGACGCGTTCGACCGTCGGCAAGCCGAGCATCCACGTCGAGGTCTGCTCTGCCTGCCATCCGTTCTACACCGGCAAGCAGAAGATCGTCGACACCGCCGGCCGTGTCGAGCGCTTCCGCCAGAAATACGGCAACGTCCAGCGCCTGGGCTGAACCCCGCGCAGACGCATCCCGCAAGGGGCAGCCCAGGCTGCCCCTTTTTCGTTGCAGCGCGCCTTGGCGCGCCCGCAAAGCGCCTTCCCGGCTAGAATCGGGGTTTTCCCGCACGCATCCCCGCAGGACCCGATGCCTTCAGCCAGCACCACCCCGATCCGCTTCGGACAAAGACTCTACGGCCCGACCGGCTTCACGCTGCTGATCCTGCTGTATCTGGTTCCCGGCGTGATCGGGCACGGCCCGTGGCGCGGCGACGATGTCGAACACTTCGCCATCGTGCACAGCCTGCTGGCCGGCGAATGGCTGCTCTACCCGACACTCGCAGGCCAGCCCGAAGGTGCATTCGGGCCGCTCCACTACTGGATCTCGGCCCTCTTCGCGCTTGCATTGGGGTGGCTGCTTCCGGTGCATGATGCCGCGCGCCTGGCGACTCCGGCGATGGCGGTACTGGCCACCTTCTGGATCGCACGAACCTCGGCTCGCCTGCACGGACGCCAGACACGCGCGGTGGCCGCCCTGCTCATCATCGGCACGCTGGGACTGGCCGTGCATGTGCACGAGAACCAGCCCATGGTGACGCTGATGATGACCCAGGCGCTGACGCTCGCAGGGCTCGCGCTCACGCCCGAACGACCGCTCCGGGGTAGCCTGCAGGCCGCCGCCGGCATCCTGCTGGCGTTTCTCGCGGCCGGCGCGGCGGGCATGCTGCTGACCCTGCCGCTGATGCTTGTCGCGGCCACCTGCGCGGCCGAAACCCGCAACCCGCGCACCAGCGGCGCGCTGATCCTGTCGCTGAGCCTGGCACTGGGCGGATGCGCGTTGTGGCCGCTGGCGCTCGGCAGCCTCGAGCCGGCCATGCTCGACCTGTGGTGGGAACAGGCCTGGCTGGATCTCGCCCGCGACCCGCTTCACGGCGCGGGCGTGCCACGCCTGCTCGAACTGCTGGCCTGGTTCACCTGGCCGCTGTGGCCGATCGCGATGTGGTCGGTGTGGCGCGCGCGGCGTCAGCTCGCACGGCTGTCCTGGCTGCTGCCGCTGTGCGCGCTCACTCTCGCGCTGCTTTGGGTCTTCCTGCAGGGCAGCTTCAATGCCGCGGCGATGTTGCCGCTGGCCCCTCCGCTGGCCCTGCTCGCCGCCGCCGGCGTGCCCACGCTGCGCCGTGGCGCAGCCAACGCCTTCGACTGGTTCGCGGTCATGACCTTCGCCGTATTCGCGGTGCTGATCTGGCTGGCCTGGAGCGCCCAGGTGTTTGCCTGGCCGCCCGGGCTCACCCGCAGCCTGGCGCGCATGGCCCCCGAATTCGTGCTCACCGGCACCGCACTGCAGGCGGCCGTGGGCAGCGTCATCGTGCTCGTCTGGGTGGCGCTGGTGCGCGGCCTGCCGCGCAGCTTCCAGCGCGGACCGACCAACTGGGCATTGGGCATGACCATGCTGTGGTGCCTGACGGTGACGCTGCTGTTGCCGTGGTTCGACCATACGCGCAACTACCGCCCCATGGCCGAGTCGCTGGCGCAGGCGCTGGCCGACGAGCGCGCACTGTGCGTGGCCACGCTGGGCCTGACGAACAGCCATCGCGCCACGCTCGATTACTACACCGGTCTGCGTCCGCAACGGGTGCGCGAAAACGAGACCACATGCCGCTATCTCGTCACCTATGACGACGAGCTCAACCCGGGACAGACGCCATCCTGGCAATGGCGCGAGATCTGGGAATACCGCCACGCGGGAGGAAAACGCCTTGAAGTCTTCCGCCTCTACCGACGCGACTGAACACGTCGGCGGACCGACGCGCCTGCCGGCCTGGTCGGCGCTCGCCGAGTGCGCCGCGCGCCTGGCAGAAACGCGCACCGACACGTTGTTTCGCGCCGACCCGCAGCGTTTCGAGCGCCACCTCCTGCGTCACGAAGACATCCTCGTCGACCTCTCCAAGCAGCGCATCGACGCGACCGCGCGCGATGCACTGCTGTCGCTCGCACGCGAGGCACGCGTTGCGGATGCGATCGAGGCGTTGTTCGCCGGCGAGATGCTCAACTTCACCGAAGGACGAGCCGCCCTGCACATGGCCTTGCGCGGCAGTTGCGCGATCCCGCCAGCGGACGCGGCCACGCTTGCCGACAGCGATCGGCGCATGCACGCCTTCGCGCGCGCGCTGCGCGACGGACAGGTGCGTGGCGCGCTCGGCGACCCCATCCGGCGCGTGATCAATCTGGGCATCGGCGGCTCCGACCTGGGCCCGCGCATGCTCTGCCAGGCCTTGCGTCCTGCCGCCGACACGCATGCGCCTGCGGTCGACTTCGTCGCCAACATCGACCCGCGCGAACTCGACGACGCGCTCGCGCATGCCGACCCGCGCAGCACGCTGTTCATCGTCTCGTCGAAGAGTTTTACGACGCTCGAGACCCTGGCCAACGCACGCGCGGCGCGCGCCTGGCTGCACGCCGCGCTGGGCGAGGGCACCACGCTTGCGCCGCACTTCGTCGCGGTCAGCGGCGACACGCAGGCCGCGGCGCAGTTCGGCATCACGCGCGAGCGCATCTTCACGGTGCCCGACTGGGTCGGCGGACGCTTCTCGAGCTGGTCGGCGATCGGTCTGCCGGTACTCGTCGCGATCGGCGAGCACGCCTTCGACGCGCTGTTCGCCGGCGCCCGCTCGATGGACACGCACTTTCGCGAAGCCGCGCCCGCAGACAACCTCCCGCTGGCGATGGCGCTGGCCGGCATCTGGAACGACGCCTTTCTTGGTTGCGAATCGCTTGCCGTTCTGCCCTACGCGCACGGGCTGCGCGCCCTGCCGGCGTGGCTGCAGCAACTGGAGATGGAGAGCAACGGCAAGCGCTGCCGGCGCGACGGCCAGCCGGTGGAAGCGAATACCGCCCCCATCGTCTTCGGCCACGAGGGCACGGTCGGCCAGCATGCCTTCCACCAGTTGCTCTATCAGGGTACCCGCCGCATCGCAGCGGACTTCATCGTGCCGGTGGGCGGGCGCGACGAACGCCAACGCAATCTGGTCGAGAACGCGCTGGCGCAGTCGGCCGCGCTGATGCAAGGGTTGAGCGACGAAGGCGCGCGCGCCCTGCTGCGTGAAGCCGGCCATTCGCCGCAAGAAGTCGAGCGGCTCGCCCCGCATCTGGTGTGTCCCGGCAACCTGCCCAGCACGACGGTGCTGCTGCCGGCGCTCACGCCCCGCGCGCTCGGACAGCTGATGGCGCTCTACGAGCACAAGGTCTTCGTGCAGGGCTGGATCTGGAGCATCGACAGCTTCGACCAGTACGGCGTCGAACTGGGCAAGCGCATGGCGCGGCGCATCGCCGAGCCCGGACACCGGCCGTCGCACCCGGCGACCGCGGCCCTGCTGCAGGCCGTGGAGGCAATGCGCGACGCGAACTGAGCGCCTTCAGTCCGACAGGCGCAGGAAGTGTTCGCGATAGTGGCGCAACTCGGCGATTGATTCGTGCACATCGGCCAGCGCCTCGTGGCGGCCGGACTTCTTGAAGCTCTCGAGCACCTCGGGGCGCCAGCGACGCGCCAGCTCCTTGAGGGTGGACACATCCAGGTTGCGGTAGTGAAACCACGCCTCCAGGCGCGGCATGTAGCGCGCCATGAAGCGGCGATCCTGGCAGATGGAGTTGCCGCACATCGGCGAGGCGCGCTCGGGAACGTAGGCGGCTATGAATTCGAGCATGCGCGCCTCGACCGCCGCCTCGTCCTCGGTGGCCGCGCGCACGCGCGCGGTCAGGCCGGATTGACCATGTGTGCGCGTGTTCCACTCATCCATCGCGTCGAGCACCGCGTCGCTCTGATGCACCACCATCACCGGCGCCTCGGCCACCACTTCGAGCGCGGCATCCGTGATCACCACCGCAATCTCGATGATGCGATCGCGGTCCGGCTCGAGCCCGGTCATTTCCATGTCCAGCCAGATCAGGCGGCTGCTGTCCTGTGCCATAATCGAAGTGCCCTAACAGTCGTGACGAGGCCCGGATTGTGTCACACAACGACAGGGCCCCGTGGCCATAGAGGAGGCTTCATGAATATCCGCAATCTCGTCATCGCCGGCCTGTTCGCGGCCGGCAGTGCCCAGGCCGATCCGTTCGCCGGTGCCGACATTGAGGCCGGGGGGTTCATTCATGCCGACCAGTGCGTGGCCTGCCACACCCAGAAGTTCGGCGGCCCCGAAGGGTCGAACGCCTACACTCGCGCCGATCGTCGCGTGACCAGCCCCGACAGCCTGCTGCAGCAGCTCACCGCCTGTACCACCGTGCTCAATCTCGGCCTGTTCCCCGAGGACGAGCGTGACATCGCGGCCTATCTGAACAAGCACTACTACAAGTTCGAGTGAGTCGCCAGGCGCCCTCCGGCCGGCACGGCGACGCGCTCGCAGGACGCGTGACGGCGTCCTTCGGTCGCAACTACGAAGTCGTCGTGGCGCCGGAGACGCCCGATCGCGAAGTCCTCAAGTGCGTCGCGCGCGGCAAGCGCCACGCCTACGCCTGCGGCGACGAGGTGCGCGTCGAGCGCACATCGCCCGATCAGGGCGTGATCGTCGCACTCGAGCCCCGGCGCAACCTGCTGTGGCGCTCGGACGCCTTCCGCCAGAAACTCATCGCGGCCAACCTGACGCAGATCGTCATCGTCGTCGCGACCGAACCGGGTTTCTCGCCGCTGTTCATCTCGCGCTGCATCGTCGCGGCCGAGAGCGAGGGGCTGGCCACCGTGATCGTGCTCAACAAGGCCGACCTCGCCGACCGCCTCGAGGCGGCGCGAGCACAACTGGCGCCGTTCAGCCAACTCGGCTACCCGATCGTCGAGACCAACGCCCTGGGTGATCTCGCCGAACTGACCCGGTGTCTGGCCGGCCAGCGCAGCATCCTGGTGGGCCAGTCGGGCATGGGCAAGTCGACCATCACCAATACGCTGATCCCCGAGGCGCAGGCCGTCACGGCCGAAATCTCGACGGTGCTCGACTCGGGCAAACACACCACGACCTTCGCCCGCCTGTATGGATTCGAAGGCGGCTGGATCATCGACAGCCCGGGCATGCAGGCCTTTGGCCTGGCCCATGTGACGACCGATGCGCTGCTGGAAGCCTTCGTCGAATTCCGCCCGCATCTCGGACAGTGCCGCTTTCGCGACTGTCGCCACGACGCCGAACCGGGCTGCGCACTGCGCGCCGCGCTCGAGGCCGGAGAGATCGAGCCGCTGCGCTTCATTCACTTTCACACCATCCGCGCCGAAATCGAAAGCGCCGAAAGACAGGCGCGTGGGTGGTGAAGCAACAGCCGCGAAGCGGGTGTGTCGCACTCGCCTTCGGCTCGACGCGACCTACGAGTTGTCCGCCGCCGATGCACAGCCGGGTAGGTCGGTGCGAGCGCAGCGAGGGCCGACGCGGCGGGTAGCATCCCGTCCGCGCCGGTGTCGCACTCGCTACGCTCGACGCGACCTACGCGCGCTCGAAGATCACCGACAACCCCTGTCCGCCGCCGATGCACAGCGTCACCAGCGCATAGCGACCACCGGTGCGCTTGAGTTCATACAACGCCTTGGTCGCGATCGCGGCGCCGGTGCAACCTACCGGGTGCCCCAGCGCGACGGCGCCGCCATTGGGGTTGGTCTTGGCAGGATCCAGGCCCAGGCCCTTGATCACGGTCAGCGCCTGCGCGGCGAAGGCCTCGTTGGACTCGATCACGTCGATCTGCTCCAGGCTCAGCCCGGCACGCGTGAGCGCGAGCTTGGTCGCGGGAATCGGGCCCTCGCCCATGATCTCGTTGGGCACGCCTGCGACCGCGTAGGAGACGATGCGTGCCATCGGCGTGTAACCAGCGCTGGCGGCCGCATCGGCCGAGGCGAGCACCAGGAAGGCCGCGCCATCGTTGATGCCCGAGGCGTTGCCGGCCGTCACCGTGCCATCCTTCTTGAACGCCGGGCGCATCCTGGCGAGCGTCTCGACGGTGGTCTCGGGCTTGCAGTGCTCGTCGGTGTCGAACACCGTCTCGCCCTTGCGCGACTTGAGCGTGATCGGCACGATCTGCTCCTTGAAGCGCCCCTCGGCAATGGCCACGCCGGCGCGCCGGTGGGATTCGGCGGCGAAGGCGTCCTGCTCATCGCGCGTGATGCCCCACTTCTCGGCCAGATTCTCGGCCGTGATGCCCATGTGGCCGACGCCGAAGGGGTCGGTCAGCACCGACACCATGGAATCGATCATCGTCGTGTCGCCCATGCGCGCGCCGCTGCGCATCGTCGGCGAAAGGTAGGCGCCTCGCGACATCACCTCGACGCCGCCGCCGACGCCGTACTCGCAGTCGCCGAGCATGATCGCCTGAGCGGTCGACACGATGCCCTGCAGGCCCGACGAACACAGGCGGTTGACCGCCATCGCCACCGAATCCATCGGCAGGCCGGCCTGCACCGCGGCCACGCGCGCGACGTAGGCATAGCGCGTCTCGGTCGGAATGCAGTTGCCGACCGTGACGTAGTTGATCTGCTGCGGGTCCGCCCCGGAGCGGGCGACGGCCTCCTTCATCACCAGTCCGGCCAGATCGGCCGGCTCCAACGAACTGAGCGAACCGCCGAACGAACCGATCGCCGAACGGGCCGCACTCAGTACCACCACATCGCGAATAGCCATTTCCACACTCCCGAAACGCGTTTAACCACCAACCCTGCCGGCGATCGCCAGCAGCGCCAGAACCAGTACCAGCAGCACAAGCACGCGCCATACCAGTCGTGCGGCACGTGGCATGTTCTCCACATCGACGACGCTTCCCTGGCCGAGCTCCGGCCGATCCACGACTGCGCCGTTCTCGTGCGCGGGCATGCCAAGGCGCATCCCCAGTGCCCCCGCGGCCGCTGCCAGCACCACGCCGGCGCCCCGATCGGTCCACAACGGTGCCTGCGTGCGCCAGCTCGCCACAGCCTCCTCGAAGTTGCCGATCACCGAACAGGCCAGCGCCGTCACGTGCGCCGGCAGCCAGTCGATCCATCCGAAGGCGCGCCGCACGAAGGGCGAAGCGTCGGGCGCTTGCGCCAGGTCACAAGCGACACGATACATCACCGCGCCCATCGGGCCGGGCATCAGCACGAACCAGAAGATCACGCCGAAGATGCCGCGGTGCGCGCCGAGCACCGCATGCTCGACGGTCAGGCGCGCGAGTTCCTCCGCACCTGCACCGCTGCGGTCGACGCCGCTCCACGCCGAGAGCCTGCGCGCAGCGCCCTCGACGTCATCGTTGGCGAGCGCACGCTCGACGTCGGCGAAGGATTCCTCCTCGCGCCGGAAACCGATCAGGAAATAGAGCAGCGCCGCATCGAAGGCGAACGCCAGCGGCGTCCAGAATGAATACAGCAGGCCGTGCACGACGAGGACGACGAAGCCGCTGCCGAGCACGGCCAGCAGCCACGCCACCCGGCACGCGAACCCGTCGGCGCGACAGCGGCCCGCGGCAAGATCGCGGATGCGGCCGAACGCGTCGTCGACGCGCGTGTGGCGCGCCAAGGGGCGGAACTGTTCCAGGACCAGGGCGGCCAGCAGCGAAAGAAAGCCCATCGCACACCTTATGTTGCAGTGCAACCAATGAGCGCAACATAGCACACAATGGCGTCAGCCATCCCGTTCCGGAGGCGCCGCCGAGTGCAGATACCGATGCAGCGAGACGAGGATGGCCGCGGTCGTGCCCCAGATGTTGCAATCGCCCCAGGGCATCGAATACACGCGTCGCGGCCGCCCCTCGTATTCGGTATCCAGGCGCAGGTGATTGGCCGGGTCCATCAGGAAGGAAAACGGCACCTCGAAGGACTCGGCGACCTCGAAGGCGTCCAGTCTCAACTCGAAGGGCGGATGTACCAGCGCGACGACCGGCAGCACGCGAAAACCGGTGCGCGAGAAATACTCCGGCAGCGCCCCGAGCACCTCCAGCCGCTCGGCCGGCAGGCCGACCTCCTCCTCCGTCTCGCGAATCGCCGCCATCACGGGCGAAGCGTCGTGGCGCTCGATGCGACCACCCGGAAAGCAGATCTGGCCCGGATGGTGGTGCAGGTGCTCGGCGCGGCGCGTGAGCAGCACCGAAAGACCTTCGTCACGCACGATCAGCGGCACCAGCACGGCCGCCGCCACCGAACTGGGCGAGACCATCTCCGACTCCGGATCCGTGCCTCCTGTCGGGTAATTGCGGAAATAGTTCCTCAAATGCTCCGGATTCATGTTGACCCGTAATTCCCCATCGCCGTAAATGATTTTTCGTCGGCCCGATCCGGCAATCCGGTAATCCGGCACCTGCGGGCGCGATCGTTCGCAATCTTATCCCAGCGTCTCTCGCCAGGCATGGCGCAGCGCCGCATGCGGATTTGCCGACCGGCAGGCAGCGGGCACAGTCATGCGCAGCAACAGCGGATTCACGGTGATCGAACTTCTCGTCGCGCTCGCGGTGGCAGCGATTCTGCTCGCGCTCGCCGCGCCGGCGTTCACCGGCATGTTCGCCAGCTACCGTCTGACCTCCACCACCAACGACCTGATCAACGCCATCGGCCTGACGCGCTCGGAGGCGATCAAGCGCAATCGCAGCGTCACGCTGTGCCGCACCGACGCGGCAGGGGACGACACCTGCGCCGCCACCGAGGGCGCCTGGAACAGCTGGATCATCGTCGCCCCCGGAGCGGACGTGATCCGCCGCGGCGAGCCGGGGCTGACCGGCAGCAACCTGCGCATCGAGAGCGCCTTCGCCTCCGAGACCCTGAGTTATGCACCGGACGGCAGCCCCAGCCAGAACGCCGCCTTCACGGTGTGCACACCGCTGGATGTGGCCGACAACCGCCGCATCGTCGACATCGGCCCGGGAAGCCGCATCTCGACCACGCGCGCCGCAGGGGGCTGCTCATGAGCAGGCAAGCGCAGTCCGGCATGACCCTGGTCGAGGTCCTCGTCGCCGTACTCGTGCTGGCGGTGGGCCTGCTCGGTCTGGCGGGCTTGCAAACCAGTGCGCTGCGCAACAATCAGAGCTCGATGGAGCGCAGCCTGGCGGTCATCGAGAGCTACGGCATCGTCGACGCCATGCGCGCCGACCGCGCCAATGCCGAGAACGGCGCCTTCGACATCGGCCTGGAAGATTCGCCCACCGGCGGCAGCTTCGCCGGCAACGAACTGACCAAGTGGCGCAACCGCCTCGTCGCGCAGCTGGGCCCCGGCGCCACCGGCTCCATCGCCTGCAACGGCCTGCAATGCACCATCGTCGTGCAGTGGGACGACTCGCGCGGCAGCCATGATGCCGCCGATGCGCAGGACGGCGCCGCCCATCAGGTCGTCACGGAGGTCCAGTTGTGAGTTCGCCGCACCACACCCTGCACCGCCAGCGTGGCCTGACGCTGATCGAACTGATGATCGCCCTGGTGCTCGGCCTGCTCGTGGTGCTGGGCGTGATCAGCGTGGTCGTCGCCAACAGTCAGGCCTATCGCACCAACGAGGGCTTGTCCCAGGTGCAGGAGGCAGCCCGTACCGGCTTCGAGGTGCTCGCGCGACGCATCCGTGAGGCCGGCACCACAGGCTGCGGCAACGAGCGCATCGCCAACACCGTCAACGACGTCGCGGCCTGGTGGCAGATCGACGACTGGGAGAGCGAACCGTGGCCGGTGATCCGCGGCTACGACGGCAACACCGCGGGGCCGGTCGCATTCGGCGATGACGATTCCGACGTGAATCAACGCGTACCCGGCACCGGGGCTCTGCTGCTGCAGGGGCTCGACGACATCGGCGTGTTCGTCGTCGACCACAACCCGCCGTCGGCGCAGTTCGAGATCAACGTCGCCACGCCACTGATCGACGACGGCGACGTCCTGCTGGTGTGCGACTTCGACCACGCCGCGATCTTCCAGGTCACCAACTACAACTCGACCAACCGCACCGTAGTACACAACACCGGTACCGGCACACCGGGCAACTGCTCCAAGGGCCTCGGCTTTCCGACCGACTGCGAGGACACCAACGGCAACGCCTATTCCTACGGCGAGAACTCGATGATCTTCCGCCTCGCCATGGAGGCCTGGTACATCGGTTTCAACGGTCGCCCGGCCGAGGGCGGGCGTTCGCTGTTCCGCCAGCGCCTCGGGCTCAACGGCACGACCGTGGTCGAGGAGATGGTCGCCGGCGTCACCGACATGCAACTGGCCTTCCGCGAGGAAAACGACGCGAGCTTCGCCGCCACGCCGGGCAACTGGAACAACGTCAACGCCGTCGAACTGACGCTCACGGTCGCCAGCACCGACGCGCGAGTCAGCGTCAACACCGCCGTCGACCAGGGGCGCATCGCGCGCGATTTCACCACCGTCGTCGCCCTCAGGAATCGCCTGCCATGAGCGCACGCCACCCCGTCACCCAACAAGCCCAGCGCGGCCTTGCGCTGGTGGTGTCGCTGGTCCTGCTGGTCGTGGTCACGCTGCTCGGCGTGTCGGGCATGCAGGGCACGGGTCTCCAGGAGCGCATGAGCGGCAACCTGTACGACCGCTCGCTGTCGATGCAGGCCGCCGAAGCGGCGCTGCGCGCGGCCGAAGCGGCGATCCGCAACAGCGAGAGCGGCGACATCGGTTCCGATTGCGCGGCCGACAGCGGCAACCTGTGCCCCACCATCCCGGCGGACACCTTCACCGGCGGCGCCGAGGAGGACGACCCGTGGACCAATGCCACCGCGGCCTTCACGGTCAACGAGGGCATCGGCTCGGGCACGCCGCAGTACTTCATCGAGATCGTCGGCGACGGCGCCATCGACGATCCGCTCGGTCAATCGAGTTCCTACAACTGCCTGCAGGACGGTGACAGTTGCGCCACCGCCGACGTCCGCTACTACCGCATCACGGCACGCAGCCACAATCCGGCCACGGTCGGCCTCGAGAACCGCGCGCTTGTGGTACTGCAAGCGACGGTGCAACGCTCGCTGTGAACCCGTCGCGCCCTCCGGGAAGCCTCGCCATGAAACCGACCCTGCTCCACCCGCAACGCATCCTGCCCTTCGTCGCCCTGCTCGCGTCCCTGGCGACGCCCGCCGCAGCGCAAGTCCCCGGGGTAGCCCAGTCGCCGCTGCACGTGGCCGGCGCCCTGCCGGGCAACCTGGCGCTGGTGCCATCGGTCGAGTATCCGACAATCATCAGCGTCGCCAACCTCGACACGGTCTATGACGAGAACACGAGCTACGTCGGCTATTTCGATTCGGGAAAGTGTTACCAGTACCACTACAGCAACACCGAATCGGAGCGGCACTTCTACCCGGTGCGCACCACCGCCAATCACCGTTGCACGGCATCCGACGCCCCATGGAGCGGCAATTTCCTGAACTGGGCCGCCACCCAGACCATCGACCCGTTCCGCAAGGCGCTGACCGGCGGCTATCGGGTACGCGACGAGCCGAGCGACAACGCCGCCGTGCGCCTCAGTGGTACCTGGCTGGAGAAAGCTCGCCACGACCGAGACGACTACGGGCTGTACCCCAATCGCTCGATCCAGTCGGCCGGCGGCTCAGACGTGATTTCCGGCGCCACCCCGTTCGCCGACGGACAGTACGTCTGGGAGCAGGATTGGCGCGGTCGCTGGCGGCAGGTCTGGAGGTACAACACGCTGCACCTTCGCATCGCTGGCCTGGACAACCGCATGCGCTTCCGCCTCAACAACAGCGACGTAAACCACGACGTCGGCAACTACGATTCGAACGACGACTGCGACGACGACGCCTGCCAGGTGGTGGTGCGCGTGCGCGTGTGCGTGCCCGGCCTGCTCGAATCCAACTGCAAGCCCTACGGCAGCCACTGGAAACCGGAAGGCACTTTGCAGGAATACGCCGACCGCATGCGTTACGCGGTAATCGGTTTTCTCAACGACAGCGACGTCAGACGAGACGGCGGAGTTCTGCGCTCCGCGATGAAATTCATTGGCCCGACCATACGTGGCGACCAGGGCCCGATGAGCAACCCCGACAACACGGCCGAATGGGACGAGAACACCGGCGTGCAGATCGCCAACCCACATCCCGGCGAGGCGAGCGCGACCGGTGGCGCAACCATCACCAACAGCGGTGTGATCAACTACATCAACAAGTTTGGCCAAATGACCAACGAGGCACACAAAAGCCACGACCCGGTCGGCGAACTCTACTACACGGCGATCCGCTATTTTCGCGACCAGGGCAACGTGCCGTCCTACTCGAACGAACTGACCTACAACCGCGCCGACGGCTTTCCGGTACTTGCGAACTGGGACAATCTGCCCTCTCCCGTGCAGCACTGGTGCCAGGCCAACGTGATCCTGGGCATCGGTGACATCTACACCCACCGCGACAAGAACCTGCCCGGGGCGAGTTGCTCCGACGGCAACGAACCGACGATGCCGACGGAGGTATCGAACGATGACCGTGTCGATGTCGTCGCGGCGACCAATCAGGTCGGCCAGATGGAAGGCATCGGCAACGTCGGCAACAGTTGCGACTTCACCGGTCGCGGCAACTCGGCCTTCATGGCTGGACTGGCCTGGGACGCGCGCACGCGCGACAACCGCCCGGATCTCACCGGCGGCAAGACCACCATCTCCACCTACTGGGTGGACGTGCTCGAAGCCCAGTCGCTCGAGGGCATGGGCCGTAATCAGTACGCGCTGGCGGCCAAGTATGGCGGCGCGCGCGTACCCATCGACTTCGACCCGGACGACTGGGGCACGACCGTGCTGCCCGACTACTGGTGGCACACCAACGGCGAGACGCTCACTCCCTTCGGAGACCGCGGCAACGGCCAGGCTGCCTTCAGGCGCCCGGACAACTTCTTCGTCGCGGGCGAGGCCGAGCAGATGGTCGACAGCCTCACCCAGGCCTTCTCCAACATCGCGGCGGAGCTGACCGGTTCGGGCACGTCGCTGGCGACCACGTCGACGCGGCTCGACGCGAGCACGCGCAGTTTCCGCGCCGAGTTCTACAGCGGTTCGTGGCGCGGCGAGCTGTTCTCCAACGCCATCGACCAGCAGACCGGCGCACTGATCGAGCCGCCGGAGTGGATAGCCGGCAACAAGCTGCCCGACTGGGACACGCGCAATATCCGCTTCCACGACCCTGAGGGCAATAACCAGGGGCAACTGCACAAGCTGTTCACGCGCGGGAATCTGAACGCAAGCCAGCGCGCGCTGTTCGGCGCCAACGAGACGGAACAGACGCGTGTCGTCAACTTCCTGCGTGGCGACCGCTCCAACGAACAGTCCGAAGGCGGCACGCTGCGCACGCGTACCGGCATTCTCGGCGACATCGTGCATTCCGAGCCGGTCTTCGTCGGCGCGCCCAACCCGCGTGCCTTCGTCGGACGCAGTTTCACCGGCTCCAACACGTACGCGAACTTCGTCAACACCCGCGCAGGACGCCGGCCAATGGTCTACGTCGGCGCCAACGACGGCATGCTGCATGGCTTCGATGCCAACACCGGCGTCGAGCGCTACGCCTTCATCCCCCATCAGGTCATGCAGAACGGCCTGGCCAACCTGGCCTTGCCCGATTACGAACACCGCTTCTTCGTCGACGGCGAGCTGACGCAGCTGGAAGTCTATTTTTCCGGCAACCCGGGCAGCGGCTGGAAATCCGTACTGGTCGGTTCGCTCGGGCGCGGCGGCCCCGGCCTGTTCGCGCTCGACGTCACCGACCCCGACAACATCCGTTTCCTGTGGGAGAAGACCGCAGCCAGCCTGGCCTCGGCCGGGGCCGACGTGGGTGCGAACATCGGCAAGCCCATCATCGCCCAGATCGCCGATGGCGACTGGCGCGTGCTCTTGGGCAACGGCCCCAACGCCGCCGGCACGGCCGAGCTGGTCATGATCGACGTCGAGGACGGCAGCGTCGACGTCATCGATTCGGGTGCTACGGGCGCCAACGGCCTGTCCGCGGTGTATACTTGGGACACCACCGGCGACGGCTTCACCGACTCGGCATACGCCGGCGACCTGCAGGGCAACCTGTGGCGGTTCAACGATCTGGCGGGCTCTCCCTCGACGACGCTGTTGTTCAGTCAGGCGCAACCGATCCAGGCCGCCCCGCTGGTCGGGCGCAACCCGGCCACCGGCGTGCGCTGGGTGTTCTTCGGCACCGGCCGCTATCTCGACGACCCGGACAAGGCCGACGATACCGTGCAGACCTGGTACGGGCTGATCGATTCCGGCGCGGTCGAGAGCGGACCGCTGATCGCCTCGCGCGACGATCTGGTCGAGCGCGAGATCGTCGCCGAAGGCGCCATCGGCAACTTCACGGCACGCGTCATCGAAGCGGGCTCGGCCGCCGACTTCATCGACAAGGACGGCTGGTACATCGACCTCGAATCCCCGGTCAACGGTGCCGAGGGCGAGCGCATGGTCGTGCCCAACTTCTTCGAGGATCAGGTACTGATCGGCACCACGCGCATTCCCGACGCCAGCGACGTGTGCCGCCCGTCCGGCCGCGGCTTCGTCATGGCCATCAATCCCTTCACCGGCGCGCGACTGACGCGCACCTTCTTCGACATCAGCCTCGATGGCAACTTCGACGCAGCCGACCTGCTCGACGGCGCCATCGTCTCCGGCGTGGGCTTCAACAGCGGGCCCAACAATCCGACCTTCGTCGGCGACTTCATGCAGACCGTGCTCGACGACGGCCGCGTGGTGAGCATGCGCACCAACGTCGCCACCGCCGATACGCGCCGCATGTCCTGGCGCGAAATCATCGGAAACTGACCATGACCCGACATCCGCTTCCGCGCCAAGCCGGTTTCACGCTGATCGAACTGATGATCGCGGTGGCCATCGTCGGCATCCTGCTCGCGGTGGCCTTCCCGTCCTACCAGCAGCATGTCGCCAAGTCCTATCGTGGCAAGGCGCTGGCCTGCGTGGTCGAACATGCGCAGTTCATGGAGCGCTTCTACACCAGCAACATGACCTACGTCGGCGCCGCGCCCAACCTGGGCTGCACCACCGAGAACGACCTCGATACGCGCTATACCCTCGCCGTCAACATCGTCGACCAGCGCAACTACACCGTGACGGCCACGCCGCTGGGCCAGCAGGCCAAGCTGGAAGCACGTTGCGGCACGCTCTCGCTCGACCAGTCCGGCCAGCGCGGCGCGAGCGGTTCGGCCGGCGTTGCCGGCTGCTGGTAGCCGCAGCCGCTTTTCCGTACCCGCACCTCCGCGATCACGGGAGCCGGCCCAGAGCCGGACCCCGTGATGCGCCTGCATGCCCACTTTCATTGGGCATGCACTATTTCATGCATATCAGTTAATTCTATTTGCATCCTGAAGATCGACAGCGGATAAAGCGCATACATGCCATACGTATACGCTTATGACATACAAGGCACTCCTGCATGGTCGGTCGTTTCCTCCACGCTCGACACGTCGCCGCGACGAGCGCGGTGCGAGCATGATCGAAGTGCTGGTCTCGATGTTCGTGCTCGCGCTCGGTCTGCTGGGCTTTGCCGGCATGCAGATGGCAGGCATCAAGAGCAATCACAGCGCCCAGGTGCGCTCGCAGGCCACGCTGCTGGCCTACGACCTGGCCGACCGCATGCGCGGTGCGCGCGACGCGGCCCTGGATGGCGACTACGACGACGATGGCAACAGCGAGGATCGCCGCGACTGGAACGACGAACTCGTGCGCCGCCTGGGCGCCGGGGCCTCGGCCAGCGTCACGCGCAACGAGGCCAACGTCACGATAAGCATTTCCTGGAACGACCAGCGCGGCGACATCCGGGTCGCCCCCGCGACCGACGACGGGGGCGAGGGCGAAACACCCCCGGAAGGCGACACCCCGTATCCGGGCACCGATCCCGACATCGCGATGGCGCAGGCCGAGGCGGCCCCGGATGAACCCGAATCCGACGACGAATCGACCGAGGACGATCACGTCATCTTCGCCTACAGCACGGAAATCTGATGCGGTGCGCTCAGCACGGCCTCTCGCTCACCGAACTGATGATTGCGCTGTTGCTGGGCAGCATCCTGGTGGTCGGCAGCGTCTCGCTGTTCACCGGGGCCAGCACCACGCATCGCGCCACCGAAGCCCTGTCGCGCGCCCAGGAGAGCGGGCGCATCGCCATCGACCTGCTCGGCGCGGAACTGCGTCAGGCAGGCTACAGCGCCGCCTGCGACGAGCCCAACAATCTGCTGGACAACGAATCGGAAGCCTGGCGTGCCGAGGTCTTCGACCTCACCCGCGCGGTGTTCGGCTGGAATGGCGACCCGGACGGGCTCGGCCTGAGCCACCAGCTCGCCGACACCGGCGCCCTGCTGATCAAGCATGCGGCGGCATCGTCCGGTGCCATGGTCAGCGGCGAGACGGCAAGCAACCACAGCAGCGTCAACCTCACCGGCGCCAGCGGTGTGAACGAGGATCAGATCGTGCTGATCGCCGACACGCAGGGCTGCGACCTGTTCCAGAACCGCAGCAACGAAAACGCCAGCGCCCTGTCGCGCGGGGTCGGCAACAACCCCGGCAACAAGATACCGGGCAGCAATGCCTTCAGTCACGCCTATGGCGAAGACATGGATATCCAGCTTTTCAGTTCCAACGTCTATTACGTCGGCCGCAAGGCTGGCCAGGCACCGGCGCTTTGGCGCAAGCCCTTCTCGCGCGGCGCCTCACCCGTGCAGGAGCTGATCGAGGGCATCTCGCACCTGTTCGTGTGCTACGGCATCGACGCCGACGAGGACGAACTCGTCGACAGTCTTGCCTCCGTCGATGCCGTGGACGACTGGGACCGCGTGCGCTCCGTACGCATCACCGTCGTCGCGGTCGGCCCCAACCCCGGCACGGCCGAGCAGCCGCAGGCCGTCACCATCGCCGGCTGCGACGGCGATGACGAGATCGTCGACATCCCGGAGCGGCGCCACGCCGCGGTGTTCTCCACCTCCTTCGCCTTGCGCAACCGCCTGCCCGTGCTATGACATCCGCCCGCCTACCGCTCGCCAACCGCGGCATCGTGCTGGTCACCACGCTGATCCTGCTGCTGATCATGTCGGTGCTCGGCATCAGCGCACTGCGCGCGACCACGCTCGAGGAACGCATGTCGGGCAACTGGCGCGACCGCAACCTCGCCCTGCAGGCGGCCGAGGCCGGTCTGCGCGCTGGCGAACGCTTCATCGGCCCGCTCGCCGTCGCCCCCACCCCGCGCGCCTACCCCTGCCCGGCCGACCAGTCATGCGAAGTGTTCGACCCGGCCGACAGCGCCAAACGCCCCACCGAAGACGGCCTGATGTCGTCCAACCCGGCCGACCGCGAAGAGTGGGTCGAACAGTCGCGCGAATACGACAGCAACGACGACGGCCGCGACGTACCGGGCGTGGCCGCCCTGCCCCGTTACCTGATCGAGCACCGCGGCCACATCCGCGACCATCTCGTCACCGGCTTCGGCTCCGCGCACGAAACCGGGCGCGACCAGTATCGCATCACCGCGCGCGGCACCGGTCAGACGGCGGTGGCGCGCTCGGTCCTGCAATCCCTCTACATCAAGCGCTACAACTGACCGATGCCGACCCTGCGCCCCCTCGCCCTCGCCGCCGCCATCGCCCTGCCCGCCCACGCCGGCCCGCTGGCCCTGTCCGATGCGCCGCTGGGCATCTCCAGCTCGATCGAGCCCAACGTGATGCTGCTGATGGATACCTCCGGCAGCATGGAATTCATACTGTGGGCGGCGGACTACGACCGCGGAACCAAGTACACGCCATGGCAATACCGCTCCGGCCGAAATTGGCGAGATCTGGGCACCAGCGGCACCATCACCCCAGACGACGTTTCCACAAGTTCCTGTGACGACGGCTTCAAGCGCTTTCGCAAAGACAGTGACACAAGTTCAGTGTGCATCAAGCTGCCGGACCCGGTGGGAGGCGGCGAAACCCGCTATCACGTCAATTACCTGAACTACCTGCTCAACACCTACGAGAACAACGCCAGTCTGAAAGCGGCTATCGACAACGGAACCGTTCCGGATCTCGACCGCATGTCGGTCGCGCGCAATGTTGCGGACCACATCGTGCGGAACACACATGGGATGCGCTTCGGCCTCGCGCGCTTCAACCGCTACCAGGGCGCAAGAATCCTCGCCGACTGCGGCGCAACCACCGACACTCTCACGTCGACCATCGGCGACATGCGCGCCGAGGGCTTTACGCCACTGGGCGAGAGCCTCTACGAAGTCACCCGCTATTTCCGCGGCATCGACAGCCACTACAACAGCGACACCAAATACACCAGTCCCATCCAGTATCGCTGTCAGAAGAACTTCACCGTCGTCATCACCGACGGCATGCCCACCTACGACAGCAGCTATCCGGACGACGACCCGGCCGACCCCGAGGGCAAGCTGCCCGACTGGGACGGCCTCAGCCCCGAGACCTCGAGCAGCGACTTCCCCGACTTTCCGCAGTACTCGGACGGCTTCAATCCCGCCAGCAACACCAGTGCCGAAGGCCATGCGCTGTTTCTCGACGACATCGCCAAGTTCGCGTGGGACATCGACATGCGCACCAGCGGCACGGACGCGGCCGGCATGAGCTTCGACGACCCGCAGTTCGCGCGTCAGAACATGCACACCTACACGGTCGGATTCCTGGCTGCCAACCAGATGCTTCGTGATGCGGCCGAATACGGACATGGCCAGTACTACACTGCGAACGACGCCGAGGAACTCAGCACCGTACTCGAGCAAGCCCTGCGCAACATCCAGGCACAGACCGGCTCGGCCGCCTCGGCGGCGGCCAGCACGGGCTTCGTCAGCACCGGCACGCGCCTGTACTTCGGTGGCTACAACAGCGCCGACTGGAGCGGCGATCTGGTGGCGTTCGACATCGAGAGCGATCTCGCCAGCGCGAACTACGGACGGCCCGTGCACATCGCGTGGAGTGCGGCCGAACAGATGCCTGTCGCGGATGCACGCACCATCGTCACACAGGTCGACGGCGAAGCCGCAGCGTTTCGCTGGGACAGCTTCGAGCCCGAGCAAAAGGACGCGTGGTTCCAGAACAACCCGACCTTCATCGACTACATCCGTGGCGTCCACCAGGCGGGCCTGCGTCCGCGGGCATCGAAGCTCGGCGACATCATCCACTCCGCGCCGGTGTTCGTCGGCGCGCCCAACATGCGCTACCCCGACGGCCTGGAAAGTGGTGCGTCCTACGACCAGTTCAAGCGTGACAATGCCAACCGCCCGGAGATGATCTACGTCGGCGCCAACGACGGCATGCTGCACGGATTCGACGCCGAGACCGGCCAGGAACGCCTCGCCTTCGTCCCCGAAGCGGTTCTGCCCGAGCTGCGCCATCTGGCCGACCCCGATTACCGCCTGAACCACCGCTACTACGTCGACGGCTCGCCCACCGTGGCCGACGCCTACATCGGTGAGCGCTGGCGCACGCTGCTGGTGGGCGGGCTCAACAAGGGCGGCCAGTCGGTGTATGCGCTCGACGTCACCGAACCGCAGAACTTCGCCGAGAACGCAGCCGACGACATCGTGCTGTGGGAGTTCACCGACCCGGATCTGGGCTACAGCTTCAGCCAGCCGGCCATCGTGCGGCTGCAGGACGGTACCTGGGCGGCGGTGTTCGGCAACGGCTACAACAACACCGAAGAGGACGACGACCCCAGCGCCACCGGCAACGCCGTGCTGTTCGTCGTCGATCTGGCCAGCGGCGCGCTGATCCGCAAGCTCGACACCGGCGTCGGCATGGCCGGCGACCCGAGCGGGGACGATCGCCCCAACGGGCTGGCCACGGTGGCACCGGTCGACGACACCGGAAACCGTCGCATCGACTTCATCTACGCCGGGGATCTGTTCGGCAACCTGTGGCGCTTCGATCTGCGCCAGGCCGCGCCCGCAAGCTGGAGCCTGCGCCGACTGTTCCTCGCCTGCAGCAGCCAACCGTGCGACGACGCCGACCGTCAGCCCATCACCAGCCGACCGTCGGTGGTCCGCCATCCCACCGGGCGCGGGCGCATCGTGCTGTTCGGCACCGGGAAATATCTGGAGCCGGCCGACAAGATCGCCGCCGACACCGGCCTGCAGAGCTTCTACGGCATCTGGGACGAGGACAACAACGTCGGCGCCAGCCGTGGCAACCTGCTGACGCAATCCATCCTCTCGGAACAGACACTCAGCTTCACGACCCCGCAGAACAGTACCGTGTCCTACCGGCTGCGCGCCACGACCAGTGAGCGGGCAAGCTGGAGCGAACATCGCGGCTGGCTTCTCGACTTCCAGTCGCCCGCGGGCACGCTGCACGGCGAGCGGCAGATCACCCACTCCATCGTGCGCAACGGCCGCGTGATCTTCACCACGCTGATTCCCAGCGAAGACCCCTGTCGCCCCGGTGGCGACAGCTGGCTGATGGAACTGAACGCCGCCAGCGGCGGGCGACTCAGCTACGCCCCGTTCGACCTGAATCTGGACCGGCGCTTCACGATTGGCGACCACATGAGCGTGGGCGAAGGCGACGACGCGGTGTGGATGCCACCCTCCGGCCTGCTCGTCGATGGCGGCGCGACCGCCACACCGGCCGTGCTGGTGGGCGAGGACGGCGCCGAATACAAGCAGTTGTCCACCGCCAGCGGCCTGCGCACGGTACGCGAGAACCCCGGCCCCAACGACGTTGGCCGCCAGAGCTGGCGAGAAATCATCCAATGACTTGGAGGCCCGTCATGTCCAAGCTCGTCATCGCAATCGCCGCCGCAGTGTTCGCCGCCAGCGCTCATGCGCAAACGCAACTGCCCGGGCGTATCGAACACGTCGATCGACAGGCCCGCACTCTCGTCGTCGATGGCACGGAATACACCGTATCGGCCGGAGCGCCGATACGCGGCACGCCCACCGAGCCGGGGCGCTTGGACGAGCTCGAAGTCGGCATGGACGTGGTCGTGACCGTGCTCGAAGCCACGCCGGGCAGCCACCGCGGCCTGATCACGTCGGTGGCGGTGCGTCCGCAATGACGCGCAGCGCCCGAAGACGGGGCGGCTTCTCGCTGATCGAGCTGATGATCACCGTGGCCATACTCGCGATCATCGTGGCGATCGCCTGGCCCACCTACACCGAACAGATCCGCAAGAGCCGCCGCGTCGAGGCCCAGCGCGCATTGCTGGAACTGGCCCACCACCTCGAACGCGAATTCAGCCGCAGTGGCAGCTACGCGAACGCAACCCTGCCGTTCGACCGCGTGCCGTTCGACATCCCCGGTCCGTATTACACGATTGCCTTCGTCGGGGAGTTGCAAGCCGATTCGTGGACCCTCGTCGCACAGCCGGTCGGGGTCATGCGCGACGACCCCTGCGGCAGCTTCTACGTCACCCACACCGGCCGCCGCGCCCAGGGCGACGCCCCCTCCAACCCGCTCGACCCCGAGTGCTGGTCGAACTGAGACGGCCCAGCAATCGCCGGGGCGTCAATCTCGTCATACGGGCTGAATTCATGTTGCTCACTTTACAACGATCACGCATGTTGTAGGATGAACAACACGCACGCCGTTCCAATCCTCAAGGAACGCATCCGCGTCGGCGATGACCGCTTCATCGAGATCGTCATCTGGTCTGCACCCATGCCGATTCCGCCGACCACGCATGGCTACAAGTACCGGCTGGCGTTCGTGGTGGGCGAAACCTGCGTGGTGCGCTACGACAACGAACGCGGCAAGGGTGACCACAAGCACATCGGTGCGCTGGAAACGCCCTATGCGTTCACTACGCTCGATCAACTGCTCGAAGATTTCTGGGCGGACGTTGGGCGATTTGGAGGCTGAAGTGGACGAAACCACCCTGACCATCGGGATCGACAACATGGCGGGCGCAAAGCAGCGCATCCTTGCCACGCTGCGCAGCGGACAATCCGCCGCCACGCCCCGATATACCTTTGAGTCTGCCGAGGACATGGCGCGCACCCTCACGCCGGGCCGCTGGGGGCTGATCGCGGCGCTTACCGGCGCGGGGCCGCTGGGTGTGCGCGAACTGGCCCGGCGCGTGGGGCGCGACGTGAAGGGCGTGCATACCGACGCTCAGGCACTTGTGCTGTGCGGCCTGGTGGACAAGACCCGCGACGGCAAACTGTCGTTTCCGTACCGGCACGTGAAGGTGCAATTCGAGTTGCACGCGCGGGCGGCGTGACTCGGCCTACGGGCCACTATCGCTGATCAACGAGCTGCAGGCAGCCGACCACGGCCTCGGACCTTTCCGCACGCCAATCCGTAGGGCGTCAATAAGCGCAGCGCATTGCGCCGTATGAGCCGAACCTCAGGCACCATCCAGCCAAACTAAACTCAGCTGTGGCCGGGCGGATTAGCGAAGCGTAATCCGCCGCATGCACGCCCGATACGGCGCATGCCTTTCCGACATTTTCCCTGCGTCTCCGGCTGACCGAACCGACCGAGCCGAGGGCTCCTGCCCGTCAGCGCGTCCAGCAGTCGGGCTGGGCCGCACCCTTCACGCCATTGTGGGTCAACGTCAACACCCCGCAACGGTCATTCGCCTGCGAGCCTTGCGGCTCCGCCCTCAAAGTGAACTCCGTTTCACTCGGATCAACAATGTCTATATCGTAATACCGATCAGGACCGTCCTTGGGTGACTTGTCCGCGAACGGCACGCCGTCATAGGTGTTGGCGGTCATGTAGAACCGCTCGAGCGCCTGCGCGTTCTCCAGCAGCACCGTCTGTGCGTCGGCCCGGCGCGTCTTCTGCAGATAGTTCTGATAGGACGGATAGGCGACGCCGATCAGAATGCCGATCACCGCGACCACAATCATCAGCTCGATCAGCGTGAAACCTCGCGGCAGCGCTGCCCGCCGCTGCGGGTACCCGATTGCGTGCATGCTCATTCGTCTCACCTCGGCACCAGGTCGATCCACGTGCGCCGTCCGGGCACGAAGTTCGGTCCGCGGATGGGGTTGTCGTCCTGCGTTATGTCCTCCACCTCGGCCGGCGTCTGGTCGTCGGCAACCGCCCCGCCACCGCCTTCTCCGAGACGCTTGTCGATCTCGAGCAGGTGCTGCACGGGCACGACGCCGGGCGCATAGAAACGCAGGCGGTGGTAAGCCATCAGCGCGCCGTCCTGCAGCAAGGTTCCCAGGTTGACCAGCGCGTCGGCAACGGCGACCTCGTCACCGGCAGCAAGCGCCAGCGAGAGGTCTTCGAGCGCACCGGCATAGTCCTCTTCGATCACTTCCTGACCGGCATCGTCGATCAGCGACTGGTACTGCCCGAGGTTGATGCCACGGATATCGATGGCGGTGTTGGCGCTGTAGACCGAATCTCCGTAACACTTTGGCTCTTGTCCCGACTGCTGGAAATCAAACATGTCGCCGTGGTGCCAGAACATCGTCAGTTCATAGAGCAGCCCACTGACATTGCCGTTGAGCGGGGTGACGACGTCGCTGCCCTTCACCTTCGTGACGGTGAATCCCGCGGCATAGGCACCCCCATGAATGGTGTCACCGCGCAGTTTGTAGGTCGGTTGGCCCGCCCCTTGCAGGGTGTAGGCTGCCGTATTGTCGTTGTTGACCTTCAGCAGTTGCGCGGTCAGCGCCCCGTTGCGCCAGCGGAATCCGTTGCCCGACGACTCCTGTACCGGGGTGATGTGCCAGATTTCCCCGGCACTCTTGGCCTCCCCGTCCCAGTTCGTCGTGTCGTTGACGCAACCCGGCAAGGTGGCATGCAGCACCCCGTCCTTGCCGACGCGGTCGATCACGGTCAGGCGCAGGGTGCCACTGGTGTCGCCGCAATCGGCGTTGAGGATGTCGTCAAGCGTGAAGATCAGCGACGCGTTGCCATGGTACGTATCCTGCAACTGGGACGGAGTACGCCCCAGATTGACCAGTTGATGCGCGATCATCGCCTGATACTGCGCCGCGTTCCAGGTGCGACACCCGATCTGCAGATCCACACCTTGGGACAGATCCGCGTTGGTCAGCGTGACGATGAACTTCTGGCTGTTGCCGAAGCCGACCGTCGATGTACCCGGAGCATTCACCTCGGTGACACGGTTAAGCTCACGCTCGATGGCGATCGCGTTGCCGCTGCCGTCGAGAGCAGCGTCCAGCCGCCACATGCCGCGGCGCGGCTCCAGATCGAAGAAATCGACGTACTTGACGTTGTGCAGCTTGTCGTAGCCATGCACGTGACCATCTACGTTGTTGCCGATGCCGTCACCCGCCGGATAGATGGCATCCGGATTCGGATACCCCGGAACCTTGGACACCACCGGCCCGCTCGGGCTGTCGGTCGTGACGTCGATGTTGCCGCCGAAGATCAGCTCCGCCCCCACCAGAGGCGCGAACGGCAACAGCAGACCGTTGATGTAGGACACATCGATGCCCTGACTCAAGCGCAGCAGCACCGGCTGCGAGAAGTTGCCGTCGCCCAGATAGCGACCCACCGGGTATTTCTGGCCGACGTCCGCGATCGTGACGGCGTCGGATGAATCGAGCGCACCGTCGCCGCTGATGTCGAACAACGCGGTATCGCTGCTCGCCCCGGACAGGTAGTTGAGTTGCATCAGCCATCCGGCGGGGTAGTCTCCGGAGGTGATGGTCGTGACGAACTGCAGGCGCCCGCCACGCACCTGCGGCCGGCCGATCAGGCGTTCGCTGGTCACGGGAAGATCGACCTTCCATCCGGCCGCCTGGTCGTAGTCGACGACATTGTCGGTGGCCACGCGCAACTGCTTTTCGTAGGCGGACTCGACGGAGAGCGTCTGGGCAACCAGATCGTCTGTGCTCACTTCGCCAGTGCGCAGATCACGAATACCGAAGATGGTCTGCTGATCCTCGTTCGCGGCATCGGCCATGCTCAGTACGCTTCCGGTGCCGAAATACACCATGATGCCGCCAAACGGATGACGCGCCACGTCGGGAGCCGCAGTGATCGGTTTGGACACGCCGGCGGCGAAAACCTTGCTGACGGAATTCGCATTCAGGTCGAAACGCCACAGATTGCCTTTCAGATCCCCCGCGTAGGCGTAGTCGACCAGTCCGTCGTTATTGAGGTCAAGCAAGGTCGGAGCGCCCAGGCCGTTTGCGGGGCCGCCGTCGGCGACGATGGAAGACACCGTGCCGTCGAGCGCGATACGCAAGAGCACGGCGCGTCCGTTGGCGCTACCGAAACCGTTGCCGGTCACGACGTAGGCCGCTGAAGCCGCGAGCGTACCGCCAATGCGCGCTACGGCCGGCCGGCCGTGGATTTGGCCGATGTCGTTGCCCACACCGGACGTGGAAGCGTGAATTTCCCACAGCACTGCGGGTTCATCCGGCGAATCGACGTCGAGCGCGAACAGCCCTTTGCCGCCAGCGCCCAAACCGGCCGTGAGGATACGCTTGCGAACGATGTTGTCATCGGCATCGTAGCCCGTCACGGCATTGGAATAGCGCGTTTCCCCGTCGACCATGTAGACGATGTCGTAGGGAACATCACCGTGCCGCGAAAGTTTCGGGATCAGCATCGACGGGACGTAGGCCCAAACCTCATCGCCCGTCTTGGCGTTGAAGGCATGCAGCATGCCGTCGTTGGCGCCGACATAGACGCGTTCCTTCGCATAGGGGTCGCCGTCGGCCGGATAGGCGGCGTAGGACGGCGTGGAATTGATGATCGCACCGAGCAGGTTGTAGCGGATGCGGAAGATACCGCCGGCCTTGTCGCGCTCGAGGCTGCGGTCGCCCCGCAGATAGTTGAGCACCGGGCTGTCGAAGGCGCCGTTGAGCGAGGCGTCGGCGGCGGCTTCCGGGTCGAGCGCCGCCTTCTGCGCTGCAGTCAGTTCGTTCCACAGGAAGCTGATGCGCGTGCCCAGGCCGCTGCCGTTGGTGGAGTAGACGCTGCGTCCCTGCCACCAATCCGCGTTCGCGACGGCCGCGGCATCGAAGCGCGCACGCGCACTCCAGTTGGTGACGCCCCCATCGGCCGGGTTGTCGCCGACGAGCACATCGGTCGTACGTACGCCATCGGTCGCAAGCGTGTACTGGATCAGATCACCCTGCCAGGAACCGTTCTCGAACCACGGCCGATAGGCGTAGGTCTGCCCCACTGAGAGGTCATCGCTACGCGCGACGTACGGCGCGAGCACCAGTGCGGGCTGGGTTTCGGGGTCGATCACCGGTGCCGATGCGACCGGCGCCGACGCGAGGCCGGTGACCAGATACAGGCCTGCCAGCAGGACATGGATGTGGAGCTTGTTCGACATGATGCCTCCCGGGCGAATCAGGGCCCGCGCAAGGTGGTGTAGACAGACTGGACCATGCGCAACGAGGCGCGGCTACCGTCCTCGTTGCTGCGCGCGCTCACGAGGTGGGCATGCACCTTGCAGCCCGTGGCCCCTTCTTCCCAGGCGGCGGTGCAGCCGGGAATGTCGCGCGGTCCGATGTATTCGATGAGGTACGAACCTGCCACTGCGCCCTCGACTACTTCGGTGTTGAACCCGCTCCAGTCCCGCAGCTCGGTCTCGAGCGGATCGGTACCCCCGTCGTAGTGGTTGTAGTAGTAAGAGGTCGCATCCGCCGACGAGGTCACCACCAGGTCCTCCAGATCCGATTCGCCAATACGCAGCACGTTCTCCGCAGTGGCGAGAGACTGCGTCTGGCGCACCGTATTGAACGACATCAGCACTTCGAGCACCGAAGTGTTCATCGCGGCAAAGCCCAGCAAGGTCAGCAGCAGCAACATGATCAGGCTGACCACGAGTACCGCACCGCGCA
The DNA here is from genome assembly GCF_002872475.1 of Pseudazoarcus pumilus. Lineage (GTDB taxonomy): Bacteria > Pseudomonadota > Gammaproteobacteria > Burkholderiales > Rhodocyclaceae > Pseudazoarcus > Pseudazoarcus pumilus. The sequence goes on from NZ_CP025682.1 coordinate 2,349,039, forward strand.
TTGAAGCGGCAACCCTGTTCATGAGGCCTCTCCGTCAGGGGGAGGATCGGTCACCTCGCCGTCGTCCTCTCCATCGTCGTCTCCTCCCCCACCGAAAGCGTCCTCGCCCGAGGGGCGATTGCGCAACTGCACGGTGGCCACGCTGAGTTGGCGACGGAAGTTGTCCGCGGGCGTGTAGGCGGGAGACAGGTCGCCCATGGCATACGAGAAGGAATCGCTGTGCCCACCCTCCGGGCATTCGCTGCGTGCGAGCACCCACACCCGCGCGGCGATCACCTGATCCCAGTCGGCCACGGCGCCGGCGCTTACATAGTCGTCGACCGAGCGGTCGCCATCGGTATCCACACCGAGCAGAACCTGGAACTGCTCGACACCTGGCACCAGTTCCTGCGGTCCGTCGGGCGACCCGTCGGCGTCCATGGCCACCACCCACAGTGACGGGATGTCCTCCCCCTCGCACTGCCGGCCGGAATTTGCCACGTAGTAGGCACGCGCGGTCATCGCGCGCACCCACTGCGGCTCGTCAACCACGGTGTTGGTCTCAGGCGGCACGGTGAGTTGCCCCTCGAACAGTGATGTGCGCAAGTACAGCCTGCCGTCGGCGGGCGTCTCCACAATGGGCGCTTCGGCATAGCGGATCACCAGCACGTCGCCACGCAGATGGTTGTCGATGCAGTCGTAACCCGCGGCGCTATCGTTGATCGCGAAAATACGGCGACCGATACGCTTGCCCCAGGCTTCGTCGGTGCAGGAGGGTTCGTTGTCCGGATCGTCGGCGCCGGTGATGGTTTCGACGTCGGCATTGCCCCCGAGATAGCCCGCACGTCGCAGATCCTCGACTACCGCCTCCATCGCGAAACGGGAGCTCTCCTGCAGGCGGGCCAGCCGCTCCTGCGAGTCATAGCCCTGACGACTCGAAAGGAATACGTAGAGCACCGATGCGAGCAGCAGCAGGCTGAGGGCGATACCGATCATCAGTTCGATCAGCGAGACGCCGCGCTGGTCGCGCGGAAAATCGATGCGGCTCATAGCTGCACCCTCAGAGCGAGTTCGCCATCGGTTCCGCCATCCTCGTCGGCTTCGCGCTCGATCCAGCGCACGCTGATGTCGTAGACGTCGGTCCCGGCCACACGCGCAACGCTGCCGTTGCCTTGGGGCAACACACAGGCCAGGGTATTGAGCCACTCGGCCACGTCACGTTGCGGCAGGGTGCCGGCGGGCGCCAGCGCCCGATCACACGCAGGCCGCGGATCGGGCAGCGCGAACGCGTAGTCCGGCGCGCTCTCGCGATTGGCGCGAAGCCGGTCGCTCATGTCGTAGGCCAGTTGCGCGGCCTGCGAACGCAGATAAGCGCCGTGCCCACCCTTGAGGCTGGTCATCTGCAGGGCGGCCAACCCGAGCAGACCGAGCGCCAGCACGACGATGGCCACGAGCACCTCGAGCAGGCTCATGCCGCGCTGACGCGAATTCTTGGCGGGGCGCGTCACGGACATTCCTCCAAAACCTCGGTGGCCACGCGCCCGAGCGGGGCAACTGCAATCGAACGCACTGTATCCGCGCGTCCAGCAAGGCAGAACGTCAGATCGCCAGCGCCACCAGTGCGTCGGCCGGTCGCTTCAAAGGTGACCTCCTCAACCTCGGTGTCGACCGTGATGTCGCCCATCGGGTCGCCCACCCGTACCGCGTCGGCGACCCCGTCGGCGAAGACGATCCAGCCGTCGGCCCAGTCCTCGTCGTCGCCGCACACCGGATCACCGTCGTCGTTCTCGCTGCGCGAGCACAAGGTCGCAAGCCGCGCGCGTTTGACCGCCTCGGAGCGCGCGAGATTGACCGCCCCGACCAGACCCGACGACGCGGAATCGAGCCGCGCGCGTGCGAGGGTATCGAGGAAGGCCGGCGCGGCGAGCGTGAGCAACACCGCCGCCACCGCGAGCGCGATGAACAGTTCGACCAGGGTGAAACCGCCGGATTTGTGCATGCGGCCACGATGGCCGCTTCCGGCGCGGTGGACAAGGCAGCGACGACGAGCGGCGCGCGCGCCGCGATCAGTGGTCGGGTCAGCCCTCTTCGGGGTAGGGGGCGAAATCGTCGGGGTCGACGGGTTCGGGGGATGCCGGGGTCGATGCCTCGCATTCGACGTGGTCGTGCCGGATGCGTCCGACCACGGAAATGACGATGCTGCGGCCCACGTGCTCGCCGACACCGCCACACAGGCCGATCGTGCCGGCCTGGCGTGGCTGACCGGTGGCGGCGAAGGAGATGGACGTCTTCACCGGCCCGTTGCCGCTGGCCTGCAGCCCGCGCAGAGGATTGCCGACCTGCAGTATCTCCTCGTCGTCGTCGAGGACATTGTCGCCGTCCTGATCAGCGAACATGAGCCACCCCCCGTCCCAGCCAGCCGCGGAATCGCCGTCGACGCACGTCAGCAGATTCTGGCTGACGCAGAGGTTGACCCGATGTCCGCGCCGCACGGCTTCCGAGCGCGCGGTCTGCAGCGCACCCATGAGTTGATTGGTACCGGTGGCGATGCGGTTGTCGCGCACGATCGCCGCGAAGGACGGCGCGGCCAGCGCAATCACGATGGCGAGAATGGCGATGGTGACGACCAGCTCGATCAGGGTGAGGCCCTGCGGACGTGCGGGAAAGCTGCGCATGGTCGGCTCATGACGAACCCTGGAAAATGACGAAGGTATACCTCGCGAGCCGTGTACGCAATACCGATGTCATCGACCACGTGCGAATCCGCACGCTGCCCAGCACCAAACCCCTGATTTCACGATCGCCGAACTCCTGCGCCGGATCAGTCAGAGTGATCGCGACCGGTAGTTTCCGGAGGGTCGGCACGGAGCGCCTGAAGTTGACGTTGATAGGCAGGCAATTCGGCGGTGATCGTCTTCCAGACGACGCCAAAATCGACCTGAAAATATCCGTGCGCGACGGCATTGCGCATTTGATACGCGGACGCCAATGGCAACTCGGGATGTGCCAACGCGAAATCGGGAAACCGAACCGAAATGTTGCGACGGGCTTCACCGATGATCTCGAGATTGCGGACGACCGCGTCCTGTACCAGTTCGTCGCGGAGAAACGCATCGGCGTCCATACTCGCCGTGTAACGTTCGATGCGCCCGATCGCCTCGGATATGTGACCAAGGTAGTCGTCGAGCCTTCGAACGTCCTTGGGGCTCATACCGGCCGCGCTTCCCCAATCACCTGGGTACGGAACTTCTCTGGCAATGCATCGGGCGTCAGGACATCCACCGGCACGCCGAGCAAACCCAGCAGTTCGTGGCGAATCGCGCCGATATCGAAGAGCGTCGTGTCGGGCGTGGGATCGACGAGCAGATCGAGATCGCTCGACTCCGTATCCTCGTCATGAAGTACCGAGCCGAAAACGCGAGGATTGCGAGCGCGGTGCGATTCGACGATCCGGCGAATCTCGCTACGATGCAAGGCAAGTGCCTTGGAAGGTTTCATGGCGGCGACAGCCTTCATCAACAAATGCACGAGAGTGGCACGTAGCGGGATTCTGCGCCAACAGACGCCGGCCAGGCAACGGGCCAGCCACGAGCTGTTGTGCCCGAGCACCCGCGGCGCATGCCTGAGCCCACCTCAGTCGCGGAAATTCCCGTACTGCAGCGGCAGGTCGGTGACTTCCTTCTTGACCAGCGCGATGGCGTCCTGCAGCACGTCGCGCTTGGCGCCGGACACGCGCACGGCCTCGCCCTGGATGGCGGCCTGGACCTTGAGCTTGCTGTCCTTGAGGATGCGCACGATCTTCTTGGCCGGCTCCTGCTCGATGCCCACGCGCACCTTGAGCTCCTGCTTGACCTTGTTGCCGCCGACCTTCTGCACTTCGCCGTGCTCGAGGCAGCGTACGTCGACCTTCTTGCCCGTCATCTCGGGCAGCAGGATGGCCATCATCTGTTCGAGCTGGAAATGGCTGTCGCCGATGAGCGTGAGCAGCTTGTCGGCCTGTTCGATGGTGGCGCTGGTGCCCTTGAAGTCGTAGCGGTTGGCGATCTTGCGGTTGGCGACTTCGACCGCGTTCTTGAGCGCGACGAGGTCGACTTCGGAAGTGATGTCGAAGGACGGCATGGCAACCCCCTGGAAAGCTTGCGGCCGGCGACGGCTCAGCCGTAGTGGCAGATGTAGTGGAACGGCTCGTCGGCCACTTCGATGTCGAAACCGGAATTCTCCGGGATGCTGAACATCTCGCCCGGCGAGCACGTCTTCCACTCCGACGCGCCCTTGAGCAGGTAGCGACAGCCGCCCGCGACGCACTCCATGACTTCCGGCTTGGATGTGCCGAAGGTCAGCTTGGCCGGCAACACCACGCCGACCGACTTGTGCACGCCGTCGGCGGTGACGAAGTCGTGGCTGACGCACTTGCCGTCGAAATACACGTTGCCGGCGGTCGTCAGTTCCACGCCGGAATACTTTTCGGTGATGCTCATTCGGTTTCCTTTACTCGATACCGAGAAAACGCTGGATCAGCGGTTTGGCGACAAAGCCCAGAAAGCCTACGCCCAGTGCCACGAACAGCCACACCGTGCCGTACTTTCCGGCCTTGGACTTCCACGCCAGATTGCCGATGATGAACAGCATGTAGAGGATCAGCGCGGTCAGCAGCACCTTCAGCGAGATCGCCTCGAACTCGGCGACCGTGAGGCCGAAGATGGTCGGCGGAGTCTCCATGCCGCGCTACCGCCCGCCTTCCCCTCAGCCCCGGCGGATCTTGGCGTTGGCGGCGATGCGCATGCGCAGCGCGTTCAGGCGGATGAAGCCGTGGGCGTCGCGCTGGTCGTAGGCGCCGGCGTCGTCCTCGAAGGTGGCGATGGACGGATCGAACAGCGAATCGGTCTTCGAGTCGCGCCCGGTGACGATGACGTTGCCCTTGTAGAGCTTCACACGCACCCAGCCATTGACCACGGCCTGCGTCTGGTCGATCAGCGCCTGCATGGCGAGCCGTTCGGGGCTCCACCAGTAGCCGTTGTAGATGGTGGTGGCGTAGCGCGGCATCAGGTCATCCTTGAGATGCGCGACTTCGCGGTCCAGCGTGATCGACTCGATGGCGCGGTGCGCACGCAGCAGGATGGTGCCGCCCGGCGTCTCGTAGCAGCCGCGGCTCTTCATGCCGACGTAGCGGTTCTCGACCAGGTCCAGCCGCCCGATGCCGTGCTTGCCGCCCAGCTCGTTGAGCCTGGCGAGCAGTTCGTGCGCCTTCATGCGCGTGCCGTCGATGGCGACCAGATCGCCGCGCTCGAACTCCAGATCCACGTACTGCGCCTCGTCGGGGGCAGCCTCCGGCGACACGGTCCAGCGCCACATCTCCTCCTCGGCTTCCGCCGCCGGATCTTCCAGATGACGGCCTTCGTAGGAGATGTGCAGCAGGTTGGCGTCCATCGAGTACGGCGAGCCGCCCTGCTTGTGCTTCATCTCGATGGGGATGCCGGCCTTCTCGGCGTAGTCGAGCAGCTTCTCGCGCGAGAGCAGGTCCCACTCGCGCCACGGCGCAATGACCTTCACGTTGGGCATCAGCGCGTAGTAGCCGAGCTCGAAGCGCACCTGGTCGTTGCCCTTGCCGGTGGCACCATGCGAGACGGCGTCGGCGCCGGTGGCCTGCGCGATCTCGATCTGGCGCTTGGCGATGAGCGGGCGCGCGATCGAGGTGCCGAGCAGGTACTCGCCTTCGTAGATGGTGTTGGCGCGGAACATCGGGAACACGAAATCACGCACGAACTCTTCGCGCAGATCGTCGATGAAGATGTTCTCGGGCTGGATGCCGAATTTGAGCGCCTTGGTGCGCGCCGGCTCCAGCTCTTCGCCCTGGCCCAGATCGGCGGTGAAGGTGACCACCTCGCAGCCGTAGGTGTCCTGCAGCCACTTGAGGATCACCGAGGTATCCAGCCCGCCCGAATACGCGAGCACGACTTTGTTTACATCGCTCATCTGTGTTCCCGATTGGTTCGGCGCGCGATGCGCCTTGGTTGATTCGAATTAACCGCCCAACGCATCCCGTAGGGCGGATTAGCGCAGCGTAATCCGCCGAATGCTTGGCCAATCCGGCGCAATGCCCTTCGGCCATTGCGCCCTACTTTGCTACGAGTCGACCCGCCCCAGCAGCAGATATTCCATGAGTGCTTTCTGGGCATGTAGCCGGTTTTCAGCCTCGTCCCACACCACCGAATGCGGGCCATCGATGACCTCGGCCGTGACTTCCTCGCCGCGGTGCGCCGGCAGGCAGTGCATGAACAGCGCGTCGGGCCTGGCCACGGCCATCATGTCGGCATCCACGCACCAGTCGGCGAAGGCCTTCATACGCTGCTCGTTCTCGGCCTCGAAGCCCATCGAGGTCCACACATCGGTGGTCACCAGGTCGGCGCCGCGGCAGGCGTCGATGGGGTCGGCGAATTCCTCGAAGTGGTCGGTGCCGTAGAGGTTGGCGCGCTCGGGCTCGACCTCGTAGCCCGGCGGCGTCGACACGTGCACGTTGAAGCCCAGCACCTCGGCTGCCTGCAGCCAGGTGTTGCACATGTTGTTGGAGTCGCCGATCCACGCCACGGTCTTGCCCTGGATGGGGCCGCGGTGCTCGATGTAGGTGAAGATGTCGGCCAGGATCTGGCACGGGTGGTATTCGTTGGTCAGGCCGTTGATCACCGGCACGCGCGAATAGGCGGCGAAACGCTCGATGATCTCCTGCTCGAAGGTGCGGATCATCACCAGATCACTCATGCGCGAGACCACCTGCGCAGCGTCTTCGACCGGCTCGCCGCGGCCCAGTTGCGAGTCGCGCGTATTCAGGTAGATGGCCGTGCCGCCGAGCTGGTGCATGCCGGCCTCGAAGGACAGACGCGTACGCGTGCTGGCCTTCTCGAAGATCATCACCAGCGTGCGATCGAACAGCGGGTGATAGGGCTCGTAGCGCTTGAACTTGTCCTTGATCCAGCGCGCGCGCTCGAACAGGTAGTCGTATTCGTCGCGCGAGAGGTCACGGAACTGCAGGAAATGCTTGAGCGTACTCATCGGTCCGGTCTCAGTTCTGCCGCAGGAAGTCGCGGAGCAGCGGCACCAGCCGCTCGAGCAGCGCGTTCGCCTCTTCGCGGCCGAAGGTCAGCGGCGGCAGCAGACGCACCACGCGCTCGCTGGTGACGTTGATCAGCAACCCGGCTTCCAGCGCCTGCGCGACGAGTACGCCGCACGGCCGGTCCAGTTCGATGCCGATCATCAGGCCGCGGCCACGAATGTCGCGCACTCCGGCCACGCCCTCGAGCCCCTGCGCAATGCCGTTGCGGATGAACTCGCCGATCTCGACGGCCCTGCCCATCAGGCCCTCGTCGTCGATGACCGCCAGCGTCTCGAGCGCGGCGGCGCAGGCGAGCGGATTGCCGCCGAAAGTCGAGCCATGGTTGCCCGGCCCGAACAGGCCCTTGGCGCGGCCGGCGGAAATACACGCGCCGATCGGCACGCCCGAACCCAGGCCCTTGGCCAGCGTGATCACGTCCGGCGCGATGCCCGCGTGCTGGAAGCCGAACCACTTGCCGGTGCGCCCCATGCCGCATTGCACCTCGTCGCACATCAACAGCCACTCGCGCTCGTCGCACACGGTGCGCAGTTCGCGCTGGAAGGCCTCGTCGGCGATGTTGATGCCGCCCTCGCCCTGGATGATCTCGAGGAACACGGCAACGATGTTCGGATTGTGCTCGGCCACCTTGCGGATGGCGTCGATGTCGCGGTAGGGCACGCGCACGAAGCCCGACACCAGCGGTTCGAAGCCGGCCTGCGACTTGCGGTTGCCGGTGGCCGACAGCGTCGCCATGGTGCGGCCGTGGAAGGCGCCTTCCATGACGATGATCGTGGGGTTGGCGACCTCGCGCTTGTGGCCGTACATGCGCGCGAGCTTGATCGCGGCCTCGTTGGCCTCGCAGCCGGAATTGCAGAAGAACACCTCGTCCATGCCCGACATCGCGGCCAGACGGTCAGCGAGTTCTTCCTGCAAGGGAATGCGGTACAGATTCGAGGTGTGCAGCACGCACGCGGCCTGGCCGGCGATCGCGCGCACCAGGCGCGGATGGTTGTGGCCCAGGGTCGACACCGCGATGCCCGACAGCGCATCGAGATAGCGCTTGCCGGTTTCGTCGAACAGCCACGCGCCCTCGCCATGCGTGAAGGCGACCGGCATCCTGGCGTAGGTGTTCATCACGTGCGACATCGCAAAACCCCGATCGGATAGGTCCAGAAACACGCACGGCGGCAGGCGCCGCCGTGGGGATTCAAGCGGCCGATTTTAAGCGAATGCGCCTGCGAAGTACAGAATGCGGGCGATCTGCCGGCGCGCAAGCCCAACAAAAACGGCGACCGAAGTCGCCGTTTCAATGCGCGCGATGCGCGAATCAGGCAGCCATCGACTTGACTGCAGCCGACAGGCGGCTCTTGTGCCGCGAAGCCTTGTTCTTGTGGATGATGTTCTTGTCCGCGATGCTGTCGATGGTGCTCATCGAGGTGCTGAAAACCGTCTGCGCTGCAGCCTTGTCGCCATCGGCGACGGCCTTGCGCACGGCCTTGATGGCGGTACGCAGACGCGAGCGAAGGCTGGCGTTGTGGCCGCGGGCCTTGACGGCCTGGCGGGCGCGCTTGCGGGCTTGTGCCGAGTTGGCCATGTATGTTCTTCCGTGTTAATGGGTTCTACGAAACGCGGAATGTTACCCCGACATGCGGCGACTTGCAAGCAACCCGCCACACGCCGGGAAGTTTGAAGCTTGAAGCGGGAAGAAATACCGCTATCCAAACCTCCGCCTTCCAGAGGTAGGTCGGAGTGAGCCGCAGGCGAAGTCCGACGTCGCCGTCAGGATGCGAGGGGGGGTGTCGCACTCGCTACGCTCGACGCGACCTACGACGAAGCCCCCGGTATCATGGCGCCTTTTAGCCCACGCCCGCCGAATGAACCTTCTCCGCGCCCTCGCCACGGTCAGCAGCATGACGTTGCTCTCGCGTGTTCTCGGCTTCGTGCGCGACTTCGTGATTGCCCGCAGCTTCGGTGCGGGCGCGACCACCGACGCCTTCTTCGTCGCCTTCCGACTGCCCAACATCCTGCGGCGCATGTTCGCCGAGGGCGCGTTCTCGCAGGCCTTCGTACCCATCCTGGCCGAGTACCGCCGACAGCGCGGCGACGCCGAGGCGCTGACGCTGACCAGCCGGGTGGCCACCGTGCTGGGGCTGGCCGTCACGGCGATCTCGGCCTTCGGCGTGTTCGCCGCCCCGGTGCTGGTGTACATCTCTGCGCCCGGCTTCGCGGCAGACGCCGACAAGTTCGCGCTGACCGTCGAGATGACGCGCATCACCGCACCCTACATCCTGTTCATGTCGCTGGTGGCGCTGGCCGGCGGCGTGCTCAACACCTGGAGCCGCTTCGCGATCCCGGCCTTCACGCCGGTGCTTCTCAACCTGTCCTTCATCATCATGGCGCTGTTCGCGGCACCCTGGTTCGACCCGCCGGTGCTGGCGCTGGCCTGGGCGGTGTTCATCGGCGGCGTGCTTCAACTCGCGCTGCAGATCCGCCCACTGGCGAAGATCGGCATGCTGCCGCGCTTCGACCTGAAGTGGTCCGACCCCGGCGTGCAGCGCGTGCTCAAGCTCATGCTCCCTGCGATGCTGGCGGTGTCCGTTGCGCAGATCTCGCTGTTCATCAACACCATCTTCGCCTCCTTCCTGCAAAGCGGCAGCGTGTCGTGGCTGTACTACGCCGACCGCCTGATGGAATTCCCCGCCGGCCTGCTGGGCGCGGCGCTCGGCACCATCCTGCTGCCGGGCCTGTCCAGACTAAACGCCGACGGCAGGACCGAGGAATTCTCGTCCATGCTCGACTGGGGGCTGCGCCTGACCCTGATGCTCACGCTGCCCGCGGCGCTGGCGCTGGCCGTGCTCGCGGCACCGCTGATCTCCACGCTGTTCCAGCACGGCGCATTCACGCCCGAGGACGTGCTGCACACGCGCACCGCGCTGATCGCCTACAGCGTCGGCCTGACCGGGCTGATCGCCGTCAAGATCCTCGCGCCCGGCTTCTATGCGCGTCAGGACGTACGCACTCCGGTCAAGTTCGCGCTGATCACGCTGGCCGCCACGCAGGTGATGAACGTGATCTTCATCGTGCCGCTGCAGCACACCGGGCTGGCGCTGTCGATCGGCCTGGCCGCGCTGCTCAACGCCGCCCTGCTCTACCGGGGCCTGCGCGTTCGCGGCGCCTTCACGCCACTGCCGGGCTGGGGCGGCTTCGTCGCGCGTCTCGCGATCGCACTGGTAGTGCTCGGCGCCGCGCTGTGGTGGGGCATGGGCGAGACCCACACCTGGCTCGCCTACACCGCGCTCGAGCGCATCGCCCACCTGGCCGCGCTGGTCGCCGGCGGCATCGCGGTGTACTTTGCAACCCTGTTCGCGCTGGGCTTTCGCCTGAGCGATTTCCGCAAACACGTTGCGCACTGAGCCGCCTCCGACAGTCTGACCGCGGAAGCTGCAAGTACTGCGCGCTTTACGATGAATCCAGGGAATCAGGAGACTCACGGGATAATGCAATCGAGCACAGTCGTGATCATCGGCGCGGGCGGACATGGCCAGACCATCGCTGAAGCGCTGTTCGCGGCCACGCGTGCCGGGCACCCGGTGCGCGCCGCCGGCTTTCTCGACGACACGCCCGAACTGCGCGGAACGACGGTCGCAGGGCTGCCCGTGCTCGGCCCCCTGTCGCACGCCAAGGACGTCGAATGTGACGCCTTCATCGTCGGCATCGGCGACAACCGCGCGCGCAAACGCATCTTCGACGAACTGCGCGCTGCGGCACTGACCGTGCACACCGTCATCCACCCGACCGCCGTCATCGCGACGACCGCCCATATCGGGGAAGGCACGTATATTGGCGCGAATGCACTGATCGGCGCGGCCAGCGCGATCGGCGACGACACCATCATCAACGGCGCCGGCTGCGTCGGTCACCACAACCGCATTGGCGCCCACGCACACCTGGGACCTGGCGTGAATGCGGCCGGCCACGTCATCATCGGCGACGGCTGCGAAATCGGCACCGGTGCCAACTTCCTGCCCGACGCCTCGGTCGGGGCATGGAGCACGGTCATGGGCGGGGCACTGGTGGCCGGCAGCTTCGAGGGCGGAGCTCTGATCGGCGGGGCGCCCGCACGCCTGTTGCGGCGTCTGGACACCGGCGAACGAAGCGAGGTTAGCTGAAAGTATGCATGCGAACCGGGTCAACAAGCGCATCGCCCAACTGGTTGGCTCGCGCGACCACCTGATCTCCGATCTGCCTCTCAGCGGAGAGCCAATCGAAACCGTCACCAGCGGGACGGAGCGCACCCATTTCGTGCTGGACGCAACTGCCACCCGCAGCATCCTGACCGACGACGACAGCTTCGCCCCCGCGCCGATCGCCGCGTCGATCCAGCGGCTCAGCGAACACACGGACATCGACGCGAGCGAAGCCTACCGCTTCCTGACACACAATCCGTTGCAGACCGACCGACCGGCACATGCCGACGTTCGACAGCAATTCGTCTGCGCGTACGCACGCAGCCTGCAACGGCACGGCAAGCGGCTGAGCGCCGGTGCGCGCAGCCATTTCGACCGCCTGACGCAGCATCCGCCCTGCGCGCTGACGCGCGACGTGGTCGCGCCGGGGGTGGACGCGATCCTGCAGGTCTTCCTGGCCGACGACGACGTCCCGGCCGAATGGCCGGCGCGTATCGGCGGCGGCGCGGCGATGCTCGAATACATGCATCACCCGCGCAAGCTGGCCGCGAAGTCCGCCCAGATCAAGGCCCTCTTCGACGAGCTGGCGGCGCATCGTGGCGAGCCCGGTCCGCGCGACGACGTTCGCGACGCGATCCTTACGAGCTACGTGCTGCAGGGACGAGAGCCGATCATCGGCGGCATCACCGCCTATCTGTGCACGTGGCTGTCCGCCCCCGAGGCGGAGCGCGCACAGTTGCTCGAATCGATCACCGCGGTGCAGTTGTTCGCGCGCACCGCGCCGGTCAACTACATCGGGCGCAGCGCTCGCAAGGACGTCCGGGTGGCCGGGCACGCCATTTCGGCGGGCGATCACGTGCTGCTGATGCTGCCGTGGGCCAACGCCGACGTACTGGCGCGGCAGCAACGCTCGCTGGCCTTCGGCGCGGGCGCGCACATGTGCGCCGGGCAGGCTCTGGCGCTGGCGCTGACGGATGCCTTCCTCGACGCGCTGCGTGGCGCCCATCACGCCATCGACTGGTCCGCCGTCCGGCCCGAGCCGCCGGTGGCGGGCGTTTTCAGACAATACGGAAGCTCCCCATGACGCAGGACTTCAACAACCGCTTCGATGCCCTCGTCCACGATCACTTCGGTGCGCAACTGGCCGATTCGGGCCTGGATACGGTGCTCGCCGACCTGGAACTCGATTCGCTCGGGTTGCTGGATTTCGTGATGAGTCTGGAGCAGGGCTTCGACGTCGAAATCGATGTCGAAGTGGTCAACGAGGACATGACGCTGATGCGGATCCGCGAGGTGCTGCGCGATCTGGCCGGCGACCGCTCCGCGGCCGCCGGCAGCTGAGCCGCGTCAGGACAGCTCCGACTCCAGGCGTTCGAGCGCTGCCGCCAACGCCTCGATCGCGCGCGCCCGCCCGTCCGCATCTTCGGCCTCGCCCAGCAGTTCCGACCATTCCGGGTGGGCGCGTGCGCGCTCGAGCGGCTTGGTGAGCGCGCCCTCGCGCCATTGCGCGACGCGCGCGTCACGACGCAAGGGCTCGGTGGCAGCATGGCCGCGCGACTCCAGCGCGGCCACCAGAGCCAGTTCGCGCAGCGCCAGCAGGCGCAGGATGGCGTCGTCGACGGCGAGCGTGCGGCGTCCGGTGACGGCGCCGAGCAGGCGGTCGCCGTAATGCATCACGGCGCGTGCGCCGCCACCGGCGAGCGCGCCGATGGCCGCCGCCGCGCCCAGCGTCAGGCCGCCGAACATCAGGTCCACGCCGACGCCCGCGGCCGCGCCGGCCGCCGCGCCGGTGCCCAGCTTGATGCCGACTGCGCGCAGCGCCTCGGGGCTGAACACGTCCTCTTCCCAGCGCCCTTCGACCAGCGGTAGTTCGTCGGCATCGACGTCGTCGCTGCGAAAACGATACAGCGCGAGCAAGGCGTCGACACATTGCTGCTCGCGTGCGCGCACGGCGTTCGACAAGGCCTCGACGGCGGGCCGCGCTTCCTCGTCGTCGGCCGGCGCGCTGCTGCGTGCGGCGGCCACATCCACCAGCAGCGCGGCGACGCGGCGCAAGGCGTCGGCATGACGCTGGGCGGCTTCGCGCTCGCGGCACGCGATCAAGCGGTCGAGCGACGGCCGGTAGTCGTCGAGCAAGGTGGCGAGCTTTTCGTACAGGCGTCGCTCGCCATCGCGCTCGGGCGCGACCGTATCGAAGCGCACCACGGCGTGCAGGCCCAGGCGCGAGAGCGCCTCGCGCCAGGCGGATTCGTCCGCCTCGGCGCTGCGCACGAAGTTGAGCACGGGCAGCAGCGGCACGGCACACGCGGCGAGGATGGCCAGTTCATCGCGGTGCTTGGCGAGCACCGGATCGCGCGCGTCGACGACGTAAAAGCCGGCATCGCTGGCGAGCATCTGGCGCAGCACCTTGGCCTCCTGCTCGAATCGCTTCCTGGCCGGCTCGCCATCGAGAAAGCGCTCGATGCGCGCCGGCCCGTCCAGGCGCTCGCCCTGCGGCGCGGCGATGGCCTCAAGCACTTCGAGCAGCGCGATGGGGTCTTCCATGCCGGGGGTGTCGAACAGCTCCACCAGCACCTCGCCGTCGGCGAGCAGACGCACCCCCTCGACGTGGCGGGTGGTGCTCGGCCGGCTGGAGACCTCGCCGAAACCGGTGTCGCGGGCGAGCGTACGCAGCAGCGAGGTCTTGCCGGTATTGGTGTGCCCGACGACGGCGATGCGCACCGGGCGTCGCGAATCAGCCATGCGTGCCTCCTACGATCCAGGCGCCGGCCGCCGTCGCCGAGTCGAACACGGCCGCCGGCGCGAATCCGATCTGCTCCAGCGACTCGTGCCAGCGCCGTACACGCTCGGCCTCGGCGACGTCGGCGCCTGCCAGCCAGACAGCGCACTCGCCGGCCAGGCGCGACAGTTCGGCGATCAGCGCGAGACTGCCGCGATCGGGCGAGATGCGCGCGTCGCAGACCACCAGCAGGCGACGCACCGGCGACGCGCCCAGTTCGCGCAGCGCCCGCGCACGCTGTTCGCGCGAATCGGCCACGCCGAGGTCACGCGCCGCGCCAAGCCAGTCCGGCGGCCAGTGCGTGTCCGGGCGCAACTCGATGGCCACCGCAGCAGCGGCCGCGGCGAAATGCGCCGCGCCTTCGATGCGACCGATCTCGATACGCGTCGGCGCCGCGTCGGTCACACCCATGCGTTCGCTCGCCGGTGCCAGCTCATCGGCCAGCTCGGCGAAGCCGGGCAAGGTGGTGTCCAGACGCAACGTGGCACGACCTCGCGAAAGGCGCAGCGCGCAGCCGACCCACAGCAGCATGCGCGGCACCAACCCATAGATCAGGACACAGCCCAGCAACCACGACGCCCAGGCCTGGCGTGCCGCCTCGTCGGCGGAGGGCGAGCCGCCGCTGGCCGCGACGGCCGCCGCATCGGGAACCGCGAATCCAAGCTGGGCGGGCAACCAGCCGGCCGCCGCAACGAAGCCGACGAAAAAGTCCGCCGGCAGCAGGGTGGTCTCCCATACGAAGGCGTGGCCGCGCAGCAGAAAGGTCGCCAGCAGGCCGGCCAGCGCGCCAGCGAGCGCCGCCGACCAGATGCCATGGGTGACGCCGGCCAGCCACCAGCGCACCAGCCCGGCGCGCGCATGCAGGCCGGCGAAGGCCGACGCCGCCTCGAAGGTGTCACCCGCCAGCCGCCGCGCCAGCCAGTTCCACAAGGCGCCGACTCCCAGCGAACCGCCGCCGGAGAGCGCGAAGCCGCCGGCCCACAACACCAGCATCACCACATGCACGCCAAGCAGTGCGCCCAGCGCCCACACCACGTTGATCGCCCGC
Organism: Pseudazoarcus pumilus; assembly: GCF_002872475.1. Taxonomy (GTDB): domain Bacteria; phylum Pseudomonadota; class Gammaproteobacteria; order Burkholderiales; family Rhodocyclaceae; genus Pseudazoarcus; species Pseudazoarcus pumilus. Next base: position 2,364,119 of record NZ_CP025682.1, read on the forward strand.
ACGCCATCGCCGGCGGCGGCCAGCGCCGCACCGACCCCGGCGAGAAAAGCGAGCAGGCCGAACAGCGCGGCTGCCGCCCGGATGCGCAGGCGCCAGGCCTGCAGGGCCACGGCCAATCCGCTGTCCTCGCCCAGCATGCGGGCCCGCGCGATGATGCGCGCCTCGGCACTGCCCCCGATGGCGCGCGCGTGTCGCATCGCCTCGCCATCGGGCAGACGGCCGCGCGCACGCTCGCGCAGTCGCACGGCCTCTGCCAGCCAGCGCGCTTCGAAGGACGGGGGTGAAGGACGATTCATGTGACCGGGATCAAGTTGGGAGCGAACAAGGTCGTCTAGGATAGCGCGAGCAGCCACTGGTGGCCGCGCGCGGAACCCTGCGCGCTGCGCGGTTATACTCCATCAACATCGGTCAAGGTCGCGCCGCCGCCTCGGCACACATCGCAACGGAAGAACATGAGCAAGCTTCCCCTGCAACCGCTGGACATCGCACGCGAAGCGCTGCGGCAACTCGCCCTCAAGCGCGTCGCGCCGACGCCCGACAACTTCCGCGCGGCCTACGCGGACATTTCGGGGCAGCCGGTCGGCGACTTTCCGTTCGAGACGCTGACATCCATCGCGGATCACCTGCCACGCGATACACCGGAGCGCGAACAGCTGGCGGCGCGCTTCGCGCGGGCGGTCGAATCCGGCAACTGGGATCAGGTGCGCGAAGCGCTGGGCGCGACCTTCGCGGCACTTTCCGCGACCCGCCCTTCCTGGGCGGAACTGCTGCGCGAACTGATGAGCCTGCTCGACACACCGCATCAGAACCTCACTCGCGCGCGCAAGCTCGCTGCCGTCGACCACGTGCTGGCTGCGAACACGGCCAACCCGGAGACGCTGTTCGCTCGACTCAGTGGTCTGGTTCAGGGCTGGCAGCGCGAGCCGCTGGCCGAACGCCTGAACCACTGGAGCGACGACGCTGCCGACGCGGCTAAAACGCCCGCCACCGAACGCCGCCGCAGCGCTGAAGAACCGGCAGACGCAGTTGCCGAGCAGCCTTCCTTCGCCGCCTGGCTCGCACTGCTACTGCGCCGCGGCGTCGCGCCGCTGGTTGGAGAGGAAACTGCGCTCGCACAGGAAGCGCGCGCCATCGCCGACACCATCGAGCACGACATCGACCCGCACGCCGCGGACGAGTCGCTCGGCGTGCGCCTGCGCGCGCTCGAGGCCAAGCTCGAATGGGCCGGCGAGGACCAGCGCGCGATCCGCGCCTCGCTGCTCAACCTGCTGCGCCTGATCGTCGACAACATCGGCGAGTTGGTCGTCGACGACCTGTGGCTGCACGGCCAGGTCGAGGCCCTGGGCCTGCTGTTCGAACGCCCGCTCGACATCCGCGCGCTCGACGAGCTCGAGCGTCGCCTGCGCGACGTGATCGACAAGCAGCGCCACCTCAAGCGCCAGCTCACCGACGCGCAGGAACGCCTCAAAAGCATGCTCGGCGGCTTCGTCGACCGCCTCGTGAGCCTGTCCGAATCCACCAGCCACTATCACCAGACGCTGTCCGACTGCGCCGTGCGCATCCGCGGCGCGGGCGACGTCTCCGAACTGTCGAGCGTCGTCGAGACCCTGCTCGACGAGACGCGCGCCGTGCAGCAGACGGCACAGCGCTCCAGCGCCGAAATCGGCGCGCTGCGCGAACAGGTCGAGGCGGCCAATTCGCTGATCACGCGCTTGCAACGCGAACTCGACGAGACCAGCGAACTGGTGCGCTACGACCCGCTCACCGGCGTGCTCAACCGCAAGGGCCTGGACGAGGCGATCGCGCGCGAGATCTCGCGCGCACGCCGCCACAGCGCGGTGCTGTGCGTCGGCGTGCTGGATCTGGACAACTTCAAGCAACTCAACGACACCTTCGGCCACCGCACCGGCGACGAGGCGCTGCGCCATCTGGCCGACGTCGCTCGCGGCTCGCTGCGCCAGCAGGACGTCATCGGGCGGCTTGGCGGCGAGGAATTCCTGGTCCTGCTGCCCGATGCCGACGTTGAGCAGGCCGCCGAGATCATGACGCGCTTGCAGCGCGCGCTGACCAAGCACATCTTTCTTGCCGACAACAGCCGCATACTGATCACCTTCAGTGCCGGCATCGCCTGCATCGGCGCCGAAGAGACGGCGGCGGAAGCCATCGACCGTGCCGACAAGGCCATGTACGCGGCCAAACGGGCGGGGAAGAACCGGGTGCTGGTGGCCGGCTAGCTTGAGGCTCGAACCGACGAATTCGCTCGGAATTGTTCGTCTGCTCCGCTTTTTGTGCCAGCGCGTCGGCTATAGACTGTCGAAGCCAATCCGAACACTGCGCGCGTCGCAGCCCTCGCCATGAGCCAGCCGCCTCCAATCTTCGTCACGGAACCGCACCTGCCGCCGCTGGATGAGTTCCTGCCGTATCTGGAGCGCATCTGGGCCAGCAAGCGCCTGACCAACGGCGGCCCCTTCCATCAGCAGCTTGAGTTGGCGTTGGCGGAGTATCTGGGGGTGGAGCACCTGAGCCTGTTCGCGAACGGCACCCTGGCGCTGGTCACGGCGATGCAGGCGCTGCGCATCAGCGGCGAAGTCATCACAACACCCTACACTTTCGCCGCCACCTCCCACTCACTGCTCTGGAACGGCATCAAGCCGGTGTTCGTCGACGTCGACCCAACCACCTGCAACCTCGACCCCGAGCGCATCGAAGAAGCCATCACTCCGGCCACCACGGCGATCCTGCCGGTGCACTGCTACGGCATCCCGTGCGATGTTGAGCGTATCGAACATATTGCCGATACCTACGGGCTGAAGGTCATCTACGACGCCGCGCACGCCTTCGGTGTCCGCCAGGGCGGCGAGAGCATCCTGCGCCACGGCGATCTGTCCGTTCTGAGTTTCCATGCCACCAAGGTGTTCAACACCTTCGAGGGCGGAGCGATCATCTGCCCGGACGCGAAGATCAAGCAGCGCATCGACTATCTGAAGAACTTCGGCTTCGCCGACGAGATCACGGTGGTCGCGCCGGGCATCAACGGCAAGATGAACGAGTTCGGCGCGGCGATCGGCCTGTTGCAACTCAAACACATTGACACAGTGCTGAGCGCTCGCGCGGCGATCTTCGAGCGCTACCGCGATGCATTCGACGCCATTCCTACACTGCATCTGCAAACGGTACCGGACACGGTGGACTGGAACCATGCCTACTGTCCGCTCTTTGTTCACGCCGAGCATGGCGCAAGCCGCGACGCACTTTTCGAACAGTTGAAATCAGCGAATATTCACGCCCGACGATACTTTTACCCGCTGATCAGTTCGTTCCCCATGTACCGCAGCCTGCCCAGCGCAACGCCGGATCGCCTTGCCAACGCCAACCGCCTGGCAGAACAGGTGATCTGCCTGCCGATCTACCCTTCGCTGGATGCCTCCGAACAGCAGCGCGTGATCGACGTCGTACTGCGATCGAGCCGATGAAGAAGCGCGTGCTGGTTTTTCCTTGCGGATCCGAGATCGGCCTGGAGATCCACCGATCGCTCCGCTACTCGACGCATTTCGAATTGGTCGGCGCCTCGAGCGTCAACGACCATGGACGCTTCGTCTACGACGAATATGTGGGCGGCCTGCCGCTGGCCAGCGATGCACGGTTTGCACAGGCCATCATTGCGGTCGCGAGCCAATATCGCATCGACGCAATCTATCCGACCATGGATTCCGTCGCAGAGATCGTGCAGAACCTCGCCGCGGAGACTGGTATCCGCGTCATCGGCAGCGGCCCCCGCGCGACTGCCATCTGTGCCTCGAAGAGCGCCACGTACGATTTGCTCGAGCCGCACATTGCAGTGCCAAAGCGCTACGCTTCGATCGATGAGATCGAGCACTACCCGATTTTCATCAAGCCGGATCGCGGCTACGGCTCGCGAAATACCTGCCGGGCATCCACGCGCGATGCAGCCCAGGCATTTCTTTCCGGCTTTGCGCCCGGCTCGATGCTGCTGCTCGAATACCTCCCCGGCCGCGAATGGACCATTGACTGCTTTTCCGACCGCCACGGCAAACTGCGCTTTCATGGCGTCCGCCAGCGCATCCGAGTGGTCAACGGCATCAGCGTCAATACCGCTCCCCGCGATGACTTTGCCGAAGAATTCGAGTGCTGGGCTCGAACCATCAACGAGGTGCTGACGCCACGTGGCGCATGGTTCTTCCAAGCACGACGCGACGCCGCTGGCAAACCCAAACTACTGGAAGTCGCCGCGCGCCTAGGCGGCTCATCGGCCCTGTTCCGCTGTCGCGGCGTGAACTTCGCGCTGCTAAGCGCCTTCGACGCCTTCGACCGCGATGTCGAGATTACCCCCAACCACTACCCGATCGAACTCAGCCGAGCGTTGGATAATCGCTTCAGAATCGAAATCGAGTTCGAGCATGTCTATGTCGATCTCGACGACTGCCTGCTGCTTGGCGATCGGATCAACCATCAACTGGTGGGCTTTCTCTACAAGGCGATTTCGGAGGGCAAGCGCATCACCCTGCTTACGCGCCATGCCGACGACCCCATCACAACGCTGCACCGTCTCCGCCTAGGCGAACTGTTCGACGAGGTCGTGCACGTCCGCGACGGCAGCACGAAAGCCGACCACATTGTCGCCGACGCCGCTATTTTCATCGATGACTCACATAGAGAACGTACGCAAGTCGCCAGACTCCATAAGATCCCTACCTTCTCTCCAGACATGATCGAATGCCTACTATGACCCTCATCACGATAGCAAAACAAAGAAACGCTCCGATCAATCCCGTTAAACGAGAGATTTCGCCAACGTGAATTGGACAAAACTCGGCCTGATCTACAACGTCACCGGACGCCATGGATTCGACATTACTCATTGCCACAAACCAACGCCCTTGATGGTGGACGATCGGACTCTTCGTGTTTATTTCGGCACGCGCGACGAGTACAACCGGACCCGCACGACTTTCGTTGACCTAGATTCGCGCGACCTGCGATCGGTCCGCTATGTACACGACCGGCCGGTCATCGACCTGGGCAGGATTGGGGCATTCGACGACAGCGGCGCAAACGTCTGCTCAGTGGTGCGCGACGGGGACGTTGTGCGGATGTACTACATCGGGGTCAACACGAGCACGACGGTACATATGCGCAACGCAGTGGGCGTCGCAATCAGCGAGGACGGCGGATACTCCTTCCGCCGCATGTTCGAGGGACCGGTACTCGACCGCACGCGGAACGAACCGTATTACGTCGGCGCCGCCGAAGTATTCCGTGAAGGCAATCACTGGAAGTGCTACTACACCTGCGGCAACGAATGGAAAGTCATCGATGGGAAGCCGGAAATCGACTACCAGATCAAGTACGCCACATCGCATGACGGCATCGAGTGGCACCGCGACAACCTGCAGGTAATCCGGCCGGAACACGACTTCGAGGTCTGCGCCCGTCCGTCCGTTTGGTGGCGCGACGGTCTCTACCACATGTTGTTCAGTCGCCGCAGTATGGCAGGCTTTCGGGTCGAAGCCGACCAGGGCTACCGGGCGGGCTACGCCCGCTCGAGCGACGGCATCATGTGGCAGCGACACGATAGCGAGACCGGCCTTGATCCGTCGGCCGATGGCTGGGACAGCGAGGGCATTGCCTACCCCTACCATTTCGAGCTGTTCGGCCGGGAACTGCTGATCTACAACGGCAATCAGTTCGGTAGGAGTGGCTTCGGAATAGCCGAGCGGCTGCACGAGGAGGGGAGCGCATCGTGAGCCTTCCAATTCTTGCGGACCCACCTCCGGAAGAAGAAATAATGGCGAGCTGGCGCGCAGAAAATCCGCCAATGGTCAGCGTGTGTATGCTGGCATACAACCATGCGTCCTACATTCGCAGCTCCCTGAACTCAATCCTCAACCAAAAAACTGACTTCGGTTTTGAGATTCTCGTCCACGACGATGCTTCTCAAGACGATACCGCAGCGATCATCAAGGACTATGCTGCGCGTTACCCTCGGATTATCCAGCCAATTTTACAGACGAAGAACCAGCATTCACAGGGCATCTATCCGTCCGTACATTTCAACTACCCCAGAGCGAGACTTCCGTTCGTCGCGATGTGCGAAGGAGATGACTATTGGCTTGACCAGGAGAAACTACAGCTACAGGTGGACGGGCTACAGCAAAATCCACAAATCAACCTATCGTTTCACTCGGCCCTGCGCGTGAATTGTGAAGATTGGGACGATCCAGACAAGGTCTTCGGCGATTACGCCCAGCAGGATGGAATCATACCTTTCATTGACATTCTGCACCGAGTGCGCGGCTGGGTACCATTCGCTTCGTGCATGATCCGACAGTCGGCGAAGAAGCACTTTCTGGCTTTCCTTCAGACCCGCCCCTACCTCACAGTCGGGGATTTATATTTTCAGTTCTTCGGCGCACTGCCCGAAGGGGCTTTGTACATTAACCGGCCAATGTCGGTGTACCGCTTCAGGACGGCGCAGTCTTGGACCCGCCGTGCGGGTGCAGACCCCACCTTCAAAGCGCGGCATGAGCTAGCGATGATGCGGTCCTACGTGGAACTCAACGCCTTGACAGCCTACGTCTACCACCATGAATTTAACGCATTGACCCTTCAGCGCCTCTTATGGCTCTTTAACGCCAAACCGTCGCTTCGTGCACTGCCTGGTGTGGCACCGCTAGAACCTTTGAACGAGGCTTGCCAGGAGGCCATTCAGGCCACGCTCGACATGCTTTCCATGCGGCCCGCTCGATACGTGATCTTCGGCTGCGCCTCCGGTTGCGAGCGGGTCCTGCGTCATGTCCCCGCGGACAAGATCGCCGCGATCATCGACCGCGACCATCGCCGTGTAGGCGAGCGGCTCCAGGGCAAGCCCATCGTCGGCACCGATGCGCTTCGAGCGCATTCCGATTGCGACCTTGTCGTGAGCACCATCGCGGCCAATCGCCGCACCATCACAGAGCTGACCACGGCAGCGGGCATCCCGGTCGAACGCATCCACTATCTGTTCGACGGCGCGCTGCGCATTGTCGATGACACCCCGATCCCAGCGGAGATCACCAACCCATGACGGCCAGCCTGATCGAAGAGGGCCTGGACGCGCAGGTCGCCTCCGGCACGCCCGACGAACATGCCCGGCTGCAGCGCATGAAGCAGCGCTTCGCGGCCCATTTCGACGCGATATCTGCACAGTTGTACGAACGACTCCCCGAGGCGGACCGCAATCGCTTCGTCGTATGGTTCGTCAAGCGCTGGGGTGGAATCGATCGCGTAACGCCGGACGAATTTGCGTGGTACGCATCCCACGTCGAGCGCATCCGCTCGCACGCCTATCCCACGCGCACGCTCGACGGACGTCCGTACAAGGCACTTGACCTGCAACCACAAGGCTATCGCGGCGAGTTGCTGACCTATCCGTGGATGCTCGGCATTCACGATTTTCTGTTCGACCAGTACCGGCACGACGACTATGGCGTCGAGCCGGGCGACACCATCATCGATGCCGGGGCATTCGTCGGCGATACCGCCTTGCTCTTTCATCAGATCACCAACGGCGATTGCCACATCCACGCGTTCGAGGTGCTTGACGAGAACCTCGAACTGCTCGCCCACAACCTCGACGCCAACAAGATCGCAGAGTGCGTGACGACATGCGCGCTCGCCTTGAGCGACGTCAGTGGCAGCCATGTCCACATCAAGGCCACTGCGGTACAGGGCGCGACGTCGATCTTCGGAGATGCCGACGGCAAGCCGGTGCAAACCATTACCCTCGATGACTACGTGCGCCAGGCGGGGATCGAACGAGTCGACCTCATCAAGATGGACATCGAAGGGGCTGAACGCATGGCGCTGCGCGGCGCGCTGGAGACCATTCGCCGGGACCGTCCGCGGCTGGCCATCTGCATCTATCACCTGTGGGATGACATGATCGAAATCCCGCAAATCATTCACTCGACCGGCGTGCCTTACCGCTTCGGCTTCAAATGGGTCGAACTGCGCAATGGCTGGGAAGCGGTGCTGTTTGCATCCGTTGAAGACAGGCCATCCGAATGAAAACCGTCCTGACCTACGGCACCTTCGATCTCTTCCATATTGGCCACCTTCGCCTGCTCGAACGCCTACGGGGGCTTGGCGAGCGCCTGGTCGTCGGGGTATCGACCGATGAATTCAACCGCGAGAAGGGCAAGACGACGGTACTGCCGTTTTCCGACCGCATCGAAATCGTGCGCGCGCTGCGCTGCGTAGACCTCGCAATTCCGGAAACCTGCTGGGAGCAGAAAGTCGCCGACATCCGCGAACACGGGGTCAGCGTGTTCGGCATGGGCAACGACTGGGAAGGGCGCTTCGACGATCTGCGGACACATTGCGAAGTGATCTATCTGCCTCGCACGGAGGGCGTATCGAGCACGCACATCCGCAACACCCTCAAGGTGCTCGACCAGACGCACGTGCGCGAGCTCAAACAGGCGCTGGACCTGATTTCGTCAATCGTCGAGCGATTCGACTGATTCGCACTCCGACCTGCCGATGACGCGACGCCTGCTATTCCTGCTGCTCCACCCTCTCTGGCGGCTATTCGACAGGCTCATGCCGAAGCGCCCGGATTTTTGGGCCTTCGCCACGCACCACCTGCATAGCGAGCGGTTCATCGAAAATCAACGTGCGCTCTTCGAGCACATCAAGGGCGACGACTCGGTCCGCAAGCTGGTTTTCCACCGCGGGCGAGAAACCGACTTCGAGGTCGAAGGTGCCGTGAACTACGACGTCGTCCGGCATGGCTCGCTACGCGGGCTGTTGTTGCTGGCGCGCTGCAAGGTCGTGTTCCTGACCCACTCGATCTCGATGGATTTCTCGTTGCGCTGGCCGGACGGTAGTTTCGACATTCTGGCGCTAAGTGCGCGCGGGCGGGTGATCGTCAACCTGTGGCACGGCATCCCGCTCAAGCGCCTGCTCTACGCTGCCAACGAAGCCGCCTTTCGTCACACCGACCGCATCGCCTACCGTACGCGTGAGCGACGAGGGTACGCCGGTCTGATCGCATCATCGGATATCGACAGCTATGCGATGGCCGCCATGTTCTACCCGCTGAACTACCGCCAGGTGTGGGTCACGGGCTTGCCACGCAACGATTTCCTGACGCTCGACGAAGACTGTCTGCCGCGCTACGTTCGCGACAGCCTGCATGTCGTTCGCACGTTACGAGGCGATCGCAGACTGATCGTCTATGCGCCAACCTACCGGCAAACCGCCATCAGCCCCGGCGCGCGCTACTACCAATTTTCAGACGCGGAGATCACGCAGCTCCGAGCCTTTCTGAGGGAGAACCGCGCCGTGCTGGGCTACCGCCCGCACTATTTCCGCAACAGCAGCGAGTACTTCAACCTGGGCCAACATGTGGACGGCGAATGGATCATCGACGTCTCACAGGAACGCGTACCGGAGTTTTCCGCCCTGGCGCGCGAATGCGACGTGCTCGTGACAGACTATTCGAGCGTCTATATCGAAGCACTGTATCTGGGGAAACCGGTCGTCTGCTTCGGTTATGACATCGAACATTACATGGCGCACGAGGACGGTCTGCTCTACGACCTGCGGCTGGCATTTCCGGGGCCGGTGGTCGAGCGTTTCGACGCGTTGCTGCCGGCCATCGCTACGCGCCTGGGCATGGGCGTCGACGAAATTGAAAGGGAACAGGAAACCGCACGCAAACTGTTCTTCAAGCACCACGACACCGACAACTCGAGCCGAGTCGCGCAACGAGTACGCTCCTGTCTCGCGGAATCACGTAAATGAATGGCGACACGCCCGGACCCTGACATGACCCTTGGTAACCCTGCCTCGCAACGCCACCCCTACTACATCGTCGCACCCGATTACCGCGACAGTTCGGCAGGCGTCCGGGTCATGCACCATCTTTGTCATATGTTGAACTCGTGCGGAGAAGAGGCCTATGTGATCGGCGCGCAATCGTTCGATGCCCGACTCAAAACGCCACCGCTCAGCGCGTCGGTCTCGGCACGACATGCTCGGGAGATGCGCGTGCCGATCGCGGTCTACCCGGAAATCGTTTCCGGCAACCCACTGAATTCAAGCGTATGCGTGCGCTACATGCTGAACAAGGAAGGCGTCATCAACGGAAATTCGATGCATGCCGGGCCGAACGACCTGTTCTTCTACTATTCGCGCGCATTCGTGCCCGACCCGCAGGGCACTTACGATTATCTGCGGCTTAACACCCACGACCTGGATCTGTTCAAGCCGGACCCTGAACGCAGGAAGACGGGGCCTTTGCTGTATCTGAATCGGATTCCCGCGAGTTCGATCGACTGGTCGCAGCTGCCGCGGGACATCGAAGTGCTGTCCAACCGCACGCCGCTGTCGCTTCCAGAACTGGCAGCCCGGCTGCAGGGTGCGACGGTACTCTATTCCTTCGAGAGCTCGACTACGTGCACGCTCGCAATGCTGTGCGGCTGCCCCATCGTGGCGATGACGCATCCCGACTACCCCCGCCTGGGATTCTCCGAGCAGACACTCTCTCCCTACGGGGGGCGCGGCTATGCGCTGAGCGATGACGCTGACGCAATCGAATCGGCCCGAGCCGGCCTGCCGTCATTCCGTGCAGCCCTGGCGCGCTTGCAAGCACACACGCTCGAGGAATTGAAGGCTTTCGTTGCAAGAACCCAAGCCGCAGCCGACGCGGCACCGCAGCCACAAGGGAGCGAAGCGACGGGCCTGCCAACGTCGATCGACGACATCCCGTCGATCGAAGCCATGGCCTACCGCACGGATCGCCACGTCCATCTGACGCTCGTTGTCATCGGCAAAGGCGATGCCACCAATGCAGCAACCCTCGAGAGTCTCGACAAACAATCTCGACCCGCCGACGACGTTCTTCGCGTCGACGGCATCGGGTCGCCACTGCAGCGGCGTCTGCAGGCAGTCTGCGGCACCTCCCGCACACAGGAGGAAAGCTGGATCGTACTGATCGACGACGGCGACACCCTCCACAGGAATGCGCTCGCCAGTGCTGCCTACCTGTGCGGAAGCCGGCCAGAACTGCAGTGGGTGTATTCCGATGCCAGGGTGGCGACCACCCGCGGCATGGAGACGGCGCTGTATCCGCCCGACCTGGACCCCCAGTTGCTTCGCTCTGGATTCGCCATGGTTGGTCTGCTTGCAGTGCGGCCTGAGATGCTGGAGGGAGTACTTGTCGATGGTGAAGGACTGAACGCAGACAACTGGCGTCAAGCCCTCCCTTACCTTCTGCTGCAAGCAGGCAATGGCGATTCCGGTGCCCACGCGGCCGAGCCCTGGGTCAAGCACCGGGACATCCCGCAGGGACATCCCGAGTTGCTGTTGCCGCTCCCATCGCGCCCTTGCGCGCAGGATGCCGAAACACCCCTGATCTCGATCCTGATCCCCTCGCGCGACCAGTTGCCGGCCCTGCAGCGCTGCCTCACATCGATTCTCGAGAACTCCGGTGACCTATCGTTCGAAATCGTGATCGTCGCCCACGAGACTCAAGACCCATCCGCGTCGCACTTTCTCGCCGAGTTACCCGCCGCGGCCCCCCGGCGCATTCGCGTTCTGGCCGAAAACGGCCCTTTCAACTTCAGTGTGCTGATCAACCGTGCCGCGGCAGTGGCCCGCGGTCGCTTCCTCCTGCTGCTCAACAACGACACGGCAATCCTGCAACCGGACTGGCTTCCCCGACTGCTCGCGCTGTTCGACGATCCGGCCGTGGGCATCGTGTCGCCGCGCCTTGTGTTTCCCGACGGGCGCATACAGCATGCTGGGGTCACCCTCGGCCTGAGTGGCGCCGCGGATATCGCCTGGGTCGGCACGGCGATGGATGAACCCGGTCCACTCGGATTGCTCGCCCACACACGAGAGGTCTCGGCAGTCACCGGGGCGGCCCTGATGATTCGCGAGGACCTGTTCGCCGCCTTGGGTGGAATGGACGAAGCCTACGATATCGGTTTCGGCGATTTCGACCTGTGCTTGCGCGCAGCAAAGGCAGGCGCACGTTGCGTATGGACGCCATCGGTCACGCTGATGCACGAGGCGGGACGGACGCTGAAGGCCTGTTTCACGCAGACAGAAGTTGCAGCCCAGGCGGGCCGAGCCTTCGAGGCAGCGCGTGCTCGCTTCGTACGCACGTGGATCGGGCAGTTGGGCACAGATCCGCACTACAACATCAACCTGTCCTTGGCGTCGAGGCACTGGCACGCTGAACAGGAACCGGAACTGCAGCCCTTCCCCGTTCTCTCACCGCCCGGACCGCGCGTACTCGCACTGCCTGCCGACGACAGCGGTTCGGGTCACTATCGCGTCGCCTCGCCGGCCGGGCATGCAGCGCGCGAACGAGCCGCCGCCGCCCGACTCGCTCGCGGTTATCCGATTCCGGTTCATTTCGTGCGCCTGGGCATCGACACCCTGTTCTCGCAACGTCAGGTCGACGACAATCACTTGAAGGCACTGACCGAACTGCGAGAACTACTGCCTGGCCTGCGCATCGTCATGGACTTCGACGACCTGCTCACCGAAGTGCCCAGGCACAGCCACCACGCCGCGCAGGTGTGGCCCGACATCGAGCGGCGCATGCGTCGCGCATGCGAGTTGTCCGACTGCATCACCACCTCCACCGCCCCGCTGGCCGAGCGCCTGCGCAGCTGGCACAACGACCTGCGCGTGGTACCCAACGGCATCGATCCGGCGTTGTGGAAACCAACGCACGAACCCGGTTCGCGCGCCGGGAAGCTGCGCGTGGGCTGGGCAGGCGGGGTGAGCCACGCCGGCGATCTGGCGCTGATCCGCAAGGTCGTGGAAGCGCTTGCCGACGAAGTCGAATGGGTGTTCCTCGGCATGTGCCTGCAGGACATGCAGCCACACCTGACCGAGTTCCACCATAGCGTGCCGTTTGCCGAGTATCCGGACAAGCTCGCTGCGCTCGGGCTCGATCTGGCCATCGCACCGCTGGAGGCCAACGCCTTCAACGAATGCAAGAGCAACCTGCGTCTGCTCGAATACGGCGCGCTGGGCATCCCGGTCATCGCCAGCGATCAGCTCCCCTATCGCTGCGGTCTGCCGGTCACGCTGGTCGATAACCGTCCGCAAGCGTGGATTGCGGCGATCCGTGAGCGTACCGGCGAGCGGCACGCCCTCGCGACGGACGGTGCGCGCTTGCGCGAAGCGGTGCTCGCCGGGTGGACGGTCGATCGCTTTCTGCCCGACTGGATCGACGCCTGGCGCGGCTGACACGATCCGACTTCACGTGCCGATGGCGCGGCTCGAGCCGCGCCATTCTTTTTTCCCCCGTCGCACGATCCGCGGCAGGACGCTCGGCGGCAATTGCCGCCACCCGGGCGGCAAACCCCGGCAGATTTTTCCTGACACAACCAACCAACCACGCCAACTCATTGATTTGGCGAACCAACCAAAACTGGCACGCATCTCGCTTTGATGGGGACACAGGCGCGGAGGTCGGAATCAGCTACTCCCACATCCAGCCGACCCTAGCAACCTCCGAACCAATCGAAGGAGATGCAGCATGTCACAGGTCATCAACACCAATATTGCGTCGCTCAACGCGCAACGCAATCTGAACACCTCTGCGGGTTCGCTGGCGACCTCGCTGCAGCGCCTGTCGTCGGGCCTGCGCATCAACAGCGCCAAGGACGACGCCGCCGGCCTCGCGATCTCGGAGCGCTTCACCACCCAGATTCGCGGTCTCGATCAGGCGCGCCGCAACGCCAACGACGGCATCTCGCTCGCCCAGACCGCCGAGAGCGCGCTGCAGTCCTCCGGCGACATCCTGCAGCGTATCCGCGAACTGGCCGTGCAGTCGGCCAACGCCACCAACTCCTCGGGTGACCGCGCCGCGCTGAACTCCGAAGTGCAACAGCTCACGCAGGAGTTGCAGCGCATCGCCACGACCACCGAATTCAACGGACAGAAGCTGCTCGACGGCTCGTTCACGTCGGCCAGCTTCCAGGTCGGCGCCAACGCCAACCAGACCATCACGGCAACGTCCGGCAACTTCCAGACCAACGCCTACGGCAACTACCGTATCGGCGGCCTGGCGACCTCGTCGAACACGCCCAACGGCGTCGGCGATCTGGTCGTCGGCTCCTCGGCAGACGCGCAAATGACCACGGCCACTACAAACGGAAATACCTCGGGCATCGCCGGTGACACCATCACCGTGTCGAGCAGTCTGGGCTCCAAGGACATCACCTACGCCCCAGCTTCCAGCGCAGAGGACATCGCCGCCAAGATCAACCAGGCCGAGACCGGCGTGCGCGCGTCCGCACTGACTTCCTTCGTGCTCGGCGCGGACGATGCCAACGGCGGCACTGATGGGTTCCTCCAGGACACCAGCTACACCTTCCTGATGGCCACCGAAACCACCAGTGGCGCCGACCCCGATTCGTGGACCACGGTGTCGTTCTCGATCGGCGGCAATGCCGCCGGTTCCGCGGTGACCACGTCGAGCCAGCTGAGCGCCGCGGTGCAGGCCTTCAACGACGTCTCGGGCCGCACCGGCTTCACCGCCAAGATCGTCGAGACCGACGGCGGTCAGTTCGGCATCCAGCTCACCAGCGAGTCGGGCAAAGACTTGCGTATCGTCAACGACTCCGAAACGGGCAACGACATTGCCCTCGAAGACCTCGCAGCGATAGACGGCGATGACGGCAACGACAGCACGCTCGCCGAGACGCTGACCGCTGCCGGTAATACCGGCGCTTGGACCGATACAAGCGGGGCGTGGGTCACCGGGCAGGTCATCCTGGATTCCGACCGCTCGTTCTCGGTCACCGCCGGCAACGACGACTTTCTGACCGCAGCCGGCACGGTCGGCGGGCAGCTGCAGACGGTCGAGAATCTGGATGTGAGCACCGTCGAGGCGGCCAACCGCACGCTGGCCATGGTGGATTCGGCGATCGCCGCGGTGTCCGGCCAGCGCGCCCGCTACGGCGCCTTGCAGTCGCGCTTCGAGAACACCATCTCGAACCTGCAGAGCACCTCCGAGAACCTGTCGGCCTCGCGCTCGCGTATTCGCGACGCGGACTTCGCCGCCGAGACCGCCAACCTGACACGGGCGCAGATCCTGCAGCAGGCCGGCACGGCGATGCTCGCGCAGGCCAACCAGATCCCGCAGCGCGTGCTACAGTTGCTGCAAGGTTGAAGGCGACTCGATCCGGCAACGCGCCGGGTATATGAAACGGGGTCCCGACCGGGGCCCCGTTTGCATGTCAAAACGTCGAACAGGCCTAAAGTTCTCCGCCAATTTTCCGTTAATGGATTCAAGAGCGCCAAAGACTCGATCCCAGAGCCTCCTTCTGGACTGCGCGGCGCCCTTGACAGCCTTCGAGCCATTGAATCCAGGAGAACACCATGGCACAGATCATCAACAGCAACATCGCCTCGCTGACCGCGCAGCGCAACCTCAACAACTCGGCGAATTCGCTCGCGACCTCGCTGCAGCGCCTGTCCTCCGGTCTGCGCATCAACAGCGCCAAGGACGACGCCGCCGGCCTCGCGATCTCGGAGCGCTTCACCACCCAGATTCGCGGCCTCGATCAGGCGCGCCGCAACGCCAACGACGGCATCTCCCTCGCGCAGACCGCCGAGAGCGCCCTGCAGTCCTCCGGCGACATCCTGCAGCGGATTCGTGAGCTGGCCGTTCAGTCGGCCAACGCCACCAACTCCTCGGGTGACCGCGCCGCGCTGAACGCCGAAGTGCAGCAGCTCACGCAGGAATTGCAGCGCATTTCGACCAACACCGAGTTCAACGGTCAGAAACTGCTCGACGGCTCGTTCACGTCGGCCAGCTTCCAGGTCGGCGCCAACGCCAACCAGACCATCACGGCCACCTCCGGCAACTTCCAGACCAACGCCTACGGTAACTACCGCATCGGCGGCCTGGCCACCTCCTCCCAAACGCCCAACGGCGTGGGCGACCTGGTGGTCGGCTCGACGGCCAACGGTCAGCTCGCGCAGGTCGGCACCGATGCCGACAACTCGGTGATCGCCGGTGACACGATCACGCTGCAAAGCGCCCTGGGCTCCAAGGACATCACCTACGAGGCCGGCTCCAGCGCCGAGCAGATCGCCGCCAAGATCAACCAGGCCGAAACCGGCGTGCGCGCCACCGGCATCACCCAGGTGGTGCTCGGCGCCGACGATGCGGCAGCGGGTGCGGCCGGCTTCCAGCAGGACACCAGCTACACCTTCCTGCTCGCCACCGAAACCGACAATGGCTCGAGCCCGGATTCGTGGACGACGGTGTCGTTCTCGATCGGTGGCACTGCTTCGGGTTCGGCCGCCAACCAGGCGAGCCAGCTCAACGCCGCCGTGCAGGCCTTCAACGACGTCGCCGGCAAGACGGGCTTCTCGGCCGAGATCGTCGAAACTGACGCTGGCCAGTATGGCCTGCGGCTGACCAACGAATCGGGCAAGGATCTGCGCATCGTCAATGACTCGGAGAGCGGCAACGATGTCATCCTCGAGGACATCGCGGCGCTCGACGGCGATGACACCACCAACGACAGCACACTCGCCGAGACGCTGTCGGCGGCCGGCAATCTGAACGCCTGGACTGCGGGCAGCGGTGCCTGGGTCACCGGTCAGGTGATTCTCGACTCCGACCGTTCCTTCACGCTGAAGACGGCCAACACCGACATCACGACGGCCGCTGGAACCTTTGGCGCGGAACTGCAGGAAGTCGACAAGGTCGACGTCTCGACGGCCGAGGCCGCAACGCGTACGCTCGCTCTGGTGGATTCGGCCCTGTCGGCGGTCAATGCCCAGCGCGCCCGCTACGGCGCCCTGCAGTCGCGCTTTGAGAGCACCATCTCGAACCTGCAGGCGACGTCCGAGAACCTGTCGGCCTCGCGCTCGCGGATTCGCGATGCGGACTTCGCGGCAGAGACGGCGAACCTCACCCGGGCACAGATCTTGCAACAGGCGGGTATCGCCATGCTGTCGCAAGCCAACGCGCTGCCGCAGAACGTGCTGAGCCTCCTGCGCGCATAACGGGGTAATCTGACCCCAGAAGGCGGCGCGGAGGCATAGATTGCAGCCGCGCCGCACAGCTTTGGAGATGCGTGAAATGAGCATTCAATCTGCAACGACGGTCGCCGCGAATGCGACGGCCCAGCTCCCGGGCACGGGAGTCGGAGGTGCTCGACAAAACGCGCCGGCAAGTTCTGCCGCCGGCACCGGCAACACGGCCCAAGGCAGCGGCACCGCCCAAAGCCCATCGAACGTCCAGGAGATCAGCGCCGCACTGCAGGAGATCCAGAACGCGATCCGACCGATCGCCAGCGAACTGAGCTTTTCGCTCGAACAGGACAGCGGGCGCATGCTCGTCAAGATCGTCGATCTGGAAACCGATGAAGTGATCCGCCAGATTCCTTCCGAGGAGATGGTGAGAATTTCCAAGGCGCTGGATAAACTTCAGGGACTGTTGTTGAACAGCGAAGCCTGAGTTTCAGGCGGAGGTCGTCGCAATGGCGCTGACAGCGAACGGTATCGGATCGGGACTCGACATCAACGGGATCCTCGAGCAGCTCATGGCGGTCGAACAGCGACCGCTGCAGCAGCTCAACGTCAAGGAGGCGAGCTATCAGGCGCAGCTCTCCGCCTTCGGCCAGGTCAAGTCGGTGCTGAGCACCTTGCAGAGCGCGACCAACGCACTGAACAACGCCGATCGCTTCTCGGCGATGCGTGCCACCAGCAGCGAATCGAGCGCCTTCACGGCCACCGCCGAGAAGTCGGCGGCCAAGGGCAGCTATTCGTTCGAAATCGAACAGATCGCCCAGGGCCAGCGCATCGTCACCAATGACACCACCGAACCCTCGGTAGGTGCAGGCAGCCTGACGATCAATTTCGGCAGCTACACCTACGACAACGGCGGCATTGCGACCGGCTTCACGCAGAGCAGCTCGGTCACCATCGATCTCGATGCGGGCAGCACCCTGGAAGACCTGCGCGACGCCATCAATGACTCCGGCGAGAACCTGCGGGCCAGCGTCGTGGACAACGGCACGGCCAAGCAACTCGTCATCTCCGGCACCGGAGAAGGTGCGGACGCCGCCTTCACGCTCGAAGGCACCGGCGGACTGACCGATTTCAGCTACGACGCCAGCAACGAGGTGGGCAGCACGCTGACCTTCCTGGAAACCGCGCAGGATGCCATCGTGCGCCTCGACGGAATCACCCTGACGCGCAACAGCAACACCATCACAAACGCGATCGAAGGCGTCACGATCAACCTGCTCGGCCCCACCGACGACA
The DNA here is from genome assembly GCF_002872475.1 of Pseudazoarcus pumilus. Taxonomy (GTDB): domain Bacteria; phylum Pseudomonadota; class Gammaproteobacteria; order Burkholderiales; family Rhodocyclaceae; genus Pseudazoarcus; species Pseudazoarcus pumilus. The sequence goes on from NZ_CP025682.1 coordinate 2,382,434, forward strand.
AGGGCACGCTGACGGTGGCGAACGACCGCGCTGGCGCCAAGGTCGCCATCGAAGCCTTCGCCAAGGCCTACAACGAGGTCAATACGACGCTGCGCGGCTTGACCGCCTACGACGCCGAGAACGGCCGTTCGGCCGCGCTCACGGGCGACGCCACGGCGCGCAGCCTGCTGGGCCAGTTGCGCGGCGCGCTCGGCGCAGTCACGCGCGGCGGCGAGGGCATCGGCTCGCTGTCGGAACTCGGACTTTCGTTCCAGCGCGACGGCTCACTGACGATCAACAGCGCCACGCTGGACGCCCGCCTGAACGACCCGGACGCCAACATCGCCGGCTTCTTCGCCGGCAGCGAAGGCGTACAGGGCTTCGCCGCAAGTCTTTCCGCGCGACTCGACGGCTATCTGGGCAGCGGCGGTGTGCTCGAGAGCCGTCAGGGCGGCATCAACGATTCCATCCGCGGCCTGGACCGGCAGCGCGAAACGCTCGCCCGCCGCCTCGAGCAGGTCGAGCAACGCTACCGCGCGCAGTTCACGGCGCTCGACTCGATGATCTCGAGCATGCAGCAGACGAGCACCTTCCTCACGCAGCAGCTCGCCGGCCTGCCGTCGATCTCCCGCAACAACTAAATCGACAGGAGCCCCAGAATGTTCGGTACGACCAACCGCGCTGCCGCCTACTCCCGCGTCGGGGTCGAGACCGGGGTTTCGGCCGCCGACCCCCACCAGCTCATCCTGATGCTCTTCGACGGCGCGATCATGTCGATCACCTCCGCGAGCGCGGCGATGGAACGCAAGGAAGTCGCGGCCAAGGGCGCATCGCTGTCCAAGGCCATCGAGATCATCTCGAACGGACTCGACGCCAGTCTCGACCATGAAGCCGGTGGCGAGCTGTCGCTGCGCCTGTCGGCGCTCTACGACTACATGACCGAACGCCTGATCCATGCCAACGCGCACAATGACCGCGAGGCACTGGACGAGGTACTCAGACTGCTCGGCGGCCTGCGCGAGAGCTGGCAGGCGATCGGACCCGAGGTCACCGGCAACCGGGGAGACGGCTCATGAACGTATCCGTCGACTGCCTTCAACGCATGGCAGAACTGTCCGAGCGCATGCTCGACGCGGCCGACGCCGGCGACTGGGACCGACTGGTCGAACTCGAACGCGAGATGAAGCAGGCACGCGACACGGCCGACGCCGGCTCGGAGCACGACGACGACGCGACCTTGCTCTACAAGGCCCGCCTGATCGAACGCATGCTGAGCAACCAGCAGCGCATCCTGCGTCAGGTACGCCCGTGGATGGACGAGACCCGCGAACTGCTCGCACACGGATCGCGAGACCGCGCCGTTCGAGCGGCCTACGGCGCCTCGCGATTCTGATTCACGCGGGGCACTGAGCACGCCGTGGAGGCCCCGTGATTCCCACCGATCTCGCCGCCCGCCTGCGTCTTCTTGCCGAGGCGAGCTTCTTCGACAGCGAACCGCCGGTGCAAGGCACCGCGCGCGTGCGCGAGATCCAGGCACGCCTGCCACAGCTGTTGCCGGGGCAGCAGTTCACGGCCCAGATCACCCGGGCGCTGCCGGACAACACCTTTCAGGCACTGGTCGCCGGCCGCGAGTACACCCTCGCCCTCAACCATCCGGCCAAGGCCGGAGACGCACTCGAACTCGTCGTCACGCGCAACACCGCGAATGCGGTTTTCGCCCGCGTCGTGGGCGAAGGCAGCGGCACGCAGAATCCGGCCAATGTCGGCGCGCAAGTCGCTTCCCGTCCGCAGCTCAGCCCCACCGGACGCCTCATCAGCTTCCTGCTGACGGGCCAGCCGACGCCACAGCCCACCGCCCTCGCAGCGGGCCGGCCGCTGTTGTCGGCGCCCCCGGCGCACGGCGGCGCGGACCTCGCGCCACTGCTGCGACAGGCGCTCTCGCAGAGCGGTCTGTTCTACGAGGCACATCAGGCCAAATGGCTTGCCGGACGCACCGGCACGGATGCGCTGCGCGCCGAGCCCCAGGGCCAGCAGCCTGCGCTCGCGCGCAACGAGACGGCCAGTGCGCCACGGGTCGCACCGAGTACCGCGACAAGCTTCATCGGGCGTGGCGGCGAAGCGCTCGCCGAGCGCGCCGCGGACGCCGCGCAGGCTGCGGCCCAGAGCCGCGGTCCGGTCGTCGCCGAGCGCCTGATGCCGGTGGTTCATCAGCAACTCGACGCGATGGCGACCCAGCAATACCTGCTGCACGGCCAGGCATGGCCGGGACAACGCTTCGAGTGGGAGCTTGAAGATCCGTGGCGCGAAGGCGGAGAGGAGCACGCATCCGACGGGCAGGACGGGTGGGACTCCACCTTGCGCCTGACCATGCCCCGACTGGGCTCGCTCGAAGCGCGCTTGCACCTCACCGCGGCAGGCGTCGCGATTCGCCTGGTCTCGGACGATGCGGCCACCGCCGCCGCGCTCGAAGCGGCACACGACCGACTCGACGCGGCGCTGTCGGCCGCCGACGTCCCGCTGACCGGATTCGTCGCCGAGGTGCGCGATGGCGAATGAGGACAAGCCCAACACGCGCGCCTCGGACGAGGCCGTGGCGCTCACCTATGCGTCCGGAGAATCCGCTCCGCGGGTCGTCGCCAAGGGGCGTGGACTGCTCGCCCAGGAGATCATCGAGCGCGCTCGTGAAGCCGGCGTGTACGTCCATGAGTCGCCTGAACTCGTCGGTCTGCTGATGCAGGTCGACCTCGACGAGCGCATTCCCCCGCAACTCTATGTTGCAGTCGCGGAGCTGCTTGCATGGCTGTATTCGGTCGAACGCGGCGACGGCGGAGCGCGCTCGCATCCACCGTTCGGCCGGCCCGCCGACACGCGCCCAGGCTGAACGCGCTCCGTGTTATAAGTGGTCTCCCCATTCACCCAGAACCGCGCCCCACGCACGCATGGCCGAACACCACGAAGCTGCCACGTTCACCGGTCTGCTCAAGCCCGAGCATTTTCCCGACCACCTGCTCCATGATCCGGGCGAGATCCTGCTGACGCTGCGTCGCATGAACAAGCAGCGCGTGCTGCTCAACGCGCACATCGACGCCGGCAGCCATCGTTTCGTCAGCGCAGTACTCGACTGCGGTCCGCGCGGCCTGGTGCTCGATGTCAGTCCCGACGAGTGGCTCAACACCCAGGCAGTCGCCAGCGACTTCCTGACCTGTTCGGCCCAGCTCGACGGCGTGCGCATCCAGTTCGACCTGCACGAGGTCACCGGCGTTACCTGGGACGACCTGCCGGCGCTGTTCGCCCCGCTGCCCGCGTCCATCCTGCGCCTGCAGCGACGTCAAGCCTTCCGCATGTCGGTCCCGATGAACAATCCGGTGGTGTGTCAGGTCACCGTGTATCCCCAAGATTGCGGCGACAACGGCGACGCTGCTGGTGCCCCCCCTGCAGCGCGGGTCGTGCGTCCGCGCGTGGCTGATGTGAGCATGGACGGCATCGCACTGGTATTCGAGGCCGACACGCTGGAACTGGCCGTCGGCATCGAACTGACCGACTGCCTGATTTCCCTGCCCGACAGCGACACCGCGAAGGTACACCTGAAGGTACGCAACCTGCACCAGACGACCAACCCCAATGGCGTCCGGAACGTGCGCGCCGGCTGCGAGATCGTCGACATGCCGGCCCGCTTCACCAACCAGATCCAGCGCTACATCTTCAAGATCGAACGCGAGCGCCGCCTGCTCGAAAGCCCCGACTGAACCTTTCGCACCGCCCAACAAAAAAGCCGCTCGAAGCGGCTTTATTTCTTGATGCGCGGCGGTTGATGACGACCTACATCGGCATGTTCATGATGTCCTGGTAAGCGGACACCAGACGGTTGCGCACCTGCACCATCTGCTGGAAGGACAGGCTCGCCTTCTGCAGATTGACCATCACGTCCTGAAGCTCGACATCCGGGTTGCCCGCGGTGAACTCCTTGGTCATGTTGCGCGCTTCGGCCGAGGCGGAGCTGACGTCCTTGAGGGCGGACTGCAGCACCTGGGCGAAGTCGACCCCGCCCTCGCCCGCAGCGGACTGCGCCGGCTTGGCTGCGGCCGACTGGGATGTGGCCCGCAGTTCGCCGATGAGTTGTTCGATGCCGCGCGTATCCATGGACTCCTACCTCGCAAAACACGTTTGCGCAGTGACAGTCTAGCAGAGCAATCGGCGTGCCAAAAGTTCAACTTCCGCCAACGCAACCGCCTGAGGAAGCGTTCCCGGGAACGCCACCCATATCTTTCCTACGGCCCCACGCCCCCGATCTTGAGCGTCCTCTCAGCAATCATGGCCCTCCGCGCGATATTGCTGCAGCTTGTAGCGCAGCGTGCGCTCGGAAATGCCCAGGCGTTCGACCGCCAACTTGCGCGAACCGCCAACCTCGCGCAGGGTTGTCAGGATGTGCTCGCGCTCCAGATCCTTCATGTTGTCGGGGCGGTTTCCGCCGGCAACGATGCCCGGCGCGGCAGCAATTGCCGACGGCGCAACCGGTGTCGCGCCCATGCTGGCCGGTGCGGCAGATATGGCCCCCGCGGGCAGGCACATCGACAGGGTCGCGGCGTCGATCGACTCCGCAGGCGCGAGGATCAGCGCGCGCTGCATCGCGTTCTCGAGTTCGCGCACGTTCCCCGGCCAGGCATGGGCGACGAGTGCGGCCTCGGCGCCCGGATCGAGCCTCGCGCTGCGGCGCATCGCGGCGGCATGTCGCGAGAGAAAATGCGCCGCCAGCGGCAGGATGTCGCCGGGACGTTCCCGCAGCGCAGGGATCGCCAGCGGGAACACGTTGAGCCGGTAGTACAGGTCTTCACGGAAGCGTCCTGCGGCGACCTCGGAGGCCATGTCACGGTTGCTTGTCGCCAGTACGCGAATATCCAGATCGATGCTCTTGCGGCCGCCCACGCGCTCGACTTCGCGCTCCTGCAACACCCGCAGCAACTTGGCCTGCAGCGCCAACGGCATCTCGGAAATCTCGTCGAGCAGCAGCGTGCCCCCCTGGGCCTGCTCGAACTTGCCGGCCTGCGAAACCTGCGCGCCGGTGAAGGAACCCTTCTCATAGCCGAACAGCGTGGCTTCGAGCAGATTCTCGGGGATCGCCGCGCAATTGATCGCGACGAAGGGCCGGGCCGCGCGCGGCGAATGCGCATGGATGTAGTGCGCAAACACTTCCTTGCCGGTACCGGACTCGCCGGTGAGCAGGACGGTGGCATCGGAAGATGCGACCCGTGCGGCCATCTGCAGCAACTGGCGTGTACGCGGATCCCCGGCAACCACCTCGTCCTCGTTCGAGGGCACATGCGCGTAACGCCGCACGTAGCCGAGCAGCCCCTCGGGCTCGAAGGGCTTCATCAGAAAATCGCAGGCGCCGCCGCGCATCGCCGCGACCGCCTTCTCGACGTCACCGTAGGCCGTCATCAACAGCACCGGCATCTGCGGCAGGCGCGCGCGGATCGCGCCCAGCAGTTCGAGACCGTCCATCGGCTGCATGCGCAAATCGCTGATGACCAGATCGAAGGGTTCGGTCGCAATCGCGTCCAGGGCCGGCGGCCCGCCATCGACGCCGACCACGTGATGGCCGGCCATCTCCAGCGTCATGCACACCGCATCGCGCAGCGCGGCGTCGTCCTCTACGACGAGCAGTCGAATCGCTTCACTCATGGGGGAACAAGTCTCCAGTCGGGGGTACGGCGTCGCCGGCCGGCGGATGAACGGGCAAGGTCAGCGTGAATGTCGCGCCGCGCCCCGGCTGGGATGCGAGCGCGACGTCGCCGCCATGGGCTCGTGCGACATCGCGCGCGATGGCCAGGCCGAGCCCGGTGCCATCGGTGCGCGTGGTGAAAAAGGGCTCGAACACGCGCGCCTGTTCCGCCCGCGCGATGCCCGGCCCATCGTCGGCGACCACACACACGAGTTCATCGCCTTCGAGCGACACGTCCACGCGCACTTCGCCGCCTTCGTGCGAGATCTGGATCGCGTTCTCCATCAGATTGGTCAGCGCGCCACCCAGGGCCTTGCGGTCGCCGAAGACCTCGTAGTCGTCGCAATCGCAGCGGCTGACGAAGCGCACGCGCCGTGCCCGCGCGACCGGTTCGAGTGTGTGTGCCAGTTCCCGCAGCAGTTCGCACACCCCAAAGCTCTGGCGCCCGAGTTGATCCCCGCGCGCAAAGCGCAACATGTCGCCGATCAGCCGTTCGAGATGGCGCAGGCGCTCGATCGCGCGCTCCGCAACCCGCTCGCGGTCGGCAGGCGGCAGTTCCGGCTTGGCCAGACCGGCGGTATACAACAGGGCCGCCGACAGCGGCGTGCGCAATTGATGCGCCAGCCCCGCGACCATCTCGCCCATCGCGGCGAGCCGTTCGTTGCGCTCGGCGGCCAGTCGCATGCGATGCGCGTCGGTCACGTCGTGAATCAGCACGATGTGCTCCTCGCCGGACTCGACGGCCGCCTCGGACAGGGCCAGACGGCGCGCCTCGGCGCCCTCGCCGAGCGACACCTCGCCGGGCGTGCTGGTCGCCACGAATCGCGCCTGCACGGACCGCCAGGCCTCCCCCTCGCATCCGGCACCGAGCAGGCCGCGCGCTGCGCGGTTGCACTGCACGATGCGCCGCTCGCTATCGAGTACGACGACCCCCGCAGGCAGCGCCCCCATGAGTACGTTCATGCGCTCGGTGAGCTGGGCGGCCTGCGCCTGCAGGGCGTTGTAGGCCCCGGACAGTTCCTCGGACGCGCGCGCGAACAGCGTAAACGCCTCGGCCAATTGCGCGGCATCGAGGCGCTGGCCATCGGGCAGTTGTGGCGCGGCAGGAGTGGCGGGTTCTTTCACGGCTGACAGCCTAATCACGCGTTCGTCTATGGTAACCGGCAAACAGGCGGCAAAAAATGCCGCTTTTCGCGCGAGCATGCTTGCATGCGTACGCCGACAATGCCGCCATCCGTCAATGCGACGCGCAAGGGAACCCCGCCATGGCTGCCGCCGACACCGCCACCACCGCTTCACCGCAGCAGATGCTGCAACAACTGAACAATCTGAGTCAGCGCCAGAAGCTCGCCGGTGCGGCGGCGATTGCGCTGGCAGTGGCGCTTGTCGTAGGCACCCTGCTGTGGACGCGTGCGCCCGACTACGCCGTACTCTTCGCCAACCTCGAGGAGCGCGACGGCGGCGCCATCGTCACGGCGCTGCAGCAGCGCAACGTCCCTTACCGCATCGGCCCCGGAGGGAGCGCCATCATGGTGCCGTCCGACCGGGTACACGACGTGCGCCTGCAACTGGCGGCCGAGGGCCTGCCCAAGGGTGGCCTGGTCGGCTTCGAGGTCATGGAGAACCAGCGTCTGGGCGTGTCGCAGTTTCTCGAGCAGGTGAACTATCAGCGCGCGCTCGAAGGCGAGCTGTCGCGCACCGTCCAGTCGATCTCGTCGGTGGCGGCCGCCCGTGTGCATCTGGCGATGCCCAAGCAGAGCGGTTTCCTGCGCGACGAGCAACGGCCGTCAGCGTCGGTGATGGTCTCCCTGTATCCCGGACGCGTGCTCGACGGCTCGCAGATCGCCGGCATCGTGCACCTGGTCTCGTCGAGCGTGCCAAAGCTGTCCAACGATGATGTCAGCGTCGTCGACCAGAACGGCGATCTGCTCACGCGCCCACCGGGCGCCGGACGCGATGCCGCGCTCGACGCGACGCAACTGAGCTATGTGCGCGAGCTCGAGGCCACCTACCTGCGCCGTGTCGAAGCGCTGCTCGAACCGCTGGTCGGCGCGGGCAACTTCCGCGCACAGGTCGCTGCCGACGTCGATTTCAGCCGCATCGAGGAAACCGCCGAGAGCTTCACCCCCAATCCAGCGCCAGAGCAGGCCATCCGCAGCCAGCAGACCTCCGAGCAGTTCAGCGGCGTCGCCGGCCCGGGTGGTGTACCCGGCGCGCTGACCAACCAGCCTCCGGTCCCGGCCGAAGCGCCGATCGTCGACCCGGACGCCGGCGAGGGCGAGGACGAAGCCGACAATCGCCCGGTGACCCGCAACCGCTCGGCCACGCTCAACTACGAACTGGACCGCAACATCCAGCACATCCGGCACGCTACCGGACAGGTACGCAAGTTGTCCGTGGCCGTCGTCGTGCGCGATCGCACCGAGACCATGCCCAACGGCCAGACCCGCGAAGTCACCCTCACCCCGGAACAGATGCAACGCATCACCGCGCTGGTGCGTGGGGCGATCGGCTTCGACGAGGCGCGTGGCGATGTCGTGCAGATCTCGAGCGCACCGTTCGCGGCAGGCGAAGTTCCCGAACCGGTGGAACTGCCGCTGTGGAAGGATCCCGAAATCGTCGAACCGGCCAAGCTCGCGGCGAAATACCTGGCGCTGGCGCTGGCGCTGGCCTTCGCGTATTTTGGCGTGATCCGCCCGCTCATGCGCACGCTCACCACACCGCCGCAACCAGCACCGGGCGACGCTGCCGAAGCGGGCGCAGGCACCGCCGAGGGCGACGAGGGGGCAACCCAGGAGGATTTCATGGTGAAACTCTCCAACAAGCAGTCGCAGAAGAACTTCGATGCGCGCCTGTCCAACGCACGTGAAATGGCTCAGGCGGACCCGAAGGCGGTGGCGAACCTGATCCGTAGCTGGATGAACCCGACCGGCAACGAGGAGAAGCGCAAATGAGCGCGACCGACCCGGGCGTCGAGAAAAGCGCCCTGCTGCTGCTCACGCTGGGCTCGGACGAGGCCGCCGAGGTGCTGCGTCATCTGGGACCGCGCGAAGTGCAGAAGCTCGGGCTCGCGATGGCCTCGCTGCCGGCCCAGTCGCGGGCCAAGGTCGAGGCCATCATCGGCGAGCTGGAAGCCCATTTCGAACAAGGGGCGCCGCTCGAAGCGAGCGAGGAACACATCCGCAACATGCTCACCAAGGCGCTCGGCGACGAGCGCGCGGGCCACATCATCTCGCGCATCATGCAGGGCTCGGATACGGCCGGCATCGAAAGCCTGAAATGGATGGACGCGGCCACCGCCGCCGACCTGATCCGCAACGAGCACCCGCAGATCATCGCCACCATCCTCGTGCATCTGGAGTTCGACCAGGCGGGCGAGATCCTCAAGCAGTTCAGCGACCGCCTGCGCAACGACGTACTGCTGCGCATCGCCACGCTCGACGGCGTGCAGCCGATCGCGCTCAAGGAACTCAATGACTCCCTGACGCAACTGCTCGCCGGCGCATCCTCGTCGATCAAGAAGGCCGCGATGGGCGGCGTGCGCCACGCCGCCGAGATCCTCAACTTCGTCGGCGCCGCATCCGAGACCGCGATTCTCGACAATGTGCGCGAGTACGACGCGGAACTGGCGCAGAAGATCCTCGACGAGATGTTCGTCTTCGAGAACCTGCTCGATCTGGACAACCGCGGCATGCAGACCCTGCTGCGCGAGATCCAGTCCGACTCGCTAGTGATCGCGCTCAAGGGTTCCTCGGAGGAGTTGCGCGAGAAGTTCTTCGCCAACATGTCGCAGCGTGCCGGCGAGATGATGCGCGAGGACCTGGAAGCGCGCGGGCCGGTGCGCCTGTCCGAGGTCGAGGCCGAACAGAAGGAAATCCTCAAGACGGTGCGACGCCTGGCCGAGGAAGGCCAACTGGTGCTCGGCGGACGCGGTTCCGACGACGCCTTCGTTTGACCACGGTCACCGGGAGCATAGATGTCCATTACCCGACACCAGGCCACTGGCGCCTACCAACGCTGGCAGCCCCCGGCATTCGACGCCGAAGAGCCCGAAACACCGGACGAAACGGCCGACGAGTCCAACGCGGCAAGCGCGGACCAGCCCGCGCCACCCGAACCGGAGGCGACCGAGCCACAAGTGCATCTGCCCACGGCCGACGAGATCGAAGGCATGTTCGAGCAGGCGCGCAGCGACGGTGAGAAGGCCGGCTACGACGAGGGACGCAAGCGCGCCGCGGCCGAAGAGGCCCATGCGCGCGACGAGGCGGCGCGTCTGGCCGAACTGGTCAGAAACATGGACGAGGCGCTTGACCGGCTGGGTGGCGAGGTCGCCAACGAGATCGTCGAACTCGCCATCGTGCTGGCCCGCCAGATGGTCGGCGAGACCCTCACGACCCGTCCCGAGGCGGTGGCGACGACCGTGCGCGAGGCCCTGCAGCACGTCCCCCAGGGCAAGGTGCGCATCCATCTGCATCCGGACGACATCAAGCTGGTGCGCGAGCACCTCGACGACCAGCTCGAAGCCGGCCACCATCATCTGATCGAGGACACCGCGGTGCAGCGCGGCGGCTGCCGTCTGGAGACCGCCGGCAGTGACATCGACGCCACCGTCGAGACGCGCTGGGAGCGTGTGCTCACCAGCATCGGCCGTGGCGAGCGGGCAAACGCGGACGATGAATGATCGTGTCGACAACTGGCGCCGCTTCATCGCCAGGCACGCCGAACTGGCCGGCAGCATCGCGCCGATCCGCATCGCCGGGCGGCTGACCCGCATCAACGGCCTGGTCATGGAGGCGGCCGGCATCAAGCTGCCACTGGGCGCCAGTTGCCGCATCGGCACCATCGGCGGCGGCATGGTCGAAGCCGAGGTGGTCGGCTTTCACGGTGAGCGCATCTTCATGATGCCCACCGACGAAGTCTTCGGACTCGCGCCCGGCGCGCCGGTGCACCCGGTCGAAAACGGCCCACCGCCGATCCACCCAAACGGCCAGTTGCGCCCCTTCCGCCGCAACGCCGATCGCGCCAAGCATCTGCCGGTGGGCGACGGCCTGCTCGGCCGGGTCGTCGACGGCGCCGGCCGGCCGCTCGACGGGCTCGGCACGATCGAAGGCGGCGTGTCACGCTCGCTGCAGGCGCGCGCGGTCAATCCGCTCTCGCGCGCGCCGATCCGCAGCGTGCTCGACGTGGGCATCCGCGCGATCAACGCCATGCTCACCGTCGGTCGTGGCCAGCGCGTGGGCCTGTTCGCAGGCTCGGGCGTGGGCAAGTCGGTGCTTATCGGCATGATGGCGCGCTACACCGTCGCCGACGTGATCGTCGTCGGCCTGATCGGCGAGCGCGGACGCGAGGTCAAGGAATTCATCGAGGAGAACCTCGGGCGCGACGGACTGGCGCGCTCGGTGGTGGTCGCCGCGCCGGCCGACACCAGCCCGCTGATGCGCATGCAGGGCGCGGCCTACGCCACCACGGTGGCGGAGCATTTCCGCGATCAGGGCAAGCAGGTGCTGCTGATCATGGATTCGCTCACGCGCTACGCGATGGCCCAGCGCGAGATCGCTCTGGCCATTGGTGAGCCGCCGGTCACGCGCGGCTATCCGCCAAGCGTATTCGCGCGCCTGCCAGCACTCGTCGAGCGCGCCGGCAACGGCTCTGAAGGCGGCGGCTCGATTACCGCCTTCTACACCGTGCTGGCCGAAGGCGACGACCAGCAGGATCCCATCGCCGATGCCGCTCGCGCCATCCTCGACGGCCACATCGTGCTCTCGCGCACGCTCGCCGACCAGGGCCACTATCCGGCTATCGATATCGAGCAATCGATCTCGCGCACCATGCAGAATCTCGTCCCGCCGCAGCACATGGCGCATGTGCGCCGCTTCAAGCAGCTGTTCGCGCGCTACCAGCGCTCGCACGACCTGATCTCGGTGGGTGCCTATCAGCCGGGCGCCGATCCCACGCTCGACCAGGCGGTCGCGATGTATCCCGGGCTGGAACTGTTCCTCCAGCAAGGCATCGATGAGCGCGAAGGCTTCGACAGCGCCGCGCACAAGCTCGCCGCCCTGTTTCCGACACAGACGTGACGACGCAGCGCGCCAGGGTTTAGAGTGCACCGACCGCGCACCATCCAACCGCAACCGGACGACCCTCGCACCTTATGACCAAACCCTTCGTCCTCCAGCCTCTGCTCGACCGGTCGCGTGGCCACCTCGACGAGGCGACCTCGGAGCTCGGGCGGCTGATCGCGCAGGAGCAGGAAGGCTCGCGCAAGCTCGAGATGCTGCAGGAATACCGTCGCGAATATCTCGCGCGTTTTCGCGACGCCGCCAGCGACGGACTCGGCGTCGAGGCCTTGCGCAACTACGGTGCCTTCATGGCGCGCATCGACGAAGCCATCGAAATCCAGCGCAAGCAGCTCGACCAGTCGCAGCAACGCACCGCCGCCGGCAAGCAGGCCTGGGTCAACCAGCGTAGCCGCGTCAAGGCCTTCGACACCCTGCACGAACGACATCAGGAACGCCAACGCAGCGCCGAACAGAAGCTCGAGCAGCGTCAGGCCGACGAGCATTCCAGCAATCTGTTCGCGCGCAAGGCATCCGGCGAGCACGACTGAAGGGCTGCCGACCGACCTGGCACGGCGATTGCTACATCCCGCCTGAGTCATTCAACCAGGGATCCGCGCAATGGCACAGCCATCCATCCAGTCGGGCAGCGCCCGTCACGATCTGAATCCGGTCTCCCTGCTGCAGCCAGCAGGCAGCGGCAGCGGCGATGTCATGGGATTCGAAGCGGCACTGGACCGTGCCCGCCAACCCGAATCGGGCCGCGACCCCGCTGCCGACAAGGATTTCGGGCGCCGCAACGAAGCGCGCGAAATGCGCACGGCCGAGCAGCCCGAGCGACGTGAAGTCCGGCCGGAGAACCCGGAACACCCGGATCGACCCGCCGAGGGGCGTCCCGCGAACGCACCCGACTCGCCCGAAAAGCGCGCGGATGGCGCCGAGCAGACCGCGCCGCCGGAACAGGGCGCGCGCGCGAAGCCCGGCGAGGAAGACGCGCAGGCGGCGGCGCCTGCCGCCCTGCCGGCAGACATTGCCGCCATCATCGCCGCTTTCATCGCCGCACGCGGCGCCAGCGACGGACCTTCGAGCGAGGATGAAGCCATCGAAATGCCCGGACTGCGTGGCAGCAAGCTCGCACTGGGCATCGCCGACCTGCTTGGCGGCAAGGATGCACCGCATCCGGAGGCCCGCGACAAGAATGCCGCACAGATCCTGAACCTGTTCGCGCAGGCGAACGGCAACCGGTCTGCTTCGGGCGGCGCCGAATCCATGCTTGCCGCAAATACGCGCGGCGAAGCGAACATGGGCGGCGTACAGACCGCAGTGATGCCTTTCGCGACCCGCGTAGACGCTGCGCAGGCCTCGCAGAGTACGGTTGTACAACTCCCCGTGGCGACCACGGTGGGCCATCGCGGCTGGGCGGCCGAGGTCGGCAATCAGGTCGCGTGGATGCTGGGACGCAATGAAAGCCGTGCGGAACTGCAACTGACTCCGCCGAGTCTGGGTAAACTGGGCGTATCGATCCAAGTGAACGGCGACCAGACCACGGCCCACTTCGTCGCGGCAACCCAGGCCACGCGCGACGCCCTCGAACAGGCGATGCCGCGCTTGCGCGAGGTGCTGCAACAGGCGGGAATCAATCTGGGACAGACGAGCGTCGGAACCTCCGGCGACCAGTCCGCACCGCACGAACGTGACGGCGGTTCGCGTCACGCATCGGGCTCTGGCGACAACGACGGCCCCGCCATCGGGGTCGGCAGCTCGCCGGTCGCGAACTGGATACGTGGCGGCACCGGCGTCATCGACACCTTCGCATGAATACGGAATTGACGCCGCCCCGTCCCGCTATTCGGTCGTTTCAACCGTTCCGGATCGAGCATAATGTGCTGAACTCGACCGGAGAACCGAATGCCACCTGCGAAACAACCTACCCTGGACGACGCCGAGGCACCGAAGAAGAAGCGCGGCTTGGGCGGCAAGTTGCTGACCATCGTCGTGATCGTGCTCGTCGTCCTGGCCATCGGAGCAGGTGTGGTCGTGTGGCTATTGCTGCAGAAGAAGAACGATCTGGCCGGCGACGGGACCGAGTCCGTACAGGAACCTGCAGCCGCGCAGGTCAGCATGGAGAAGCCGCCAACCTTCGTCGCACTCGATCCATTCGTCGTCAACCTGCAGCCGGAAAGCGGTGAGCGGTATCTTCAGGTGATCATGGCCATGCGAGTTGCAGACGAGAAGACAGCGCAGGGACTCAGCGCCTTCATGCCCGAGATCCGTCATCGCATCAATCTGCGCCTGACCGGCAAACTGCCGTCGGAGATTTCGACGCCGCCCGGGCAGGAGCAGTTGGCCGGCGAGATCGCGGCCGACGTCAACGCGGTGCTGGGCTCGCCGGCCGAGCGCGGCCCCACCGCGATCGTGCATTCGGTGCTGTTCAACTCGTTCATCATCCAGTAACGGAGCTGAGCGCATGTCCGATTTTCTCTCCCAGGATGAAGTGGATGCCCTGCTCCGTGGCGTCACGGGGGAGCCGGACGAACCCGAAGGCGGCGACGAGGAAAGCGGCGGCGTCCGCCCCTACAACCTGGCCACGCAGGAGCGCATCGTCCGCGGCCGCATGCCGACGATGGAGCTCATCAACGAGCGCTTCGCCCGCTACCTGCGTATCGGCCTGTTCAACTACATGCACCGCAGCGCCGAAATCTCGGTAGGCCCCATCAAGGTTCAGAAGTACAGCGAGTTCGTTCGCAACCTGGTCGTGCCGACCAACCTCAACCTGGTCCAGGTCAAGCCGCTGCGCGGCACCGGGCTGGTGGTGTTCGACCCCAATCTGGTGTTCCTCGTCGTCGACAACCTCTTCGGCGGGGACGGGCGTTTCCATACCCGAGTCGAGGGGCGTGATTTCACGCCCACCGAGCAGCGCATCATCCAGGGCATGCTCGAGGTGGTTTTCAACGAGTACGCGCGCGCATGGGCGCCGGTGTACAAGATCGAGCTCGAGTACGTGCGCTCGGAGATGAACTCGCAGTTCGCGAACATCGCCACGCCGTCCGAGATCGTCATCGCGACCACCTTCACGCTGGAATTCGGCGGTGCCCAGGCCGAATTGCACATCTGCAAGCCGTATTCGATGGTCGAGCCGATCCGCGACCTGCTCTACTCGACCATGCAGAGCGACCACCTGACCCAGGACAACCGCTGGGTGAAGCTGCTGTCGCGCCAGTTGCAGACTGCCGAGATTCCCCTCACCGCGCAGTTCGGCACGGCCCAGGTCACGCTCGGCGACATCGTCAACATGCGCGCCGGCGACGTCATCCCGCTGGACGTGCCTACGCACCTGTGCGTCGAGGTCGACGGCGTACCCGTGATCCGCGGCCAGTTCGGCACGCAGGACGGACATTACGCGATCCGCGTCGACCACTTCGTCGCCGAAGAGGAACGCGCGGAACCGCAAACCCTGGCCGGAGAAGACCATGGCTGAGAACGAAACCGAAGAATCCCAGATCAGCGAGGACGACTGGGCCGCCGCAATGGCCGAGCAGGCCAGCGCCGAGGACAGCGGCCAGGCTGCGGCCGACGCGGTCGGGGACGACGAGGCCGAGCGCGTCGCCAAGGAACTGGCCGAGGCGGCCGAAGAAGACGAATCGCCCTTCCAGGCAAAGCCCGCCAGCCATCTGTTCGAGGATTTCGGCAGCGGCAGCGCACGCGCCGGGTCGATGAACGACTTCGACATGATCCTCGACATCCCGGTGCAGCTCACCGTGGAGCTGGGCCGCACCAAGCTGTCGATCCGCAACCTGCTGCAGCTCGCGCACGGGTCCGTGGTCGAACTCGACGGCCTGGCCGGCGAGCCCATGGACGTGCTGGTCAATGGCACGCTGATCGCACAGGGCGAGGTCGTGGTGGTCAACGACAAGTTCGGCATCCGCCTGACGGACATCATCACGCCGGGCGAGCGCATGCGCAAACTGCGCGGCTGAGATCCCGCAGGCGAAGGTCGCCCCAGGCGTAGGTCGCATCGAGCCATAGGCGAGTGCGACACCCCGGCCAGCCGCAGCCGCCACCCGAACGGCGCGCAAACCGGCACGGTGGGTGTCGCACTCGCTTCGCTCGCCGCGACCTACGGCTGCGACGGAACGTCGGTCGCGGCGACACCAAGCACCGATTAGCGGCAAGATTTGCCGCCTTATCCGAGCGATCCGGGACCGCTCCCGCCCCTATGCTGGAGGCGTCGAATCCCCGGATGCGCCCGTGCCCCCGATTCTCCCCTTCCTGTCCGTCACCGTGCTCGCGAGCGTCCCGGCCGCTGCGGCCGGCGAAGCCGCGCCCGATCTGGGCAGTTCACTGGTGCAGATGGTCGGCGGCCTGGCCGTCGTCGTCGCCCTGCTGCTCGGCAGCCTGTGGCTGATCAAGCGTCTGTCGGGCCCGCGCGGTGCCGCCACCGGCCTGAAGGTGCTCGGCGCCGCACCGGTCGGCCCGCGCGAGCGCGTGGTGTTGGTCGAGCTGGCTGACCAGATTCTCGTGCTGGGCGTCACCCAGGGCAGCGTCAACACGCTGCACACACTGCCCGCCGAGGAGTTCCGCCGCCATGCTCCGGACGCGCCCACAAATGGGGGCGGAGACTTCCAGAACTGGCTCGCCAAGGCGCTCGAGCGCCGCAACCGGGGGGGCTGAGATGCACGGCCGCTGCCTGCGCACGCTCCTCGCCGCCATCCTATTGGCCGCTCCACTCGCGGCCATCGCCCAAGGCGTACCCGCATTCACCGCCACCGACACGCCCGGCGGCGGCACCAGCTACAGCCTCAGCATCCAGACGCTGCTGCTGCTCACCGTACTGTCGTTCATTCCCGCGATCGTGCTGATGATGACCTGCTTCACACGCATCATCATCGTCTTCGCCCTGTTGCGCTCAGCGCTGGGCACGCAGACCTCACCCCCCAACCAGGTGCTGCTTGGCCTGGCGCTGTTCCTGACCTTCTTCATCATGTCGCCGGTGGCCGAGCGGGTGTATGCCGATGCCTGGCAGCCGCTGTCGGTCGGCGAGATCGAACTCGACGAGGCGGCCTTGCGGGCCACCGGCCCGGTCAAGGCCTTCATGCTCGCCCAGGTGCGCGAGAACGATCTGGCGCTGTTCGCACGCCTGTCGAGGACACCGCCGGTAGAGCGCGCCGAGGATCTGCCGATGCGCGTGGTCGTGCCGGCCTTCGTCACGTCCGAACTCAAGACCGCCTTCCAGATCGGCTTCATCGTCTTCATCCCGTTCCTGGTCATCGACATGCTGGTCGCATCGGTGCTGATGTCGATGGGCATGATGATGATGTCGCCAGTCATCGTGTCCCTGCCGTTCAAGATCATGCTGTTCGTGCTGATCGATGGGTGGACCCTGCTCATCGGCTCGCTCGTGCAGAGCTTCGCAATGTAGTTTCCGGAGAACACGCAATGGATGCAGGTACCGTGATGGACATCGGCCGGCAGGCCGTACAGGTGACGTTGATGATGAGCGCGCCGCTGTTCCTCGCCGCCCTGATCACCGGCCTGGTGGTGAGCATCTTTCAGGCGGCGACGCAGATCAACGAAATGACCCTGTCGTTCGTACCGAAGCTGATCGCGATCTTCATCACGGCCGTGGCCGCCGGCCCGTGGATGATCACGCTGATCATGGATCTGGCCACCCGCCTGATCAGCGGCATCCCGACCACCATCGGCTGACGGCTGGTCTACAGCCTTTCGCCATGCTCCAGGTCACCGCCGCTCAACTCGACGCCTGGCTCGCTGCCTTCATGTTCCCGATCGCGCGCCTGCTCGGCCTGTTCGCATCCGCGCCCCTGTGGAGCAACCGCGGCATTCCGATACGCGTGCGCCTCGCTGCGGGCCTGGCCATCGCGCTGGCGGTGCTGCCCGCACTGCCGGACATGCCGGCGGTACCGACCGATTCCTGGGATGCGCTCGGGTTGCTCATGCACCAGGTGCTGATCGGCGTGGCGATCGGCTTCATGATGCGTCTGATGTTCGCTGCGGTGGACGTGGCCGGCGAGATGATCGGCCTGCAGATGGGTCTGTCCTTCGCCATCTTCTTCAGCCCCACCACCGGCGGCCAGACCTCGGTCATCGCCGAGTTTCTCGGTCTGCTGGCATTGCTGGTGTTTCTGGCGCTGGACGGCCATTTGATGCTGGTCGGAGTGCTCGTGAAGAGCTTCGAATGGCTGCCCGTGGGCGCTGCGACCGCGCGTGACGGCTGGATGGTAATCGTGAGCCACGCCGCGCTGATGTTCGCCGCCGGCGTGATGATGGCCTTGCCGATGGTCGCGACGCTGCTGATCGCCAACATCGCGCTGGGCATCCTGACGCGCGCGGCGCCGCAGCTCAATCTCTTCGCGGTGGGCTTTCCGGTGACGCTGACGGTGGGCTTTCTGGTGCTCTTTCTGAGCCTGACGGTGATCGGCCCCGCACTGCACCGCCTGTTCGAGCAAGGCTTCGCAAGCATCGACGCGCTGCTGCGCGCGATGGCATGAGGGCGTGCGACGGGCCCACGGGTGCAACTGGGGCCGCTAGCGCAACTGCAAATTCGTTCTAGTAGCCCAGCATCTGCGAACGCACGACGCGGATCTCACCGCGCGCGCTGCGCCGGCCGAAGAACAGCCCCGAATCGATGCCCTCCTCGTAGCGCAGTACGTCGAATCCGGCGTGGCCGCCATCCTCGACGAGCTGGCGCGCGCCATGCAGGAAGGCCTGACGCGCCTCGCCTGCGCCCCCGGTGATCAACGTGCGCATGCGCAGTTCGAGACGATAGCGCGTCTCGTCGATCTGCGTGACGCCAACGCGCCAGCCGGGCACGAGCACATCGCGCGAGCCTTCTTCGGCCGATGCGGTCTCGGCAGCAGGCACGGCGAACATGTCCGAACCGCCCTGGGCGTGCCGTTGCTGCGACGTCGGAGCACAGGCGGCGAGCAGAAAGATCGCAAGGCAGAGCAGGGCACGCATCGAATCAGCTCAGGAAGTTGAACAGGCTCAGGCCGGTCACGCGCAGGTAGGACTGTTGCGCGGCCTCGAGAAAGACCTGCTGACGCGACAGGCGCGAGATCGCCTCGGCAACGTCGACATCCTGCAAGCGCGAGATCTCGGACGCGTACTGCACCTCGAGGTCGCCGCCGACATTGGCGAGATTGTCGATCTCCACCATTTGCGAGCCGATGCGTGCACGTACGCGGGAGATGCTCTCCAGCGCGGAATCCAGCGTATCGAGTCCGAAGGCCACGGCGGCATCGGCGACCTCGGCCGCGCCGGGGCGCTCGACGGCATCGATCACCAGCGCGAGGTTGGCGAAGATGTCGTCGGAGGCGACGAAGGCCTCGAATCGATCGCCCGCCTCCGGTGTACCGGCGATCTCGAACTCGACGCCGCCATCGAACGTGATCGTGTCCGGCGGCCCGGCAGTGAACGTGACCGGCGCAATGTTCTGGTCGGGCTGTCCGGGCTCGCGGCGCGTGACCGCATAGTTCGCGCCGTCATACTCGATCTCGTACC
Organism: Pseudazoarcus pumilus; assembly: GCF_002872475.1. Classification (GTDB taxonomy): domain Bacteria; phylum Pseudomonadota; class Gammaproteobacteria; order Burkholderiales; family Rhodocyclaceae; genus Pseudazoarcus; species Pseudazoarcus pumilus. Next base: position 2,401,709 of record NZ_CP025682.1, read on the forward strand.
GAATGCCCGCATCGGGCGCGACCGAGCCGCCCGCCAGCGTGATTGCCCCGTCGCCGGTGTTGTCGGCGGCCGCCGCGGTCCACACCGGATCGTCGGGCAGGCGCACGCCGGCGAACACTTCCGATCCCGCGAAAGAAACCGGCATCGTGCGCGCAGCCGAGACCTGTACGCCGACATTGCTGTCGTCGCCCTGGTAGGCGACGTTGCCGAAGCCGCCGACGTAGGGCTGGGTGTTCGTCTTGAAGCCGGAGAACACGAAGTCGCCCTGCGCATCCTTGCTGTTGGCGATGCCCAACAACGCGTCGTACTGCGCACGCAGGTCGGTGGTAATGGCCTCGCGCTCTTTCGAACCGTAGGCCGCGTTGCCCGCCTGCACGACACGCTCGCGCACGTACTGCAGGATGTCGCCGACGCCCGTCAGGCGACTTTCGACGACGCCCAGCCGGTCATAGGCGTTGGACTGGTTGGTCATGAACTGCTGATTGACCTCGCGCGACTGCCCGACCTCGAGCGCGCGCGCAGCCGCGATCGGGTCATCCGACGGCGTCAGGATGCGCCGCCCGCTGGCAAGCTGCTGCTGGGTCTTGAGCAAGGACGCAGTCTGGTTCTGCATCTGCACCAGACCCTTGTCGTAGATCATGCTGGTCGATACGCGCATCACATCACTCCTCAGCGGCCGAAGGACAGCACTTCGTCGAACAGGCGCTGCGCCACCGTCATCACGCGCGCCGAAGCCTGATAGGCCTGCTGGAAACGGATCAGGTTGGCCGCCTCCTCGTCGAGGTTCACACCGGAAAAGGACTCGCGTGCATCCCTGGCCTGCTGCAGCAACGACTCCTGCGCCTTCTCGCCGGTCTGCGCCTCGCGCGCCTTGTTGCCGACGAAGGACACCAGTTGCGAGTACGCCGACTGCATCGTCGCGCGCGGCGTGCCATCGGCTCCGGTAAGCATCACCCGGCTCGTCTGCAAGGCGGCGATGGCGAGCATGTTGCGGTTGTCTCCGGGGACCGCGTCATCGAAGGAGAAGGCGAAGGTGTCCGCGTCGGAGGGCACGCCCGACAGGCGGAACGAGAACGACTGCGTGCCGTCGGAGATCGTGAACTCCTTGGGCGAGTCCACGGCCGGATCGTAATCGCCGTCAGGCACGAAAGCGTAGCCCGGCGGCAGCCCCGTCAATTCCTGGTTGGTCGCATCGAAACTCAGTTCGAACGACGACGGATAGGCCACCGACTGGTCGGGCTGCGCGCTCAGCACGGCCACACCCGAACCGGCGTTGCCCTCGGCATCGATGGTCACGGCCGAGCCGGCGGCGATGCGCGCCGGATCGCTCATCGTCGGCGACAGTGTGATGCTGCGGGCGGCGTCGCGCAGCGGCGTGATGATGAAGCTCTCGCCGGCCACGGCATTCCCGGGAATCGAGATGGACAGGCCCAGCTCGGCTTCCGGGTCGGCAATGACGGTCCCGTCGGATACGCGCTCCAGCGTGTAGGTGCTGGGGCTGGTCCACTCCAGACGGTAGCTCTCGCGATCGAGCAGCGAGTCGTCGACGATCGCGACTTGCGGCGCGTCGCCGGTGACCGCGCCTTCGGGCTGGACCATCGACGGTGCGAAGAAGTTGCCACCCGCCTGTCCGTCCAGGTCGAGACCCAGCCGATGCTGACGATTGACGACTTCGATGAGGTTGCGCGCGATCAGGTCGATCTGGTTCTGCGTCTGGTCGAGCACCTCGCTGCGGAACGACAACAGGCCACCGAGGGCACCGCCGGCAAGCAGACGCTCGGGCAGCACGATGTCGGTTCCGCTGGGATTGTCGACGACGATGGTCTGGCGCGTCGGATCGTTCGGGTCGTTGGTGACCGTCTTGAGCTGGACCGTGCTGTTGCCCTGCACCAAGGCCTGGCCGGAGCCGATGAACACGCTCATCTGGCCATCGCGCTCGATGATGCCGCGCGCCTGGATCAGCGTATTGAGTTCGAGCAGCAGCTCATTGCGCTGATCCTGCAGGTCATTGGCCTGATAACCCTGAGCACCGGATGCCTGGGCAAGCGCAATGCGCTGGTTGAGTTCGGCGATGTCGCGGCCGATCGAGTTGATGCGCTCGACGCTCTGTCCGATCTCGGCTTCGGTGCCTTCGCGCACTTCCTGGATACGCCCGTCCATCGCGCGGATGCGCGCCGACACGCTCTCGGCGGTCGACAACATGGCCTGCCGTGCGGGGATGCTGGTCGGATTGGCGGCGACGTCCTGCACCGCAGCGAAGAACTGGTTGAGCACCGGGGAGAGCCCCACCTCGGGGTCGGCGAGCAGATTGTTGATCTGCGAGATCTGCGCACCATAGGCCTGGAACTCGGAGAAGCGGTTCTGCGAGTTGCGCACCTGGGTGTCGAGGAACTCGTTGTACTGGCGCGTGACGTTGCCCACCTGCACACCGTTGCCGAAGAATCCGACACCGCTGAACTCGGGGTCGTTGGCGAGTTGCGAGACGAGCTGGCGCGAATACCCCGGCGTGTTGGCATTGCTGATGTTGTGCGAGGTCGTGTTGAGGTTGAGCTGGGCGACGTTCAAGCCCGACAGACCGATTCCGAGCATTCCGGCCATGATTCACTCCCAATGGCGTTTGACCGGACTACTGCAAGAAGCTTGCCAGTTTCACCGCAGCCGTTCGACAAAGGACGTCTGGAAGCTCCCGGCGACGGCCTCGAGGCGGTCGCCGATCACCCGCTGCAGCTTGTCCGCGTACTGCGGATCCGTCGCATAACCCGCCTTTTGCAGCGCGCCGGCAAAGGCGGCGGCGTCCTGCTGGCCGATCACCCCGGCATAGCGCGGATTGTCCGCGAGCAGCGCGACATAGTCGTCGAAGGCTTCGGCATACGAATCGTAGGCGCGAAAGCGCGCATTCTCGGTGGTTGCACGGCCTGCGACGTACTCGGTCACCGGCAGTTCGACCACCTCGCCGCGCCAGCCCGCACCGGCCTTGACGTTGAACAGATTGTGGCTTGGCGAGCCATCGGCCCGGCGCAACTCGGCACGTCCCCAACCGGTTTCCAGCGCCGCCTGAGCGACGACGAAATGCGTGGGCACGCCGAGCTTGCGACCCGCGTCGGCGGCGTGATCCCAGACCTGTCCGACGAAAGACCCGACGTGGTCCGGCAGCCCGTCGAGGGACGGGCGCGTCGCCCCCGGAGCGGCAATCTCCGCCGCTTCGGGCGAACCCTTTTCCGCCACGGGGGCACTTCGTGCGGCAGGAATTGCCGGCCGGCGGATCACGTCTGCAAGGTCGAAGTAAGTCCGCCCGTCCGGCCCCACGGTGGTATTCCCGCTGCGCCGCTGCATCGCCTCGCCGCCGAGCTGGCGGAAGATCGCGTCGGCAAGACCGGTGCCGCCGCCGCGCGTGGCCAGTTCACCGGCAATCTGCTGGTCGTGGAGCTGCTGGAACATGCTCGTCTGCTCGGAATCGAACAGCCCGTCCGGAGGCGTCGCCTCGCGCATCGCCTTGAACACCATCTGCATGAACACCGCTTCGAACTGCTGCGCCGCGGCGCGCAAGGCCTCGGGCGAATCACCCTCGCGCGCGAGCCGCTTGAGGTCGCCCAGCGAGCGCGGATCCATCGCGTTCAGGGAGGCGACGCTCATGATCAAATGACCTCGAGCTCGGCCCGTAGCGCCCCGGCCGCCTTCATGGCCTGCAGGATGCTGACCAGATCCATGGGCGTGGCGCCGATCGCGTTGAGGGCGTTGACGACCTCAGACAGACTCGCCGATTCGGCCACGTTGAAGATCGTCGACGGCGCCTGCTCGATGTCGACGTTGCCCTGCTCGACGATGACGGTGTCGGCGTCGGTGAAGGGCGGAGGCTGAATCACGCCGACGTCCGTGCCAATCGTCACCGTCAGGTTGCCATGCGCAACGGCCACGTTCTGCAGCGTCACGCGCTGGTTCATCACCACCGAGCCGGTGCGCGAATTGACGATGACCTTGGCCACCTGCTGTTCGGGGGTGACCTGCAGGCTCTCGAGTCGCCCGATGAAGGCCACGCGCTCGGTCGAATCGAGCGGCGCACGCACGCGGATCGTGCGCCCGTCGAGCGCCGTGGCCGCGCCATCGCCGGCGGCGAGATTGATCGCGTCGACCACGCGCCGGGCCGTACCGAAGTCGGTGTCCTTGAGTTCGAAGGTGACGAACTCGCCCTGTCCGAGACTGCTCGCCACCGCGCGCTCCACCGTCGCGCCTGCGGGCACCCGACCGGCGGACAGATGGTTGATCACCTGCGACGCGCCCGGCGCCGAGGCACCCGCGCCACCGACCACGACGTTGCCCTGGGCAATCGCATACACCTGCCCGTCCACGCCCTTGAGCGGCGTCATCACCAGGGTGCCGCCGCGCAGACTCTTGGCGTTGCCCATCGACGAGACCGTCACGTCGATGTTCTGCCCTGGGCGCGCGAATGCGGGAAGGCTGGCGGTGACCATCACCGCCGCCACGTTCTTGAGCTGCAGATTGGTCCCCGGCGGCAGCGTCACGCCCATGTTGCCGAGCATGTTGATGATGCTCTGCACGGTAAACGGCGTCTGCGTGGTCTGGTCGCCGCTGCCGTCCAGACCCACCACCAGACCGTAGCCGACGAGCTGGTTGCTGCGTACGCCGGCAATCGAGGTCAGATCCTTGATGCGTTCGGCCGCAGCCGTCGCCAGCGGCGCGAGCAGCGCGGCGATCACGACCGTAATGATCCAGATGCGTTTCATGCCGGGTGCTCCGTCAGAACGGGAAGAAGGCCAGCAGGAACCGCTGCAGCCAGCCCATGCGCTGCGACTCGTCGATGAAGCCGCTGCCCTTGTATTCGATGCGCGCGTCGGCCACCTGCGTCGACTGCACGGTGTTGGAGGTGGTCACGGTATTGGGGTTGACCACCCCGGAGAAGCGGATGAACTCGTCTCCCTGATTGATCGCCACCTGCTTCTCGCCCGAGACCAGCAGGTTTCCGTTGGGGAAGACGTCGATGACGGTCACGGTAATGGTGCCGTTGAAGGCGTTGTTGGCGGCCGCACCGCCCTGCCCGGCGAAGCCGGACTCGGCGCCGGCCTCGACGCTGAAACGCCCAAGCGACGAGGCGGAAGCATTGCCCAGTGCGGCGATGCCGGCGGTCAGCGAGGACGACCGGTCGGCGGTGGCGTTGGAACTCTTCTGCGCCGTGGTGCGTTCGACCAGATTGATCGTCAGCGTGTCGCCGGGATGGCGCGCGCGCCGGTCTTCGAACAGCGGCCGGGTATGCGCCGCGCGATAGATCGCACCGGTCGCCATCGTCGCCTCTCCGCGCAAATCCGGGCGCACGCTCATCGGCTGGTGCACCGCCGTTGGCGGCACCGTGTAGGGCTGGGCACAGGCGGCGAGCCACAGTGCAGCCAGAGCGGGGAGGAAACGCAAGAAGGCCATCATGAAAACGCTCACAACTGGGTCAGCCGGCCCAGCATCTGATCCGAGGTCTGGATCGCACGGGAATTGAGTTCGTAGGCGCGCTGGGTGACGATCATGCTCACCAGCTCTTCGGCGACGTTGACGTTGGAGGCCTCGACATAGCCCTGGTTGAGTACACCCGCACCGTTGGTGCCCGGCTGATTCGGCGTGGCGATACCGCTCGATGCGGTTTCGATGAACAGGTTCTCGCCGATGTTCTGCAGGCCGCCGGTATTGACGAAGGTCGCAACCTGGATCGCGCCGACCTCGACCGGCTGCACCGCGCCAGCCTGCAACACGCTGACCGTGCCGTCCTTGCCGATGGTGATCGACAGCGCATCCTGCGGAATATTGATGTTGTCGGCGAGCAGGTAGCCACTGGCCGTAACCATGTTGCCCTGGTTATCGAGCTGGAAGGCCCCGTCGCGCGTGTAGGCCAGCGTGCCGTCGGGCTGTTCGATCTGGAAGAAGCCGTTGCCCTGGATGGCGACATCCAGTGAGTTTCCGGTCTGTTGCAGACTGCCCTGGGTAAAGATCTTCTCGGTGGCCACGGCGCGTACGCCCGTGCCCACCTGCAGTCCGCTGGAGATCTGATTGATCTGCGTCTGCTGTCCGCCGGGCTGACGCATGGTCTGGTAGAGCAGATCCTCGAACACCGCGCGCGAGCGCTTGTAGCCGTTGGTCGCGACGTTGGCGAGGTTGTTGGAGATGACGTCGAGCTGGGTCTGCTGGGCGTCGAGCCCGGTGCGGGCGGTCCAGAGCGAGCGGATCATTGCAGTGACTCCTGTTGCGGGCGGCGCACGGGCTGCCCCGACGAGGCCAGAGTACGCGGAGCGTGCGCCGCGCGAAGCGGCGAACAAGGCCGCGAAAGCGTCTCTTATCGCAGCCGCGTCAGCGCGACAGAACCCGCGTGGCGGCCTCGTCGTTGGTCTGTGCGGTCTGCAGCATGCGTGTCTGCATCTCGAACTGTCGTGCCAGCGAGATCATCGTCACGAGCTGGTCGACGACGTTGACGTTGCTGCCTTCGACATAGCCACCTGCGACCTGCACGTTCTCGTCGAGTGGCGCCGGCTCGCCATTCGCGGTGCGAAACAGACCGTCGTCGCCGCGTCTGAGATCCTGCTCGGGCGGGTTGACCAGCTTGAGCCGGTCGACGATGTTGACGACGCCGTTCGCGCCGGGCTCGATCACCGAGACCGTACCGTCGCGTCCAATCGTGACCTCGCTGTCCGGCGGAATCGCGATCGGCCCTGCCTCGCCGATCAGCGGCAGGCCATTGCGCGTCTGCAGGGTGCCGTTGGCGCTGGTCTCGAAGCTGCCGTCTCGCGTGTACGCCTCGCCACCGTTCGGGGCCTGCACGGCGAACCAGCCCTTGCCCTCGATCGCGGCATCGAAACTGCGTCCCGTATGCTGCAAAGGCCCCGGCGTGAAATTGCTGGCCACGCTGGCATCCACCGCGAAGGCGCGGGTGCGCAGCGCCTCGCTTTGCAGTTCGACCGCGCGCAAGCGATGCATCTCGGAGCGAAAACCGGTGGAGTTGGCATTGGCGAGGTTGTTGGCCACGGCGGACTGCTGGTCCAGCGTGCCCTTGGCCCCGGTCATCGCGGTGTAGATCAGGCGATCCATGACGTTCTCCACTCGCCTGCGGCGCATGCGCCGCAGGCGACGACGCTTATCTCAGGTTGGTCACGGTCTGCAGCAACTGGTCCTGCGTGCGGATCGATTGGGCGTTGGCCTGGTAGTTGCGCTGCATGATGATCAGCTGCACCAGTTCCTGCGTGAGGTCGACGTTGGAATCTTCGACCTGACCGGACGAGATCACACCGTTCAGACCGGTACCTGCCTGCCCGCGCACGGCCTGACCCGACTCGGCGGATTCGGCCCACAGGTTGTTGCCGAGCGACACCAGACCATTGGGATTGCGCACCGTCGCCAGCGACACGGCGCCGATCGGCACGGTACGGCCATTGGTGTAACGGCCCTGGATTACCCCGCTCTTGTCGACCGAGACCGCGATGATCTCGCCGGCGGCATAGCCGTCCTGCTGCAGGTCACGAACCACCGAGGGCGTGCCGTATTGCGTCGATTCGGTCAGATCGACGGCGATGTTGAGGATTTCCGAGTCGTTGCCGAAGTCGATACCGAGAACGTCATACGTGCCTCCGGTGGTCAGCACCCCGTTGGTGTCGAACTCAATCACTTCGGGGGCACCGGCAGGCGGCGCGCCGTCGATGCTGGTGTGAACTTCCCACTCACGCGGGTTGGCGGTCTTGACGAAGTAGAACGACATCGTGTGTTCGCCACCGAAGCTGTCGAAGATGCGCGTCGAGGTGGTGAAGTTGTAGGACTCCGGATCGGCGATATCGAGCGGCGTCACCGCTGGCACCGGCGAGTCCGAATCGAGGTTCACCGATGCGCCGACACTGGTCGTGGCCTGTGCCGGCACGCCACCCGGCGGCAGACGCAGTTCGCCGAAGGTCGCGTCGTTGATCTGCAGGTCGCCGGTCACGGCATCGGCCTGATAGCCGAGCAGGCGATCGCCCACCGAGGTGACGATGAACCCTTCCGAATCGATGTCGAACTGGCCGTTGCGCGTGAGCGCCCGCGTGCCGTCGCGCAGCGAGATCTCGAAGAAACCGTTGCCGTTGATCGCCATGTCGAGCGGATTGTTGGTGGTGGTCGTGCCACCCGCGCTGAAATTCTGGCGCACCGCCGTGACCAGACTGCCGATACCCGACTGGACGTTGCCGGCCGAGCCCTGCAGCGAGGCCGCGTACAGATCAGCGAACACCGCCGAACTCGACTTGAAGCCCACCGTGGCGGAGTTCGCGATGTTGTTGCTGACGACATCGATCGCCCGGGAAGATGAAGCCAGCCCGCTCAAACCCTGTTGAAAACCCATGATGTCGCTCCGTCAGAGAATCTGCTTGATGTCGTCGAACTGGAAGATGCCCAGCGAGCCGACCTGCAGGTCGGTGCTGTTCGGTCCGCGCACGATGCCGGTGACCTGGCCGAACTGCAGCGTGCGGGCGTCGACCTTCTCGCCACCGGTGCTGGCTGCAATGGACACGCTGTACATGCCCGGTGCCGCCGCCGAACCGTCAATCGCCGTGCCGTCCCAGACGTAGTTGTGGCTACCCGGCTCGATGTCCTCGAGATCGATCTTGGCCACCTCGAGACCGGATGCATCCTTGATCGTCAGCGTCACGCGCTCGGCGCCGGCCGGCACCTCGAAGCCACCGACGCCACCGGCCTCGGTGAGCACCATGTTCTTGCCCTCGACGAGTACGCCGCGACCAACCAGCGCCGCGGCCTGCATGGCCTCGGCCGAATCCTGACCGGCGAGCATCTGACGGAACAGGCCGTTGAGTCGTTCGATGCCGTCCACGGTGCTCATCTGCGCGAGCTGCGAGGTGACCTCGGCGTTCTCCAGCGGGTTCATGGGGTCCTGGTTCTTGAGCTGGGTGGTGAGCAGGGTCAGAAAGCGCGACTGCGTGTCGCCCTCGCCCTTTTTCGCCGTCGCCTGCTCGGAACGGGCCAGCCCGCTATAGACGTTCTGGGTTTCGCTCACGACACTCATCGCGGTTTCCTCATCTCGTTCTTCACTGACCGATGGTCAGCGTGCGCTGCAATAGCGTCTTGGCCGTATTCATGACCTCGACGTTGTTCTGGTAGGAACGCGACGCGGAGATCATGTTGACCATCTCCTCGACCACGTTCACGTTGGGCATTTCCACATAGCCCTCGCCGTTGGCGGCCGGATTGGCCGGGTCGTAGACCAGGCGCATGGGCGCGGCACTCTCCACCACCTGCGTGACGCGCACGCCGCGCCCCTCGGACTTTCCGACCGGCACAGCCTCGAACACCACCTGCTTGGCGCGATAGGGCTGACCATCCTCGCCGACCACGCTGTCGGCGTTGGCGAGGTTGGAAGCCGTCGTATTCAGGCGCAACGACTGCGCATTGAGCGCGGATCCGGCAATATTGAAGACGTCGAACATGCTCATGGTTCAGCCCCTCACTGTCCGCCGGTGATTGCCGTGCGCATGCCCGAGAGCAGCCCGTTGATGAAGGTCAGGCTGGCCTCGTAGTGCAACGCGTTCTCGGCAAAGGCGGCACGCTCGACGTCCATGTTCACGGTATTGCCGTCGGCACTCGACTGCAGTTCCTGGCGATAGCCGACGTAACCCTCGAAGCCTTGAGCCCCTCCCGTCGGCAGATGACCGGCCGAGGTCTGCGCCAGGGCCATGCCCTCGCCGGGTCGACCGAGTTGCGCGGCCAGTGCGCTGCGAAAATCGATGTCGCGCGCCTTGTAGTTCGGCGTGTCGGCGTTGGCGATATTCGACGCCAGCATTTCCTGACGCCGCGCCTGCAGATTCAGGGCGCTCTGGTGGAACTGCAAAGCTTCCTCGAGTCGGGCCTTCATGCTTCACCTCTTGCGGTTGCGGTCCGTGGCCTGAATGCCGACGCCGCGAACAACTGCCCTATTGCAGCTTTCGTGCCAGCATCGTATGCCCCGCACAACGCCGCCGTTGCGGCGATAAGCGGCGGCTTTTCCGGCCATTTTCGCCGGCACGGCGGATGCGCATGCCGGCGAGCCGGCAGACTTTGCCGGCAACGCCCATTGCCGGTCGGCCCCGTGACAGGCACGCCTTGCCCGCGTCCGTCGGGCGTGATGCAATGCCGTCCATGACGCCCATCGCTGACCTTTTCAAGCACGCCAGCGCACTCGTGCTGCTCGCCAGCTGCGCCGCCGCCATGGCACAACAGCCCGCCGCCCCGGTGGAGAGTGCTGCGCGCGCGCTTCTCGAACGCGAAGCGGCCGGCCTTCCCGGACAGATCGAAGTCGAGGTCGGCGACCTCGATCCAGCCAACCGTCTGCCCCAATGCGCGCAACTCGAAGCATTTCTGCCGTCGGGCGTGCGGGCATGGGGCCAGATCAATGTTGGCGTGCGATGCACTTCGCCGGTGGTGTGGACCGTCTACCTGCCCGCGCGCGTGCGTGTAATGACCGAGTACGTGGTAACCCGTCAGGCGCTCCGGCGCGGCCAGATCGTCGGCCCCGACGACATCCACCTGGAGCGCGGCGACCTCACGGCGCAGGCCGCCAATACGATCACCGACCCCTCGCGCGCGATCGGCGTGCACGCCGCACAGTCGGTCGCCGCCGGCCAGCCATTGCGTGCCGACATGCTGCGTCTGCCCCCGGCGGTCGACCGCGGTCAAACCGTGCGGGTCGTCGGCAGCGGTACGGGTTTCGCCATCTCGGGCGAAGGCCGCGCGCTGAATCGCGCGGGCGACGGCGAATCGGTGCGTGTGCGCCTGGCCAACGGGCAGATCGTCACCGGTGTGGCGCGCGCCGGCGGCATCGTGGAGATGCGCTTCTGAAGCGAAAATGCGATCATCCCGAAGGATGCCGCGCCCGCCACCGGGGTGCGCCGGATCGGCCCCTGCAGGAATGCGTTAAAGTTTTGACGTACGCTGCCGTTCACTCCTTCAGGAGTCCATCGAAGGGACTCGACACCGGAGCCAGACCGTGAAGATCGAAGGTACAAACAAGGGCCTGCCGACACCGCAGACGTCGGACAAACCGAACCCGCCCGCCGGCAAGACCCCGCCGACCGCAGGCGGCAGCGGTGGCGACAAGGTGGAACTGTCGCCGCTGTCGTCCAGCCTCGTCAGGGCCGAATCCGCAATGGCCTCGACCCCTGCGGTCGACAGCGCACGCGTGGACGAAATCCGCCAGGCCATCAGCGAAGGCCGTTTCCGCATCGACCCCGAGCGCATCGCCGACGGACTGATCGACAGCGTGCGCGAGATGCTGGGCAACGCGAAGTGAGCAACGCGGCCGCGCGCCCCCGACTCGCGCAGGCCGTCGAGGCCGAGCTGACGCTGCTCGAGCGCTTTCAGGACCTGCTGCGCCGCGAACAGGAACTGCTCATCGCCGGCGACACCGACGCGCTGATGGCGCTGACCACCCGCAAGTCGGAACTGCACCGGCAACTGCAGCGCCAGCACGACGCGCTGTCCATGCTACTCGGCCAGCTTGGCCACACCCCCTCGTCGGAAGCCGTGCACACACTGTGCGCCGACCTGCCCGACACGCTCGCGCGCTGGAACCGCGTGCTGGAAGTCGGTGCCGACGTGCGCGCACTCAACGAGATCAACGGCAAGCTCATCGTCGAGCGCATGCAGAACAACCAGGCTGCGCTGAGCGTGCTGCTCGCTGCTGCCGATCAGCCCGCGCTGTACGACGCCGAAGGCACGGCCCGCCCCACCGGCCGCGGCCGCCATCTGGGCAGCGCCTGAATTTTCTCCGCTCGTGTTTCACCGGTAGGCGCGCTGCCGACCGGCAGGTATGCTTGTGCGCCATCCGCCACATGACCGAGCACAGCCGCAGCATGTCCTCCAAGAACTACGACGAATCCTCGTTCCGCGTCCTCAAGGGACTGGAGCCGGTGCGCGAGCGCCCCGGCATGTACACCCGCACCGACTCGCCCGCCCACGTCATCCAGGAAGTCGTGGACAACGCGGCCGACGAGGCGCTGGGCGGCTTCGCCAGGAAGATCCATGTCACGCTGCATCTGGACGGCTCGATCTCGGTGGTCGACGACGGCCGCGGCATTCCGGTCGGCATGCATCCTGAAGAAGGCGTACCGGTGGTGGTGCTCGCCTACACGCGATTGCACGCCGGCGGAAAGTTCGACAAGCGCGAAGGCAACAGCGCCTACGCCTTCTCGGGCGGCCTGCACGGCGTCGGCGTGGCCGTGACCAACGCGCTGGCCACGCGCATCGAGGTCGAGGTGCGACGCGACGGCAAGATCCATCGCATCGACTTCTCCGACGGCGGCGAGCGCATCAGCGAGATCCGCATCGAGGGAGAATGCGGGCGCCAGACCGGCACGCGCGTACGCGTGTGGCCCGACGCGAAGTACTTCGACTCCCCGCGCGTCCCGCTGCCCGAGCTCGAGCGCCTGCTGCGCAGCAAGGCCGTGCTGCTGCCCGGGGTTTCAGTACGCCTGGACACCGAACAGGCCGACGGACCGGCGCACACCAAGACCTGGAGCTATCCGGACGGGCTGCCCGGCTACCTGCGCGAACTGGCCGGGGATCTGGAGCCGGTCGCGCCAATTTTCGCGGGCGAGAGCTACGCCGATGCCGACGACCTCGCCTACGCTCCCGGCGAAGGTGCGGCCTGGGCACTGGCCTGGTTCGAACACACCGTACCGGGCGAATCCTATGTGAACCTGATCCCGACGGTGGCCGGCGGCACGCATGAATCTGGACTGCGCGCTGGCGTGTTCGAGGCGATCAAGTCCTTCATCGAACACCACGCACTGCTGCCGCGCGGCGTCAAACTGCAGCAGGAGGACGTGTGCTCCCGCATGAGCTACGTGCTCTCGGCACGCCTGCTCGATCCGCAGTTCCAGGGCCAGGTGAAGGAGAAGCTCAATTCGCGCGAGGCGGTCAAGCTGGTATCGGGGCGCATCCGCGACCCCTTCGAGATCTGGCTCAACAACCACGTCGAGGCCGGGCGCGCCATCGCAGAGCTGTCCATCCGCCAGGCCATGGCGCGGCAGAAGAGCGCGCAGAAGGTCGAGAAGCGCAAGACCTCCGGCGTGGCCGTACTGCCCGGCAAGCTCTCCGACTGCGAATCCGAGGACATCACCGAGAACGAGCTGTTTCTGGTCGAGGGCGACTCGGCCGGCGGCTCCGCCAAGATGGCGCGCAACAAGGAAACCCAGGCCATCCTGCCGTTGCGCGGCAAGGTGCAGAACGCCTGGGAGATCGACCCCGACCGCCTGCTCGCGAACAACGAGATCCACGACATCGCGGTGGCACTCGGCGTCGACGCCCACAGCGCGGACAGCGAGCCGGACCTGTCCGGCCTGCGCTACGGCAAGATCATCATCATGTCGGATGCCGACGTCGACGGCGCCCACATCCAGACCCTGCTGCTGACACTGTTCTTCCGCCACTTTCCCAAGCTCATCGAACGCGGCCACGTGCACGTGGCGCAGCCGCCGCTGTACCGCATCGACGTGCCGGCTCAGGGGAAAAAGCGCCCGGCACGCCGCCTGTACGCGCTCGACGACGGGGAGCTGACGGCAACCCGCGACCGCCTCGCGCAGGAAGGTTTTCGTGCCGACGCGCTCGAAACCGGCCGCTTCAAGGGCCTGGGCGAGATGAACCCGGAACAGTTGCGCGAGACCACCATGGACCCGGCCACGCGCCGCGTACAGCCGGTGCGCGTACGCCCCGGCGCGCTCGACGACACGCTCAAGATGTTCACGCTTCTGATGGGCAAGGGCGAAGCCGCCGGCCGCCGCGCGTGGATGGAGGCCAAGGGCGACAGCGTGGAGGCGGATGTCTGAAATGGCGTACACACACCCTCTATATTTCAAGTGCGCCAACCAACCGCGACCGGACCATAACGCTTTACGTTAATAACGCGGAACGTTAATATCTCGACGTGATCACGTCCTTTGCCTGCGACGACACCCGCAAGCTTTTCGAAGGACATCGGGTTGCCCGTTTCGCGAACATCCAGAGCGTCGCGCTGCGCAAGCTGGCGCAACTGAACGCCGCCACATCGCTGGATTTTTTGCGTGTCCCGCCAGGCAACCGTCTCGAAAAACTCGCCGGCGATCGCGCCGGCATGTGGAGCATCCGCATCAACGATCAGTGGCGAATCTGCTTCGGCTTCGCTTCGGGGCGGGCGACCGATGTCGAGATCGTCGATTACCACTGAAGGAGGCAAACATGGCGCGACAACTTCCCTACCCGCACCCGGGCGAAATCCTGCTTGAAGACTTCCTGAAGCCCATGGGCATCAGCCAGTACCGGCTGGCCAAGGAAATCGGCGTTCCGCCGCGGCGGATCGGCGAGATCGTGGCGGGCAAGCGCGCAATCACCGCAGACACTGCGCTCCGACTGGCCGCCTTCTTCGGTACGGACGCGCAAAGCTGGCTCAACCTGCAGGGAGACTTCGACACCGCAAAGGCGAGGGATGCTCTGGCCGATGTGTTGGCCGGAATTCATCCGTTCGAACCGGGCTTCACGATCGAACGCGAACAACCGGAACAGGCCCCGCGCGAAGACTTCCTGCCCTGACGACGAATCTGTCGCCCCGATCTCGACGAGCACATGACCGACCACACCGACGACCTCCTCGACCATCCGCCCCCTGCCCCGCCCATAAATCCGCCGCCGGATGAACTCGGCGACGACGCGCTGCCGCTGGACCAGTTCGCCGAGCGCGCCTATCTCGCTTATGCGATGAGCGTGGTGCGCTCGCGCGCCCTGCCGCAGGTCGAGGACGGGCTCAAGCCGGTGCAGCGCCGCATCCTGTTCGCGATGAACGAGATGCGCTTGTCGGCCACGTCCAAGCACGTGAAATCGGCTCGCGTGGTCGGCGACGTGATCGGCAAGTACCACCCGCACGGTGACTCGTCGGTGTACGACGCGATGGTGCGCGTGGCGCAGGACTTCTCCCTGCGCTATCCGCTGGTCGACGGCCAGGGCAACTTCGGCTCGCGCGACGGTGATTCGGCCGCGGCGATGCGCTATACCGAGTGCCGGCTGACGCCGATCGCCGAGCTGCTGCTGTCCGAGATCGACCGCGGCACGGTGGACTTCCTGCCCAACTACGACGGCGCCTTCCACGAACCGCAGTTCCTGCCCGCGCGCCTGCCTTTCGTGCTGCTCAACGGCGCCTCGGGCATCGCCGTGGGGATGGCCACCGAGATCCCGCCGCACAACCTCGCCGAGGTCGCCGAAGCCACGGTTGCGCTGATCCGCAACCCCAGGGCCGGGCTCGACGAGATCCTGCCGCTGCTGCCCGGACCGGACTTCCCGGGCGGCGGGCAACTCATTTCCTCGCCGGAGGTGGTGCGCGAAGCCTACGCGAGCGGGCGCGGCTCCCTGCGCCTGCGCGCGCGCTGGCGTTTCGAGGAACTCGCGCGCGGGCAGTGGCGCGTGATCGTCGACGAGTTGCCGCCGGGCGTGTCGACCGCTCAGGTGCTCTCCGAGATCGAGACGCTGACCAACCCGCAGCCGCGCTCGGGCAAGAAGGACGTCACGCAGGAGCAGAAGCAGCTCAAGCAGCTCGTGCTCGGCGCGCTCGAATCCGTGCGCGACGAATCCAGCGACAAGGCATCCGTGCGCATCGTGCTCGAGCCACGCTCCAGCCGCATTCCGCGCGACGAATTCATGGCCGTGCTGCTCGCGCACACCGCGCTGGAGACCACCAGCTCGATCAACATGACGATGATCGGGCGCGACGGACGCCCACAGCAGAAGAACCTGGTGCAGGTGCTGCGCGAGTGGATCGACTTCCGCCACGTCACGGTCGAGCGCCGCACGCGTCATCGTCTGGACGAAGTGGATCGGCGCATCCACATCCTCGAAGGGCGCATGATCGCCTACCTCAACATCGAGGAAGTAATCCGCGTGATCCGCGAATCCGACGAGCCCAAACCGGCGCTGATCGAGGCCTTCGGCCTGAGCGAGACGCAGGCCGAGGACATCCTCGAGATCCGCCTGCGCCAGCTCGCGCGCCTCGAAGGCATCCGCATCGAGCGCGAACTGGCCACACTGCGCGAGGAACGCGAAGGCCTGCAGCATCTGCTCGACAACACCGCGGCGATGACGCGGCTCATCGTCAAGGAAATCCGCGACGATGCGAAGAAGTTCGGCGACGCACGCCGCACGCTGATCGAGCCCGTGGCGGCCGTCGCGCCGGCCGAGATCAGCGTGCCCGACGAGCCGGTGACGGTGGTGATCTCGCACAACGGTTGGGTGCGCTCACGCCAGGGCCATGGCATCGACCCGGCGACGATCTCGTACAAGGCGGGCGACCATGCCTTCGCGGTGATCGAGACACGTACAGTGTGGCCCCTGGTGGTGATCGACACCAAGGGTCGCGCCTATACCGTGCGTGTATCGGAACTGCCCGGCGGGCGCGGCGACGGCAATCCGATCACCACCCTGGTCGAGTTCCAGGACGGTGCCAAGCTCGCGCGCGCGGTCTCGGCCGCGCCGGACACGCAGTGGCTGTTCGCAAACTCGGGCGGCTACGGTTTCATCTGCAAACTCTCGGATGCAGTCAGCCGCCAGCGCGCCGGCAAGGCCTTCATGACGCTGGACAAGGGCGAGAGGATCCTCGAGCCGGCACGTGTGGCCGGCGACTGGATCGCCGCGGTGTCCGGGAACGGCCGCATCCTGGTGTTCGCGCGCGACGAAATGAAGGTGCTCGCCGCCGGCGGGCGCGGCGTGATCGTGATGGGACTGGACAAGGACGAAGCAATGGCCGCCGTCGCTGTGCCGGAGAACGACGCGCCGCTCATCGTGGCCGGCGCCGGGCGCGGCGGCAAGGCAGCCGAACTGGAAATCAAGCCGGCCCAGCTCGAGGCCCTGCGCGGCAAGCGCGCGCGAAAGGGCACGGCGCTGCAGCGCAACCTCAAGCAGATCTCACTGCTATAGCTGTTGTAGATACTCCGTTGACGGTCAAGCCTTTAAAAGAGTCTGAGCGCAGCTGAACAGTCGGCTCGAATCGAACGGGGTTCCATTGCGGATGCACGCCCAGATTCCGGTGAGCATTTTTCGCATGAGCGCACACAAGGCCTGGATGCGTTTTTTGCCGCGGGCGAGCAAGGCTTCGTAGAAGGCCTTGGCGTTGGGGTCCGATTGCACGGCGACCATGGCCGGCATGAACAGGGCTGCGCGCAGATAGGCGTTCCCGGCCTTGGACAGGCGCCCGGGCCTGTGCACGCTGCTACCCGACTGGTTCAGGCGCACGTCCAGTCCGGCAAAGCAGCTGACCTGCGCGCTGTTCATCTGCGTGGGCAACACGCACAACTCAGCCAGGATCGCCAGCGTGCTGGCCGCACCGAGCCCTTTGGCACAACGCAGGTGCTGGGCCATCACCGACAGTTGCGCGCACTGTTCGATGCGTTGCTGCGCAGCGCCTTTGAGCCGCTCGATGCGCGCATCGAGTTGTTCGATGCCTTCGCGCTCATCGTCGATCAGTAGCGCGGAGACGTCTCGACGTGCCTGGAGCGCATGCAGGCGGTTCTTGGCCTGGGTGCGGGCGTGGATCAGGCGGTTGATTTGACGGCCCAGATCGCGCAAGGCCAGCCGATCGGGCGCCGGCGGCACCCACAGCGCGGGCGCCATGCGCTGGGCGTATTCGGCCAGCAAGGCCGCGTCGATCGCATCGGTCTTGCTGCCTTTGAGTTTGATCTGGGCAAAGTGCTTGAAGCTGCGCGGGTTGATCACGCTCACCGGCAGGCCGGCCGCGTGCAGGGCCACAGCCAAATCCACGAAATACACTCCGGTCGCCTCCATGACCACCCGCTCGGGCGCGAGCTTCTTCAGATGCGCCGCAGCCTGGGCGTGGCCCGCAGGGGTTTGCTCAAAGCGGCGCACCTTGGCATTGGTGCCGTTGCGGCGTACGACCAGATCGAAACTCTTGGCGGCAATATCGATTCCCACCACACACATGGGCTTTCCCTCCAGCGCAAGATTTGGTACCTGTGAACACCGGCTTCCCCGACCTCGTACTTTTTGCCACTTCGACCTTGTGATGCAAAGTCCAGCTCAGCGCTGGCTTTCGGATACTCCTCGAAGTCGGCAATGAGGCGGGGGGCCGCTCTACATACGAGGTCAGCATCGCGCTGCCTCAGGGTCGGTACGGCCTCCCCGGTGATCGGCTACATCGACTGCTCAGGCAGTCACCTTCAACATACAAGGTCGGTGCGAGCGCAGCGAGGGCCGACGCAGTGGCATGTGTCAGCTTGGTGCGTCGCACTCGCTGCGCTCGTCGCGACCTACGAGTTGCTCAGGCAGTCACCTTCAACATACAAGGTCGGAGTGAGCCGCAGGCGAAGTCCGACGCTGCCCTGGATGCGGGGATGTCGCACTCGCTGCGCTCGTCGCGACCTACGAGTTGCTCAGGCAGCCACCTTCAACATACAAGGTCGGGTTGAGCCGCAGGCGAAACCCGACACGCACTCCCAAGCCTTGCGCGGAGCGTCCGCCCTCGCTGCGCCCGCACCGGCCTACGGCAGAATCGCGCGCATCGGGTCGTTGGGGCGGATGGTGCTGGGTGCGCGCGGCGGCGGGTCGTTGTACATCGCGTCCAGGCGGATCGTCACGCGCCGGTTGCGGGCACGCCCCTCTTCGGTCAGGTTCTCGGTGATCGGTCGCTGATCGGCATAGCCGATCGCCGACAGGCGTGCGGCCTCGACACCGGCGGCCTCGAACAGGCGCACCACGGCCGAGGCGCGCGCAGCCGAAAGCTCCCAGTTCGAGGGGAAGCGTGGTGTGGAAATCGGGCGGTCGTCGGTGTGGCCCTCGATCGTGACCGGAAACTCGCTGCCTGCGAAGACTTCCGCGACCGCCAGCAGCGGCTCGCGACCGGCCTCGTCGAGCGCCGCATCCCCGCCGGAGAACAGCACATTGGCGTTGACCTCGACGGTGATGCCGTGCGCGCCTTCGGAGACATTCACCTGGCCGCTGCGGGTGAGCGGCTCGAGCACGCGCCGGATGCTCTCGGCCATGCGGCGGATGGGCTCGACTTCGCTGCCGGCGCCGCTGCCCGGCTCGCGTCGCGTGTTCGACACCGGCGGCTGCGGGCGGCCGGGCACGACGATGGGCGGGACCACGACCTGTTCGCTGGCCTGATTGACGGTGACACTGCGAAAGGCCGAGAGCAGCGAATCGGACAGCACCCGGTACTTGCCTTCGTTGACCGAGGACAGCGAATACATCACGACGAAGAAGGCGAACAGCAGCGTGATGAAGTCGGCGTAGGACACCAGCCAGCGCTCGTGATTCTCGTGGTGATCGTCGGCAGGCTTGCGGCGGCGACGTGGCATCGACCCCTCCGTGCTCAGGCGACGTAGCCGCGCATGCGGCTCTCGACGATGCGCGGATTCTCGCCGTTGGCGATGGCGACCAGGGCATCGACCAGCATCTCGCGCTCGTTGCTGATGCGGCCGACGTGGGCCACCAGCTTCTTCGAGATCGGCAGGAACACCAGGTTCGCGAAACCGACCCCGTAGATCGTCGCGACGAAGGCCACGGCGATGCCCGCGCCCAGGCGGGACGGATCGGTGAGGTTTTCCATGACGTGGATCAGGCCCAGCACCGCGCCGAGGATGCCGATGGTCGGCGAATAGCCGCCGGCCGCCTCCCAGATGCGCGCATTCTGCTTCATGCGCGCCTCGGCCGCGTCGATCTCGATGGTCAGCAGTTCGCGCAGCCGCTCGGGCTCCACGCCGTCGACGAGCAACTGCAGGCCACGACGCAGGAAGGCGTCCTCCTGCTCCTCGATGCGCCCCTCGAGCGCGAGCAAGCCGTCGCGACGCGCGGTGTAGCTCCACTGCACGGCATGGCCGATGAGTTCCTCGCGGCGCTCGGGCGGCGGCACGAACACCCAGCGCGTCATGCGCATGCCGTCGATGAACACGTGCAGCGGGCTTTGCAGCATGACGGCGCCGAGCGTGCCGCCGAACACGATGAGAAAGGCGGTCGGCTGCAGCAGCGAGGCGACATGGCCGCCCTCGACGATCTGCCCGAGGATGATCGCCGCGACGCCCAGAATCAGGCCGAGTACGCTGATGCGATCCATCAGGCGCGCTCCCGGTTGGTTCGCGGGCGATACATCGGCGCGCTTCAGCCCTTGGAGCGCGGCGGGCGGCCGCGCCGTTTGGCCGGCGCCGGTGCGCCCTCGCCGAACACGTTGGCGCGCAGTCGCGCCACCGCCTGGCTGTGCAGCTGGCACACACGCGACTCGGTCACGCCCAGCACCTCGCCGATCTCGCGCAGGTTCAGTTCCTCGTCGTAGTACAGGCTCATGACGAGTTGTTCGCGCTCGGGCAGCGCACCGATGGCCGACACCAGCGCACGGCGAAAATCCGCGTCCTCGAGCAGCCCCAGCGGGTCGGCATCCTGGTCGACGACGTGATGCTCGAAGAAGTCCTCGTCCTCGCCGGACTTGAAGTCCTCGAAATACACCAGCTGATGACCGCGCGCCTCCTGCAGGATCTGCTGGTATTCGGGTAGCGGCACGCCGATCTCGCCAGCCAGTTCGGTCTCGTTGGGCGCCCGACCGAAGCGCTGTTCGAGCGTCTGCACCGCTGCCTCGACGCGACGCATGTCGCGGCGCAGGCTACGCGGCATCCAGTCGTCCTCGCGCAATCCGTCGAGCATTGCGCCGCGGATGCGCTGCGAGGCGTAGGTCTCGAACTGCGCCGCACCGTCCTCGTAGCGATCGACGGCATCGAGCAGCCCGATCATGCCGTTTTGCATGAGATCGTCGATGTTGACGCTGGAAGGCAGCTTCGCCATCAGGTGAAAGGCGATGCGCTTGACCAGCGGCGCGTACAGTTCTACCAGTTGCCCCTTGTCGGGATTTCCTTCGGAGTCGTACATCCAGAGCGCCCGCGTATTCCTTCGGCCAGTGCCGCCATTATGCACGTCGGCGCTGCGGCTTTGCTCGGCCAGGGGTATGACTTTGCGCGCGTAGCTCAGCATATCGGCATTCCTCAGGCCGCCCGGCTCCCCGGCGCTCCGTTCGCGTGCGCGCTCCCGAGCGCGGCGAGCCGGCGCAGAAAGGCCATCTCGGGCTCGCGCGGCGAGGACAGCGCGGGCTCGGCCGCCAGGCCGCCGGCCAGATCGTCGCGCTCGATCTCGCCCAGCCAGGCCAGCGGCACGCCGACATGGCGACGCACCAGCGCATCGAGGCTGTCGAAGAAGGCCGCCGCCTCGGCTCGTGTTGGCGCATCCGCCACGGCGACATGCAGCGAGCCTGCTCCGGCGGCGGCCAGTGCCTTGATCAGTGCATAGGCTTCGAGCGCGCCCGTGCGGCTGACTTCGGCCACCAGCATGCGGCGCGGTGCGGCGAAGACGAAGGGCGAGGGATCGGCCGCGGCATCGGTGGCGGCATGCACCAGCACGAACCCGGCGCGCCGGTGCAGTTCGGCCAGTGCGGCGACCAGCGCCAGGCGCCGCTCTTCGTCGAGCAATGGCAGGGCGAGTGCGGCCGCGCGCACCGGCACCCGTCCGACCAGACCGGGCACGGGCTGGAGCAGTTCGGGCACGTGCACGTGTTCGCCCAGTACCGCCAGCAGGTCATGCCCCTCGGCCAGGCCCAGCGTCGCGGCCAGACCATCGCTGGCGCCCGCCTCGTCGAGGATGAGCACGCGTTCGGCCAGCCGCGCGACGCGGTAGGCCGCGCGCACCGCGATCGCCGCGCGCGCGCGTCCGGCCGCGTACAGCGCCACCACCTTGGGCGGCGCACGGCGGAACAGTCGGCGCAAGCCGGCCGCCTGGTCTTCGTGACAATCGATCATGTCCAGGCCTCCTCTCATCAAGTCAGGCCCCTGCCCCGGCGGCGAATTTCATTGCCGCCTCGTCGGCATCGAGCTTCCACGACGAGTCGGCGGCGCGCGCGCGCAGGCTGCGATGCAGCAAATAGGCGCGATTGGGCAGATGCAGGTCTTCGGGCACGCGCTGGCCATTGGTCACGTAGAACACTTCGAGCGCGTGGTCGATGGCCGCGCCCACGGCCGGCGCCAGGGATGCGGCCTCGTCGACCTTGGTCAGCACGCAGCCGGCCAGATCCGGACCGCGGTAGGCCTCGATCACGTCGTCGAGGGTATCGCCACTGGCGGTGGCGTTGAGCAGCAGCAAGCGATGCACGTCACCGGCGTTGGTGAGCATGGCCGCCTGCTTGACGACCATCTCGTCGCGCTGGCTCATGCCCACCGTGTCGATCAGCACCATGTGCTTGCCGCGCAGTTCGGCGATGGTCTGGCGCAGGTCGGCCGCGTCGCGCACCGGGAACACCGGCACGCCGAGAATGCGCCCGTAGATGCGCAACTGCTCCTGCGCACCGATGCGGTAGCCGTCGGTGGTGATCAGCGCGATCTTCTCGGCGCCATGGCGCACCACGCAGCGCGCGGCGATCTTGGCCGTCGTGGTGGTCTTGCCCACGCCGGTGGGCCCGACCAGCGCGAACACGCCGCCGCGATCGATCAGATCGGCGTCGCACGACATCGCGCGCAGGTCACGCCCGAGCGCGTTGCGCACGAGTTTGCGCGCCTCGTCGGCGCTGGCGGTCTCGCCCACGGACTCGACCAGACGGCGCGCGAGCCGCGTCGAGAAACCCGCATCCAGCAGTTCGCCCAGCACCTCGGCGCGACCCGGCGCGTGGCGCAGGGTCTCGCCCCAGGCGAAGGCGGCGAGCTGGCGTTCGATCATGCCGCGAATGCCTGTGAGCTCACTCATCAAACGGGTGTTGGCTTCCTGCAGCGCGGCGATGCGCGCATCGTCCTCGTTCGGAGCAGGCGCCTCCTCGCGCGTGCGCGTCACCGCCGGCGCGGGCCGGGCGCGCTCGACCGGTTCGAGCTCGCCGGTGATGCTGTCGGCCAGATGTCGCGTCAGCGTCGAGGCGATGTCGGATGTATCGCGCGGCGGCGCCGGTTCGACGCGCTCGCGCGGCGGCTCGCTCGTCTCGTAGCCGCGCTTGCGGATCAGATAGTCGGGGGTTTCCATGCGCGGCGGGTTGAACGGACGAATGGTGCGTTGCGGCGCCTGCGCACGGCCGCCGCCCAGGCTGACGCGGCAATCCTCGTCCTCGTGACTCGACGGCGGCACGGAATCCGCTGCGGTGGCAGCGGGTCGCGGCGTTTCGCGACGCGGCGCGGCCCCGACGGCATCGGCCGGCAGCGCGAGGATCTCGACCCCACCCTCGACGGAGCGGTTGGCCAGCACGATCGCATCGGCGCCGAGGTCGGCCTTCAGGGCGCGCAGGGCTTCGCGGGCGGTGTTGGCAAAGTAGCGCTTGACGTTCATCCCGGTTCTCCAGACGGTCCGCGCATGTCGCGCAGCATGGGACCCATTATCGCGAGCCCCCGCCAATCGTTAGGTCCGAATAAGCGGGCTTGTTCCCGCTTATTCGGCCTTCAGGTGGCAGCGCCGCCGACCATCGTCGTGACGCGGATGGTGCGCGACTCGGGCACCTCGGTGTTCGCCACGACCTTGAGCGAGGGCACGGAGCGGCGCAGGAAGCGCGACAGCAGCCAGCGCAGCTGCGGCGGCACCAGCAGCACCGGCGGCATGCCCATGTCTTCCATGCGCTGGGCCGCTTCGGCGGTCTGACGCAGCATCGCATCGGCCAGCCCGGGCTCGATCGCGCCACCATCCCCGCCGGCGCTCATGGCCTGCGTGAGGATGCGCTCCAGCGTCGGTTCGAGCGCGATGACCTGCACTTCGCCGTTGCCCGGGAACAGGCTCTGCACGATCGCGCGCCCCAGGGTCTCGCGCACGCGCGCGGTCAGTTCGACCGGATCCTGCGTACGCGGCGCGTGTTCGGCCAGCACCTCGATGATGCTGCGCATGTCGCGGATGTTGACGCCTTCGTCGAGCAGGTGCTGCAGCACGCGCTGCACCACCGACAGCGACAACTGTCCCGGCACCAGATCCTCGATGAGCTTGGGCGACTCCTTGGCGATGTGGTCGATGAGTTGCTGCGTCTCCTGACGGCCCAGCAACTCCGCCGCGTGACTCAGCACCAGATGGTTGAGGTGGGTGGCGATGACGGTGCTCGCGTCGACCACGGTGTAGCCGAGCGCATGTGCCTGTTCGCGCTGCGCGGCATCGATCCAGTAGGCCGGCAGATCGAAGGCCGGGTCGCGCGTCTCGCGTCCCTGCAGGGGGCCGGACACGCGCCCCGGATTGATCGCCAGATACTGCCCCGGCCAGGCCTCGCCACCGCCGATCTCGACGCCCTTGAGCGCGATGCGATAGGCGTTGGGCTTGAGTTCGAGGTTGTCGCGGATGTGCACCGAGGCGGGCAGGAAGCCCACGTCCTGGGCGAACTTCTTGCGCAGGCCGCGGATGCGTCGCAGCAGTTCGCCGTCCTGCCCCTTGTCGACCAGCGGGATCAGGCGGTAGCCCACTTCCAGACCCAGCACGTCGACCGGCTGCACGTCGTTCCAGCTGGCCTCCTGCGCCTCGGCCGGCGTAGCCTGCGGCGCGGCCGCCGCGCCCGCCTCGGCCGCCTGCTCGGAATCGCGCTCGATGATCTGGCGTCGATGCCAGGCGAGGAAGAAGAAGGCGCCGGCGATCAGGATGAACACCAGGTTGGGCATGCCGGGAATCAGGCCGAGCACGCCGATGATGCCGCCGGTGAGCGTCATCACCTGCGGATTCGAGAACACCTGATTGATCACCAGCCCGCCGACGTCGCCCTCGTCGCCGACGCGCGAGACGACCAGGCCAGCCGCGACCGAGATGATCAGCGCCGGAATCTGCGCAACCAGGCCATCGCCGATTGTCAGCAGCGTGTAGGTTTCGACCGCCTGGCCGACCTCCATCTGGTGCTGCATGGTGCCGACGAACAGCCCGCCGATGATGTTGATGAGCAGGATCAGGATGCCGGCGATGGCGTCGCCGCGCACGAACTTGGAGGCGCCGTCCATCGCGCCGAAGAAGTCCGACTGCTGGGACACTTCCTTGCGCCGCTGCTTGGCCTGCTCCTCGTCGATGAGGCCGGCGTTCAGATCCGCGTCGATGGCCATCTGCTTGCCGGGCATCGCGTCCAGCGTGAAACGTGCGCTCACCTCGGCGATGCGGCCCGCACCCTTGGTGATGACGACGAAGTTGATCAGCACCAGGATGCCGAACACGACCAGACCGATCGCGGTGTTGCCGCCGACCAGGAAGTAGCCGAAGGCCTCGATGACCTTGCCCGCCGCGTCCGGGCCGGTATGGCCTTCGAGCAGCACGATGCGCGTCGAAGCCACGTTGAGCGCCAGGCGCAGCAGCGTGGTGACCAGCAGCACGGTAGGGAACACCGAGAAGTCCAGCGGCTTCTTGGTGTACATGGCGACCAGCATCACCATCACCGCCATCGAGATGTTGAAGGTGAAGAACAGGTCGAGTGCGAACGGCGGCAGCGGCAGCACCATCATCGACAGCACGAGGATGATGAAGATCGGCGCGCCGAGCATGCGCAGGTTCTCGGGGCTCGCCAGCGCGCGCAGGTTCAGGCTGTCATTCATTCATCGACCTCTCGGTGCCGTCGTGTCGTGCATTCGTGCCACTGCCCCCCGGATCCATGCCGTGCGGCACGGACACGCCGGTCGGCACGTCGGGTCTGGCGCCGCCGCGTGCCATCCAGTTGTTGAGTTGATAGACATAGGCCATGACCTCGGCCACCGCCGTGTACAGCGTCGCCGGAATGGTTTCGCCCAGCTCGCAGTGCGCATACAGCGCGCGCGCCAGCGGCGGCGCCTCGAGCCGCGGCACGTCGTGTTCGGCGGCCAGTTCGCGGATCTTCAGCGCCACCTCGCCGCGCCCCTTGGCGATGACCACCGGGGCGCCCATGCTCGCCCCGTCGTACTTGAGCGCCACCGAAAAATGCGTCGGGTTGGTGACCACGACATCGGCCTTGGGCACCTCGGCCATCATGCGCCGGCGCGCCATCTCGCGCTGGATCGCCCGCACCCGCGCCTTGACGTGGGGGTCGCCCTCCTGCTCCTTGTGCTCGCGCTTGACCTCTTCGCGCGTCATGCGCATGCGGCGGTGGAACTGCCACAGCTGGAAGGGCACATCGATCAGCGCGACCAGCGCCAGCCCGAGAATGATCAGCAGCGCGGCGAAGACCAGCGTCTCGAAGAAGCGCGGAATCGCGTACTCCAGCGGCAGGCCCATCAGCGTGAACACGTTCTCGCGCTCGCGCCACACCGCCAGCACGCCGAGCGCGCCGATGATCAACGCCTTGAGCACCGACTTGATCAGCTCGGCCAGGCCGTGCACCGAGAACATGCGCGCCAGGCCCTTGAGCGGGTTCATGCGCTCGGGCTTGATCGCCAGCACCTTGCTCGAGAACACGAAACCGCCCAGCGAAATCGGCGCGGCCAGCGCCGCGACCATGAGCACGCCGAACAGCGGCAGGATGGTGATCAGCACCTCGGTGAAGATGGTCGAGAAGGCCTCGAGCATGCGCTGCGTATCGAAGGCCGCCGCGCGTTCGAAGGTGAAACCATGCTTGAGGGAGTCGGTCACCCGCGTCCCGATCCACCCGCCCATGGCCCACAGCATGGCCGCGCCGGTGATCAGCACGAAGAAGGTCGACAGCTCGCGCGACTGCGGAACCTGGCCTTCCTCGCGGCCCTGTTCCAGCCGGCGTGGCGTAGGTTGTTCGGTTTTTTCGAGATCGCTCTCTTCGGCCATTGCCGCTCCCGTGCCGGCCGCCCCGCGCAAATGCGGGCATGCGACCACGTGGAGCGATTATCGAAGGGGGCGGCAAATCTTGCCGGTCGATAAGGGCGGGGAATCCGCCTCAATTCGCTGCTTCACGACGCGGCGCGGGCGCGCCGCGATCTGCGTTCAGCGCGCGGGGCGCAGATTGGCGACGCCTTCGATGCGGTCCCCTGCGCCGATGCCGCGCTCGTCGAACCAGCCCTCGTTCATCTCCAGCGCATAGCGCGCGGACTTGGCCGCGCAGTGGCTGGTCTCGGTCTGCGGCTGCATGTCGGCGATGTTCAGGATCGTGCCGTCACGCGCGAGAAAGGCCACCGACAGCGGAATCAGCGTGTTCTTCATCCACATGCAGTGGCGCGCGTCGTACTCGAACACGAACACCATGCCGCGATTCTCGGCCATCGATTCGCGGTGCATCAGGCCCACCTGGCGTGTCTGCGGCGTGTTGGCCATCTCCGCGGTGATGCGGTACATGCCGGCCGTGAGTTGCACCAACGGCATCTGCTGCGCGGCCGCGACACCCACGAGGCACAGCAGGATGAGCGCAATGGCAAGACGGGACAGGTTGCGACGCATCGACTTCGTCCTGAAAACGGGAAACGGGACCGATTCTAGCGCGCCCGGCGGCGCGCCGGCGCATCCGGGTTCGCCTCGCGCCACTGTCCCGGCGCCAGCCCGTCGAGCGACCACGGCCCGATGGCCGTTCGCACCAGACGCAGCGTCGGGAGGCCGACCCTGGCCGTCATGCGCCGCACCTGACGGTTCTTGCCTTCGCGCAGCACGATCTCCAGCCAGCTCGTGGGCACGCTCTTGCGAAAGCGCACCGGCGGGTCACGCGGCCACAGCCAGTCGGGCTCGGGCACGCGACGCGCCTCGCACGGCCGCGTGCGAAAGTCGCCCAGGTCCAGCCCGCCCGCGCGCAGCGCCGCCAACGCCGCTTCATCGGGCTCGCCCTCGACCTGCACCAGATAGGTCTTGGGCTGCTTGGCGCGCGGGTCGGTGATGCGGTGCTGTAGCGCGCCGTCATCGGTGAGCACCAGCAATCCTTCCGAATCGGTGTCCAGCCGCCCGGCAGCATACACGCCGGGCACGTCGATGAAATCCTTGAGCGTCGGGCGCGAACCGTCGCCCGAGAACTGGCAGATCACGCCATGGGGCTTGTTGAACAGGATCAGTCGCGCCACGGATCAGTCGCCGTCCGCCCTGCGCGGCGCATCATTCTCGATGTCGGCCACCACGACGGACAGCGCATCGGTCGAGATCACCACCTCGGCCAGCGACAGCAGCAGCGAAATCGTCAGCAGCAAGGTACTCGCGCCGAACATCAGCTTGCCCGGCAACTGCTCGTCGACGAACAGCGCGAACATCGACAGCGAGCACAGCAGAAAGGACACCACCGCAAAGCCCTGCATGTACTTGATCAGCACGATGCGGTGCTTGAGCCCCGGAATCTGCGCCTGCACCACGGCCGCACTGCGATCGGGCGACGAATGCAACTGCCGGATCACCTGCGCCAGCGTCAGGAAACGGTTGGTGTAGGCGAGCAGCAGCAGCGAGATCGCGGGGAACAGCAGGGCGGGGGTGGTGAGGTCCATGTCTGCTCCCGATTGTACTTAAGTGGCGGAGGCGGTGAGATTCGAACTCACGAGGGGCGCGAACCCCTGCCGGTTTTCAAGACCGGTGCATTCAACCACTCTGCCACGCCTCCGTTTTTACTCGTGCGAGCCTGCGGCTCGCGCCGGTTTTGGCTTCGCCAGCGCTGCACTAACGTGCATCGCCAAGACCGGTGCCTTCAACCACTCGGCCACCCATCTTGCAATCGTTGGAAGCGGGGTCCGCCGTCCGCGCCGGAGTATACCGCTCCGCCTCACCTCACGTCAGGCCGCGCGCTCGAACAGGGCGATGGATTCGACGTGGGAGGTCTGCGGGAACATGTTGGCGATGCCGGCGCCGCGCAGGGTGTAGCCCTTTTCGTGCACCAGAACGGCGGCGTCGCGGGCGAGCGTGGCGGGGTTGCACGAGACGTAGACGATGCGCGCGGGCAACTGGCGCTCGGACAAGGCCTTGACCACGGCGATGGCGCCGTCGCGCGGCGGGTCGATGAGCATCTTGTCGAGGTGCCCCAGCGCGGCGAGGCTGTCTTCGGTGGCTTCGAACAGGTTGGCGGCGTGAAACTCCGCGTTGGCTTCGAGGCCGTTGGCGCGGGCGTTCTCGAGCGCGCGCGCGACCAGCGTCTCGCTGCCCTCGACGCCGACCACGGTCGCGCCGAGACGGGCGATGGGCAGGCTGAAGTTGCCCAGGCCGCAGAACAGGTCGGCGACGCGCTCGCCCGCGCGCGGGGCCAGCAGCTGCATCGCGCGGCGCATCAGCAGCTGGTTGATCGCGACGTTGACCTGGGTGAAGTCGGTCGGGCGAAAGTCCATCTTCACGCCGAATTCGGGCAAGGTGTAGGACAGGCCCGGGGCTTCTTCGGGGTGCAGGCGGCGCACGGTGTCCGGCCCCTTGGACTGCAGCCACACCTGCACACCGTGCGCGTCCGCAAAGGTACGGAAGCGGTCTTCGTCGGCAGCGGTAAGCGGCTCGAGGTGGCGGAACACGAGTACCGTGAGATCGTCGTCGCCAACGGCCAGTTCGATCTGCGGAATGCGGTCGGGCGTGGACAGGCCACCGATCAGTTCACGCAGCGCGGGGAGCATCGCAGAGACGTGCGGCGGCAGGATCTCGCAACTCGTCATGTCGGCGACGTAGCTGCTCTTGCGCTCACGGAAGCCGACCAGCGCGCCGCCCTTCTTGGGCACGAAGCGCGCACCGATGCGCGCGCGAAAGCGATACCCCCAGCTGGGTCCGTGAATCGCCGGGAAGATGGTGTCCGCGCGCAGCTTGCCGACGTGCCACAGCGCATCCTCGAGCACGCGCTGCTTGACCGCGGCCTGGGCACCGGAATCCAGATGCTGCATCGAACAGCCGCCGCACACGCCGAAGTACCGACACTTGGGCTGCACTCGCTGCGCGCTCGCGGTGATCACGCGCACCAGTTGCGCCAGCTCGTAGCTGGGACGCTTGCGATAGACCGAGTATTCAACCTCCTCGCCCGGCAGGGCGCCGTCGATGAAGGTGGCCTTGCCGTCGACGTG
This sequence comes from Pseudazoarcus pumilus, assembly GCF_002872475.1. Taxonomy (GTDB): domain Bacteria; phylum Pseudomonadota; class Gammaproteobacteria; order Burkholderiales; family Rhodocyclaceae; genus Pseudazoarcus; species Pseudazoarcus pumilus. The sequence goes on from NZ_CP025682.1 coordinate 2,431,570, forward strand.
GGTGACGCCGCGGCCCTCGTGATCGACCGATTCGATTACTGCGACTGGCATGTACGATCCCGCAAAAAAGTCTGCCATTTTACCGGTTTGCGACGCACCGGGCCGAAGTGTTCGGCGATAATCCGGCGCATGACTAGCGAACTTCTCGGCGGCATCACGCCGCAGCGCTTTCTCGCCGAGTACTGGCAGAAGAAGCCCCTGCTCATCCGCCAGGCCATCCCCGGCTTCACCGGTGTCGTCGACGTGGACGAGCTGTTCGAGCTGGCCTGCGACGAAAACGTCGAATCGCGCCTGATCCGCCACACCGATGACGGCTGGCAGGTCTCGCGCGGGCCGCAGAAGCCCGCAGCCCTCAAGCGTCGCAAGCAGGCGTGGACCGTGCTGGTGCAGGGGCTCAACCTGTGGGTGCGCGAAGCCGACGCGCTGCTGCACCGCTTCGACTTCATCCCGCAGGCGCGCCTCGACGATCTGATGGTGAGCTACGCCACCGACGGCGGCGGCATCGGCGCGCATTTCGACAGCTACGACGTATTCCTGCTGCAAGGCTTCGGGCAGCGGCGCTGGCGCATCGGCGACCAGAGCGAACACCGTCTCGTCGAGGGCGCGCCGCTCAAACTCATCGCCGACTTTCAGAGCACCGACGAATGGGTGCTCGAACCCGGCGACATGCTCTACCTGCCGCCGCGCTACGCGCACGAAGGCACGGCCATCGGCGAATGCACGACCTACTCGATCGGCTTTCGCGCACCCAGCGCGCAGGAACTGGGCAGCGAATTCCTCGTCTGGCTGGCCGAACGCCAGCGACTGGAGGGCATGTACGCCGACCCGGACCTGGTCTTGCCGGAAAACTCGGCCGAGATCTCCGCGACCATGGTCGAACGCGTGGCCGGCATGCTCGACGCGATCCGCTGGGGTCAAGACGACGTCGCCGACTTTCTCGGCCACTACCTGAGCGAACCCAAGCCGTCGGTGTTCTTCGTGTCGCCCGACGATCCGCTCTCACCCCGCCAGTTCGACGCGGCCGTGGCCGCGCACGGCTTCGTCCTCGACCCCGCCACCCTGCTGCTCATCCACGACGCGCACTTCTATCTCAACGGCGAGCGCATCCAACCCGCCGCCGCGGCCCACGCGACGCTCGCACGGCTGGCGCATGCGCGGCGCATCGACGCCGCCACGGCCGGGGCGGACGCGTTGCCGTCCTTGTACGAGATGTATCTGTCCGGCTTCGGACAACTGGAGATCGACGAGGATTGAGCCACCGGACGCAACGAGGCGCCCCGCAGGGCGCCTCGTCGTTTGCTGCCGGCTGTTTGTGAATGCCTCAGCGCAGCTGTTGCTGCAGCAGTTCGAGAATGCGGCGCGCATTGCGCGACGAATCCAGCCCCCCTTCCGCACTGAGCACCGTGACCTGCGAGGCGTCGCGATCACCCTCGACCAGGATGCGGTACTCAGCACCCGGTTTCTGCTCGTCGCCGGACCTGCCGAACGAGAACAGACGCGAGAAGAAGCCGCCCTGATTGTCACGCTTGCGCCGCGCCTCCTCGTCCGGATCGATGTAACGCACGAAGAACAGTCCCTGCGAGCGGTCGCGGTCCTGCACCGTAAAACCGATGCGGTCGAGCGCGAGGCCGACGCGGCGCCACGCACGGTCGAAGGACTCGTCCACCGCCAAGCCCAGGCGCCCGTCGGGCAGGCCCAGCGTGGCGCGCTCGGGCACCGACTCGCTGGAAGCCTCCAGCACCGCCTCCGCACGCGTCTCCTCGGCCCCCAGATAGAGCATCAGGCGGCGCAGCATCTCGATCTCGAGTTCCGGGTCCGCCTCGCGGGGTTGCCACTTGGTGCTGTCCTGCTGGGCGCTGTCGAACACCTCCTCGACGCCGCGATGGCTGATGAAGATCTCGACCGTGCCCGGCTCCTGCCCCCTCTCCAAGCGCGTGCGGAACTTGTCGCGCTCGGCCGTCGAGAACAGGTTGTCGAACAGCCGGCCCAGCGTCGAGCGCAGGAAGTCCTGCGGGATCTTGGCGCGGTCCTCGGCCCAGTCGGTTTCCATGATGCCCAGCGCAGGCTGGTCGATGTCGATGATGAAGCCCAGTTCGGCCCAGAAATCGCGCAATTGCGGCCACAGATCGTCCGGCTCGGCCTGAACCACCAGCCAGCGCTGCGAGCCGGCACGCTCGATGCGCATGTTGTCGACCGGCGCGAGCACCTCGGTGGTCTGGATCTGTGCGCCTGCCTGCCGGTCGCCTTCGTAGGCCGAATAGGTCGCCACGCCACGCGGAGAGACGTCGGGCACGGCGTAGCGGTCATCACGCGTGAGCTGCGTCAGGTCGGGAGGGACCTCCAGCGTATTGGTCGCCGCACGCGCACTCTTGTAGTCGATCTTCTTGCCTTCGAGCAGACCGTTGGACGACGAGCACCCTGCCAGCCCGATGGCCAGTGCCAGCACGCTTGCCGATGTGCGCAGATTGACTTTCATGGGCCTGGAGGTCCCTCGCATGTCACACCTCGATGCCGGCACGACGCATCGCTGCGCGCACCCGCTCGTGGAAGGTTTCGGAAAGCGGCGTCAGCGGCAGGCGGATACCGCCCTCGATCAGGCCCATCTGCTGCGCGGCCCACTTGACCGGAATCGGGTTGGCCTCGCAGAACAGGTGGCGGTGCAGCCACAGCAGGCGGGCATTGATCTCGCGCGTCTTCAGGCCGTCACCGGCGAGCGCGGCCACGCACATCTCGTGCATCAGCCGCGGCGCGACGTTGGCGGTGACCGAGATCGCGCCGTGCCCGCCATGCAGGATGAACGCGGCGGTCGTCATGTCGTCCCCGGAATACAGCGCGAAGCCTTCGGGGGCGCGCTCGACCAGATCGCAGGCGCGATCGATGCTGCCCGAGGCGTCCTTGATGCCGACGATATTGGGAATCTCGGCCAGGCGCAGCGTGGTGTCGTTAGCCATGTCCGCCACCGTGCGCCCGGGCACGTTGTACAGCACCAGCGGCAGGTCGACGGCCTCGGCGATGGTGCGGAAGTGGCGGTACAGGCCTTCCTGCGTGGGCTTGTTGTAGTAGGGCACGACCGACAGGTGCGCGCGCGCACCAACCTTGGCGGCGTAGCTCGCCAGCTCGATGGCCTCGGAGGTGGAATTTGCGCCGGTGCCGGCCAGCACCGGGATGCGGTCGCCGGCATGTTCGACGGCGACGCGGATCAGCTCGCAGTGCTCGTCCATATCGACGGTGGGCGACTCGCCCGAGGTGCCGACGATGACGATGCCGTCGGTGCCCTGCTCCGCGTGGAAATCGATGAGCGAACGCAGGCGCGGATAGTCGAGACGACCGTCCTCGTGCATGGGGGTGACGATGGCGACCAGGGAACCGGTGATCATGGGTGTCGGAGCAATGGCATCAAAACCGCGATTCTACCTGAAGAAAAAAGCGGCAAGCCGCAAGCTTCGCGCTGTAAGTGTGGCCCATCACCGCTTTGCTTACAGCTTGCGGCCTGTCTCACAGGTCGGCCAGCGCGCGCGCATGCTCGACCGCCGAACGGCCCAGCGCGGACAGCGCATAACCGCCCTCGAGCATCGACACGATGCGCCCCCCGGCGCATTCGAGCGCTCGCAACTGCGCGGTGACCCAGGCGTAATCGGCCTCGACCAGCGCGCACGAGGCCATGTCGTCCTCCAGATGCGCGTCGAAGCCGGCCGAGACGAAGATCATCTGCGGCGCGAAGCTGCGCAGCGCCGGCAGCCACCGCGTGGTGACGATCTCGCGCAGGTCTTCGCCGCGCAGCCCGGCGCGCACCGGCACGTTGACCCAGTGTTCCGGTGCGTCGCGGTCACCGCTATAGGGATAGAACGGATGCTGGAAGGTGCTCGCCATGATCACGCGCGCGTCCTCGCCGAGGATGTCCTCGGTGCCGTTGCCGTGATGCACGTCGAAGTCGACCACCGCCACGCGCTCCAGCCCGTGGGCGTCGAGCGCGTGCAACGCCGCGATCGCGATGTTGTTGAACAGGCAGAAACCCATCGCGCGCGAACGGCAGGCGTGATGCCCGGGCGGGCGCACCGCGCAGAAGGCGTTGTCGGCCCGCCCGGAGACGACCAGATCGGCCGCCAGCACGCCGGCGCCGGCCGCGCGCAGGGCCGCGTCGAGCGTGCGCGGACCGATCGCGGTGTCGGGGTCGAGATGATGGATGCCGTGCTCGGGCACGGCCGCGCGCAGTTCGGCCAGATAGTCGGCCGAGTGCGCGCGCAGGATCTGCGCGTCGGTGGCCAGCGGCGCGTCGTGAAACTCCAGATACGCCTCGAGACCCGAGGCAATCAGCCGGTCGTTGATCGCGCCCAGGCGCTGCGGGCATTCCGGATGATGCGCACCCATGTCATGCAGGGCGCAGTCCGCGTGGGTGATGAAAGCCGTCGCCATGCGAGCCGCTCCCGAAACGAACCAGAATCAGAGTGGTCTATTATCCCCGCTATGTCCGATCCCAGCCAGCCACCCGCCCCGTTCGAGCGCGTCACGCGCGTGCTCGCCGCCGCCAACGAGATCATCCTCGGCAAGCCGCAGCCACTGCGCCTGGCGCTCGCCTGCCTGATCGCGCGCGGCCATCTGCTCATCGAGGACCTGCCCGGCGTGGGCAAGACCACGCTGGCGCATGTGTTCGCTCGCCTGATCGGCCTGCACTACCAGCGCGTGCAATTCACCAGCGATCTGCTGCCGGCCGACATCACCGGGGTGTCGATCTTCGACCGCGAAGCCGGCGCCTTCCGCTTCCACCCGGGGCCGCTGTTCGCGCAACTGATCCTCGCCGACGAGATCAACCGCGCCACGCCCAAGACGCAAAGCGCGCTGCTCGAGGCCATGGAGGAGCGCCAGGTCACCACCGACGGCGAAACCCACGCGCTGCCCGAACCCTTCTTCGTCATTGCCACACGCAACCCGGCCACGCAGATCGGCACCTTCCCGCTGCCGGAGAGTCAGCTCGACCGCTTCCTGATGCGCATCCATATGGGCTTCCCGGGCCGCGAGGCCGAACACGCCCTGCTCATGGGCGAGGACAGACGCGAACTGCTGGAACGCACCCCGCCCGCGATATCGCCCGAAGACATGCTGGCCTTGCAGCGCGCGGCACAGGCAGTTGCGGTCGCGCCGCGCCTGATCGACTACGTGCAGTCCCTGCTCGCGGCCACGCGCGTCGATCCCGATCTGGCCGGCGGTCTCAGTCCGCGCGCCGGCCTCGGCCTGCTCGCCGCCGCGCGCGCCTGGGCGCTCATCGACGGCCGCGACCACGTGCTGCCCGAAGACGTACAGGCGGTGTTTGCGCATGTGGCCGGCCATCGCCTGCATCTGGCCAACGATGGCCGCCCGGTGCCGCCAGCGCTGCTCGCACGCCTGCTGGCCGGCGTCGCCGTGGACGGATGAGAGCGACCGACGCGCTCGAAGGTTTGCCCGACGCGCTCGCGCGCAAGCTCGGCCGTCGCGACGACGACTCCCTGCCGGTGACGCTGCGCCAGGGGCGCATCTACGTACTGCCCACGGGCGCCGGGCTGGCCTTCGCGCTCGCGCTGATGGTGATGCTGGTGGGGGCGATCAACTACGGCCTGAGCCTGGGCTATGCGCTGGTGTTCCTGCTGTTCGGGCTGGGCGTCGCCGGCACGGTGCACGCCTTTCGCAACCTGCATGGCCTGCGCGTCGTGCGCGCCTCGGTCGAACCGGTGTTCGCCGGAGAGACGGCGACGCTGCGCGTGCACCTCGAGAACCCGTCGAACTGGCGACGCCCCGCGTTGCGCGTTCGCGTCGGCGACACCGAGGCCCATGCCACGCTAGACGCCGGCGCCGCCGACACCCTCGCCGTCGCCATACCCACCGAGCAACGCGGCTGGCACGCGATCGAACGCATTACGCTCTACACCACCTGGCCACTCGGGCTGGCACGGGCCTGGAGCGTGCTGCGACCGGCCGTGTCCGTGCTCGTTTATGCCGCACCCGAACGCAATGCCCCGCCCCTGCCCTCGGGTGCGGGCAGCCCGGAGGGACTGCGTCCGCAGGGCACCGGCGACGACGACTTCGCCGGCCTGCGCTCGCACCGCCTCACCGACTCGCCGCGCCATGTCGCCTGGAAGGCGGTCGCGGCCGGCGGGCCGATGCTGACCAAGGAGTTCGCCGGCCACGCGGGTGCGGCGCTGGAACTCGACTGGCATGCACTGGGCGCATGCCCGCACGACGAGGCACGCGCGGCGCGGCTCACCGCATGGGTACTGGCGGCCGAAGCGCGCGCGGCCACCTACGCGCTGACGACCCCCGATGGCCGGCTCGCGAGCGCCTGCGGACGCGCCCATCTGTCCGCCTGTCTGGCGCGACTCGCCCTCGCCCGGAGCCGCCGTGGCGCGTAATGTTCGACGCGTTGCGCCGCGCGCGGCCTCGCTGTGGCTGTTCGCGACGGCGCTGGTGACGGTGGTGCCGCACATGGCCTACCTGCCGCTGTGGACATCGGGCGCGTGCGCGCTGCTGCTCGCATGGCATCTGGCACGCGCGCGCAGCGACGGTGCACGTACCGATCGCGTACACCGTCTGGCGATGCTGCTGGTCGCGCTCGCAGTGGCGCTCGCGGTGCGCATGGACTTCGGCTATTTCTTCGGCAAGGCGCCGGGCATCGCGATGCTCGCCACGCTGCTGTGTCTCAAGCTGCTCGAGGGCAACAGCCCGCGTGACGTCCGCGCCGGCGTGCTGCTGGCCTTCTTCCTGCAACTCGCGTTGTTCTTCGACGACCAGACGCTGATGGCCGCCCTGTTCGCGCTCGGCGGTGCGCTGTGTGCGGCCGCTACAATGCTCGCCCTCGAGGATCCCGAGCCCTCGCCATGGCGCACGCTGCGCAGCGGCGCCACCCTGATGTTGCAGGCCTTGCCGTTCTTGATCGTGCTGTTCATGCTCTTCCCGCGCCTGCCCGGACCGCTGTGGGGCATGCCACGCGACGCCTGGGAAGGCATGACCGGCCTGTCCGAGGAAATGGCGCCGGGCTCGATCGCCGAGCTCGGCCTGTCGAGCGAGATCGCCTTGCGCGCGGACTTCTCCGACGCGCTGCCGCCGCCATCGCAGCGCTACTGGCGCGGCCCGGTGCTGAGCGAGTTCGACGGACGCGTATGGCGCATGGCGCGCAACGCGCGCCTTGCCCAACCAGCCTACGCGCCGGCCGGCCCGGCCATCGACTACGTGCTGACGGTGGAGCCGCACAACAAGCGCTGGCTGCTCGCCCTCGATTTTCCCGGCGCGGCGTCCGACGGCGAGGTGGCCTACGGCAGCGAGTACACGCTGCTGGCCGAACGCCCGCTGCGCACCCGCGCACAACTGGCCCTGCAGGCCTACCCGGAGACCGTGGTCGGGCTGGCGGAGTCGCCGGCCGTGCTGGACGCGGCCACACGCCTGCCGGAATCGGGCAGTCCGCGCACGCGCGCCCTGGTGGCCGAACTCGCCGCCGACACCGACGATGCCTCGCAGATCCTCGACCGCGTGCTCGCCTGGTTCTCGACCAACGCGCTGACCTACACCCTCGCCCCGCCGCTGCTCGAGGACGACCCCGTCGACGAATTCCTGTTCGACGCGCGCAGCGGCTTCTGCGAACACTTCTCGTCGGCCTTCGTGTTCATGATGCGCGCCGCCGGCGTGCCCGCACGGGTCGTCACCGGCTACCAGGGGGGTACGGTCAATCGTGTCGACGGCACGCTGGTGGTACGCCAGTCCGACGCCCACGCCTGGGCCGAGCTCTGGCTGCCCGGGCGCGGCTGGGTGCGGGTCGATCCGACCGCGCTGGCTGCGCCTTCGCGCATCGAAAGCGGCGTCTCGGCCGCGTTGCCTGCGGGTGAGACGCGCCCGCTGATGATGCGCGAAGGCGTCGCTGCGGAAGCCTTGCGCGCACTGCGCGATCGCTGGGAAGCGCTGGGCAATGCCTGGAACCGCAACGTCGTCGGCTACGACCGCCAACGCCAGGGCGACCTGTTGCAGGAGCTCGGCGTCGAGCGGCCCGACTGGCGCACGTTGGCAATCGCGCTGGGCGCGGGGCTGGGGCTGCTGATGCTGGCCCTGCTCGCGTGGGCACTGCACCAGCGCCGCCCCGGCGACGACCTCGACCGCCTGTGGCGGCGCTTCGGCGCGCGGCTGGCCCGTCGCGGCCTGGCGCGTTTGCCTTCCGAAGGCCCGATCGATTACGCTGAGCGCGTCGCACAAGCGCTGCCCGAGCGGGCGCGCGAAGTGCGTGTCATCGCGCGCAGCTATGCGCGCCTGCGCTACGGCCCGCCAAGCGCGAACGCCGCCGCGCTCACGAGAGAGCTGGCACAACGCATCCGGGAGTTTTCGCCGCAATGAACCGCGTTTTCAGCACGTTCGCCTGTATTGCCCTGCTGGCGCTGCCGACCCTTGCCGCCCACGCCTCGTACGCCGATCACGACGAGGCCCGCCGCTTCATCGCGGACATGGTGCGCACGCACGGCATGGATGGGGATGAACTGCGCTCGGTCCTCGACCGCAGCGAACGCATCGACCGCGTCATCGAACTGATCCGCCCGCCCGAAGCCCGCCCTGGCGGCGAGCGCTCCTGGGTGCGCTATCGCGACCGCTTCCTCAACGACGCGCGCATCGACAACGGGCTCGACTTCTGGCGCGAACATCGCACGACCGTGGACGCGGCGAGCCGGCGCTACGGCGTGCCGCCCGAGTTCATCGTCGCCATCATCGGCGTCGAGACCCATTACGGACGTCACACCGGCAACTTCCAGACGCTCAACGCGCTGGCCACCCTGGCCTTCGACTATCCGCCGCGTGCCGGGCTGTTCCGGCGCGAACTCGAGAATCTGTTCCTGCTCGCACGCGAACAGCAGCGCGACCCGTTCAGCTACTACGGTTCCTACGCCGGCGCCCTGGGCTATCCGCAGTTCCTGCCCAGCAGCGTGCGCGCCTATGCGGTGGATTTCGACGGCGACGGGCGCATCGACTTCGAATCGGGGCCGGCGGATGCGATCGGCAGCGTCGCCAACTACTTCGCGCAACATGGCTGGCGCCCGGGTGAGCCGGTGGCCACGCGCGTAGCCCTGCCCGAGGGACTGGACCCGGCACCGCTGATCGCCGCCGGCATCGAGCCGACGCTCGACACCGCACAACTGGCTGCGCAGGGCGTGATCGGCCTGGGTGGCGAACTGCATGGCGGGCAGGCGACGCTGTTCGACCTGCCCACGCCCGGCGCAGACACGCAGTACTGGCTGGGCTATCGCAACTTCTACGTGATCACCCGCTACAACCGCAGCAGCTTCTACGCGATGTCGGTGCTGGAACTGGCCGAGACGTTGCGCTACCGCTTCGAGCGCGCACACACGGCCGCCAACGCAACCAGCGAGGACTGAACGAGGAGCTACAGCAGAACGTCGCGCGAAATGCCGCGGCGGCGGATGGAGCGGCGCAACTGGCCGAGCGCCTCGAGCTGGATCTGGCGCACGCGCTCGCGCGTCAGGCCCAGGCGCACCGCCAGTTCCTCGAGCGTCATGATCTGGCACTCGTCGATGCCGTAGCGGTGACGAATCACGGTGCGCTGCTTTTCGTTGAGCTTGGCGATCCAGTCGCGCACCAGATCCTCGATCTCGTGCTCCTGGATCATGCTGTCGGCTGTACAGGCCTGATCGTCGGCCAGCGACTCGCCGATGGACAGCGTCGGATCGATGTCCAGCGGCGCGTCCAGCGAAGCGGTGTGTTCCCCCAGCGCGAGCAGTGCGCGCACCTGGTCTACACTCTTGTCGAGTCGCTGCGCCACTTCCTCGAGCGTGAACTCGCCATTGCCCAGCGCCTCGAGCGCGCGCTGCGTGCGCAGCACCTGATTGAGTTCCTTGACCACGTGCACGGGCAACCGGATGGTGCGCGACTGGTTCATGATCGCGCGCTCGATGTTCTGCCGGATCCACCAGGTCGCGTAGGTCGAGAAGCGGAAGCCACGCTCGGGATCGAATTTCTCGAGCGCATGCATCAGGCCGAGGTTGCCTTCCTCGACCAGATCGAGCAGCGGGATGCCGCGATTGAGATAATGCTTGGCGATATTGACGACCAGGCGCAGGTTGCGCTCGATCATGGTCTGACGCGCCTCGAAGTCGCCCGCGCGCACGCGGCGGGTGAGCACGCCCTCTTCTTCGGCCGTCAGCAGCGGGTTGGCGCCGATCTCGTTGAGATAGATCTGCGTGACATCATTGAGGAAATCGCTCTCGGCCGGCGTGGGTGTCGCGGCCGGCTCGCCCAGGGCCTCGACCTCGAGCGGCAGGTCCGGCTCGCGGGCAACGCTCTGGTCGTCGTCGTCATCGGCCGGATCGTACATGCGGACCTCGTCGTCAACGCGCCGGCAGGAACTTGGCAGGATCCACCGGCTTGCCCTGTTTGCGGATCTCGAAATGCAGTTTCGGGCGATCCGCATCCGTACTGCCGAGTTCGGCGATCTTCTGGCCCTTGCTCACCTTGTCGCCTTCCTTGACCAGCAGGTCGCGGTTGTGGGCATAGGCCGTCAGGAAGTCGTCCTCGTGCTTGATGATGACCAGTTTCCCGTAGCCACGCAACCCGCTGCCCGAATACACCACGCTGCCTGCCGCCGCGGCCACGACCGGGTCTCCCGGCTCGCCGGCGATGTCCAGGCCCTTGTTGCTGGACTCGTCGAAACCCTCGATGACTTCACCAGCGGCCGGCCACAGCCATGGCGCCTCGACCGCAGCAGGCGCCGCAGGCGCGGGCTTCTCCGCCGGCTCTGAAGGCTCCGCCGGGGCAGGCTGTGCGGGCGGCGTGTCCGGCGGCGACGGAATCGGCAGCGGCGGCTCGGACGGCAGGATCTGCGGGTTGATCGCGGCCCAGGCCTCGTCCGAGTATTCCGTGCGGCCGCCGCGTGGAGAATCGATCAACGGCACCTCGGCGGCCGGCTGGCTCGGTTCGGCGACCACCCCCGGGGACTCGATCGGGCGCACCGTCACGGCATCCTCGCCACTGCCCGCACTCGGCGGCGCCACCCGCAGGCGCTGGCCGACACGGATCTGATGCGGACTTTCGAGCCCGTTCCACCGCACCAGATCGCCCACGCTCTGACCATAGGTGCGGCTGATGCCGAGCAAGGTATCGCCCTGGCGCACGACGTGGTGCTGGCCGTCGGCCTGAGCGCCTGCAGTAGACGGCGCAGTCGAACCGCGCGACGCATCGCCGAACGGCGCCGGCAGTTGCGACAGGCATCCACTCAAAAGCAGGGCCGAGGCCAGCGGCAGCAGCAGCCGTGCGGTGGCAGCGTGATCGATCGAGTTCTTCATTCCAGTCCACTCAGCAATGGCACGAAACGAACCGCCTCGTGCCGACTTTCCCTGAATACGTCTCCGACCCTCTCGGTCATCACCAGCTGCTGCTCGCCGCCGGCCCCGACCGGGATCATCATGCGCCCGCCGGGGGCGAGCTGGTCTCGCAAGGCCAGCGGCACTTCGCGTGCGCCAGCCGCAACGATGATGGTGTCGAACGGCGCGGCCTGCGGCAAGCCCTGTGAACCGTCGCCGTGCTTGAGCCGCACGTTAGGATAACGGAACGGTCGCAAATTCTCCTTGGCCTGCTCGAACAGCCCGCGAATGCGCTCGATGCCGAACACCTCGGTCGCCAGATGCGACAGCACCGCGGCCTGATAACCGCATCCTGCACCGACTTCGAGCGCGCGCCCGAGTTCGCGACCGGCGCGCAGCAGCTCGATCATGCGCGCCACCACATAGGGCTGGGAGATGGTCTGCTGGAAACCGATGGGCAGCGGCGTGTCGTCGTAGGCGTTGTAGGCCAGTGCGGCATCGATGAAGTGCTGACGCGGCACGCGCAGCATCGCGTCGAGCACCCGCTCGTCGCGGATGCCCTGGGCGCGCAGGCGCTCGACCATGCGCAGCGCTGCCCGGCCACCCGCCTGGGCCGGCTCACACACACCCATCTCAGACCTCCAGCCACTCCGCGACGGCGTTGATCTGACCGTTGTGGGTCAGATCAACGCGCAGCGGCGTGACCGAAACATAACCATCCTTGACGGCCTGAAAGTCCGTCCCCTCGCCGGCGTCGGCGGCCTGCCCGGCCGGCCCGATCCAGTACACCGTCTCGCCGCGCGGCGTGGTGCCGCGAATGACAGGTTCGGCCTTGTGGCGCTTGCCAAGCCGCGTGAGGCGCACGCCGCGGATGTCGCCCGTGCTGCAGTCCGGGATGTTCACGTTGAGCAGTACCGGCTCGCGGAACGGATCACGGATGAAGCGCGCGACCAGATCGTGCGCAACCTTGGCCGCAGCGGTAAAGTCGGTCGCCGACTTGCTGGCAAGAGAAAACGCGATGGCCGGCACGCCGAGCAGGAATCCCTCGGTCGCCGCGGCGACCGTGCCCGAATAAATCGTGTCGTCGCCCATGTTGGCTCCGTGATTGATGCCGGAGACGACCATATCGGGCAGATGATCGAACATTCCCGTGACGGCCAGATGAACACAGTCGGTGGGTGTGCCATTGACGAAGTGAAAACCGTTGGCCGCCTGCCGCAGCGCCAGCGGCCGATCGAGGGTGAGCGAGTTGCTCGCGCCGCTGCGATCGCGCTCGGGCGCGACCACGGTTGTATCGCCAAGGTCGTGCAGGGCGTCGGCCAAGGCCGCAAGGCCGGGCGCGAAATAGCCGTCGTCGTTACTGAGGAGAATGCGCATCGGTAGCTGCTGAGAATGTCGCCCGGGAAGGCGAACCGGTTTGAGAGCCGGAAAATTCTAGCACACCGCCGCGCACGCCCCGCCCGGAGAGCGCCGGCGGTAAACGTAAAAACGGGCGCTTGCGCGCCCGTTTCGATCGAATCGTCAGGAAAGACGATTAGAACGTGTGGCGAATACCCACCGTGAAACCGTTGCCGTTGTTGCCGGCGTCGGCATCAAGGCCAGCCGAAAACGGACGCACGGCGCCGTCGTCATTATTGACGTGCGAGTAGCCAGCGTAGGCCATCGTGCGCTTGGACAGGCTGTGGAAGTACGCAACCGTGTACATGTCCGCGTCCATATCGCTGTTGTCGTGGCTCAGGTGACCGTAGCCGAGCGCAACCTTGCCAGCCTCGCTGACCGGGATCGTGCCGGTGATGGTCCAGACGTCGTTGTCAATCGAGCCGGCGTCGACGTTCTGCCAGGTCAGGTTGACCTGAGCGACGCCGAAGTTGTAGCCACCACCGAGCAACCATTCTTTCTGGTCGTCACCGGCACCGCCGTCGATGCGGTGATAGACGGCCGTCGCTTCGATCGGGCCATTGCTGTACATGGCGCCCAGACCGACGACGTCGCCTTCGCTACGATCGTCGTCCTGGTTCCGCTCGCCGAAGCCGTAGAGGGCTTCGAACTTCAGGCCGCCGAAGGACTTCGACTTGTAGTTGATCGAGTTGTTGATACGACCCGAACCGGCGACACGAATGGTCGCACCGGCGGCGCCGGCGAGGACCGACAGCGGGTCCATCTGGCTGGAGTTCATGAAGTTGGTCATCGTGGCAGCACCGTTGTGACCCGGCGAGTACTGACGACCCAGACCGACGAAGCCGAAGCCGCCGTCCAGACCGACCCACGACTGGCGGGCACCGGTCGGGCCGCTACCGACGTCGGCACCGATACCGTACTCGAGCTGGAACTTGGCGGACAGGCCGTTGCCCAGATCCTCGGAGCCCTTGAAGCCGATGCGCGACGCGGAAACGGTACCGCTTTGAACGCCACGGAACTTGTTGTCACCTTGCTTGGCGTAGACCATGCCGAGATCGACGAGGCCGTAGATGGTGACGTTCGACTGCGCCATCGCCGGCGCAGACATCAGGCCGGCAACCGCCAGAGCGATGAGTTTCTTTTGCATGAATTTCTCCTCTAGTTTTAAGCTGAAACCAGCAGCGCCTGCTGGCCCGACTTACCTCTCAATCGAGAAGCTGGGGTGATTGTGCAAAAGCGCCGCTCACTGCCGCAAGCTCGGCGTAACAAAAAGAAAGGTCGGGGCCCGGTTTGTGTTGCGTACCCGCAACAAGCGGTCAGGCCGCCCCGGTAGGGACACCCCGATCGATCACCGCAACCCTGCCGCCGCAGGCGTTCGCGCCACCCCTCACGACCCGGCCCCGCGCCCGCGCGGTTTCCGCGCCAGCCCCTCATGCAGGCGCTTCGCGCGGCATCGGTGGCGAGCCGGAGACGATCGACGATGATCTTTCACGAACGCCTCCGCGGGGGCAAGCCGACCCGTCACGCCATGGCGTGACGAGGCCCGCACGGGCGCCTCTTCAGGCCCCCGTGCGCGCGGCCATGTCGCGGCACGGCAACACCCGCGACAGGCTGCCACGTCCGCCGCCTGCAACAAAATGCTTGTGTTCGCACAGGCCCGGCCTCATACTCCGTTCGCGGGTTTTCAAAGTACGTCAGCTCTTCGTAGTACCTCAGCGGTATCGGCAAGTGCTCTTGGCCTTGATTCTCGTATTTCCGGGCTCACGCCCACGTTTGACTCAATCATTGCAAGGATGCACATCATGGCAACCGGTACCGTAAAGTGGTTCAACGACGCCAAGGGCTTCGGCTTCATCACTCCGGCGGACGGCGGCGAGGACGTCTTCGCTCACTTCTCCGCGATTCAGGGCGGCGGCTTCAAGTCGCTGGCCGAAAACGACAAGGTGTCCTTCGACATCGTGTCCGGCCCGAAGGGCAAGCAGGCCGCGAACATCCAGCGCATCGACTGAACGTCTGCCGCTGAATGAAAAAGCCCGGGACATCCCGGGCTTTTTTGCGTCTAGCGCACTCATCTGCGGGCGACGGCGAAGCCGCGCCTAATCTGCCAGATCCAGCCCCATTTGCCAGAAGTCGGCTTCCAGCCGTGCGGCGGCATCGAAGATCTCCACCAGTTCGTCGAATCGCGCAGCATCGACCCGCGCGAGCCGGGCGTCGACCCACTCGCGCTCATCGCGCGCGGCCTGCTGGAACTCGTCGCCCGCATACATTGCGATCCATGGCGCATACGGATTGCCGTCGAGCCGGGTGAATGGCTGCTCGAGCAGCCACAGCGCAATCTCGGCGTAGCCGATCATGCACGGCGACAGGGCCACATGCAGGTCGAGCAGATCCCCGCGGTTGCCGGTGTCGAGCACGTAGCGCGTGTAGGCGAGCGTCGCACGCGATTCAGGCAGGCGCGCCAGCGCGGCCTCGTCGATGCCCCACTCGCGGCAATAGGCCACGTGCAGGTCAAGTTCGACATCGAGAATCGCACGCAGCCCGTCGCCTGCACGGCGCAGATCGGCCAGGTCGCGACTCTTGTACGCCGCCAGCGCGAAGGCCCGCGCAAAGTGGATCAGGAACAGATAGTCCTGCTGCAGGTAGTGACGAAAGGCCGGCCCGGGGAGATCGCCGGCGCCCAGGGCACGCACGAAATCGTGCCGGCAATAGGCCTCCCACGAAGCGCGGCTACGCTGCTTGAGGTCTCCGAAGCGGAAAGGCATGGCACACCTCCAGCGTCACGGACAACAAAAAACCGCCTCGAAGGCGGTTTTCCGGAACCGGGCCGCAACAAGATGCGCGACCCCGGGAATGGATGGTCGGGGAAAGAGGATTCGAACCTCCGGCCCCTGCGTCCCGAACGCAGTGCTCTACCAGGCTGAGCTATTCCCCGACGCTTTGAAACCCCTTGCAGTGCTAGAAATCTCGCTCGACTGCAAAGGCTGACAATTTTAGCAGCGCATCCCTGAAAACGGAAGAGGGCAAATGCAACAACGCGCCGGAAGCGAGTTCGGCCTCGGAACGCGCGAACGCCCGGGAGGCCTCGAGCGCACCGGTTTCGCCGATGATCTGCAGGATGTCGCCGAAGGCCTCGCGCTCGCCATTCTCGATCGCCTTGCGCACGCGCGCCGCCTGCGTAGCCGTGCCGTGCTGCATCGCCAGAATCAGCGGCAGCGTCGGCTTGCCTTCGGCCAGATCGTCGCCAAGGTGTTTCCCGGTAGCCGCCTCCTTCGACGAGTAGTCGAGCACGTCGTCGATGATCTGGAAGGCCGTACCCAGATGCATGCCGAAACCCGCCATGTCGCGCTCGCACGCCTCGCCGGACTTGCCCAGGATCGCGCCCAGGCGCGCCGCCGCCTCGAACAGCTTGGCCGTCTTGTAGCGGATCACCCGCAGATAGCCGTCGAGGTCGACGTCGGCGTTGCGCACGTTGAGCAATTGCAGGACCTCGCCCTCGGCGATCACGTTGGTGGCGTCGGCGAGCACCTGCATCACGCGCATGTCGCCGACCCCAACCATCATCTGGAAGGCGCGCGAATACAGGAAATCGCCCACCAGGACCGAGGCAGCGTTGCCGAACACGGCATTGGCGGTGTCACGCCCGCGGCGCAGATCCGACTCGTCGACGACATCATCATGCAGCAGCGTCGCGGTGTGGATGAACTCGACGACCGCCGCGAGTTCGACGTGATCGCGACCGCGGTAGCCACAGGCGGCCGCGCACATCAGCACCAGCGCCGGGCGCAGGCGCTTGCCGCCGCTGCCGACGATGTACTCGGCGACCTGCCGCACGAGGACCACGTCCGAATGCAGGCGCTGGCGAATGACCTCGTCGAGCGCCTGCATGTCGGCACCGATCGGCGCAAGGAGTTGCTGGATGGTCAAGATAGCGGGCCTGCTGGAAAAGGCGAGATGGTAGGGGCCGGCTCTGCAAGGCGTCAAGGATGCGATTCCGGCGTGCGGTGCGCAAGCCGGTCGCGCCTGTGCGCTGCGGCGAACACCGGAAAATTGCACAATCGGGCTTCAAGAATGCCCGCCAACGGTCGTTAAGCGGTAGACGAACCACCAAGCCCGCATCCATGCTTCTGCGAACCCGACTGCTCGTCCTGCTGTGTGCGCCGCTGCTGGCCAGCTGCGACATGCTCTACGACTTGCTCGACATCCCCGACCCGGAACGCCGCGCAGCGGCAGCCGAGGCCGAGGGGCGGGCCATCGGAGGCGGCTGCCGGCATTCGGGCCGCGCACTCGAGGACTGTTACGCGCTCAATCCACAGGTATCGAAGTCGGCCATCTTCGCCGGCTGGCGCGAAATGAACGACTACATGGTCGAGAACAACCTGTCGGAGGTTCCAACGCGCCTGGATCGAAACATGGGGCAGCCGCCGGGCAACAGCCCGCCTCCGCTGCCATCCACGGGCGGCGCCGTGGGGTCCGACTCGCCGCTGCCGATCACGCGCCCCTGAGGCTGACACCGGGTCACGGCGCCGGGTTGGTGTGGCGCGCGTGGATGCCGTCGATCTCGGCCAGCACATCCGGGTGCAGCACCACCTCGCGCGCTGCGAGATTCTCTTCGAGCTGTTCCCGCGACGTCGCGCCGATGACCGTGCTGGTGACGAAATCTTGGCTGTATACGAAGGCCAGCGCCAGCGTGGCCGGGGTCATGCCGTGAGCGCGGGCCAGTTCCGCATAGGCCTCGACCGCCGGGCGCACCCCCGGCCTCGCATAGCGCTTGCCGAAGGCGGGAAAGCGTGTCAGCCGGGCACCCGCCGGCGGCACCCCGAGGTACTTGCCGCTCAGATGCCCGAAGCCCAGCGGGGAATAGGCGAGCAGGCCGACCCGCTCGTGATGGCACATCTCGGCCAGACCGTACTCGAACACGCGCGAGAGCAGGCTGTAGACGTTCTGGATGGACACGATGCGCGGCAGACCCAGCGCGTCGGCCTGGCGCAGGAATTGCATGACACCCCAGGGATGCTCGTTGGACAGCCCGATGTGACGGATGCGCCCTTCCTCGACGAGCCGCGCCAGCGCCTCGAGCTGGGCACGCACCGGCACACATTCACGCTCGCTCGACGGATCGTAGCGCCACTGCCCGAACATCGGCTGGTTACGCTCCGGCCAGTGGATCTGGTAGAGGTCGATGTAGTCCGTGCCCAGACGCTGCAGGCTGGCCTCGACCGCGGCGCGCAGATTGGCCTCGTCGAGCGCCAGCGGGCCGCCGCGGATCCAGTCCAGCCCGCGCGCGGGCCCGGCCACCTTGGTGGCGATGACCACATCCTCGCGACGCTGGCGTGCCAGCCAGCGTCCGAGAATGCGCTCGGATTCGCCCTGGGTGGCCGCGCGCGCCGGCACCGGATACATTTCGGCCGTGTCGAAGAAGTTGATCCCCGCATCCCGCGCGCGATCGAGTTGGTCGAAGGCGTCGGCGGCGTCGTTCTGCTCCCCGAAGGTCATCGTCCCGAGGCACAGGCTGGAGACTTCCGGCCCGCTCTCGCCGAGTCGGCGGTACTGCATCGATAAACTCCCGTGAATCTGCATTTGGCCCGATGCCACAGTGGTGCCCTGTATCATCCGCGCACACGAAAGATGATACAGGCCCTCCCGATGACCCGCGAAGACACCCCCACCCCGCCCGAAGAGGCCCACGCCTGGGGCCTGATCGCGCTGTGCCGCGCAGGCTTCGAGCGCGAACTGGCCGGCGAGCTCGACGCCTTCGCTCGCGAACTGGGGCTCAACGGCTACGTGCGTGCCAACGAGGGCACGGGCTTCGCGGTGTTCGAAGCGGTCGAGGCCATCGACTTCGCCGACCTGGCGCAATATTGCGACTGGCACGCGTTGGTGTTCGCGCGCACGCTGATGCCGTGGTTCGCGCGCGTCGACGACCTGCCCGAGGGTGATCGCGCCGGCCCCGTCGTCGAGGCCGCACGCGCGGCCGGACAACGCTTCTCGACGCTCGCCGTCGAGCACCCCGATTCGGATGCGGCGCGGCCACTGTCGGGCTTTTGCCGGCGCGTTGCCGCGCCGCTTGCGAAGAAGCTCGCGGCGCGCGGCGCGATGCGTGTCAGTCGCAAGGGACTGGCCAACCTGCACGTGATCTTCACCGACGAGAAGACCGCCTGGCTCGCCGCGTCGCGCGCCGATCGCGAGGCGCCGTGGCCGATGGGCATTGCGCGTCTGCGCATGCCGCGCGAAGCCGCCAGCCGTTCCACGCTGAAGCTCGCCGAAGCCATTCTCGGCATGCTCACCGAAGAAGAACGCACGGTGGCGATGCGCGCCGGCATGCGCGCCGTCGATCTGGGCGCCGCTCCGGGCGGCTGGAGCTGGCAACTGGCCTGGCGCGGGCTGCACGTCACGGCCATCGACAACGGCCCGATGGCCGATTCGGTGATGGCCACCAGCATGGTCGAGCACGTGCGCGCCGACGGCTTCACTTGGCGCCCCAAGCGCGCGGTCGACTGGCTGGTGTGCGACATGGTCGAGCAGCCCTCGCGCATCGCCTCGCTGATGGCCGAATGGATCGGCACCGCCCGCGCGCGTCACGCGATCTTCAACCTCAAGCTGCCGATGAAGCGCCGGCTCGACGCCGTGGCGCAATGTCGCAGCCTGATCGAGAAGCGGCTGGCGAGCGTCGGCCCCTTCGAGCTGCGCATCAAGCACCTGTATCACGACCGCGAGGAAGTCACCGCCTATCTCACGCTGCGCCGCTGAATCCATCGCGGAAGGGCTTGCGTCTCGTAGCTCGGTGCGAGCGCAGCGAGGGCCGACGCTGCCGATCGCCATTTGCGGGAATTGTCGCACTCGCTGCGCTCGTCACGACCTACCCGCCCCCCCGACAGGAAGGGCTTGACAGCAAAAGGAAAGCGCGTGTGGCGTGTATAATCGCGGCTTTGGACGCGGCGGACGACACTCGTTTTCCGCTGCCGGGCACTCCGCCCACGCGAACCGGCCCGAGCGCGGCCGCCAGGAACTGAACCGACCATGAGCTTTGCCGACCTCGGGCTGATTCCCGAGCTTCAACGAGCCGTTTCTGAGACCGGATACACCGAGCCCACCCCGATCCAGCAGCAGGCCATCCCCGTCGTACTCAGCGGCCTCGACATGATGGGTGCGGCGCAGACTGGTACCGGCAAGACCGCCGGTTTCACGCTGCCCCTGATCCAGCGCCTGGCGCGCCATGCCAGCACCTCGACCAGCCCGGCGCGCCACCCGGTGCGTGCGCTGGTGCTCGCGCCCACGCGCGAACTCGCGGTACAGGTGCATGAATCGGTCGAAACCTACGGCAAGTACGTGCCGCTGCGCTCGATCTGCATCTACGGCGGCGTGGACATGCGCGGCCAGATCGAGGCGCTGCGCCGCGGCGTCGAGATCGTCGTGGCCACGCCGGGTCGGCTGCTCGACCACGTCCAGCAAAAGACAATCCAGCTTGGCCAGGTCGAGATCCTCGTGCTCGACGAGGCCGACCGCATGCTCGACATGGGCTTCATCCCGGACATCCGGCGCATCCTCGACCTGCTGCCCGCGCAACGCCAGAGCCTGCTGTTCTCTGCGACCTTCTCGGAAGAGATCAAGAAGCTCGCCGACCGCATGCTCAAGAACCCGACCCTGGTCGAGGTCGCGCGCCGCAACATGGTGTCGGAAACCATCGAGCACCGCGTGCATCCGGTCTCGGCCGGCCTCAAGCGCAATCTGTTGGCCCATCTGCTGCGCCATGAACCGGACGCGCAGGCGCTGATCTTCGTCGACACCAAGCTGCTGTGCGGGCGCCTCGCGCACTATCTGACGCGCCAGGGCATCTCGGCCGACGCCATCCACGGCGACAAGAGCCAAGGGCAGCGCACCGAAACGCTGGAGGCCTTCAAGAGCGGACGCCTGCGCGTGCTGGTGGCCACCGACGTGGCCGCACGCGGACTCGACGTCGACGACCTGCCGCTGGTGATCAACTTCGAACTGCCACACACCGCCGAAGACTATGTGCACCGCATCGGGCGCACCGGCCGCGCGGGACGCAGCGGAAACGCCATCTCGCTGGTGTGCGCCGAGGAAAAAGGGCGGCTGGCGGAGATCCAGAAGCTGATCGGCCTCGACATCCCGCAGGAAGTCGTGCCCGGCTTCGACCCCGAACCCGACTACGACGAAGTCGGCACCCACAAACGCAAGCACCGCGACGCAGCCCCGCGTGCGAGCGCAGCGAAAGCCACCGCGCCGACTCCCGCCGCCGCACCTGCGGCCGCCGCGCCGACGGCGGCACCCAGGCGCAGCGGCGGCGATGCACGCCCGACACGCGGGCGCCGCGACAAGCGGGTGGCCGCCGACGGCTTCGACTTCAGCAAGCCCTACGCCCCTGCGTCCGAGGACAATGCCGCACCGACCGTCGACGACCGCTCAAGCGGTCGCCGCGACAAGCGCCCGGTGGCGGTCCTGCTGGGTGGCCTGGGGCGCAAATAGGCGCTGCTTTCCACGCCTTTTCGGGCGACGCAGTGACACCGGCGAGGGTATTCTGGCTACCTAGCGCGGCCGTCGGCCGCCCCCGCAGCCACGGCCACAGAGCATGCCACCGATTCCGCCCAAGCCGGCCAGACCGCCGCACGAGCCCTTCGTCGCCGACTTCTCGGAAGGGCTGGAGACCGGCCTCTACCTCGCCCTGCTGGAACTGATCGACGAAGGTCTGATCATCACCGGCGACGAGGTCATGATCGACGCCAACAGCGCGGCCTGCCGGCTGCTCGAACGTGACTACCGCCAGATCGTCGGCCACCCGCTGTCCAACCTGTTCCCCAGCGAACGCGCCTTCCTCGCCG
Source organism: Pseudazoarcus pumilus (assembly GCF_002872475.1). Lineage (GTDB taxonomy): Bacteria > Pseudomonadota > Gammaproteobacteria > Burkholderiales > Rhodocyclaceae > Pseudazoarcus > Pseudazoarcus pumilus. The sequence continues at coordinate 2,453,123 of NZ_CP025682.1, forward strand.
CGCGCGAGCGCCTGCTCATCCAGGGTGAGATGCGCGGCAGCATTCAGGTGGTGCTCCCCGGCGGGCGACGACGCGACCTGCGCTTCATCGCCGCCGCGCGCCTGCGCCCGGGCATGCACGCTCTGATCCTCAGCCCCGACATCGTCGCCGAAGCCTATGGCAGCGGCCTGGCGCCGGCCGAGGATCGCGTCTGGCCCAAGCTCGCCGCCGCGCTCGAGCAGCCGGTCATCGTTGTCGACGACGCGGGCCGCGTGCAGGCGCTCAATGCACCTGCGGCCAGGCTGCCCGGCATCGACGGTCGCGAGTTGCGCGGCGAAGTGCTCGAAGGCGTCGTCGCGGTCGAGTGGCCGGCACCGCATGAGCCGCCGATTGCCCGTGTAGCAGGCCTGCGAGCGCGCATGTTGCCGGGGCCGCGGGGTGGCTGGCGCATTCTGCTGCTGCCGGCGGTGGCCGGAGCCAGCGAAGAACTGCCCGCAGCACCCGAGCCGGCGCCGCAGCCGACGCGCCCCGCACAGCCTACCGGCAACGGCATCCGCCTGGCGCTGGAGCACGGCCAGTTCTCGCTGTCGCTGAGCCCGGTAGTGGATGCACGCGACGGCTGCACCTTCGGGGCCTCGGCCGAACTGATCTGGGATCACCCCGGGCGCGGGCTGCTGGGCCCGCGCGCATACCGCGAGGAAGCCCTTGCGGCCGGACTCGCCGCGGAACTGGACGGGCACCTGATCCAGTGCGCACTCGAGGCCGCAGCCCTGTGGCCGGAACAGCGCAACGAACGCTGCACCATCGCGATTCGTCCGGCTGCGGCCGACGATGCAGCCTGCGCACGGCTGATCGAAGCCTCGCTCGCCAGCAGCGGCGTCGCGCCGTCGCGCATCGATCTCGCGCTCGACGCGACGACGCTCACCCGCGCCGACCTGACCGTCGCCACGCTGCGACGGCTCGGGGTCGGGCTGGCACTCGATCGCGCGGGCATCGACGAACTGCCCCTCGACGCGCTCGCGCGCGGCGGTTTCCGCGCGCTGCGCATGCCGGCCGAACTGGTCAAGCGGCTGGGGCATGATGAACACGCAGAAGGCGTCATCGAGCTGCTGGTCAATATCGCGGCCAGCCTGCGCGCGGAACTGGTCGCCTGCGGCGTGACCAGCGCGGCGCACCGCGACTTCCTCGCGGCCATCGGCTGCCCGCTGCAGCAAGGCCCGCTATTCGGCCCGCCGCTGACCGCCGGCGGTTTTGCCGCCCGCTTGCGCGCGCAGGCCAGACAGCCGCGCTGAACGCAAGTTCCGCTTCAATACTCGAGCAGCGTCCGGCAATTCTCCTCACGCCCGGTCTGGCGACTGAACGCGGCCAGACGCTGGTTGACGAAATCGTCGGAGATGCGCTTGTCCGCGCAGTACTCGCGCAACAACATGGCCTGCGTCGAATGCTGCAGATCACGCACCGTCTCGGCCACGGCCGGCATCGGGTAACGATAGGGCTTGCCGTCGGCCGCGCGCGCATCGATCAACTCGCCTTCGGCGGGTGCGTCGGCTTCGGCCTGCTGCGCAGTCGCAGGGGCCGAGAACACCCAGATGACGAGGATGAACAGGACGACACGCATGACGCGCTCCCGGACGCGGACGATGCTCCAGTTGTATACGGGCATGCGCCGCCGTACAAGTACACGAAAAAGGCGCGCCCCGCGGGGCGCGCCTTTATGACGCTTTCAGGCGCCGACAGGCGTCAGCTGTCGAACGCCTTGATCTGCGCGATGATCTCGCCCACGGCATCCTGCGCGCTGCCGTAGAGCATGCTGCAGTTCTCCTTGAAGAACAGCGCGTTCTCGATGCCCGAATAGCCTGCGCCACGTCCGCGCTTGATCACGATCGCGTCGCGGGCCATGTCGGCGTTGAGAATGGGCATGCCATAGATCGGGCTGGACTTGTCGGTGCGTGCGACCGGGTTGACCACGTCGTTGGCGCCGATCACCAGCGCGACATCCGCCTGCGAGAACTCGTTGTTGATCTCCTCAAGGTCGAAGATGCGGTCGTAGGGCACGCCGGCCTCGGCCAGCAGCACGTTCATGTGGCCCGGCATGCGTCCGGCCACCGGATGGATCGCGAACTTGACCTCGACACCGGCCTCCTCGAGCAGTTGCGCCATCTCCCACACCTTGTGCTGCGCACCGGCCACCGCCATGCCGTAGCCCGGCACGATGATGACCTTGCCACCGAAGCGCATCAGGGACGCGGCATCCATCGCCGAAGTCTCGCGCATCGTGCCCTGGCTCTCGCCCGAGCCCTCGACCGCTGCGCCGCTCAGCGGCGTGAAGATGATGTTGCGGATCGGGCGGTTCATCGCCTTGGCCATGAGCTGCGTGAGCAGCATGCCCGAGGCGCCCACCACGATGCCCGCGACAATCAGCATCGGCACGCCCAGCACGAAGCCCTTGAAACCCACCGCGAGACCCGTGAAGGCGTTGAGCAGCGAGATCACCACCGGCATGTCGGCACCGCCGATCGGCAGCACCAGCACCACGCCCAGCGCCAGCGCCAGCACGAAGAACAGGAAGATGCCGAAACCCGAGGGGTCGTCGGAGTAGCCGATGGTCAGGCCCAGACCGAAGGTGATCAGCGTCAGGAAGAAATTGATGCTGTTCTGCTGCGGCAGACGAATCGCCTTGTTCATCAGCCCCTGCAGCTTCGCGAACGCCACGCACGAACCCGAGAAGGCCACCGAACCGATGATCGCGCCGAGCACCATCAGCGTGGACACCATGGCCGAGTGATCGACCCCACGCACCAGTTCGATGGCCGCGATGCCGGCCGCGGCACCGCCGCCCATGCCGTTGTAGATGGCGACCATCTGCGGCATGTCGGTCATCTTGACCGTCTTGCCCGACCACCAGGCCACGCCACCGCCGAGCACGATGGCCAGCACCATCAGGCCGATGTTGTGCAGGTCGGAAACGAAGAAGGTCACGACCGTCGCGGCGATCATCGCGAAGCCGGCCCACACGATGCCGCGACGCGCGGTCACCGGCGAGCTCATCGCCTTCAGGCCGAAGATGAACGCGATCGTGACGAGAAAATACGCCATGCTCACAAACCAGTTCATTTGGCGCCCCCCTCGTTCTTCTTGTTCTTGCCGCCGGCCTTGAACATGCCGAGCATGCGTTCGGTGACGATGTAGCCGCCGGCGGCATTGGCCGCGCCGAGGAAGACCGCGACGAAGCCGATCAGCAGTTGCAGCGGATCATTCGGGTCGGCGTGGCCGAGCGCGATCATCGCGCCCACCAGCACCACGCCGTGCACGAAGTTCGAGCCCGACATCAGCGGGGTGTGCAGGATCACCGGCACGCGGGAAATCACCTCGTAGCCGGTGAAGGCCGCGAGCATGAAGATGTATAGAGCGGTAAAGCCTTCCATTGCGTCAGCTCTCCTTTAGTTGTTCGAGTCGAGCCCGAGCGCCTTGCGCACGCCCTCGTGGCGCACTTCGCCGTCGTGGGTGAGGCAGGCTCCGCTCATCACCTCGTCTTCCCAGTCGAGCGTGAGCGCACCGTCCTTGATGAACGGGCTGATGAAATTGAACAGGTTCTTCGCGAGCATCTCCGAGGCATGCACCGGCATGCGGCTGGCGATGTTGGTCGGCCCGACGATGAGCACGCCACCGACGCGCTTCTCTTCGCCGGCCACCGTACCTTCGACGTTGCCGCCGGTCTCGGCCGCCAGATCGACGACGACCGCGCCGTCCTTCATCTGCTCGACCATCTTCTTGGTGACGATCACCGGCGCCTTGCGACCCGGCACCGCAGCAGTCGTGATCAGCACGTCGCACTGGGCGATGGCCTTGCCCAGACGCTCGGCCTGCTGTTTCTTCTCGTCGGCGGTCAGCTCGCGCGCATAGCCGCCCTCGCCGGTCGCGTCGACGCCGGTTTCGACGAACTTGGCGCCCAGCGACTCGACCTGCTCGCGCGTCTCGGGGCGCACGTCATAGCCCTCGACCTGCGCGCCGATGCGCCGTGCCGTGGCAATCGCCTGCAGGCCGGCCACGCCGGCACCGATGACGAGCACGCGCGCCGGACGGATGGAACCGGCCGCGTAAGTGAGCATCGGAAAGAACTTCGGGCAGTGGTTGGCGGCGATCAGCGCGCAGGCGTAGCCGGCAACGGCCGCCTGCGAGGACAGCACGTCCATGCTCTGCGCGCGCGAGATGCGCGGCAGCAGTTCCAGGGCAAAGGCGGTGACGCCACGCTTGGCGATGGCCTGCACGCGCTTGGCGTCGGACCATGGCTGGAGCATTCCCACCAGCACCGCGCCGGGCTTCAACTTGCCGATGAGCTTCTGGCTGGGCGGTTGCACGCACAGCACCACGTCGGCACCGGCGTACACATCCTCGCCACTGTCGGCGAACGCGACATCGCCGAAGGCCTCGTCCGGGAAATGCGCCTCGGCGCCCGCACCGCGCTCGACGAGTGCGCGCGCGCCGAGTCCGGCGTATTTCTTGATCACATCGGGCACCACCGGCAGGCGGCGCTCACCGGCCGCCTTCTCGGCGGCCACGCCGATCACCAGCGGTGTCGGCTGTGCGGCTTCGGTCTGTTCGCTCAAGGTCTGTTCCTTTCCCTTTCGGGCGTGGGGCGCGCGGCCATTGCCACGCGACCGGGAGACACGTCCAGGACGTCCAGGCGCGCGGCACTCCGCCCACTACGGGACGGCCACACGCCAGTTACGGCGAGGTCCGACCCCCGCCGGCGAACCGGATCGGGGCCGGATCGGCACCGTTAAAAAGCGCAATGATACCGATTGGGGCCCGTCGCTCACAAGTCGGCGACTGCGGCAGCCTCGCCGGGGCCGCCCCGCAGCCCGCACTCAAGCGGCTGCTGCGAGGCGCTCGTCGAGGTATTCGATCCAGTGGCGCACCGGCACATCGGAGGCCGGATCGAGGTGGGTGATGCAGCCGATGTTGGCCGAGGCGATGCGTAGCGCGCCGTGCTCGGTAAGCGCGGCGAGCTTGTCGTCGCGCAGGCGCTGCGACAGTTCCGGCTGCAGCAGCGAATAGGTGCCCGCCGAGCCGCAACACAGATGGGCGTCGCGCACCGGCAACAGTTCAAAGCCGGCTGCCGTGAGCACCGACTCGACCACGCCGCGCAGCTTCTGCCCGTGCTGCAGCGTACACGGGGCGTGGAAGGCGAGTTCGCCGGCGCTGCCCGGCGCAGCATGCAAGCGTGCGACCAGGGCGTCGTGCTCGGCCGCGACGACCTCGCCGATGTCGCGCGTGAGCGCGGCCACGCGCGCGGCACGGGCCGCATAGGCCGCGTCGTCGGCGAGCAGGTGACCGTAGTCGCGCACCTGCACGCCGCAGCCCGAGGCCGTCATCACGATGGCCTCGATTTCGCCGCGCTCGATGGCCGGCCACCATGCATCGATGTTGCGACGCGCATCCGCGCGCGCGCCCTCGTGATCGTCCAGATGCTGGCGCAGCGCGCCGCAGCAGCCCGCACCCGGCTGCTCGACCAGGGAAATGCCGATCGTATCGAGAACGCGCGCCGCGGCCGCGTTGATCGACGGCGCCATCGCAGGCTGCACGCAGCCGGCCAGCGCGATCGCGCGTCGCGCGTGACGCGGCGCCGGCCAGTGACCGGCCGGGCGCGCAAGCGGAACCTTTTCCTTGAGCGCGGCCGGCAGCATGCCGCGTACCAGGCGCCCGGCGCCCATCGCTGCGCCGAACAGGCGGGCGCGCGGCACGAAGGCCTTGAGTGCCCAGCGCATGAGCGCATCGACCCCGCGGCGCGGCACGCGTTGCGAGACCACATGACGCCCGATATCGACCAGGCGCCCGTATTCGACACCCGACGGACAGGTGGTCTCGCAGGCGCGACAGGTGAGACAGCGATCCAGATGCAGCTGCGTGCGCTGCGTCGGCTCGTCGCCCTCGAGCACCTGCTTGATCAGGTAAATGCGTCCGCGCGGCCCGTCGAGCTCGTCGCCGAGCAGCTGATAGGTCGGACAGGTGGCGGTACAGAAGCCGCAATGCACGCACTTGCGCAGGATGGCGTCAGCCTCCTGGCCCTCACGCGTGTCACGGATGAAATCGGCAAGCTGGGTCTGCATGGGAAACGTGGCCTCAGAGTTCGGCGTACATGCGGCCGGGGTTGAGGATGCCGGCCGGGTCGAAGGCGGCCTTGAGACGGCGGTGCATCTGCATCAGCGGCGCGGACGGGCGCTGGAACACCTCGCCGGCACGATCGCCGCCGCGGAACAGCGTGGCATGCCCGCCAAGCGCGGTGGCGCGCTCGCGCACCGTCTCGGGCGCGGCGTCCGAGCGCAACCAGCGCTGGCCACCGCCCCACTCCACGTACTGCGCGCCGTCGAGCGCCAGCGCCGCAGCGGTGGTCGGCAGCGCGAACCGCCACAACGGCGCATCACCGCCGAAGAAGTCGTCGCGCTGTTCGCGCAAAGCCTCCCAGTAGGCATCGGCGGCCGCCCCGTCGAGTGCCTCGCCGCCCAGACGCTGGCGCGCGGCATCCACGGCCGCGCGCGCACCCGACAGGCGTACCCGCAACACCCCGTCGTGCCAGGCGGTGGCCGACACCGGCAGTGGCTCGGCGCCCCACTCGTTCATCTTCGCCAGCGCCGCCGCCTCGTCGCATTCGAGCGCCAGCGTGGCCTCGGCCACGGGGCGCGGCAGCACCTTGAGCGAAACCTCGACGATCACGCCCAGCGTGCCCAGCGCGCCCGTCATCAGACGCGACACGTCGTAGCCGGCGACGTTCTTCATCACCTGACCGCCGACGCTGAGCACGTCACCGCGCCCGTCGAGCACCTTCATGCCCAGCACGAAGTCGCGCAGGCTGCCCACCGCCATGCGCCGCGGCCCCGACAGGCCGGTGGCGACCATGCCGCCTACGGTCGCGCCATCACCGAAGTGCGGCGGCTCGAAGGCCAGCCACTGACCTTTCTCCGCAAGTGCCGCGTCGAGTTCGGCAAGCGGCGTGCCGGCACGCACGGTGACCACGAGTTCGGTCGGCTCGTAGGCGACGATGCCCGCGCACTCGCGCGTATCGAACACCTCGCCCGCCGGCTCGCGGCCGTAGAAATCCTTGCTGCCGCCACCGCGCACGCGCAACGGCGTGCGCGCGTCGGCGACCTGCCGGACGCGTTCGCGCCAGGCCTCGATGATGTCGCTCATGAATCCTTCCTCTCGTCGTGCCGGCGCGAGGCGTGGCGCAGCGTCATCCATGCGCCGACGAACATCAGCACCGGAACGCCCACCAGCAGCAGTTGCAGCCAGCCCTTGTCCATGTTCAGAAACGCGGCAGATCCGGATGCGGCAGTTCGCCGCCCGAAACATGCAGTCGGCCGTACTCGGCGCAGCGGTTGAGCGTGGGGATGGCCTTGCCCGGATTGAGCAGACCGTCCGGGTCGAACGCCGCCTTGACGCGGAAGAAGGCGTCCAGCGTCGCCCGGTCGAACTGCTTGCACATCTGGTTGATCTTCTCCACGCCGACGCCATGCTCGCCCGTGACCGTGCCACCGAGCGCGATCGACAGTTCCAGGATGTCGGCACCGAATTCCTCGGCGCGATGCAGCTCGCCTTCCTTGTTGGCATCGAACAGGATCAGCGGGTGCAGGTTGCCGTCGCCGGCGTGGAACACGTTGAGACAGCCCAGGCCGTACTTCTTCTCCATGCCGGCGATGGCGTCGAGCATCTCGCCCAGACGCTTGCGCGGAATGGTGCCGTCCATGCAGTAGTAGTCGGGCGAGAGCCGCCCGGCAGCCGGGAAAGCGGCCTTGCGCCCGGCCCAGAAACGCAGGCGCTCGGCCTCGTCGCGCGACACGCGAATCTCGGTCGCGCCGGCCGCCTCGAGCACCTCGCGCATGCGCGCGACCTCCTCGGCCACCTCTTCAGGCGTGCCATCGGACTCGCACAGCAGGATGGCCTTGGCGTCGAGCGGATAGCCGGCATGCACGAACTCCTCGACTGCGATGGTGGTGGGCTGGTCCATCATCTCCAGGCCAGCCGGGATGATGCCGGCCGCGATCACCGCGGCGACCGCGTCACCGGCCTTGACCACGTCGTCGAAGGCCGCCAGCACGCACTGCGCCAGTTGCGGGCGGGGCGTGAGCTTGACGGTGACCTCGGTGACCACCGCCAGCATGCCTTCCGAGCCGATCATCGCCGCCAGCAGATCATAGCCGGGCGCGTCCGGCGCGCGCGAACCGAACTCGACGATCTCGCCATCCATGGTCACGCCGCGCACGCGCAACACGTTGTGCACGGTCAGACCGTACTTGAGGCAATGCACGCCGCCCGAATTCTCGGCCACGTTGCCGCCGATGGTGCAGGCGATCTGCGAGGACGGGTCGGGCGCGTAGTACAGGCCTTGCGGGGCGGTCGCTTCGGAGATGGCCAGGTTGCGCACGCCCGGCTGCACGTCAGCGGTGCGTGCCAGACGGTCGATGGCGAGAATGCGGTTGAACTTGGCCAGCGACAGCAGCACGCCATGCGCGTGCGGCAGCGCCCCGCCCGAGAGCCCCGTGCCGGCGCCGCGCGCGACCACCGGCACGCCCAGTTCGCGACAGGTGCGCAGCACGTCGACCACCTGCGCCTCGGTCTCGGGCAGCGCGACGACCATCGGCAGTTGGCGGATCGCGGTCAGGCCGTCGCACTCGTAGGGGCGCACGTCCTCGGTGTCGTAGATCAGCGCACCGGGCGGCAGCAGCGGCGACAGGGCGGCGATCACGCGGGCGCGATCGATACCGGAGAAGTCGCGCTCGGCCACGTTCGGCGCGGCGTCCAGCATGGTGTTCATGAATCGGTCTCCTCTTGGGCGAGCGCGCGCCAGCGCGCCGGATCCAGTCCCAGCCGGCGCGCGGCGCCGACCAGATGGGCCGCCGCGGCGCGACGCGCGCCGGGCGCGTCTCCCGCCGCGATGGCCGCGAAAATGCGTTCGTGCTCGCGCTGCGCGTCGCGGGCGCGCCCGGCGCGATGCCCGGCCGCGCTCCAGGTGGGCGCGCGCGAACCCGAGAACTGCTGCCCGACGAACTGCTGGAAACGCGCCAGCGCGCGGTTGTGCGTGGCCTCGGCAATCGCGATGTGAAAGGCGTCGTCATCGACCACCGCATCGCCGGCTGCAGCCAGCGCCTCGCGCATGCGCGCCAGCGCCGCGCCGATGTGCGCCAGGTCGGCCGCTTCACGCCGCTCGGCGGCGAGCGCGGCGGCGCCGGTTTCGACCACGTAGCGCAGTTCGAACACGTCGGCGGCATCCTGCGGCAGCACGTCGGGCAGCGGCAGGCGGAACACGCCCTCGCCGGGCCGCGCCGCGACGAAGGCGCCCGAGCCCTGACGCGTGCGCACGCAGCCGTCGGCCTTGAGTCGCGCGATGGCCTCGCGAATCACCGCGCGGCTGACGCCGAAGCGCTCGCACAACACCTTCTCGGTGGGCAGTTGCGTACCCGGCGCGAAGCCTTCGGAACGCAACCAGGCTTCGAGCGCGTCGGCGACCTCGTCGGACAGGCGCGTGGCGCGCGGCACAGGTTCGGGTGCGTTCATGACAGCAACCAAGTTGTCAGACAAATCGATGCTACGTGATCGCGCCCAGCGTGTCACCTGCGATTTTCACGCAAAACCGGCCCGGATTGCTCGAGTAACTACATAGTATTGACAAACAAAAACACCAATGCTTCACTTACTACACAGTTACGCCACAACGTCCGCACGACAACAACAAGACGTCGGCCGCTGTACCAAGCTTCGAAACGTCACACCACAAGAGGAGGCCCGACGATGTTCAAGCGTCACACACTCAAGCTCGCCGCCGCGCTGTTCGCAGCGTCCGCGCTGGTCACTACTGCTCATGCCGAGCGGCTTTCGATCTCGACCTGGGGCAGCCCCAAGCACCCGCAGGTGTCGCAGTTCATCCCGCAGTTCGAGAAGAAGCTCGAAGAGAAAAGCGGTGGCAAGTTCCGCGTGCGCAGCTTCCAGGGCGGCGAGATGGTCAAGCAGGAATTCGTGCCGACGGCGATTCCGCAGGGCACGGTCGACATCTCGCTGACGACCATGGATACCTGGTCGGGCCGTGTGCCCGAGGTTTCGATCCTGACCACGCCGCTGTGGAACAAATCCATGCAGTGGACACGCGACAACCTCAAGCCGGGCGACCCGATCTTCGACTATTTCGATGCCAAGTTCCGCGAACAGGGCGCGGTCGTGCTGGCACTGTTCGACATCGGCCCGGCCGTGGTGTCGACCAATTTCCCGCTCAAGACGCCGGATGACATGAAGGGCAAGTCGGTGCGCGTGTATTCGCGCGGCGCCGGCCAGGTGATCCAGGAACTGGGCGGATCGCCGGTGACGATGGGTGTGGGCGACGTCTATTCGGGCCTGCAGCGCGGCACCGTCGACGGCGCGATGGGCGGTCTTGGCGGCGCGGTCGGCCTCAAGCACTACGAGGTCACCGACCACATGCTGGTGCAGAACGGCGTGATCGGCACGCTGGTGCACGGCTACGTGATGAACCGCGACAAGTTCGAGCGCATGGACCCCGAATTGCGCAAGGCCTTGCTCGAAGCGGTCGCCGAGTCGCGCGACGCGATGCAGCAATACCTCATCGACATCTACGCCAAGCAGGTCGACGAAGTGCGCCAGTCCGGCTCGAACGTGGTCACGATCGAGCAGAACAGCGCCGAGTGGAAGGTCTGGGAAGACGCGCTGGCTGATTTCGCCGAAAACGCCCGTCAGGAATACCCGGCCGGTCTGGTCAAGCTCATCGCAGCCGACTGAGCCGACGGGGTCGCCCGACGGGCGGCCCCGCACGAACCGGCAAGGAGACCCCGCAATGTCTTCCGTGCAAGAACCGACGGGCTTCGTGCGCACGCTCGAGGCGGCCGGCAAGCTGATGACCGGCTTGTCCGTGGTGCTGATGATCGTGCTCGCGCTGCCCATCGTCTACGACGCGCTGTTGCGCGCCCTCGGCTACCCCACCATCTGGGTGTTCGAGACCACGCTGTATGCCTTCATCTTCATCGGCTTTCTCGGCAACGCGCTGGCGGTCAAGCGCGGGGCGCACTTTCGCGTGACCATCATCGCGCAGCTGTTTCCGCGCGCCAAACCGGCACTGGACATGATCTCCAATGTCTCGGTGCTGCTGTTCGCACTGCTGGTGATCAGCTCCGGCATCTATTTCGCGTGGTATTCGTGGTCTAACACGATCTCGTCCTCGACCCTGCTCGAGGTGCCGCTGTGGATCCCCAACCTGGCGATTCCGATCGGCGGACTGGGCCTGCTACTTCAAACCATCGTGCAGATGTGCTGCGGCATGCCCGAGCACGGTGAAGCCGGCGACTGAGGGCATACAGATGGATTTCATCCACGATTACGGCGGCTTCATCGCCATCTTCCTGCTGTTCTTCTTCATGCTGCTGTCGATGCCGGTGTTCGTCGCGATGGGGCTGTCGGCCTTTCTCGCCTCGTTGCTGCTCGAGGATCCGTTCCTGGCATTCCGCTCCTTCATCCAGATCAGCTGGCAGGGTGCGTCGATCTTCGAACTGGTGGCGCTGCCGCTGTTCATCCTGACCGGCACCATCATGCAGCGTACCGACGCGGGCCGCGACCTGTTCGAGGTCACCAAGGCCTGGGCCGGCTCCATCCCCAACTCGCTGGGCGTGGCGACCATCCTCGCCTGCGGCATTTTCGCGGCGATCTCGGGTTCGAGCATCGCCACCGCCGCCACGGTCGGCCTGGTGGCGATCCCGCTATTGCTCGACGAGGGCTACGGCCAGCGTCGCGCGGGCGGCTTCGTGGCCGGCGGCGGCACGCTGGGCATCATCATCCCGCCGTCGATCCCGCTGATCCTGTATGGCGTGATCACCGAGACCTCGATCGGCCAGCTGTTCATCGCCGGTGTGCTGCCCGGCATCCTGATGATGTCGCTGTTCCTGCTCTACGTGGTCTGTTCGCGCCCCACCGTGCTCACCCGCCACGAAGTGCCGCTGGCCGAGAAGCTGCGCATCACGCGGCGCTCGATCGGCGTGATCCTGCTGCCGCCGATCATCATCGCCGCGATCTACACCGGCGCGTTCACGCCCACCGAGGTCGGCGCGCTGGCGGTGGTGTATGTGGCGATCCTGGGTTTCGTACAGCGCCGGCTGGACTGGCCCAAGCTGCGCGAGGCGGCCATCGTCGCCACGGCGACCACGTCGATGCTGTTCATGCTGATCGTGTTCGGCCAGTTCTTCGCCCACTTCCTGACCTTCGAGCAGGTACCGCAGAGCATCGCCCAGGCCATCATCGACAACGCCTCCGGCCTCGCCGCGGTGACGCTGATGATCCTCGCCTACGTGGTGATGGGCATGTTCCTGGAGAGTGCGGCGATGCTGCTCATCTCCATTCCGATCTTCTATCCGGTCGCGATGCAGCTGGGCATGGACCCGCTGGTGTTCGGCATCTTCGCCTGCATCGCAATGGAGATCGCGCAGATCTCGCCGCCGATCGGGGTGAATCTGTTCACGATCCACGGCATCTCGCGCATCAAGCTCGGGCGCCTGGCACTGGGCGCGGCGCCCTTCCTGCTGATCCAGATCACGATGCTGTACGTCGTGTATTTCTTCCCGGAATTGGTGCTGTGGCTCCCCGATTCCATGAAATGAGCACCACCCGAGCCCGCTTTACGTAATAACGAAGGATTGTTGCGATGAAACTCACAGACGAAGAACGCGCGATGCTCGCCGGCGAATTCGGCCAGCCGTGCAAATGGGCCATCGAGCACATGATGCAGGTCGGCCGGCTGTTCGACGCCGAGGATTTCGTGCCGGTGTCGCAGGCGCACATGATGGCCGACCCCGAATCGCTGGGGGATGCCGGCGTGCGCTTTCTCGAGGAGCAGGCGGCCGGGGGCGGGCGCGTGCGCATTCCGATGATCACCGACCCGCGCGGCGTCGACCTGTCCTATTACAAGGAACTGGGCCAGACCGAGGACATGGCGAACCTGGAGCGACGCACCATCGCTGCCTGCGGCAAGCTCGGCATCCTGATGACCGACACCTGCATCAACTACCAGACCATCATGCCGCCGGTGCGCGGCGACCACGTGGCCTTCGGCGACACCGGCGTGGTGATCTACTGCAACAGCGTGCTCGGCGCGTATTCGAACTTCGAGGGCGGCCCGTCCGCGCTGGCCGCGGGGCTGACCGGGCGCACGCCGCGCTACGGCCTGCACCTGGACGCCAAGCGCCGCGGCACGCGCCGCTTCGTCGTGCGTCACCAGCCGCGCGGGCTGACGGACTGGGGCATTCTCGGCGGCATCGTAGGCCGTGCCAGCGGATCGTACTGGCAGGTGCCGGTGATCGAGGGTATCGAGCACGCGCCGTCCTCCGATGACATGAAGCACCTCGGGGCCGCAATGGCGAGCTACGGCTCCACCCCGCTGTTCCACATCGTCGGCGTCACGCCCGAGGCGCCCATGCTCGCGGCCGTGTTCGACGGCACACCGCCGCCCGCCACCGAGATCACCGAGACCGACTACCGCGACTTCCAGGGCAGCTTCGGCGGACGCGGCGAAAAGGTCGACGTGGTGGTCTTCGCGGCGCCGCAGCTGTCGCTGATCGAGATGTCGCGCGTGGCCGAACTGCTCGACGGCCGCCACATTCACGCCGACACCGCGATGATCGTGTGCACCTCGCCACCGGTCGCGGCCGACTGCGACCGCCTCGGCCTGACCGCGCGCATCGAGGCCTCCGGCGCCAAGGTGCTGCGCGGCACCTGCTTCTACCAGCAATACGCGCGCGAGATGGGCGAGGCCAATGGCTGGCGCCGCCTGCTTTCCAATTCCACCAAGATCGTCAACATCATCGGCGGTTACGGCTACCAACCCTCGCTGGCGAGCATGGAGGCATGCGTCGATTCGGCGGTCGCAGGAGAAATCGTATGAGCACCATCCTCAAATGCCATGTCGGCGTCGGCAAGAAGGTACGCGGCACCGCGCTGGTGGCCAATGACAACTTCTCGGCACGCTACGACCTGGATCGCCTCAAGGGCGTGTTCTCGCGCCCGGCGCACAAGCTGGTCGGCCAGTCCTACGTCGACCGCATCCTGGTGCTCAACACCGCCAAGGGCGGCGTGGCCTCGGCCTGGATGCTGCACGAGATGCGCTCGCGCGACATGGCGCCGGCCGCGATCCTGTTCAACGAGGCCAACACCATCCTCGCCCAGGGTGCGGCACTGGCCGGCATGACGCTGTGCGACCGCTTCGCCGACGGCGATGTGACGCAGCTCATTCGCAGCGGCGACGAGCTGATCGTCGACCCGGAAGCGGGCACCGTCGAGATCGTCGCCGCTGCCGCATGAACCCCGTCTCCCCCGCTGCGGCGGGGCCACTTGTGCGAGACGCCTCGCCCGTCAGGGCGGGGCGTCGGCGCTGGACCAAGCATGGAAAACCTGCACCCGTTGCAATACGTGGCCATCGGCGCACTGTTCGTGTGGAGCGGTTTCGTGCGTGCCGGGCTGGGCTTCGGCGGCGCCGTGCTGGTGCTGCCCCTGCTGCTGCTGATCGTCGACGACGCGCTCGTCTTCCTGCCGGTGATCGCCGTACACATGCTGATCTTCGGGCTGTGGGCGGCGCTGCGCGGAGCGCTGCGACCGGCCGGCACGACCGCAGCGCGCACGAGCGGCGTCGACTGGACCTATCTGGCGCGCGCCACGCCGTGGATGCTGCCGCCGGCCATCGTCGGCATCTTCGGGCTGCTGACACTGCCGCCGCGCGTGACCAGCGCGATCATCTTCGCGATCGTCGTGGCCTACGCGCTGGGCTATGTGTTCGCGCGTCCGATCCGCAGCCGCGGACCGAAGAGCGACGCCGCCCTGCTCGCGCTGGGCGGCTACGTGATGGGCAACTCGCTGATCGGCGGCCCGCTGATCGTCGCGGTGTTCGCCGCCCATGTGGCGCGCGAGCGATTGCGCGACACGCTGCTGGTGGCGTGGGTCGGCATGGTGGTGATCAAGCTCGTGTCCTTCGTCGCCGCCGGCGTGGATCTGCAACTGGTGCATCACGTCTGGCTGCTGCCGTGCGCGCTGCTCGGGCACGTGGCCGGCCAGCGCCTGCACGACCGCCTGCTGATGAGCGATGCAACGCGCTTCTTCCGCGCGCTCGGCGTGCTGCTGCTGGCGCTGGGGATCTTCGGGCTGATCGACACGCTGCGCTGAACGCGCGGCATGTCGGCCTGCGTCACAATGCCAGGTGGGAGGAGGATGGATGGAGGCAATGACGGACCGCGCCGCCGAGATCGTGCGCCGCATCCCGCGCGAGGGCAGCCGGCAAACCAAGCACGTGCAGTTGCGCATGGCGATCAAGGAATCGATCAAGCAGGGCGTGTGGAGGCCGGGCGAGAAGCTGCCCACCGAGACCGAACTGGCCGACAGTCTGCCGTTCAGCCTGGGCACCATCCAGCGCTGCTTCCGCGATCTGGTCGACGAGGGCATCGTGGTGCGCAAGCGCGGTCACGGCACCTTCATCCCGCCGCGCATCAAGGAGCTGTTCGACCCCTGGCACATGCGCTTTCTGGCCGACGACGGCAAGAGCTTCCTGCCCGTCTATGCCCATGTGCTGCGTCGCTTCACGATCACCGGCCACGGCCGCTGGAGCGAACATCTGGGCCAGCGCTCGGAGAAGATCCTGCGCATCGACCGGCGCATGCAGATCGGCGAGGAATTCTCGGTCTATGCGCGCTTCTACGCCTGCATCGACCGCGTCGCCACGCTCGCCGAACGGCCCATCGAGTCGCTGCACAGCGCCAACATCAAGAAGCTGATCGCGGCCGAGTTCAACACCCAGCTGGCCACAGCGCGCCACTACATCGAACAGGCGACGATTCCGGTACCCGGCTGTCTGGCCATCGGTGTGCCGGTCGGCACCACTGCCATTCTGGTAAGCTGCACGGCATTTTTCGGCTCCGGCCCGGCCGTCTACTATCAGGAATTCTTCGTGCCGCCGACCCGGCGCAAACTGTTCCTCGAGAGCCGGCTCGGACTGGGCCTGTGAATCGGTAATCACCTCCTTCGCCCGCATGAACCAGCCCCCCCCGACCTGGCGCGACCGCCTGATGCCTTTCCTCGCCTGGCCCGCGCAATGGCGCGCGCTGGGCGTGCGCGGCGACATCATCGCCGGCATCACCGTCGGTCTGGTGCTGGTGCCACAGGCGCTGGCGTATGCGCAGCTGGCAGGGCTGCCGCCGCACATCGGCCTGTACGCGGCGCTGCTGCCGGCCATCGTGGGCGCGCTATTCGGCTCCTGCGGCGCGATCGCCACCGGCCCGGTGGCGCTGACCTCGCTGCTCACTGGAGCGAGCGTGATCGCGGTGGCGCGCCCCGGCACCGAGGGTTTTCTCGAAGCGGCGATCGTGCTGGCCCTGCTCTCCGGCCTGATCCAGCTCGCCCTCGGCGGCCTGCGTCTGGGCTGGCTGCTCAAGCTGCTGTCGCGTCCGGTGATGACCGGCTTCATCAACGCCTCCGCGCTGCTCATCGCACTGTCGCAGGTGCCGTCGATGCTGGGGCTGCGCATGGAGCGCTCCGAGCACTTCATGGTCGATTTCCTGAACATGCTGACCAGCTTCACGGACCTGCACCTGCCGGCGCTGGCATTCGGGCTGGCCACGCTGGCTGCGCTGATCCTGATGCGGCGCATCGCACCGAAGCTGCCCGGGGTGCTGATCGTCGTCGCCATCGCCACCGCGATCTCAGCCGCGACCGGCTTCGAGGCCGGCGGCGGGCGAGTCGTCGGCCACGTGCCGCAGGGCCTGCCCGACTTCGTGCTGCCGGCCTTCGACTGGAACCTCATCGTCGCGCTGTTCCCGGCCGCCTTCGTCATCGCGCTGGTGAGCTTCATGGAGGTCACCGCCAGCGCCAGCGTGATCACTGCCCGCACAGGCGAGCGCTGGCGACAGAACCAGGAACTGATCGGCCAGGGCCTGGCCAAGATTGCATCGGCGCTCAACGGCGGCATGCCGGTGTCGGGCTCGTTCTCGCGCTCGGCCCTGAATTTCGCCACCGGCGCACATACCGGTCTTTCGTCGATCGTCTCGGCGGCCTTCGTCGTCGTCACGCTGCTGTTCCTGACGCCGCTGCTGTGGCATCTGCCGATCGCCGTGCTGGCTGCCGTCATCGTGCTGGTCGTATTCAACCTGCTCGATCCGGCCGCCTTCGTGCGCACCTGGCAGGCCGGTCGCGACGACGGCGTGGCCGCGACCGCGACCCTGGTGTCCACGCTGGCCTTCGCGCCCAACATCCAGAACGGCATTCTGGTCGGCCTGCTGATTTCGCTGTCGCTGATGCTCTACCGCGACATGCAGCCGCGCGTGGCGCTGCTCGGCCTGCACGAGGACGGTACCTACCGCGACCGCGAACGCTTCGGCCTGCCCCACCCGCACCCGAATCTGGTGATCATGCGCTTCGACAGCGCACTGACCTTCGTCACCTCGGAACTGTTCGAGGACGCCGCGGCCGACGCGCTGCGCGCGCAGCCCGACGTCAAGGTGTTGCTGGTCTCGGCCGCCGGCATCAACAACGTCGACTCGACCGGACTGGACGCGATCTCGGCACTGCATGCGCGCGCCATCGCGGAGCAGCGCACGCTGGCCTTCTGCGGGTTGAAGAAGCAGATCATCGACGCAATGGAGCGCACCGGCCTTTGGGAGCGCCTGCAGCCGCACGCGCATTACCGCACCGAGCAGCACGCGCTCGAAGTCCTGCTGGCGGAGTTGCCCCCACCACCGGAAGATGACACCCCGTCGGCCGATTAAGCATCGCAGGCACACATCGGACATCGCCCTACCCGACAAGCGGTAACGTCCGACGCGCCGCGCCGAACCGGCACAAGTCCTTGACTATCCGCGACTTGGACGGCAGAATGCGCGATTCTTCGCACCACCTATCCATTCATTGGAGCTTTTCCATGTACGCGGTCATAAAAACCGGCGGCAAGCAGTATCGCGTCGCTGCCGGCCAAAAACTCAAGGTAGAACAGATACCGGCTGACGTGGGCTCCGAAATCACTCTCGACCAGGTTCTGATGGTCGGCGAAGGCGAGTCGGTCAAGATCGGCACGCCACTGGTTTCGGGCGCAACGGTCAAGGCCACCGTGGTCTCGCACGGTCGTCACGACAAGATCCGCATCTTCAAGATGCGCCGACGCAAGCACTACCAGAAGCGTCAGGGTCATCGCCAGAACTTCACCGAGCTTCGCATCGAAGACATCACGGCCTGAGTCAGGAGGGAATAAGACATGGCACACAAAAAAGCCGGCGGCAGTTCCCGTAACGGTCGCGACTCCGAATCAAAACGACTCGGCGTCAAGCGTTACGGTGGCCAGGCCGTCACCGCAGGCAACATCCTCATCCGTCAGCGTGGCACCCAGTACCATCCGGGCGACAATGTCGGCATGGGCAAGGACCACACGCTGTTCGCGCTGTCCGACGGCACCGTGCAGTTCTCGGTCAAGGGCCCGCTCAAGCGTCGCTTCGTGGCGATCGTTCCGAACGCGGCCTGAGCGCCCCCGAAGACGCGAAAAGCCCTATCCTCGGGATAGGGCTTTTTCGTTTCCGCTCACCGGAAAACCACAATGAAATTCTTTGACGAAGCGCGCATCGAAGTCTTCGCCGGCGACGGCGGCAATGGCGCCGCCTCGTTCCGGCGCGAGAAGTTCGTGCCGCGCGGCGGTCCGGACGGCGGCGACGGCGGGCGTGGCGGCAGTGTCTATGCGGTCGCCGACCGCAACCTGAACACGCTCATCGACTACCGCTTCAAGCGCAACTTTCGCGCCCAGCGCGGCGAGAATGGCCGCGGCGCCGACTGCTACGGCAAGGGCGGCGAGGACATCGTGCTGCGCATGCCGGTGGGCACCGTGATCACCGACTACGAGACGGGCGAGCTGATCGCCGACCTCGACGAGGACGGCAAGCAGGTCATGGTCGCGCGCGGCGGCAAGGGCGGGCTGGGCAACCTGCATTTCAAGTCCAGCGTCAACCGCGCACCGCGCAAGCGCACCATGGGCGAGGAAGGCGAACGCCACATGCTGCGCCTCGAACTGAAGGTGTTGGCCGACGTCGGCCTGCTGGGCATGCCCAATGCAGGCAAGTCCACCTTCATCCGCTCGGTCTCGGCCGCACGCCCCAAGGTCGGTGATTACCCGTTCACGACGCTGCAGCCCAACCTCGGCGTGGTGCGTACCAGCGAGGAGCGAAGCTTCGTCATCGCCGACATTCCCGGCCTGATCGAGGGTGCGGCCGATGGCGCCGGCCTGGGTCACCAGTTTTTGCGCCACTTGCAGCGCACCCGCGTGCTGCTGCACCTTGTCGATCTGGCGCCCTTCGATCCCGAGGCCGACCCGGTCCACGACGCCAAGGCCATCGTCGAAGAACTGCGTCGCTACGACGAAGCGCTCTACGCCAAGCCGCGCTGGCTGGTGCTCAACAAGCTCGACCTGATTCCCGAAGAAGAGCGCGGCGCGCGCGTGTCCGCCTTCCTCGAGGCCTACGGGCCGGTGGAGCGGCACTTCGAGATCGCCGCGATCAACGGCGACGGTTGCCGCGCTCTGATCTTCGCGCTGCAGGATTTCCTCGATGTCGAGCGTGCGCGCATCGAAGCCGAGCAAGCCGCCGAGCGCGCCAACGTGGCCGAAGACACGCCCCCGACCGAAGAGCGCGCCGACTGAACCCGTGATTCGATAAGGCCATGAGAGAGAAGATCCGATCCTCCCGCCGCCTCGTCGTCAAGGTCGGCAGCGCGCTGGTGACCCGCAACGGCGCCGGCCTGGACAAGACCGCGATGGCCGACTGGGCGCGCCAGATCGCCGAATTGCGTGCGGCCGGCAAGGAAGTCGTGCTGGTTTCATCGGGTGCGATCGCCGCCGGCATGCAGCGCCTCGGATGGACCAAGCGCCCGCACGAGATGCACCGCCTGCAGGCGGCAGCCGCGGTCGGTCAGATGGGGCTGGTCGAGGCGTATGAAGAAGCCTTCTCGGCACACGGCGTGCACACCGCGCAGATTCTCCTCACGCACGAGGATCTCGCCGACCGCAAGCGCTACCTCAATGCGCGCTCGACGCTGGCCACGCTGCTCGAGCTGGGCGTGGTGCCCATCATCAACGAGAACGACACCATCGTCACCGACGAGATCAAGTTCGGCGACAACGACACGCTGGGCGCCCTGGTGGCCAACCTGATCGAAGCCGACGTGCTGGTCATCCTGACCGACCAGCCCGGCCTGTTCACGGCGGACCCGCGCAAGGATCCGACCGCGACCCTGATTGGCGAGGCTGCGGCCGAGGATGCCAGCCTGGAAGCGATGGCCGGCGGCGCCGGCACCGGTCTGGGCAAGGGCGGCATGATCACCAAGGTGCGCGCAGCGCAACGCGCGGCACGCAGCGGCGCACACACCTGCATCGCCAGCGGCGCCGAACCGGACGCACTGGTTCGTCTGGCCGCGGCCGAGCCGCTGGGCACGCTGCTGTTCGCCACCAGCAGCCCGCTGGCCGCGCGCAAGCAGTGGATGGCCGACCACCTGCAACTGGCTGGCAGCCTCGTCGTCGACGAGGGCGCGGCCAGGGCGCTGGCCACCGGCCGCAGCCTACTACCGGTGGGCGTGGTCGAGGTGCGCGGCGAATTCGAACGCGGCGCGGTAGTGGCCTGCCGCACGGGCGCCGGTGAGGAAGTCGCGCGCGGCCTGGTCAACTACAGCAGCAACGAATGCCGCCGCATCGCCCGCCAGCCCAGCAACCGCATCGAGGCCCTGTTGGGCTACATCGACGAGCCCGAGCTGATCCACCGCGACAACATGATCATGCGCTGAGCCGCGTGTCTCACTCCTGCGCCCAGTCGCGCGCGCGCTCCACGCCGCGATGCCAGCGCGCGATGACCGCCTCACGCCGGTCACGCGACATGCGCGGCTGAAAGCGCGCCGCCTCCCGCCAGTGCGAGGCCACTGTCGCCTCGTCTGCCCACACACCGACCCCCAGCGCAGCCAGACAGGCCGCACCGAAGGCGGTGGTCTCGAGCATCTCGGGACGCACCACCGGCACGCCGAGCAGGTCCGCCTGCATCTGCATCAACAGGTTGTTGGCCGCGGCCCCGCCGTCGACGCGCAGTTCACGCAACGGGCCGGCTCCGTCGGCGTCCATGGCCGTGACCAGATCGACCGTCTGCAGCGCAATCGCCTCGAGCGCGGCGCGTGCGATGTGCGCGCGCGTCGTGCCGCGCGTGAGCCCCAACAGCGTGCCACGCGCATAGGCATCCCACCACGGCGCGCCCAGCCCGGTGAAGGCCGGCACCAGCACCACGCCAGCGCTGTCGGGGACCGAGGCGGCGAGCGCCTCGATGTCTTCCGATCTGCGCACCAGCCCCAGTTCGTCGCGCAGCCACTGCACCAGCGCACCGCCCACGAAGATGCTCCCCTCGAGCGCGTAGGTGCTGGCACCCCGCTGCCGCCAGCCGATCGTCGTGAGCAGCCGATTGGCCGACTCCACCGCACGTTCGCCGGTATTCATCAGCAAAAAGCAGCCCGTGCCATAGGTCTGCTTGGCCATGCCCGGCGCAAGACACGCCTGACCGAAGGTCGCCGCCTGCTGGTCGCCGCCGATGCCGGCGATCGGAATGCTTGCGCCGAGCACGTCGCGCTGCGCGTGGCCACACACGCCGATGCTGTCGACGACCGTCGGCAGCATCGACCGCGGGATGTCGAACAGCGCGAGCAGATCGTCGTCCCACTGTCCGCGGTGGATGTCGTAGAGCATCGTGCGCGAGGCGTTGCCGGCGTCGGTCGCGTGCAGCGCCCCGCCGCTCAGGTGCCAGATCAGCCAGGCATCTACGGTGCCGAAGGCCAGCTCGCCACGCCGCGCACGTTCGCGCGCGCCGGGCACCTCGCGCAGGATCCATGCGAGCTTGGTGGCCGAGAAATAGGCGTCCAGCTCCAGCCCGGTGCTGCGCCGAATCGCTTCGGCCTGGCCGACCGCGCGCAGGCGGTCACAGTCGGGCGCGGTGCGCCGGTCCTGCCAGACGATGGCCGGCGCGATCGCGCGCCCCGTCGCGCGCTCCCACACGATGGTCGTCTCGCGCTGATTGGCGATACCCAGCCCGACGACGTCCGACGGCGCAACGCCGGCCTCGGCGATCGCCGCGCGCGCGCAGTCGAGCTGCGTGGTCAGGATCTCGTGCGCGTCGTGCTCGACCCAGCCAGGCTGCGGGTAGTGCTGGCGAAACTCGCGCTGTGATGCCCCGCGCACCCGTCCATCGGTATCGAACACCATCGCGCGCGAGCTGGTCGTGCCCTGATCGAGGGCGAGCAGACAGGTCATCGCAGCCTCCGTGATCGGCAACAGGACACGAGCCTATCAGGGGGGGCGCGGCGCGCGCGCCTCTCGACGCCCTCCGCCTGGCGCTCTATAGTGGTCTGCACGCAATCGACGCGGAGAACGACATGATCACCATCGACCAGAGCGAGCAGCGCATCTCGATCGCCGTGTTCGGCGAATTCACGCTCGCCGACTACCGCGAATTCGAGGAAATCTTCAACTACACGCACCGCTTCAAGGGCCCGGTGGACCTGTTCATCGATCTGCGCGAAATGGCCGGCTTCACGGTCGACGTGGCGTGGGAAGACATCAAGTTCTCCCGCCAGCACAGCAAGGACTTCCGCCGCATCGCAGTGCTCACCGAAAGCGAGTGGCTCACCTGGAGCGCATGGGTCACGCAACTCTTCGTCGACGGCCAGGTGCTGGTTTTCAACGACGAGGCCGAAGCGTTGGCCTGGATCGAAACGCCTACCGAGTCCATCGAATGAAGCATTACGACACGATCATCGACGTCGGTACGCTGGCCACCCATCTTGGAGAGGAAGGCCTGCGCCTCATCGACTGCCGCCATGATCTAGCCGACCCGGGTGCCGGCCGGCATGCCTACGCCGAAGGCCACATCCCCGGCTCACGCTTCCTGCACCTGGACGAAGATCTGTCCGGCCCGCGCGACGGGCGCAACGGTCGCCACCCGCTGCCCGACCCCGACGAGTTCGCCGCGCGGCTCGGCCGGCGCGGCATCCGCGCCGACGATCAGGTCGTGGCCTACGACGATGCCGGCGGCGCGATCGCCGCGCGACTGTGGTGGATGCTGCGCTGGATCGGCCACGATCGCGTGGCCGTGCTCGACGGCGGCTGGCGCGCCTGGCGCGAGGCCGGCCACCCGGTCGAGACGCAGATCCACGAGGCGTTGCCGACCACGCACGGCGTGCATCCGGGCTCGGTCGCCGCGATCGGTACGCAGGCCCTGCGCGGCGCGCTGGAGCGCGACGAAGTGCTGCTCATCGACGCACGCAGCCCGGACCGCTTTCGAGGCGAGAACGAGACCCTGGA
The DNA here is from genome assembly GCF_002872475.1 of Pseudazoarcus pumilus. GTDB lineage: Bacteria > Pseudomonadota > Gammaproteobacteria > Burkholderiales > Rhodocyclaceae > Pseudazoarcus > Pseudazoarcus pumilus. The sequence goes on from NZ_CP025682.1 coordinate 2,476,488, forward strand.
CCCGGTCGCCGGCCACATCCCCGGCGCCGTGAACCGCTTCTTCCGTGAAAATCTGCAAGGTGGGCGCTTCCGCCCCGCCGATGAACTGCGCGCCGAATTCCTCGCCCTGCTCGGCTCACGCAACCCCACCGAGATCGTGCACCAGTGCGGCTCCGGCGTGACCGCCTGCCACAACCTGCTGGCCATGGAGATCGCCGGCCTTTCCGGCGCAAGCCTCTATCCGGGTTCGTGGAGCGAGTGGTGCGCCGATCCGTCACGCCCCGTCGCGACCGGACCCGGGTAGGTCGGAGCGAGCGCAGCGAGGTCCGACACTGCGACCTGCCGGCGGGCCATCCGGGGAAAATCAGTCGACGGCCCAGTCCACCTTCTCCACCGTCCCCAGCGAGCGCCCCAGGAAGCGCTCGCCGATGGCCTCGAAGCGCAAGGGCACGTCCGTGACATAAAAGCGATGCGCCGGCTTGCCCGCCTCGCGCGCGAGCCCCTGTCGCCGCAACTCGTCCGCGGCCAGCTCGGCGGTCGTCGTGGCCGAATCCACCAGCCCCACGCGACGCCCCACCACCCGCTGCAACAACGGTTTGAGCAGCGGATAGTGGGTGCAGCCCAGCACCAGCGTATCGACCTCCTCGGCCAGCACCGGCTTGAGATATTCGCGCGCCGTCATGCGCGCCACCGGGTGATCCAGCCAGCCCTCCTCGACCAGCGGCACGAACAGCGGACAGGCCGCCGAATACACGCGCACGCCGCGATCGAGCGCATGGATGCGCTCGGCGTAGGCATTGCTGTTGATCGTCGTCGGCGTACCGATCACCCCCACGCGCCGGCTGCGCGACCCGGCCACAGCCGCCCGCGCGCCGGCATCGATCACGTCGATCACCGGCACCTCGCCCGCACACTCGCGCACCACGTCGTCGGCCACAGCCGCCATCGTGTTGCACGCGACGATCAGCATCTTCACGTCGCGCTGCATCAGAAAGCGCGCGATCTCCCCCGCGAATCGGCGGATCGTCGCCACCGACTTGATGCCGTATGGCACGCGCGCAGTATCGCCGAAGTACACGATGTCCTCGAACGGAAGGCGATCCATCAACGAGCGCACCACGGTCAGCCCGCCGATGCCGGAATCGAATACGCCGATTGCGCCGTCTGTCGCCATCCGTAGCCCCGAGAAAATTGGCGGATTCTAGCCCGCGTGCTGCTCCAGCGCCCAGCAGACGTGCTCGCGCACCAGCTCGGAGCGATCTTCGGCGCGAGCGCGCAGCGCCGCGACGATCTCGGGCGTGGTGGGCGCGTTGCCCAGGGCCACGGCCAAATTGCGCGACCAGCGCTCATAACCGATGCGGTGGATCGCACTGCCGGCGGTGCGCTCGTGAAAGTCTGCCTCGGTCCACGCGAACAGCTCGACCAGCGTGGCCGCATCGAGCGCGTTGCGCGGGGCGAAGTCGGGCTCGGCGGTGATGCGTGCGAAGCGGTTCCACGGGCACACGAGCTGGCAGTCGTCGCAGCCGTAGATGCGGTTGCCGATCATCGGGCGCAACTCTTCGGGGATCGCACCCTTGAGTTCGATCGTGAGATACGAAATGCACAGGCGTGCATCGACCTCGTAGGGTGCGACGATGGCGCCGGTGGGACAGGCGTCGATGCAGGCCGTGCATGTGCCGCAGTGCTCGGCCTGCGGCGCGTCGACGGGCAGCGGCAGGTCGGTGAAGATCTCGCCGAGAAAGAACGTGGAGCCGGCTTCGCGGTTGAGCAGCAAGGTGTGCTTGCCGCGCCAGCCCAGGCCGGCACGGGTGGCGAGTTCGACTTCGAGCACAGGAGCGGAGTCGACGAATACGCGGTGGCCGTGTGGCACTTCCGCCTCGATGCGCTTTGCGAGCTTGGCGAGGCGCGCGCGCATGAGCTTGTGGTAGTCGCGTCCCAGCGCATAGCGCGATACATAGGCACGCGCGGGGTCGGCGAGTGCGGCCTCGGCATCGGCCGCGTCGGGCCAGTAGTTCATGCGCGCGCTGATCACGCGCACGGTGTCGGGCAGCAGTTCGGCCGGGCGGGCGCGCTTCATGCCGTGGCGCGCCATATAATCCATCTCGCCGTGGAAACCCGCGGCCAGCCACGCGGCCAGCCCCGGTTCGGCCTCACGCAGATCGACCCCGGTCACCGCGACCGCATCGAAACCCAGCTCCGCACCCCAGGCGCGGATGCGCGCGACGAAGGCGGCACCGTCGGCATCGACGGGGCCGTCGGAGGCTTGAGCATGATTCAGGACATTCACCCCATCGATGATACCGGCAGCGGCTTCTCCGCACATCTGGCGGACGAGGCAGACACCGAGCGCGCCGGCGCGGCGCTGGCCGAGGGGCTTGCTGCAGGGCTGGTCATCTACCTCGTCGGCGACCTCGGCGCAGGCAAGACGACACTGGTTCGCGGCTGTCTGCACGGGCTCGGTCACACCGGAAAGGTAAAAAGCCCCACTTACACCTTGATTGAACCTTATGTAGTTTCTAGATTAAACTTATATCACTTTGATTTTTATCGGTTCAACGTTCCGGAAGAATTCCTGGAAGCAGGGCTGGAAGAATATTTCTCCGGAACGGGCGCGTGCCTTGTAGAATGGCCCGGCAAGGCCGAACCGTACATCGCCAATGCCGACATCGAAGTTCGCCTCAGCGTCCGCGCCCCGGGCAGGGACATCGAGGTCGAAGCACTGACGGAAACCGGACGAAGATGCGTTCACATCATGATGTCGACCCTGCAAGCCTGCCCGTCCTGAATCCTCCGGCGGGCATCACGCGACGCGAACTGCTGCGCTTCGCCGGTGCCTCCCTCGCCCTGCTCGTCAGCCCCGTCGGCTTCGCCGCCGCCACCAGTCTGGTGGCCGTACGCGTGTGGCCCGGCACCGAATACACCCGCATCACGCTCGAGAGCGAACGCGGCATCGAGTTCAGCCAGATGATGCTGAGCGACCCTGATCGTCTCGTCATCGATCTGAAGGGCATCGAGTTCAACGCCGTGGTGCAGTCGCTTCCCGACAAGGTGCTCGAATCCGACCCCCTGATCCACCGCATCCGCGCTGCCATCAACCGTCCGGGCGTGGTGCGTGTGGTGGTCGACCTCAAGGCCGGCATCAAGCCGCAGATCTTCACGCTCAACCCGATTGCGAGCTACGGCCACCGACTGGTCGTGGACCTGTATCCGAGCGAGCCGGTCGATCCCATCCTGGCGCTGCTCGAAAAACCGCGCGAAGCCGGGCATCAGGCAGCCCGTCCGCACATCCACACGGTGGTGATCGACCCCGGTCACGGCGGCGAGGATCCGGGCGCCATCGGTCGGCGCGGCTCCTACGAGAAGAACGTCACGCTGTCGATCGCCAAGCGCCTGAAGGCACGCATCGACGCCCAGCCCGACATGCAGGCAGTGCTCACGCGCAATGGCGATTACTTCGTGCCGCTGTACCAGCGCGTCGCGATCGCGCGCCGCGCCAAGGCCGACCTGTTCGTGTCCATTCACGCCGACGCCTTCGTCAAGCCGCAGGCCAACGGCAGCTCCGTGTACGTGCTCTCCGAGCGCGGCGCGACCAGTACCGCCGCACGCTGGCTCGCCCAGAAGGAGAACGAGGCCGACCTGATCGGCGGCGTCAACCTCACGCGCCAGGAAGGCCATCTCGCCCGCACCCTGCTCGACCTGTCGCAGACGGCCACGATCAACGACAGTCTCAAGCTGGCCTCCTCCGTGCTGAGCCAGCTCGGCGGCATCAATCGCTTGCACAAGCCGCAGGTCGAACAGGCCGGCTTCGCCGTGCTGCGCTCGCCCGACGTGCCGTCGATCCTCGTCGAGACGGCCTTCATCAGCAACCCCGACGAGGAGCGGCGCCTGAACGACGGCGCCTATCAGAACAAGCTGGCCGACGCCATCATCGACGGCATCCGCGAATACCTCGACACCGGCGCCCCGGCACGGCGCACGACGGTCGCACGCGCGACCGACTAAGCGGCGCGCATCGCGCAGAACGTGTTCAATACCGTATAATTGCGCCTTTTTCAGGCGCTTATGCAGGTTCTTCGGAGGATTCCGGAGCGGGCTACGCAGCCGTCGGTGCTGAGCATCGGCAACTTCGACGGCGTGCACCGCGGCCACCAGGGCTTGCTCGATCTGCTCGTAGAGCGCGCGCGCGCGCTGGACGCGGCTGCAACCGTGCTGACCTTCGAGCCGCACCCGCGCGAGTATTTCTCCCCGGAGACCGCCCCGACGCGACTCGCGTCGATGCGTGACAAGCTGCTACAGCTCGCCGCCCATGGGGTCGATCGCGCCTACGTGTGCCGCTTCGACGCGGGCCTTGCCGCGATGAGCGCCGAGGATTTCGTCGAAAACATGCTGGTGCGCGGGTTGGACGTGCGCCATCTGATCATCGGTGACGACTTCCGCTTCGGCGCGCGCCGCCAGGGTGATTTTGCCCTGCTACAGCGTGAAGGTGCGCGCGCCGGTTTCGGTGTCGAGGCGATGCCCACGCTCGAACACGACGGCGTGCGGGTTTCCAGTTCGGCGGTTCGCGCCGCGCTGGCCGATGGCGCGCTCGATCGCGCGGCCGAGCTGCTCGGCCGGCCCTACAGCATCGCCGGGCGGGTGGTGGCCGGCAAGCAGCTCGGGCGCAGCATCGCCTACCCCACCGCCAACATCGCGCTGCGCCATCGCCGCCCTGCGCTGACCGGCGTGTTCGCGGTCGCCGTCGAAGGGCTCGCGCCCGCGCCCGTGGCCGGCATCGCCAACCTCGGTTCGCGCCCGACGGTCGGCGGCCAATGCCCCAACCTCGAGGTGCACATGCTCGACTGGAGCGCCGAGTGCTATGGCGCCCATCTGCGCGTGCATTTCCTGCACAAGCTGCGCGACGAGGCGCGTTACGATTCGCTCGATGCGCTGAAACAACAGATTCGCCGCGACGAGGCCGCCGCCCGCGCCTGGTTCGCAGACCACCCCCTACAGGACTGAATCCCACCGCAGACATGGCCGACTACCGCAAGACGCTCAATCTCACGGACACGCCCTTCCCTATGCGCGGCAACCTCGCCAAGAGGGAACCGGGCTGGATCGCCGAGTGGCAGGACCGCCGACTCTATCAGCGCATCCGCGAGAAGGCGCAGGGGCGCCCGCGCTTCGTGCTGCACGACGGGCCGCCGTACGCCAACGGCGACATCCACATCGGCCATGCGGTGAACAAGATCCTCAAGGACATCATCGTGCGCTCGAAGACGCTGGCCGGCTTCGACGCCCCTTACGTGCCGGGCTGGGACTGTCACGGACTGCCGATCGAGCACCAGATCGAGAAGACCCACGGCAAGCATCTGCCCGCCGACCAGGCACGGCGCCTGTGCCGCGAATATGCCGAGGAGCAGGTACAGCGCCAGAAGAAGGACTTCATCCGTCTGGGCGTGCTCGGCGACTGGGACAACCCCTACCGCACGATGGCCTTCGAAACCGAGGCGGCGGAAGTGCGCGCACTCGGCGAGATCCTGCAGCGAGGCTATCTGTTCAAGGGACTCAAGCCGGTGAACTGGTGTTTCGATTGCGGTTCGGCCTTGGCCGAGGCCGAGGTCGAATATCAGGACCATCGCTCGCCGATGGTCGACGTCGGCTTCCCGCTGGCGATGGCCGAGCGCAGCCGACTCGCACACGCCTTCGGTCTCGATGCGTTGCCCGGCGGGCCGGTATTCGCGGTGATCTGGACAACCACGCCGTGGACCATCCCCGCCAACCAGGCACTCAACGTGCACCCCGAGGTGGTCTACGAGCTGGTCGAGACCGAGCGCGGCATGCTGGTGCTCGCCGCCGAGCTGCGCGCGGCCTGCCTCGAACGGTACGCGCTGCAAGGCCGCGTGCTCGGCGCGTGCCGCGGCATCGCCCTCGACCGCATCGAGTTCCGCCATCCGTTCTACGATCGCGTCTCGAGCGTCATGCTCGGCGACTACGTCGGCACCGACACCGGCACCGGCGTCGTACACAGCGCGCCGGCCTACGGCATGGACGACTTCGTCACGTGCACGCGCTACGGCATGCGCTTCGACGAGATCCTCACGCCGGTACAGGCCGACGGGCGCTACGCCGACAGCCTGGAATTCTTCGGTGGCCTGTCAATCTGGAAGGCCAACCCCAAGGTCATCGAAAAGCTCGACGAAGCCGGCTGCCTGTTCTCGTCGGGCAGCCTGAACCACAGCTACATGCACTGCTGGCGCCACAAGACGCCGGTGATCTACCGCGCAACCACGCAGTGGTTCGTCGGCATGGAGCGGGCCGAAGGGCGCGCCGCGGACGCGCCGACGCTGCGCGAACTGGCGCTCGACGCGGTCGAGGCCACCACCTTCTACCCGTCGTGGGGCAAGGCACGCCTGCACGCGATGATCGCCAACCGCCCGGACTGGTGCGTCTCGCGCCAGCGCAACTGGGGCGTGCCCATCCCGCTGTTCCTGCATCGCGAAAGCGGCGAGCCGCACCCGCGCAGCCTGGAACTGCTGGAACAGGTCGCGCAACGCATCGAACGCGAGGGCATCGACGCCTGGTTCCGTCTGGACGCGGCAGAGCTGCTCGGCGACGAGGCGGACGAGTACGAGAAGATGCGCGATACGCTGGACGTGTGGTTCGACTCCGGCACCACGCACTGGAGCGTGCTGCGCGGCTCGCATCGCGACGAATCGGGCTGGCCGGCGGATCTCTATCTGGAAGGCTCGGACCAGCATCGCGGCTGGTTCCACTCGTCGCTGCTCACCGGCTGCGCGATCGACGGCCGCGCACCCTACAAGGCACTGCTCACGCACGGCTTCGTGGTCGACGGCCAGGGCAAGAAGATGTCCAAGTCCAAGGGCAACGTCGTCGCCCCGCAGCAGGTCTCCGACACGCTGGGCGCCGAAGTCCTGCGTTTGTGGGTGGCGGCCACCGACTACTCGGGCGAGTTGACGATCTCCAAGGAGATTCTCGATCGCGTCGTCGAAGTCTATCGCCGGCTGCGCAACACGCTGCGCTTTCTGCTCTCCAACACCGCGGATTTCGACCCGGCGCGCGATGCCGTGCCGGTCGACCAGCTCCTCGACGTCGACGCCTGGGCGCTCGCCCATCTGGCGGGCCTGCAGCGCCAGATCACGGCCGACTACGAACGCTTCGAATTCCACCGCATCGTGCAGGCGCTGCAGAACTACGCGGCCGAAGATCTGGGCGCCTTCTACCTCGACATCCTCAAGGACCGCCTGTACACCACGCGCGCCGACTCGCGCGCACGCCGCTCGGCGCAGACCGCGCTGTGGCACATCACGCAGGCGGTGACGCGCCTGATGGCGCCCATTCTGTCTTTCACCGCCGAGGAGATCCAGGCACTGACCGGCGCGGGCGAAGACGACAGCGTGATGCTGCACACCTGGCACGAGATTCCCGGGATCGCCGACGCCGAAGCCCGCCTCGCGCGCTGGACGCTGATCCGCGAGGCACGCGCCGAGGCGCAGAAGGTGCTCGAGGACTTGCGCAGCGCCGGTGGCATCGGTGCCTCGCTGCAGGCGAACGTGTGCATCCGCGCCGCCGGCGAGCGCTTTGATGCGCTGGCCAGCCTGGGCGAGGACCTGCGCTTCGTCATGATCACCTCCAGCGCCGAGCTGGTGCGCGTCGCGACAGAAGCCGAACAAGGCGTCGAGGCGAACGCCTCGGAGCACGCCAAATGCGAACGCTGCTGGCACTACCGCGCCGACGTGGGCGCGCACGCCGAGCACCCGCAACTGTGCGGCCGCTGCCACGGCAACCTGCACGGCGAGCCCGAGGTGCGCCGCCATGCGTGATGCACGACAGGCTCGCCGATGAACGCGCGACTGGCGTCCTGGCTCGCGCTGTCGGCGCTGGTGGTGGTGGTCGACCAGGCCACCAAATGGCTCGTGCTGCAGACGCTGGCGGACCGCGCGCCGATCCAGGTGACGGATTTCTTCCGCCTGGTGCTGGTCTATAACCCGGGAGCGGCCTTCAGCTTTCTGGCCGACCAGCCGGGCTGGCAGCGCTGGTTCTTCGTCGGTCTGGCCGTGGTGATCTGCGGCTGGCTGCTCGCGCTGCTCTACCAGCACCGCGACGAGACCGCCTTGCCGCTGGCCTTCAGCCTGATCATCGGCGGCGCGATCGGCAACGTCATCGACCGCATCGCCTACGGTGCTGTGGTCGATTTTCTGTATTTTCACGTCGGCCAGTACGGCTGGCCGGCGTTCAATGCCGCCGACTCGGCGATCACGGTCGGCGTCGTCCTGATGCTGTGGACGCAGTTCCGCCCGCAGCGCAGGCCATCAAAGGAGTCCCCGCAATGAATTCATCCATCCAGTCCGAGAGCCTCGTCACGCTGCACTACCGCATCGAGCTGGCCAGCGGCCAGCCGCTGATCAGCACCTTCGACGGCAACCCGGCCACCCTGCAACTGGGCGCGGGCGAGATGCAGCCGCGCCTCGAGAGCCTGCTCGTGGGCCTCGAGAACGGCGCCGAGAAGAGTTTCGAACTGGCGCCGGGCGAAGCCTTCGGCGACTATCGCGAGGACCTGATCGAGCGCGTGCGGCGCGCCGACCTGCCCGAGAGCGAGGCCGGCATCGAGCCGATGAGCTTCATGGAATTCTTCGCGCCGGACGGCTCGCGCTATTCGGGGCTGGTCACCGAGGTGGACGACGAGGCGGTGACGATCGACTTCAACCATCCGCTCGCGGGCAAGGACATCCGTTTCGACGTCCGCGTGATCGGCGTGCTCTGAGCGGAGCGCGCATGAACGAAAAGCAGATCCTGCTGGCCTCCCCGCGCGGCTTCTGCGCCGGCGTGGAACGCGCCATCGACATCGTCGAGCGCGCGCTCGAACTGTTCGGCGCGCCCATCTACGTGCGTCACGAGGTCGTGCACAACCGCTTCGTGGTCGAGGACCTGCGCGTCAAGGGCGCGGTCTTCGTCGAGGAGCTCGACGAAGTGCCGGCCGGCGCGACGGTGATCTTCAGTGCCCACGGCGTGTCGCAGGCCGTACGCGACGAGGCCGACGCACGCGGCCTGAAGGTGTTCGACGCGACCTGCCCGCTGGTCACCAAGGTGCACAACGAAGTCGCGCGCATGCACGAGCAGGGGCGCGAAATCGTCATGATCGGCCATCGCGGCCACCCGGAGGTCGAGGGCACGATGGGTCAGATCGACGGCGGCATCCATCTGGTGGAATCGGTCGCAGACGTGGCCACGCTGGCGCCGGCCACGCCGCATTTCCTCTCCTTCGTCACTCAGACCACGCTGTCGATCGACGACGCCGCGGCCATCGTGACCGCCCTGCGCGAGCGCTTCCCGGACATACAGGGCCCGCGCAAGGACGACATCTGCTACGCCACGCAGAACCGTCAGGACGCGGTGCGCGCACTCGCCGGGCAGGTCGATGCGGTGATCGTGGTGGGCTCGCCCAACAGTTCCAATTCCAACCGCCTGCGCGAGGTTGCCGCCCTGCGCGGCATTCCCGCCTGGCTGGTCGATGATGCCGACGCGATCGACCCCGACTGGATCGCCGACAAGTCGCGCATCGGCGTGACCGCCGGCGCATCCGCCCCGGAAGTGCTGGTCGACTCGGTCATCGCACGCATCAGGGAGCTTGGCGGCAATTCGGTGCGAACCCTCGAGGGCGTGCCCGAGAAGGTCGTGTTTCCGCTGCCCAGGGCATTGCAGAAACAAAGCTGACATCGCAATGCAACAAGGCCGCCCGAGGGCGGCCTTGTTGCATTGCGGGCACGACGAATCACCCAGCGCCCATGCCCATCACCCGCCGGTAGAACTCGTGGAAGTGCTGCATGCCGTCTTCCATCGGCGACTGATAGGGGCCGACCTCATTGCGCCCCTCGCGGTACAGCGCCAGACGCCCGCGATCCATGCGTTCGGCGATCTCGTCGTCCTCGACGGCCGTCTCCATGTAGGCTGCCTGTTCAGCCTCGACGAAGTCACGCTCGAACTCCATGATCTCTTCCGGATAGTAGAACTCGACCACGTTGGTGGTCTTGTTCACGTCGCGCGGAATCAGCGTGCTTACCACCAACACGTGCGGATACCACTCGACCATCACGTTGGGGTAGTAGGTCAGCCACAGTGCGCCGTGAGGCGGCGGCTCGTCGCCGTAGATCGAGCGGACGGCCTCGTGCCAGCGCGCATAGGCCGCCGTGCCAGGTTTCGTCAGGGAGGTGGCGCCCACGCGCTGCACCGAATACCAGTCGCCGAACTGCCAGGTGAGGTCGTCGCAGGTGACGAAGTTGCCCAGCCCGGGGTGGAAGGGCGCGACGTGATAGTCCTCCAGATAGACCTCGATGAAGGTCTTCCAGTTGTAGTTGCACTCGTGAATCTCGACGCGGTCGAGCTTGAAACCGGAGAAATCGAACTGGTCGGCCACCTTCATTCCGGCCAGATCCTGCGCCACGTCGCGCGGCCCGCGAAACAACAGACCGTTCCAGCCCTGCAGCGGCTCGCGCCGCAGGTTCAGGCAGGGGTTGCAGGCGAAGTGCGGCGCACCCTTGAGGGCTCCGGCGGTGTCGTAGGTCCAGCGGTGCACCGGACACACGATGTGTTCGGTCGTGCCGCTGCCCTGCAGCATGATCGCCTGGCGATGGCGGCAGACGTTGGACATGCGATGGACGCCGTCGGCGTTGAGCACCAGCAGCGCCGCATGATCCAGCCATTCCAGGGACCGGTAGTTGCCGACTTCGGGTACCATCAGTTCATGGCCGACGTAGCCCGGACCGGCATCGAAGAGCAGCTTCAGCTCCTGCTCGAAGACCTTCTCGTCGAAATACGTCGACACCGGAAGCTGCGAAGCTGCCGGCGCAAGTTGCGCACGAAGAGCCGCGTCGGACATGTCCGAACCCCCACAAGCCAGAACAAAGAAATTCGGCGAAAAAAGAACCGGTTAATGTAAACCAAAAGCCGTTTGACCGCCAGCCGGGGGATCGGTTATGTTCGAAACTTTCCCCGCGCACGCATCCCCATGAGCAAATCCCCTGCAACGCCAAAATCCTTCGAGGCCGCCATCGGTGAACTGGAGGAGATCGTGCGCGCGATGGAGGCGGGTCAGCTCAGCCTGGAGCAGGCGCTCGACCATTACCAGCGCGGCGTCGGCTTGTTGCGCCACTGTCAGGATACCCTCGCGCGCGCCGAGCAGCGCGTCAGCCAGCTCGAAGGCGACACCCTGGTCGACGCTCCCCCGGGGAAGACATCGTGAGTTCGCGCGACTTCGCGGCCTGGATGGCCGCGATCCAGCAGCGCACCGAACAGGCGCTGGACGCGGCGCTGCCCGACGCAGCGCTCTCTCCCGACGAGCTCCACGCCGCGATGCGCTACGCGGTGCTCGAGGGTGGCAAGCGCGTGCGCGCCCTGCTTGTGCACGCCGCAGGCGAGATCGCTGCGGCCGAGCCCGAGCGGCTCGACCGCGCCGCCTGCGCAGTCGAGTTGATCCATGCCTATTCGCTCGTGCATGACGACCTGCCATGCATGGACAACGACGTGCTGAGGCGCGGCAAACCGACCGTACATGTCGAGTTCGGCGAGGCCACCGCCCTGCTCACCGGCGACGCCCTGCAGACGCTGGCCTTTCAGGTACTCTCCGATACGCCGCTGGCAGACGACGCAGGCCGTCAGCTCGAGATGATCGCGCAGCTCGCGCAGGCCTCGGGTTCGCGCGGCATGGCCGGCGGCCAGGCCATCGACCTGGCCTCGGTCGGCAAGGAGCTCACGCGCGAGGAGCTCGAATTCATGCACATCCACAAGACCGGCGCGCTGATCCGCGCCTCGGTACGTCTGGGTGCGCTGTGCGGCGCACCCGACGACGACGCCCTCGACCGGCTGGATCGCTACGGCAAACTCGTGGGTCTGCTCTTTCAGGTCGTCGACGACATCCTCGATGCGGACGCCGACACCGCGACCCTGGGCAAGACGGCCGGCAAGGATGCCGACCACGACAAGCCCACCTATGTCAGCCTGCTCGGCATCAGCGAGACGCGTGCGCTCGCCGACGCGCTGCTGGCCGAAGCATGCGAAGCACTCGCTCCGCTGGGCGGACGCGCGCATCATCTGGCGGAACTCGCCGGATTCATCGTCCATCGCAAGTTCTGAAGCCCGCACCGGGCGAAAGCTGATCCGATCATGTCCCAGTATCCCCTGCTCGAACGCATCGAATCCCCGTCGGACCTGCGCAGACTCGAACGCAGCGAGTTGCCCGCGCTCGCCGACGAGCTGCGCGCCTTCCTGCTCGAATCGGTGTCGAAGACGGGCGGCCACCTGTCGTCCAACCTCGGCACGGTGGAATTGTCGATCGCGCTGCACTACATCTACGACACCCCGGACGATCGCATCGTGTGGGACGTCGGCCACCAGACCTACGGCCACAAGATTCTCACCGGGCGGCGCGAGGCGATGGCGGGGCTGCGCCGCGCGGGCGGCATCTCGGGCTTTCCGCGGCGCTGCGAGAGCGAATACGACACCTTCGGCACGGCGCATTCGTCGACCTCGATCTCGGCCGCGCTGGGCATGGCCGTGGCGGCACGCGACAAGGGCGAAAAGCGCCAGAGCATCGCCGTGATCGGCGACGGCGCGATGAGCGCCGGCATGGCCTTCGAGGCACTCAACAACGCCGGCGAACTCGACGGCATCGACATGCTGGTGATCCTCAACGACAACGAGATGTCGATCTCGCCACCGGTGGGCGCGATGACGCGCATTCTCGCGCGCATGCTCTCCGGGCGCACCTACAACGCCGCGCGCCGCGCCGGCGAGAAGGTGCTCGGGCTGGCCCCGCCGATGCTCGAATTCGCGCGCAAGGTCGAGGAACACGTCATCGGGCTGGTCACGCCGGGCACGCTCTTCGAGGAATTCGGTTTCCATTACTACGGCCCCATCGACGGGCACGATCTGGACGCGCTGATCCCGATGCTGCACAACCTGCGACGCCTGCCGGGCCTGCAGTTCCTGCATGTGGTCACGCGCAAGGGCCATGGCTACAAGCTCGCAGAGGCCGACCCCATCCTCTACCACGGGGTGTCGCAGTTCGAACCCGAGGCCGGCATCGCCGCCGGCAAGGGCGGCGGCAAACTCACCTACACCAAGGTTTTCGGCGACTGGCTGTGCGACATGGCGGCCGAGGACGAACGCCTGGTGGCGATCACGCCGGCGATGCGCGAGGGCTCCGGGCTGGTGCGCTTTGCCGAGGAATACCCGCGCCGCTATCACGATGTCGGCATCGCCGAACAGCATGCCGTGACCTTCGCCGCCGGCCTCGCCTGCGAGGGCCGCAAACCGGTCGTGGCGATCTATTCGACCTTTTTGCAGCGCGCCTACGACCAGCTCATCCACGACGTGGCGCTGCAGAACCTGCCGGTGGTGTTCGCGCTCGACCGCGCCGGCCTGGTCGGCGCCGACGGCGCGACCCATCACGGGGCCTTCGACCTGTCCTATCTGACGTGCATCCCGAACATGGTGGTGATGGCGCCGGCCGACGAGAACGAATGTCGCCAGATGCTGTACACGGCGTACTGTCATGACGGCCCGACGGCCGTGCGCTATCCGCGAGGTGGCGGCATGAAGGTCGAGCCCGTGCAGAAGATGGCGACGCTGCCAATCGGCAAGGCTGAAGTTCGCCGCAGCGGCAAGCGCATCGCCCTGCTCGCCTTCGGCAACCTGCTCGCGCCGGCACTGACCGCCGGCGACGCGCTCGATGCGACGGTGGTCAACATGCGCTTCGTCAAGCCGCTCGATGCCGAGTGCATCCAGGCCCTGGCCGCGGATCACGATCTGATCGTCACGCTCGAGGACAACGTCGTCATCGGCGGCGCCGGCAGCGAGGTGGCGCGCGTACTCGAAACGCTGAACACCCGTCCGCGCCTGCTACGCCTGGGCCTGCCCGACGCCTTCGTCGACCACGGCGAACAGGCGCAGCTGCTGTCCGAAGCCGGTTTGGACGCGGCCGGCATCCTCGCGTCGATTGAGAAACTGAATCAGGACAATAGTTGAGCGTTTTGGTCGGGTTTGTTAATATCCGGCCTCGCTGATCCCCACCGGACACCCAGATGAACCCCAACGATCTCCAGACCATTCCGGACGTGCAGAGCTTCGAGGACAACCGTCGCCTCGCGATCAACAAGGTCGGCATCAAGTCGATCCGCCATCCGGTCAAGGTGCTCGACAAGAGCGGCGGCGTGCAGCACACGGTCGCGACCTTCAACATGTACGTCGGTCTGCCCCACAACTTCAAGGGCACGCACATGTCGCGCTTCGTCGAGTTGCTCAACGGCAACGAGCGCGAGATTTCGGTCGAGTCCTTCGAGCCCATGTTGCGCGGCATGGTGCAGCGACTCGAAGCCGAGTCCGGCCATGTCGAAATGACCTTTCCCTACTTCATCAACAAGGCCGCTCCGGTCTCCGGCGTGCAAAGCCTGATGGACTACGAGGTCACCTTCATCGGCGAGATCCGCGAGGGCGGCGAGTACGAGTTCACGATGAAGGTTCTCGTCCCGGTCACCAGCCTGTGCCCGTGCTCCAAGAAGATCTCCGACTACGGCGCGCACAACCAGCGCTCGCACGTCACCGTCACGGCCACGCTGGCCGACCATGTGTGGATCGAGGAGATCGTCGCCCTGGTCGAAGGGCAGGCCTCGTGCGAAGTCTACGGACTGCTCAAGCGCCCCGACGAGAAGTACGTCACCGAGCGCGCCTACGACAACCCCAAGTTCGTCGAGGACATGGTGCGCGACGTCGCCGGCCTGCTCAACGCGGAAAAGCGCATCGTCGCCTTCGCGGTGGAATCGGAAAACTTCGAGTCCATCCACAACCACTCGGCCTACGCAATCATCGAGCGCGACAAGCGACTCGCCGCCTGATCCGCATCCAGCGTCTTTGCGCAACGGCGACCCTGGGGTCGCCGTTGCTCGTTTACCCGCCCGCCGCGCGTCGCCGCGCATTCGCATGGTCTATCATGGAGTTCGTGAAAGCCGCCGCAGCGGCCGCTTGCACACCCCCCAGACCAAGGAGAGAACGATGAAAAAAACAATCCTGCTCGCGCTGTGCGTGAGCGTCACCGCTGGCGCCGCATCCAAGGAAGAGATCGATGCCGAAGTGCGCGCGGCGCTGGTTGCATTCGAGAAACAGGCTCCGGCCGGCCACGAACTGGCCAAGAACGCCTCGGGCATGCTCGTCTTTCCGAACGTCGTCAAGGCCGGCATCGGCGTCGGCGGCGAGTACGGCGAGGGCGCCCTGATCATCGACGGTCAGACCGTGGGCTACTACAGCCTCGCTTCGGCCTCGATCGGCTTTCAGCTCGGCGCACAATCGCGCAGCCAGATCATGCTCTTCATGAATGACGAGGTGCTGGCCAAATTCCGCAACAGCGAGGGCTGGAAGGCCGGCGTCGATGGCAGCGTCGCCGTCGCCACGCTGGGCGCCGGCGGCGGCATCGACACCGAGACGGCGCAGAAGCCCATCATCGGCTTCATCTTCTCGGGCAAGGGCCTGATGTACAACCTGACCTTCGAAGGCTCGAAGATCACCAAGCTCGATCGCTGACCCACCCGGCTCGTTGGAACGACCCGCTCGACCATGCGTCGCGGTCGGCGTCGCACGCGCTGCCAACACCTGCCGACGCGTCGACCCTCGCTGCGCTCGCACCGACCTTGTATGTTGAAGGTGACTGCCTGAGCAACTCGTAGGTCGCGACGAGCGCAGCGAGTGCGACGCACCAAGCTGACACATGCCACTGCGTCGGCCCTCGCTGCGCTCGCACCGACCTTGTATGTTGAAGGTGACTGCCTGAGCAGTCGATGTAGCCGATCACCGGGGAGGCCGTACCGACCCTGAGGCAGCGCGATGCTGACCTCGTATGTAGAGCGGCCCCCCGCCTCATTGCCGACTTCGAGGAGTATCCGAAAGCCAGCGCTGAGCTGGACTTTGCATCACAAGGTCGAAGTGGCAAAAAGTACGAGGTCGGGGAAGCCGGTGTTCACAGGTACCAAATCTTGCGCTGGAGGGAAAGCCCATGTGTGTGGTGGGAATCGATATTGCCGCCAAGAGTTTCGATCTGGTCGTACGCCGCAACGGCACCAATGCCAAGGTGCGCCGCTTTGAGCAAACCCCTGCGGGCCACGCCCAGGCTGCGGCGCATCTGAAGAAGCTCGCGCCCGAGCGGGTGGTCATGGAGGCGACCGGAGTGTATTTCGTGGATTTGGCTGTGGCCCTGCACGCGGCCGGCCTGCCGGTGAGCGTGATCAACCCGCGCAGCTTCAAGCACTTTGCCCAGATCAAACTCAAAGGCAGCAAGACCGATGCGATCGACGCGGCCTTGCTGGCCGAATACGCCCAGCGCATGGCGCCCGCGCTGTGGGTGCCGCCGGCGCCCGATCGGCTGGCCTTGCGCGATCTGGGCCGTCAAATCAACCGCCTGATCCACGCCCGCACCCAGGCCAAGAACCGCCTGCATGCGCTCCAGGCACGTCGAGACGTCTCCGCGCTACTGATCGACGATGAGCGCGAAGGCATCGAACAACTCGATGCGCGCATCGAGCGGCTCAAAGGCGCTGCGCAGCAACGCATCGAACAGTGCGCGCAACTGTCGGTGATGGCCCAGCACCTGCGTTGTGCCAAAGGGCTCGGTGCGGCCAGCACGCTGGCGATCCTGGCTGAGTTGTGCGTGTTGCCCACGCAGATGAACAGCGCGCAGGTCAGCTGCTTTGCCGGACTGGACGTGCGCCTGAACCAGTCGGGTAGCAGCGTGCACAGGCCCGGGCGCCTGTCCAAGGCCGGGAACGCCTATCTGCGCGCAGCCCTGTTCATGCCGGCCATGGTCGCCGTGCAATCGGACCCCAACGCCAAGGCCTTCTACGAAGCCTTGCTCGCCCGCGGCAAAAAACGCATCCAGGCCTTGTGTGCGCTCATGCGAAAAATGCTCACCGGAATCTGGGCGTGCATCCGCAATGGAACCCCGTTCGATTCGAGCCGACTGTTCAGCTGCGCTCAGACTCTTTTAAAGGCTTGACCGTCAACGGAGTATCTACACTCCTAGCTACGATATTCCGCGTTGATCTTGACGTAATCGTAGGAAAAATCGCAGGTCCACACCGTCGCGGCCGCATCACCGCGGGCCAGCGCGATGCGCACGCCAATCTCCGCGCGCTGCATGATGCGCGCACCATCCTCCTCGCGATAGCCTGTCGCGCGCCCTCCACGCTCGGCGACCAGCACTTCCTCTCCAGCGCTGGAAAGCCACACCGAAACCTTGCCGACGTCCAGATCGTCGATACCGGCATAGCCCACGGCCGCGAGAATGCGCCCGAGGTTCGGGTCCGATGCGAAGAATGCTGTCTTCACCAGCGGGGAATGCGACACCGCATAGGCCACGGCGCGGCATTCGTCGCGGTCGCGCCCACCTTCGACGGCGACCTCGATGAACTTTGTCGCACCCTCGCCGTCGCGCACCAGCGCCTGCGCCAACTCGATGGCGATGCCGGCCAGCGCCTCGCGGAAGGCCGCGTAGCCATTCGACTGTTCGTCGATGATCTCGGCATTCTCCGCCTGGCCGGTGGCGATGACGACGAAGGCATCATTGGTCGATGTATCGCCATCGACCGTGATGCTGTTGAACGAGAGATCGGCCACCTCGCGCACGAGGCCTTCGAGCATATCCTGCGCGATGTGCACGTCAGTGGCGATGAAGCCCAGCATGGTCGCCATGTTGGGGCGGATCATGCCCGCGCCCTTGCTCATGCCCGTCAACGTGACCGTACGTCCGCCCAGTTCGACGCTGCGCGAAGCGGCCTTGGCCACGGTGTCGGTGGTCATGATCGCGTGCGCCGCATCGAACCAGCCATCCGCGCGCAGATCGGCGGCAGCCGCCGGCAGACCGGCGACCAGTCGATCCACCGGAAGCTGCTCGAGGATCACGCCCGTCGAGAACGGCAGCACCTGGTTGGGCGCGACCTCGAGCAGCTTCGCCACCCCCTCGCAGGTCTCGCGCGCTGCCGCCATGCCCTGCTCGCCGGTGCCGGCATTCGCGATGCCGGTATTGATGACCAGCGCGCGCACGCTCGCCTGCGCCAGATGCGCGCGACACACATGCACCGGCGCAGCACAGAAACGGTTCTTCGTGAACACCCCGGCCACGCGACTGCCCTCGTCGACCTCGATCAGCGTCAGGTCACGCCGCCCCTTCTTGCGGATGCCCGCCTCGGCGATGCCGATGCGCACCCCGGCGACGGGTGCGAGGCTGGCGGCGGACGGGGTAACGTAGTTCACGGGCATCGTTGGACTCCGGGCGAATAAATGGGAATGCGGAACAAAATGCGTCGAAGATGATTGGTGAGGCAGTTTACGCGAGCGGGGCGACGACGGTAAGCACGGGCGAAATGTGCTGACGCACATGGCATGAGGCCCCGGCACATACGCGCCGGGGCCTCGTCTTCAGCATACCGCGGGTCGGCCGACTTCCAAATGGCGGGGCCGCACCGACCCCGAACCATTATCGCTCAGGCGAGCTTGCCGTGGCAGTGCTTGTACTTCTTGCCGGAACCGCAGGGACAGGCGTCGTTGCGGCCGACGCGCGGGCCGGCGCGCGCCGGCGCCAGCGTCGCACCGGTCGCGACCGACTCGTTTTCCTCGGCCTCGGGAACGGCCTCGTCCTTGAACTCGGCGTGGCGGTACTCGACATTCTCGAGCTTTTCCTGGCGCTCGGCTTCCTCGAGCTCCTCCTTGGTGCGCACCTGCACGGTCATCAGCACCTTGGTGACTTCCGTGCGCACGGAATCGAGCAAGGCCTCGAACAGCTCGAAGGACTCGCGCTTGTATTCCTGCTTGGGATTCTTCTGCGCGTAGCCGCGCAAGTGGATGCCCTGGCGCAGCTGATCGAGCGCGGCCAGATGGTCGCGCCAGCGCGTATCCAGACTCTGCAGCATCACGTGGCGTTCGAACTGGTGCCAGGCGGCCGGCTCGACGCTCGCGGTCTTGGCCGCGTAGGCTTCGTCGGCGGCGGCGATGATGCGCTCGAGCATGGTGTCATCGTCGAGATCGGGCTCGGCGACCAGCCACTCGGCCACCGGCAGCTTGAGCTGGAACTCGCCGGCCAGCGCGGTCTCGAGTGCGGCGATGTCCCATTGCTCCTCGACGCTTTCCTCGGGCACGTAGATGCGGAAGGTATCGGCCATCACGCCGCGGCGCATCGCGGTGATGGTCTCGGAGATGTCCTCGGTCGACAGCAGTTCGTTGCGCTGCTCGTACACCACCTTGCGCTGGTCGTTGGCGACATCGTCGTACTCGAGCAGCTGCTTGCGGATGTCGAAGTTGCGTTGCTCGACCTTGCGCTGCGCCGACTCGAGCGAACGCGTGACCATGCCGTGCTCGATCGCCTCGCCCTCGGGCATCTTCAGGCGCACCATGATGGTGTTGAGGCGATCGCCCGCGAAAATCTTCATCAGCGGATCTTCGAGCGACAGGTAGAAGCGGCTCGAACCCGGATCGCCCTGACGACCCGCGCGGCCGCGCAACTGGTTGTCGATGCGGCGCGACTCGTGCCGCTCGGTACCGATGATGTGCAGGCCGCCGGCAGCGATCACCGCGTCGTGCACCTTCTGCCATTCGGCGCGCATTTGTGCGATCTTCGCCTCGCGCGCCGCCTCGTCGAGACTGGCGTCGTTCTTGACGGCATCGATCTCGCGCTCGATGTTCCCGCCGAGCACGATGTCCGTGCCGCGGCCGGCCATGTTGGTGGCGATCGTCACGACGCCCGGGCGCCCGGCCTGGGCGACGATCTGCGCCTCGCTGTCATGCTGCTTGGCGTTGAGCAGCTGGTGCGGAATCTTCTCGCGCTTGAGCAGACCCGAGAGGAATTCGTTGACCTCGATCGAGGTCGTGCCCACCAGCACCGGCTGGCCGCGCTCGACGCAGTCACGGATGTCGGCAATGACCGCGTCCCACTTTTCCTTGGCAGTGCGGTAGACCTTGTCGTTGCCGTCGCGCCGCTGCATCGGGCGGTTGGTCGGCACGATCACCGTCTCCAGGCCGTAGATCTGGTGGAACTCGTAGGCCTCGGTGTCGGCCGTGCCGGTCATGCCGGCGAGCTTGGCGTACATGCGGAAGTAGTTCTGGAAGGTGATCGAGGCCAGCGTCTGGTTCTCGGCCTGAATCTTGACGCCTTCCTTGGCCTCGACGGCCTGGTGCAGGCCGTCCGACCAGCGTCGGCCGGACATCAGACGACCGGTGAACTCGTCGACGATCACCACCTCGCCGTCCTGCACCACGTAGTGCTGGTCCTTGTGGAACAGCGCGTGCGCGCGCAAGGCCGCGTAGAGGTGATGCACGAGCATGATGTTGGACGCGTCGTACAGGCTCGCACCCTCTTCGAGCAGCCCCATCTCGGAGAGGATCTGCTCGGCTTTCTCGTGACCTTCCTCGGTCAGCAGCACCTGGCGGGCCTTCAGATCCAGGGTGTAGTCGCCCGGCTCGGTGACGTTGTCGCCCTCGCCCTGCTGTTCGGTAAGCTTCGGCGGCACTTCGTTGAGCCGCAGGTACAGCTCGGTGTGATCCTCGGCCTGACCGGAGATGATCAGCGGCGTGCGTGCCTCGTCGATGAGGATGGAATCGACCTCGTCGACGATGGCGAAGCTCAGCCCGCGCTGCACGCGTTCGGCGGTGGAATACACCATGTTGTCGCGCAGGTAGTCGAAGCCGAACTCGTTGTTGGTGCCGTAGGTGATATCCGAGCCGTAGGCCGCCTGTTTTTCGGTATGCGACAGACGCGACAGGTTGCAGCCGGTGGTCAGGCCCAGGAAGCCGTAGATGCGCCCCATCCACTCCGCGTCGCGACTGGCGAGATAGTCGTTGACGGTGATGATGTGCACGCCGTTGCCGGCGAGCGCATTGAGGTAGGCAGGCAGAGTCGCCACCAGCGTCTTGCCCTCGCCGGTCTTCATCTCGGCGATGCGCCCGTCGTGCAACACCATCCCGCCGACCAGCTGCACGTCGAAGTGGCGCATGCCATGCACGCGCTTGCCGGCCTCGCGTACCACCGCGAAGGCCTCGATGAGCAGGTCGTCGAGCTTCGCCCCGTCGGCAAGGCGCTGACGGAATTCGTCCGTCTTGGCACGCAGCTCGTCATCGGAGAGCGCCTCGAACTGTGGCTCGAGGGCATTGATGGCGCGCACTTTCTGGGAATACTGGCGGATCAGGCGGTCGTTGCGACTGCCGAAAACCTTCTTGATAAGGCCGGAGATCATGGATGTGTGGTGGGTCGAATCGGCAAATGCAGTAGTGTAGCATGCAGCCGATGCCCGCCCGTGGCACGTGCTCCGCCGCGAGCAGGCGCCCGTCACCCCCGCCAGGACCGCCCCGATGTCCGAACCCGTCCAGCGCTTTCTCGGCAGCGGCGAGACCCTCGCCCGGCTGCATGACCGTGCGCGTACATTGCGTCGCCTGCAGGAGGTGCTCGCCCGCTCGCTGCCGGGGCCGCTGGGTGAAGCATGCTCGGTGGCCAACCTCAAGGGCGACAGCGTGATCCTGATCGCGCGCAGCGGCAGCGTCGCTTCGCGCCTGCGCCACATGGCCCCGAGCCTGACTGCGGCGCTGGCCGCCGAGGGCTTTGCGGTGACGCGTGTGGAGGTCAAGGTCGGGGTGACGGTCGCGCCCCAAGAGCAGGCACCGCGGCCGTCGCGCACCGTAGGCGCCGCCGGTCGCGAAAGCCTGGAGAAATTGATCGCGCAACTGCCCGAGGGCGACGCCTTGCGCGCGTCGCTTCAGCGGCTCGTCGATCGCAGCCGCCCGGAGTGATCAGCCGCCGGGGCTGGAGAAGCGCTCGAAGACGAAGGTCAGCAACACCGCGAGAATGACCAGCAGCGCGCCGATGAACAGGTTCCATGCGTACTGGCGATATTTCGGATCACCGGTGAACATCCATGCCAGCAAGGTGCCACCGATGGCCAGCAGCGCAGCCAGTGCGACGATGCGTATTACGAGCATGGGCAGCGTCAGGCGGCCAGCGGCTCGGCGCCAAAGCGCCGAGCAACCGCAGCCGGAGTGTCGTCAGCCGTATCGAAGCTGACCGATTCCCAGGCTGTGCGGTCTTCGAGCAGGGCGCGCAGCAATTCATTGTTCATCGCGTGACCGGACTTGTGGGCGGTGTAAGTGGCCAGCAGCGGTCGTCCGCACAGGTACAGATCGCCGATCGCGTCGAGCACCTTGTGCTTGACGAACTCGTCGGCATAGCGCAGCCCTTCGGTGTTGAGCACACGGTACTCGTCCATCACGATGGCGTTGGCCAGGCTGCCACCCAGCGCCAGCCCGTTGGCCTGCATGAATTCCACGTCCTGCATGAAGCCGAAGGTGCGCGCCCGCGCGATGTCGCGCTCATAGGAGTGCTCGGCGAAGTCGACCAAGACACGCGTAGCCGTGCCATCGACCGCCGGGTGGTTGAATTCGATCGAGAACTCCAGCCGGAAGCCATCGTAGGGCTCGAGACGCACCCACTTGTCGCCGTCGCGGTACTCGACCGGCCGGGTGACGCGGATGAAGCGCTTGGGCGCGGCCTGCTCCTCGATGCCGGCCGAACGCAGCAGGAACACGAAGGGGCTGGAACTGCCGTCGAGAATCGGAATCTCGGGCGCATCGATGTCGACGTGGACGTTGTCGATACCCAGCCCGGCCAGCGCCGACATCAGGTGCTCGACCGTGCCCACCTTGGCCGTTCCACGCTGCAGCCCGGAGCACATGCGCGTGTCACACACCGAGTACGGATCGGCGGGTAGCGAGACCACCGGATCAAGGTCGACGCGGTGGAAGACGATGCCCGCATCCGGCGCCGCCGGCCGCAGGGTCATCGTAACCTTGCGGCCACCGTGTAGCCCGACGCCGGTGGCGGTGACGCTGGATTTGAGCGTGCGCTGTCGGATCATTCACAACTCCAGATTGGAACGCCCATTCTAGCCTGCAACGCCGCACGGGTCACGCGATCGGGCGCGGCAAACGTGACGGGCGCCGCACCCGGGACCGGAGGCAGGGGTCCGAGTGCGGCGCCCGTGCAGGGCTGTCGCGGCCGCTCAGTCGGCCTGGCGGCGCAGGAAGGCGGGGATGTCGTAGGTCCCCATGCCGTTGGTGCTCATCGCCTCGACCTTGTTGCGTCGGTTGCTGCGCATCACCGCCGGCACGTCGGAGCCCTGTTCCTCGGCATAACCGCCGTCACCGTAGGTGCCGGTACCCCGCACCACCTGCATCACCGGCTGGCGACCGGCCGCCTGCGAACCCAGGCCGGTGGCGACCACGGTCACGCGGATGCGGTCTTCCATGTCGTCGTCGAAGACCGTGCCGTACTTGACGAAGGCTTCCGGCGCGGCGAAGGCCTGCACCGTCTTGACCGCGTCACGCACCTCGGACATCTTCAGCGCGCCGCGCGCGGAGGTGATGTTGATCAGCACGCAGCGCGCGCCCGACAGCTCCGTGCCTTCGAGCAGCGGGCTGACCGCAGCCTGCTCGGCCGCGATGCGTGCGCGATCCAGACCCGAGGCCTCGGCCGAGCCCATCATCGCGCGACCCATCTCGCCCATGGCGGTGCGCACGTCCTGGAAGTCGACATTGACCAAACCGGGCACGTTGATGATCTCGGCAATGCCGCCGACCGCGTTGCGCAGCACGTTGTCGGCCGAGCGGAAGCAGTCCTCGAAGCCGGCATCGTCGCCGAAGACCTCGAGCAGCTTGTCGTTGAGCACGACGATCAGCGAATCGACGTGGCGCGACAACTCCTCGACGCCGCTCTCGGCCACGCGCAGGCGATTCTCGAAATCGAAGGGCTTGGTCACCACGCCGACGCACAGGATGCCTTTCTCGCGTGCGATTTCGGCGACCACCGGTGCCGCCCCGGTGCCGGTGCCGCCGCCCATGCCGCCGGTGATGAAGCACATGTGCGCACCGGAGAGCGCGTCGGCGATGACGTCGGCCGACTCCTGCGCGGCCACGCGCCCGGCCTCGGGCTTGGAGCCCGCGCCCAGGCCGCTGGTCCCGAGCTGCACCTTGGTCGGCGCGAGGCATCGCTTGAGCGCCTGCGCATCGGTGTTGGCGACGACGAATTCCACGCCCTGCACGCCTTCGCGAATCATGTGGTCGACGGCATTGCCGCCGGCGCCGCCGATGCCGATCACCTTGATGACCGTGCCGGTCTGCTCCTTTTCCACGATTTCGAACGTTGCCATTGTCGAGCCTCCTCTGAGTTCCTGCTCACCGGCGAATTGACCCGCCATTTAGTGAGCTCTTTGCAGTCTATAACTAAATAGCCTGTTTTTACAGGCAGAATTTTCAAAAAATGCGCGGCCTTGGCACGCCTTTCAGAAATTGCGTTCCAGCCAGGACCGCGCACGCGCGAACCAGTCGCGCAGATTGCCCGGATCTCGGCCGATCAGGCCGCGCCGGCGCTGCGCTTGCCCTTCGATGACCAGACCCATCGCAGTCGCGTAATAGGGCTGACACACGACATCGGCCAGCGCGCCGCGATACTGCGGCGCGCCCACCCGCGCGGGCAGGTGGAAGATCTCCTCGGCCAGTTCCACCATGCCGTGCATCACCGACGAACCACCGGTCAGCACCACGCCCGACGAGAGCAGTTCTTCGTATCCGCTGCGCCGCAGCTCGGCCTGAACCAGCTCGAACATCTCGGACACGCGCGGCTCGATCACGTCGGCCAGGCGCTGGCGCGACAGCGCGCGCGCCGGGCGGTCGCCCACGCCGGGCACCTCGATCATCTGCTCGGGCTCGGCCATCGAGTGCATTGCGACGCCGTAACGGATCTTGAGCTCTTCGGCCTCCGAGGTCGGAGTGCGCAGCGCCATCGCGATGTCGTTGGTGATCTGATCACCGGCCACCGGCAGCACCGCGGTATGACGGATCGCGCCCTGCGTGAACACCGCGATGTCGGTCGTGCCACCGCCGATGTCGATCAGGCACACGCCCAGATCCTTCTCGTCCTCGGTGAGCACCGCGTGGCTCGAGGCCAGCGGCTGCAGCACCAGGTCGACCACTTCCAGACCGCATCGGCGCACGCACTTGACCACGTTCTGCGCGGCCGAGACCGCGCCGGTGACGATGTGCACCTTGACCTCGAGCTTGACGCCGCTCATGCCGATGGGCTCGCGCACGCCGCCCTGGCCGTCGATGATGAATTCCTGGGTAAGGATGTGCAGGATCTGCTGCTCGGCCGGGATCGGCATCGCGCGGGCGACCTCGATGACGCGTTCGACGTCGAGCGGGCTGACCTCCTTGTTGTCCTTGATCGCGACCATGCCGTTGGAGTTGAAGCTCTTGATGTGGCTGCCCGCGATCCCCGTGAACACGTCGCGGATCTTGCAGTCGGCCATCATCTCGACCTCCTGGATGACGCGCGAAATGGCATCCACGGTGGCCTCGATATTGACCACCACGCCGCGCTTGAGCCCGCTCATCGGTTGCGTGCCCAGGCCCACCACTTCGAGTTCGCCGTCGGGCAGCGCGTGTGCGACCAGGCAGGTGACCTTCGATGTGCCGATGTCGAGTCCGACGACCAGTTCCTTGGTTTCCTTGCTCATTGCTTCCCTTTGCCTTGCTCCGGCATGAGCGCCGGCGTCAGTGCGAATCCACGCTGGTAACGCAGGTCGGCCAGCGCCACGGGAACGCCGACGCGCTCGCGCGCCTCGGGCCACAGGCGCACGAAGCGCACCAGTCGCTCAGCCAGCGGCGCGCGTTCACGGTCACGGCCGAGCAGGATCACCAGGCCGTCTTCCAGTTCCAGCTCCCACGCCTCGCGCGGCGACAGCCACAGGCGCTTCATGCGCAGGCCCAGCGGCTCGACCAACGCCGCGAACTCGCGATGACGCGCGAAAAGATGTCCTGCCGAGCCCTGCGGGCCGGAGAACGACGGCAGTTCTGCGTTGCTCGCCGCCACGAAGACCTCGCCCTGACGGTTGATCAGATGCACCTCGTCGCTGCCCACAGGGGACCAGTAGGCGACGGCCTGCTGCTCCTCCAGGCGCAGCTCGAGCGCGTCCGGCCAGCGTCTGCGCACCTCGGCGCGCCGCACCCAGGGGAGCTTCTCGAGCGCCTCGCGCACGTCGGCGAGCTGCACCGTGAAGAAATTGCCGGTGACCGAAGAGCGCGCCGCGTACTCGATCTGCGCCGGCGTGACCTGACCCGGCGGCGTCAGCACCACGACTTCGCGCAACGGAAAGAACGGCCGGCTGGTCAGCCACGCGACGAATGCCCAGGCGAAGGCCAGCGCCACGAAGAACATCAACGCGTCGGAGATCGCGTTCAGCGTCGCGGGACGATCCCACAGCCCCTCGCGCGCGTTCGCACGCGAGGCCCTGCCGTTGCGCCGCTCAGCCAAGACTTGCCCCTTCCAGGATCGCGATGCACAACTGCCCGAAACCCAGACCGGCGGCCTGCGCCGACATCGGCACCAGGGAGTGGCCGGTCATGCCCGGCACGGTGTTCATTTCCAGCAGCCAGGGACGGCCGTCGCGGTCGAGCATGATGTCCACGCGTCCCCAGCCGCGGCAGCCGAGCACTGCCGCGCTTTGCATCACAAGGCGCTTGAGTGCGTCCTCGAGCGCGGCGTCCAGCCCCGACGGACACAGATAGCGCGTCTCGTCGCTGAAATACTTGTGCTCGTAGTCGTAGTTGCCGCCCGGCGCGTCGATGCGGATCACCGGCAGCGCGCGATCATTCAGGAAAGGCACGGTCAGCTCGGCGCCGTCGATGAAGGCCTCGGCCAGTACCAGGCGGTCGTAGCGCGCGGCCAGCTCCCAGGCTGCACGCAACTGCGATGGCTCGACGACCTTGGTCGCGCCCATGCTCGAGCCTTCGTGCGCCGGCTTGACGAACACCGGCATGCCCAGTTCGGCGGCGACGGCATCGAAATCCGTCTGCGCGTCGAGAATCGCATAGCGCGGCGTGGGCAGGCCGCAGGCGGCCCACACCATCTTGGTACGCCACTTGTCCATGGCCAGCGCCGAAGCCATCACGCCGCTGCCGGTATACGGAATGCGCAGGGTCTCGAGCACCCCCTGCACCGTGCCGTCTTCGCCGCCACGGCCGTGCAGTGCGATGAAGACACGCTCGAATCCCTCGTCGCGCAGCGCACACAGATCGCGCTCGGCCGGATCGAAGCCGTGCGCATCCACGCCGCAACCCTGCAGCGCCGCGAGCACGGCGCTGCCCGACATCAGCGAGACCTCGCGTTCGGCCGATGTGCCGCCGAACAGCACCGCGACCTTTCCGAACCTGTCCGTCACACGCCCTCCCCGTATTCCTGGGCCACGCGCGCGGCCACCTGACCGATCGACCCCGCGCCCATGGTGATCACCACATCGCCGTCGCGGGCCGCATCGACAATCGCCGCGGGCATGTCGGCGATGTCCTCGACGAACACCGGCTCGACCTTGCCGGCCACGCGCAGCGCGCGCGCCAGGCTGCGCGCGTCGGCGGCCACCAGCGGCGGCTCGCCGGCGGCGTAGACTTCGCCCAGCAGCAGCCCGTCGACCTTGGAGAGCACCTTGACGAAATCCTCGAAGCAATCGCGGGTGCGGGTGTAGCGATGCGGCTGGAAGGCCAGCACCAGGCGCCGGCCCGGATAGGCGCCGCGCGCGGCAGCAATGGTCGCCGCCATCTCGATGGGGTGGTGGCCGTAGTCGTCGATCAGGGTGAAGCGGCCCGCCCCGTGCGCGACCGGGATCTCGCCATGGTCCTGAAAACGCCGGCCCACGCCGCGAAACTCCGACAGTGCCTTGACGATGGCCGCGTCGCTGACCTGCAATTCGGTCGCCACCGCGATCGCGGCCAAGGCGTTGAGCACGTTGTGCACGCCGGGCAGGTTGAGTTCCACGGCCAGGCGGCTGGTCGAACCATTGACGCGCACCACGTCGAAGCACATGCGCCGCCCCACCGCGCGCAGATTCTCGGCGCGCACGTTGGCCTCTTCGGACAGGCCGAAGCGCACGATCTGCTTGGACACCTGCGGCGCGATTTCACGCACGTTCGGGTCGTCCTCGCACAACACGGCCACGCCGTAGAAGGGCAGACGCTGCAGGAAATCGACGAATGCCTGCTTGAGCCGGGCGAAGTCGTGCGCGTAGGTCTCCATGTGGTCGGCGTCGATGTTCGTGACCACCGAGATCACCGGATTGAGCAACAGGAAGGAAGCGTCGGACTCGTCGGCCTCGGCCACCAGGAAGTCGCCCTTGCCCAGTCGCGCATTGGCGCCGGCGGCGGTGAGGCGCCCGCCGATCACGAAGGTCGGGTCCATGCCGCCTTCGGCGAGGATGCTCGCCACCAGCGAGGTCGTGGTCGTCTTGCCGTGCGTGCCGGCGATCGCGATGCCCTGCTTCAGGCGCATCAGTTCGGCGAGCATCTGCGCGCGCGGCACCACCGGGATGTTGCGCTCGCGTGCGGCCACCACCTCGGGGTTGTCGTCGGACACCGCCGTCGAGACGACCACCGCGTCGGCACCGTCGACGTGCGCGGCATCGTGACCCGTGAGAACACGCACGCCCAGGCCCTGCAGGCGCCGGGTGGTCGCCGTCTCGGCCAGATCCGAACCGCAGACGGTGAATCCCAGGTTGGCCAGCACCTCGGCGATACCGCTCATGCCCGCGCCGCCGATGCCGACAAAATGAATACGCTTGACCTTGTGTTTCATTCCTTCCTTCCTTCGGCGAGCGCCTCGCAGGCGTCGGCCACGGCAGCGGCCGCACCGGGGCGCGCCAGCTCGCGCGCGCGCGCGGCCATGCCGGCCAGCCGAGCGCGATCGAGCCCCCTGAGGATGCCCGCCAGTTGTCCGGCGTCGAGCTCGGCCTGCGCGATCAGCATCGCCGCGCCACGCTCGGCGAGGAACTGCGCGTTGCGGCTCTGGTGGTCATCGACCGCATGCGGGTAGGGCACCAGCAGGCTGGCCGCGCCGACCGCCGCCAGTTCGGCCACGGTGATCGCGCCCGCACGGCAGATCACCAGATCGGCGGCGGCGTAGCGCGCTTGCATGTCTTCGATGAAATCGACCAGTTCGCCGTCGACGCCGTGCTGCGCATAGGCCGCCTGCAAGGCGGCGAACTGGCGGCGACCGGCCTGGTGAGTGACCTGCGGGCGCTCACCCAGCGGAATGCGCGCGAGCGCCTGCGGCACGATGTCGTTGAGTGCGGCGGCGCCGAGACTGCCGCCGACCACGAGAAGGCGCAACGGCCCCTCGCGTCCGGCGAATCGCTCGCCCGGGCCGGCCACCGCCGCGATCTCGCGCCGCACCGGGTTGCCCACCCATGTGGCCTTGCGCAGGGCATCGGGAAAGCCGGCGAGCACACGGCCTGCGACGCCGGCGAGCACACGGTTGGCCAGCCCTGCCACCGAGTTCTGCTCGTGCAGCACCAGCGGGCGCCCCGTCAGGGCGGCCATCATGCCGCCCGGAAAGCTGATGTAGCCGCCCATGCCCAGCACCACGTCGGGCTTTACCCGGCGCAGCACGCCCAGCGCCTGCCAGAATCCGGAGAGCAGACTCAGCGGGAGCAGCAACTTGCGCACCAAGCCCTTGCCGCGCAGGGCACCGAAACGGATCCATTCGCAGCGGTAGCCGCGCGGTGCGACGATGCGCGCTTCCATGCCATCCGGATTGCCCAGCCACACGATGTCCCAACCGCGCGTGCGCAGTTCTTCGGCCACCGCGATGCCCGGATAGATGTGCCCGCCGGTTCCTCCGGCCATGATCAGCGCGGTGCGCGCGCTCACGACCCCACCCCGCGCTTCATCTGCCGGTTTTCCCAGTCCACGCGCAACAGGATGCCGAGCGCCAGGCACGCGGAGACGATGGCCGAACCCCCGAAACTCATCAGCGGCAGGGTCAGCCCCTTGGTGGGAAGCAGACCCATGTTCACGCCCATGTTGATGAAGGACTGCACACCCAGCCACATTCCGACGCCCATCGCCACCAGCCCGGAGAAATAGCGCTCCAGGTTGATCGCCTCGCGGCCGATGGCGAAGGCTCGTTGCACCAGGATGGCGAACAGCACGACGACGACGGCGACGCCGATGAAGCCCAGTTCCTCGGCGATCACCGCGAGCAGGAAGTCGGTGTGCGCCTCGGGCAGGTAGAACAGCTTCTCGACGCTGCCGCCGAGGCCGACACCGAACCACTCGCCACGTCCGAAGGCGATGAGCGCATGCGACAACTGGTAGCCCTTGTCGAACGGATCCTGCCAGGGGTCCATGAAGTTGAGCAGACGGTCACGCCGGTACGGCGATAACCACATCAACAGGCTCAGGCCGATCGAGGCGACGCCGATGAGCAGGCCGAAGACCTTCACGTTCATGCCGCCCAGAAAGAGCACGCCAAAAGCGATCGCACAGATCACCACCATCGCGCCGAAGTCCGGCTGCTGCAGCAAAAGCATGCCCACCAGCACGATGATCCCCGCCATCGGCAGGAAGCCACGGCGGAAGCTGCCCATGTCCGGCAGCTTGCGCACCGTGTAGTCGGCCGCGTAGAGCGCGACGAAGATCTTCATCAGCTCGGAGGGCTGCAGGTTCACCGGGCCGAGCGAGATCCAGCGCTGCGCGCCGTTGACCGCGCGGCCGATGCCGGGAATCAGCACCAGCACCAGCAGCACCACGCCCAGCAGGAACAACCAGGGCGCGATTCGCTGCCAGGCTCGCATGGGCAGAAGGAAGGCGAGATAGCCCGCCCCCAGGCCAATGCTCAGGAACACCGCGTGACGCAGCAGAAAATAGGTGGACTGATTGCCGGTGAAGCGGCTGCCCTCGGCCACCGCGATCGAGGCCGAGTACACCATCACCAGACCCAGCAGGATCAATGCCACGGCGGGTCCGAGCACCAGCGGGTCGAGCTCGCGCGGCGGCGCCTGCGGGCGCACCAGACGGCGCGCGGCGCGCGCGGCAGCGGCGCTGCCGTCGTCACGCGACAGACCCAGGATCTGCAGCGCGCTCATCGCAGCGCCTCCACGCCCGGCAACGCGCGCACCGCCGCAGCGAATACCTCGGCGCGATGCACGTAGTTGCGGAACATGTCGAAGCTCGCGCAGGCCGGCGAGAGCAGCACCGCGTCGCCGCGCCGCGCCAGCACGTTGGCGCGCTCGACCGCCGTCGCCAGATCGGGGGCGCGCACGCTCTCGAAGCGATGCAGCGACAGGGCCGAGGCGATCGCCGGCGCATCGCGGCCGATGAGCACCGCCGCGCGCGCGTGTGCAGCCACCGCTTCGGCCAGCGGGGCGAAATCCTGCCCCTTGCCGTCGCCCCCGGCGATGAGCACCACGGGCCGACCCAGTCCGGCAAGCGCGGCGACCGTGGAACCCACGTTGGTGCCCTTGGAATCGTCGTAGAAGACCACGCCGTCGGCGCGGCAGGCGATCGGCTCGACGCGGTGCGGCAGCCCGCGAAAGGCCTTGAGCGCCTCGATCATGCGCGGCATCGGCGCGCCGGCGAGCGCACCCAGCGCGAGGGCGGCCATCGCGTTGAGCGCGTTGTGACGCCCGGCGATCGCCAGTGCAGACAGCGGCACGAGGGCGGAGTCGCCAAGCGCGATCCATTCCTCGCCGTCGCGCTCGATCAATCCGAACCCACCCTCGTCGGGAACGCCGGCACCGAAGCGCACCTGACGCCGCCCCAAGAGCGCCATCGCCGCAACCCGCGGATCGTCGCGGTTGAGGACCTGTACGCAGTCGCCGGCGAAGATGCGCGCCTTGAGCGCGGCATAGGCGTCCAGATTGCCGTGACGGTCGAGATGATCGTCGCTGACGTTGAGCACGGTGGCCGCGTCGGCCCGGAAGGCACCGGCGCTCTCGAGCTGGAAGCTCGACACCTCCAGCACCCAGCATGTGGGCAAGGGACGTCCCTCGTCGAGGCGATCGCACAGCACTGCCAGCGCGGCCGGGCTGATGTTGCCTGCCGCCACCGCATCGATGCCGCAGCCGGCGAGCAGCGCCGCGCTCAGCGCGGTGGTCGTACTCTTGCCGTTGGTTCCGGTGACCGCGATGATGGAAGTTGCCGGGCGCACCTGCAGCGCATCGAGCGCATCGGCGAACAAGGCCATCTCGCCGAGCACCGCGAGACCGCGCGCACGCGCTTCGCTCAGCACGGGATCGGCCGGGTCAATGCCCGGACTGAGCGCAACCAGATCGATCCCGTCGAGCAGCTGCAGGTCGAACTCGCCGCACACGATCTCGGCCTCGGGCACGGCGGCGGCCAGGGCGGCGCGCATCGGCGGCGACGCGCGCGTGTCGGCCACGCGCAGACGCGCCCCGGTACGCGCGCACCAGCGGGCCATCGCGAGCCCCGACTCGCCGATGCCCAGTATCAGCACGAAGCGCGCACCCACGTCCGTCATCGCAGCTTCAGCGTCGACAGCCCGAACAGCACGAGCATGATGGTGATGATCCAGAATCGCACCACGACCTGGGTTTCCTTCCAGCCGCCCAGTTCGTAGTGATGGTGCAGCGGTGCCATGCGGAAGATGCGCTTGCCGCCGCTCATGCGGTAATAGACCACCTGCAGCATCACCGACAGCGTCTCGGCGACGAACAGGCCGCCCATGATGAAGAGCACGATCTCCTGGCGGACGATCACTGCGATCACGCCCAGCGCCGCACCCAGCGCCAGCGCCCCGACGTCGCCCATGAACACTTCGGCCGGATAGGCGTTGAACCACAGGAAGCCCAATCCGGCCCCGCAGATCGCGCCGCAGAAGATCGCCAGCTCGCCGGCGCCCGCGATGTAGGGCACGCCCAGGTATTTGGCGAAGCCTGCATGCCCGGCGACATAGGCGAAGATGGCCAGCGCACCGGCGACCATCACGGTGGGCATGATCGCCAGGCCGTCGAGGCCGTCGGTCAGGTTCACCGCGTGGCTGGTGCCGTTGATCACGAAGTAGGACAGCGCGACGAAGCCGAACAGGCCCAGCGGATAGGCCACGCCCTTGAAGAAGGGCACGATCAGCTCGGTCTGCGCCGGCGCGCTTGCGGTCAGCCCCAGAAACAGAGCGGCAGCCAGCGCGATGGCCGAGGTCCACAGATACTTCCAGCGGCTGGCCAGCCCCTTGGGATCGCGGTGCACGACCTTGCGCCAGTCGTCGACCCAGCCCACTGCGCCGAAGCCCAGGGTCACGAACAGCGTGACCCACACGTAGTGATTGGACAGATCGCCCCACAGCAGCACCGTGATGCCGATGGCAATCAGGATCAGCGCACCGCCCATGGTCGGCGTGCCGGCCTTGGTCAGATGCGATTTGGGACCGTCATCGCGCACGGCCTGGCCGATCTTCTTGACCGCCAGCCAGCGGATCACCGGGGGCCCGAGCAGGAAGGAGATCACCAGCGCCGTCATCGCCGCGAGCACGGTACGCAGCGTGATATAGCCGAAGACGTTGAAGGCACGCACGTCCTGGCCCAGCCACAGCGCGAGTTCAAGCAACATCGGAATCCCCTTGTGGGCCGGCCGCGCCGGCGTCGCGCGCAGCGAGCAGCGCCTCGACGACGCGCTCCATGCGCATGAATCGCGAACCCTTCACGAGTACCGTGGTGTCCGCCGCGAAATACGGCGCAAGCGCCGCGACGAGTGATTCGATGCTGCCGAAGTGACGGCCGCCGTCGCCGAAATTGCGCGCGGCCAGCAGGCTCAGGTCGCCGAATGCGAACAAGGCGTCGACACCCCGGCTCTTGGCGTAGCCGCCGACCTCGTCATGCACCTGGGCGGCGGTCTCGCCCACTTCGCCCATGTCGCCGAGCACCAGCAGCTTGCGGCCGGGCATCGCCGCCAGGACGTCGATCGCGGCCCGCACCGAATCGGGGTTCGCATTGTAGGTGTCGTCGATGATGCACGTACCGCGCGGCCCGGTAACTTTCTGCAACCGGCCGCACGTGCCGGTGTAGGCCTGCAGGCCGGCGACCACCGTGTCGAGCCCGACGCCGGCGGCCAGACAAGCGGCCGCAGCCCCCAGCGCGTTGCGCGCATTGTGCTCGCCGGGCACGCGCAGCACGATCCGCGCGTGCCCGGCGAAACTGTCCACTTCGAGCTCCACGCCAAGCCCGTGCACGATCGCACTGCCGCGCACGTCGGCGTCGCGGGCGATGCCGAAGGCGAGCATGCGCCGCCCCGCCACGAGCGAACGCCAGTAGTCGGCACGCGCGTCGTCGGCGTTGATCACGGCCACCGCATCTTCGCGCCCGGCCGTATAGATCGCGCCCTTTTCGCGCGCGACCTCGTCGAGCGAACGCAGCCCTTCCAGATGGGCTCGCTGGGCGTTGGTGACGATCGCCACCGTGGGGCGTGCGATCGCTGCCAGGCGGGCGATCTCGCCCGGGTGGTTCATGCCCAGCTCGACCACCGCCGCGCGATGGCCCTCGCGCAGGCCAAGCAGCGTCAGCGGCAGGCCGATGTCGTTGTTCAGGTTGCCGACGGTGGCGAGCACCGTATCCTCGCCCTGCAGATGCTCGCGCAGGATGGCCGCACACATTTCCTTGACCGAGGTCTTGCCGTTGCTGCCGGTCACGCCGATGAGCGGAATGTCGAAGCGGCTGCGCCAGTACGCCGCCAGGCGCCCCAGTGCGACGAGGGTGTCCTCGACCACCAACAGCGGGCGCGCGGTACGCAGGCGCGCGAAACCTTGGCGGTCGATCAGCGCCGCGACCGCGCCACCGGCCAGCGCATCGGGCACGAAATCGTGCGCATCGAAGCGCTCGCCGCGCAGCGCCACGAACAGTTCGCCGTCGCGCACACGCCGGCTGTCGGTGCCCACCGATTCGAAGCGCGTCGCGCCCTCGCCATGCAGTTGCGCGTCGAGCGCCTGCGCCAGTTCGGCCAGCGTCATCATGGGGCCGACTCCCCCTGCGACGCGCGTGCAGCCAGCGCCGCGCGAACCGCTGCGGCATCGCTGTACGGATGACGCACGCCGCCGATCTCCTGCCAGCTCTCGTGGCCCTTGCCGGCCACCACCACCACGTCGTCGCCATGCGCCTCGGCCAGCGCGAGGCGGATGGCCTGCGTGCGGTCGAGTTCGCAGCGCGCGCTGCCGCCCGTGCCTTCGAGCACCATCGCCGCGATCGCGGCCGGGTCCTCGCCGCGCGGGTTGTCGCTGGTGACGATGACGCGGTCGGCCAGCGCCGCGGCCGCTTCGCCCATCAGCGCGCGCTTGCCCGGATCACGCTCGCCACCGCAGCCGAACACGCAGGCCAGACGTCCGCCACGGCGGGTGGCCGCATCGCGCGCGGCCTCCAGCACCTTGGCGAGCGCATCAGGCGTATGCGCGTAATCGACCACCACCAGCGGCTCGCCCACGCCACCGAACAACTGCATGCGCCCCGGCGGCGGCACCACGCGGCTGGTGGCCTGAGCCGCCTCGGCCAGCGGCACACCACGCGCGCGCAGCACGCCGATCACGGCCAGCGCATTGGCCACGTTGAAGCCGCCGACCGTCGCCAGCGCGACCTCGGCATGTTCGCCGTCCTCGCACACGGTGAAGCGGATGCCCGACGGCGCCACGCCCAGGGGCTTGCCGACCAGTCGTGGCAGCCCGGGCAGGGTCGTCTCGTGCATCGTGCAGCCAATCACCCGCTGACCGCGAGCAGCCAGCTTCGCGGCAAGTTCCGCGCCAAAGGCGTCGTCGATGTTGAGCACCGCACAACTCAGCCCCGACTGGTCGAACAGGCGCGCCTTGGCACGGCCGTAGGCGTCCATCGTGCCGTGATATTCGAGATGGTCGCGACTGAGGTTGGTGAACACCGCGACGTCGAACTCGACACCGGCCACGCGGGCCTGATCGAGCCCGATCGAGGACACCTCCATCGACACGGCACGCGCTCCGGCCCCGTGCAGCGCGGCCAGCGCGCGATGCAGGACGATGGCATCGGGCGTGGTGTTGGCGAGCGGCTCGAGCCGCCCCGGAAAACCGGCGCCCAAGGTCCCGATCACGCCGCAACGCACGTCAAGAGCCTCCAGTGCCTGCGCGATCCACTGGCTGACCGTGGTCTTGCCGTTGGTACCGGTGACGCCGGCCACCCACAGCGCGGCCGATGGACGACCGAAGACCTCGTGCGCGAGGTGGCCCGCGATCGCGCGCAGGCCCTCGACGCCGATCGCCGGCACCGCGCAATCGGGCAGCGCGCGGCCGTCACCGCTCTCCCACAGCACGGCCGCCGCACCACGCGCCAGCGCGTCGCCGATATGCTCGCGGCCATCGCTGCGCACGCCGGGCCAGGCCAGGAACAGGTCACCGGTGCGAGCCTCGCGCGAGTCGGCACATACGCCACGCGGCCGCACACCGGCGGCCGCGAGGGCGTCGAGCAGCTCCAGGGCGCGCTCGCGGCTCACATCTGCTCCTGTGGCGGGCGTCGTCCGGCCAGGTGCAAGGGCACCAGCGGCGCATCCGGCGCGACGCCAAGGGCACGCAGCGCTCCCTCGGTGACGCGCGCGAACACCGGCGCGGCGACGGCGCCGCCGAAGTGCGCGCCGGCCTTGGGCTCGTCGATCATCACGGCGACCACGATGCGCGGGTCGGACGCCGGCGCGAAGCCGACGAAGGACGAGACGTATTTGTCGGTATAGCGTCCGCCCTCCAGCTTGTGGGCGGTTCCGGTCTTGCCGGCGACGCGGTAGCCGGTGACGCGCGCGCGCTGTCCGGTACCGCCGGGGCCGGCCGCGTTCTCGAGGATGGTGCGCATCGCGCGCGCC
Organism: Pseudazoarcus pumilus; assembly: GCF_002872475.1. GTDB lineage: Bacteria > Pseudomonadota > Gammaproteobacteria > Burkholderiales > Rhodocyclaceae > Pseudazoarcus > Pseudazoarcus pumilus. Next base: position 2,513,184 of record NZ_CP025682.1, read on the forward strand.
GTCTGCGCCGAGAAGATCTGACCCACCGGCTTTGGCGGGCGCTCCTGGCGTACCAGCGAGATCGGCAGCAGTTCGCCGTCGCGCGCGAAGGCGAGGTAGGCGCGCGCCATGTGCATCAGCGTGCTCGAGATCCCGTGGCCATAGGCCATGGTCGCCTGCTCGATCGGCTTCCAGCTGTCGGCCGCACGCAACAGGCCGCCGGCAGTGCCGGGAAACTTGACTTGCAAGGGCCGCCCGAAGCCGAGGCGATCGAACAGCGTCCACATCTCGCGCGGCTGGAACTGCATGGCGATCTTCACGGTGCCCACGTTGGACGACTTCTGGATCACTTCCGCGACGCTCAGCATGCCGTGGCGACGCACGTCGGAAATCGTCGCGCGGCCGATGCTCATTCGGCCTGGATCGGTCTCGACGATGGTCTCGGGCGTGACACGCCCGGCCTCGATGGCAAGCGCGCCGATGAACGGCTTCATCGTCGAACCCGGTTCGTACAGATCGGTCAGCGCGCGGTTGCGCAGCTGCGCACCGGACAGGCCGGCACGGTTGTTGGGATTGTAGGTCGGCGCATTGACCAGGGCGAGCACCTCGCCACTGCGCACATCGAGCACCACCACCGAGCCAGCGGCGGCCGCGTTGTCGCGGATCGCCTGGCGCAGCGCGGAATAGGCGACGAACTGGATCTGGTTGTCCACCGACAGCGTCACGTCCTGCCCGTCGCGCGGCGCGCGCAGCAATTCGACGTCCTCGATGATCTGGCCGCGATTGTCGCGGATCACGCGACGCGCGCCGGCCTCGCCGCGCAGCACCTCGTCGTAGGCCAGTTCGATGCCGTCGATGCCGCGCTCGTCGATGTCGGTGAAGCCAAGCAGATGCGCGGACATCTCACCGCCCGGATAGAAACGGCGGTAGGCCGGATCCTGATGAACGCCGGGCAGGCCGAGTTCGGCAATGCGCCGCGCCACTTCCGGCGAGACCTGACGTTGCAGATAGACCCGGTCGCGCTCACTGGCGAGTTGGCGGTTGAGCGCCTCCACGTCCATTTTCAGCAGCGCCGCGAGGCGACGCGCGTCGGCCGGCAGCAGACGCGCCTCGCGCGGACTCGCCCAGATCGCGCGCACCGGAGAACTGACCGCGAGCACGTCGCCGTGACGGTCGGTGATGCGTCCGCGCGTGGCGGGCACCGGAACCACGCGTGCGTATCGCTGTTCGCCCTGGGCCTTGAGCATGTCGTGGTTGACGCCTTGCAGCCAGGCGGCGCGGGCGACCAGCACCAGCGAGCCGAGCAGCATCAGGCCCAGCACCGTGCGCGCGCGCCAGCCCTGCAGGCCGCGCTCGAGCAGCGGATTGTGATTGAAGGTGACCGAATGGCGACTCGTCATGACTCCTCTCCTGCGACGAGGATGCGGCCCGGCTCGGGCTCGGCCAGACCGAGGCGCTCGCGCGCGACCGCCTCGATGCGCACCGGCGAGGCCCAGGTACTCTGTTCGAGCTGGAGCTGCCCCCATTCGACCTCGAGCTGGTGTGCACGTGCCTGCTCGCGCTCATACTCCGCGTGAAGCTTGCGCGACTGATGCTGGGCCGCCACCACGCCCAGCGCGCTGACGACCACCGCAACGACCAGCATGCTTGCGAGTCGTGTCATGCCGCCACTCCGGTACGTTCGGCCACGCGCAGCACGGCGCTGCGCGCGCGCGGGTTGGCGGCGACCTCGGCGGCACCCGGACGGCGTGCCTTGCCGAGCAAACGCAGGCGTGGCTGCGGCAACTGGTCGGCGCGCAAGGGCATGCGCGCAGGCGCGTCGTCCGGTCGCGACTGGTCACGCATGAAGCGCTTCACGATGCGATCCTCGAGACTGTGGAAACTGATCACGACCAACCGCCCGCCGGGTGCGAGCATGCGCATCGCGGCGGGCAGGGCCTCGCTCAGTTCCTCGAGCTCCTGATTGATGAAAATCCGTAGAGCCTGAAAGCTCCGCGTCGCCGGATGCTGCCCCGGCTCGCGCGTACGGACCGCCTTTTCCACGATCGCGGCAAGTTGTCCAGTGGTCTCGACAGCCCCCCCTGACCGAGCAGCTGCAATCGCCTTTGCAATCGCATGAGCAAACCGTTCTTCCCCATAATCCCTGAGCACCTCCCTGATGTCGGCGACGCTGGCATGCGCCAGCCATTGCGCCACCGTTTCCCCGCGGCTCGTATCCATGCGCATGTCCAGCGGCGCATCGAAACGAAAGCTCATGCCGCGCTCGGCTTCATCGAGCTGGGGTGAGGACACCCCGAGATCGAGCAGCACGCCATCGACGCGGCTCACGTCCAGCGCATCGAGTTCCTCGGCCAGCGCCGAGAACGGCGCATGTACCAGCGTCAGACGCGCATCGTCGATCGCGCGTCCGGCCTCGATCGCCGACGGATCGCGATCGAAGGCCACCAGCCGGCCCGCCGCGCCCAGCCGCGCGAGAATCGCCCGGCTGTGTCCGCCCCGCCCGAAGGTGGCATCGACGTAGATGCCGTCCGGCCGGATCGCCAGCGCGTCGACCGCTTCTTCGAGCAGGACCGTGATGTGCGTGCCGGCATGTTTCATAGCGCCAGACTCTCGAAGCCCGGCGGCAGCGCATCGCCATCGAGCGACTGCATGGCTTCCTGCTGCGCGAGCCAGCCCGCCTCCGACCACAACTCGAAATGCGAACCCTGGCCGACCAGCCATACCTGCTTGTCCAGCCCCGCCCACTGACGCAGCGACGGCGCAATCAACACGCGCCCGGCTCCGTCGAGCGTTTCCGCCTGCGCAAAGCCGACCAGCAATCGTTTGAGCGTCGCGGTGCGCGGGTCCAGCCCGGGCATCGCCGCGATCTGGCGACTGATCGGCTCCCAGGCCTCCTGCGGATAAACGAGAAGACAGCGATGCGGATGCGCGGTGATGACCAGCGGCGCGCCGTCCGGCACGAGGGCGTCGCGATGACGCGCCGGGATCGCCATGCGTCCCTTTGCATCGACACTGAGCGCGGCCGCACCCTGGAACATCGCTCCCCCTGATTTGCGCGAAGATTCCGGCTCAGACGCCCACCGAAACCCACTTTTCTCCACTTACCCCCACTCTAGAGTAAAGAAATTCCACGGTCAAGCCGGCATGCACACGCTTTTCCGTTGCGCCACAAGGACTTATGAAACCCCTCGAAACACCCGGAAATGCTGGTAAATCAAGCCCCAAGACCTGCGATGGCGAGCACGCCAGGCGCACCGCAGCCTGCTGCAGACATCACAAGATGTGGGGAAAACGAGACGATGGCGACGGAACGCCGCGCGACGCCCGGAACGGACGCCGCGCGTGAAAAACGGCCGCGCAACGCGCGGCCGTTCGAAAGGGGTGGGGAAGTCCGCCGATAAGCCGGGTTCTGTCGAGGCGTGCCGACCATAGCCGGCACGCCCGGGCAATCATTCCTCTGCGAGCCGCGTTGCCGCGACCCTGAAGCAGCCTACCCGGGAGCAGCGCGAGCCACGCCATCGCTCCCCTATTTGGCCTTGCCCCGGATGGGGTTTGCCGTGCCGGTCCTGTTGCCAGTCCCGCGGTGGTCTCTTACACGACGGAGCTTTCGCCCCGCCCGAGATCTCGCTCACGCTCCCGACCGGCTTGCGCCGGCCGGTCGCACTCGCGCGATCTCGCACCGTTTCACCCTTACCTGTGCCGTCAGGCGCAGCTTGCGCCGCGCCTGCCGCGGTCACTCCGGGCAAGCCCGGAGTGACCGCGGCTGATACATCGGACTTTCGCCCGATCGCACCACCCTCTTCGAGAGGGGGACTTTGCCGCCTTGCGGCGGCGAAGCCCGGACGGCCATCGGCGGTCTGCTCTCTGTTGCACTTTCCGTCGCCTCACGGCGCCCGGCCGTTAGCCGGCATCCTGCTCTGCGGGGCCCGGACTTTCCTCCACGCACCGCGAGGTGCGCAGCGACTGCCTGGCGAACTTCCCGGGCGGATTATACGCTGCGACGACTCAGGCGGCCGGTTCGAAGACGGGTTCGCCGTCGCGTAGCCGGAAAGTGCCGACGGCCGGGCCGGGGGCGCCACCGCCGGGGTTGTTCCAGTCCTGCACCAGACAGCGTTCGGTGCTGGCCAGATACCAGCGCTCGCCCTGATGCAGGGCCCACAGCAGACTGCCCGCCTCGAAGACCTCGATCGGGGTGTACGCGGTGGTATCCGGGTGAATGGCCACCTTGCGCTGGCAGTGCGGCAGGCGCGTGACGACGATGGCCTGTTCGACCTCGTCGGCCCAGAAATACGGTTGCTCGCGCATCAGCACCACCGCATGCTGGCTGCTGTCGACGGTGAACGAGGTCGCGCTGTTCTCGCACGCGGCCAGCAGCGGCGCCAGCAGGGCCACCGCCAGCAAGGCGCCGCGGCGCCTCAGGACGGCGACTGCAGCCGCCACGCCACCGACTCGCCGGCGCGCAACGGCACGACGACCTGTCCGCCCACCCACGGATATGCCTCGGGTACGGTCCATGATTCCCTCACCAGCGTGATGTGCTCGCGATTGGGCGCGAGTCCGTAAAACGCGGGCCCGTTGCGGCTCGCGAAGGCCTCGAGGTGCTCGAGCGCGTCCGCCTGCTCGAACACCTCGGCATACAACTCGATGCCGGCATGCGCCACGTAGCAACCGGCGCAGCCGCAGGCCGACTCCTTGTCGCCGCGGGCATGCGGCGCCGAATCGGTGCCGAGGAAGAAGCGCGCATCCCCCGAGGTCGCCGCTTCGACGAGCGCATGACGGTGCTGCTCGCGCTTGAGCACGGGCAGGCAGTAATGATGCGGCCGGATGCCGCCGGCGAAGATCGCGTTGCGGTTCATCAGCAGATGGTGGGGCGTGATCGTCGCCGCCAGGTTCGCGTCGCGCGAGCGCACGAAGTCGACTGCCGAGGAGGTCGTGATGTGCTCGAACACGATGCGCAGCCCGGGAAAGCGGCGCGTGAGCGGCTCGAGCACGCGCTCGATGAACACATGCTCGCGGTCGAACACGTCGATGTCGGCATCGGTCACTTCACCGTGCACACACAGCAAGAGACCGCGCGCCTGCATGCGCTCGAGCACCGCGTAGGTGTTGGCGATGTCGGTCACGCCCGAGTCCGAGTTGGTCGTCGCTCCGGCCGGATACAGCTTGAGCGCCACGATCGCGCCCGAATCGGCGGCGCGATCGATCTCCTCCGGCGCCATGTTGTCGGTCAGATACAGCGTCATCAGCGGCTCGAACGAAACACCGTCGGGCACTGCGGCGAGGATGCGCTCGCGATAGGCCAGCGCCTGTGCCGTGGTGGTCACCGGCGGGCGCAGGTTGGGCATGATGATGGCGCGTCCGAAGCGCTCCGCGGTGTGCGGCACGACGGCCGCCAGCGCCTCGCCGTCGCGCACGTGCAGATGCCAGTCGTCGGGCCGCAGCAGGGTGATGGACTGCATTTCTCGCATTGCTCCTGTTGATGACGTCATTCTAGTCCCTGTTTCATTTCGAGCGCGCGCGCGTAGAGCGCATTGCGCGATGCTCCGGTGATCTCGGCGGCGAGCCGGGCCGCACCCTTGAGCGGCAGTTCCGCGAGCAGCAGGGCGAGCACGCGCTCGGCCTCCGGCTCCAGCCCTTCGCTCGGCGGGCAGCCGGACACGACCAGCACGAACTCGCCACGCCGGCGGTTCGCGTCCTGCGCCAGCCACGCCGGGGCATCGGCCAGCGGCATGCGCACGATCTGCTCGTGCAGCTTGGTCAGCTCGCGCGCCAGAACCACTTCGCGCTCTTCGCCGAACACCGCCACGAGATCGTCCACGCACTCGACGATGCGATGCGGCGACTCATACAACACCAGCGCCACCGGGCTGGCGACGAGTGCCGCGAGCGTGGCGCGCCGGGCGGCGGACTTGGGCGGCAGGAACCCGGCGAAGCGAAAGCCCGTCTCGCCCAGCCCGGAGGCCGACAGTGCGGCGATCGCCGCGCACGCGCCGGGCACCGGCACGACCGGATGGCCCGCAGCATGCACGCGGGCCACGGCACGTGCGCCGGGATCGGACACGCCCGGCGTGCCGGCGTCGCTGACCAGCGCAACGTGCCGGCCCTCGGCGAGCAGCGCGATCACGCGGCTGGCCGCGCTCTGCTCGTTGTGCTCGTGTAGCGCGAACAGCGGCGTGCGAATGCCGTGCGCCTCGAGCAGACGCTGGCTGTGGCGCGTGTCCTCGGCGGCAATCGCGTCGACCTCGCGCAGCACGCCCAGGGCTCGCGCGCCGATGTCGGCGAGGTGGCCGATCGGCGTGGCCACCACATACAATGACGGCGTACTGGACAGAAAGCTCGCGACATCGCGCATGAAAAAGGATCCGGCACCTGAAGGGGCGCCCATTGTCGGGCGCGGCGGCACCGCGGCGCAAGCGCGGGGGCTGGCCGCGGAGGCGCTGGCCGAATCGCATCTGGCCGCGCATGGGCTGCGCACCCTGGCGCGACGCGTGCGCTGCCGTCGTGGCGAGATCGACCTGGTGTGCCGCGACGGCGCGACCCTGGTCTTCGTCGAGGTGCGTCTGCGCGCGCCGGGCCGCTTCGGTTCGGCCGCCGACAGCATCACCGCAGCCAAGCGTGCGCGCGTCATCCATGCCGCACGCTGGTGGCTCGCCGGCGCGGGCCGCGCCCACGCGCACCGACCCATGCGCTTCGATGTGGTGATGCTCGGGTCGCTGGATGCGCACGCGGTTGAATGGATTCGCGCGGCTTTCGACGCCGACGCAAGGTAACTTCGTGTAAGAGGCCGATGCCCGCGTGCACGGGCTTGGCATACTCGTCGCATCATGAGGGGCGCACTGCCCCCATGCTAGACTTTCGCCTCCCCAAACGACGGTGCCCGCAACCTGCACATGGACCTCATCAGCCGCATCTCCCGTCAGTTCGACGACAGCGTTCGCGTCAAGCAGCAGTCACGCGAGGCGCTCGCCGCGCCCATCGCCGGCGCGATCGACACGATGACCCAGGCCCTGCTCGCCAACGGCAAGATCCTCGCCTGCGGCAACGGCGGATCGGCGGCCGATTCGCAGCACTTCGCCGCCGAACTGGTCAACCGCTTTGAAATGGAACGCCCGCCGCTGGCGGCGATCGCGCTGACCACCGACAGTTCCACGCTGACCTCGATCGCCAACGACTACGACTACGTGCAGGTCTTCTCGAAGCAGGTGCAGGCCCTCGGCCAGCCCGGAGACGTACTGCTGGCGATTTCGACCAGCGGCAACTCGCCCAACGTGATCGAGGCGATCCAGGCCGCCCACGAGCGCGACATGCGTGTGGTCGCGCTCACCGGCAAGGGGGGCGGAAAGATGACGGAGACGCTCGCCCCCGACGACATCCACATCTGCGTGCCATCCGATCGCACGGCGCGCATCCAGGAAGTACACCTCGTCGTGCTGCACTGCCTGTGCGACGGAATCGATTGTCTGCTGCTTGGAGTCGAGGAATGAAAACGGTTAATCCTTCGCAATCGCGTCGTCGGGCGCTGCTCGCACTGGCGGCTGCGGCGTCGCTGCCGGCACTGCAGGGCTGCCTTCCGGTCGTGGCCGGAGGTGCGGCCGCCGGTGCCGTCATCGTCTACAACGACCGCCGCACCTCGGGCGCCTACGTCGAGGACGAGAGCATCGAATGGCGCGCCCGCCGCCGCCTGCGCGAGCGCTTCGGCGACGCGGTCAACATCTCGGTGACCTCATACAACCGCAACGTGCTGCTCACCGGCCAGGTGCCGTACAGCGCGATGCGTGCCGAGGCCGAGCGCATCGTCGCCGACGTCGAGAACGTCGCCGGCATCGCCAACGAAATCCAGGTCGCCGGACTGAGCACCCTGTCCGAGCGCAGCAACGACGCGATGCTGACCTCCATGGTCAAGGCCCGCCTGGTCGACGAGAAACGTGTATCCGCCCGCCACATCAAGGTCGTCACCGAAGCGGCCACGGTGTTCCTGATGGGCATCGTGACGCAATCGGAGGCCGCTGCCGCGACCGACGTGGCACGCACCACCAAGGGTGTGCAAAAGGTCGTGCGCGTGTTCGAGATCGTCAGCGACGAGGAGGCCGCGCGCCTCGATCGCGAATCGCAGAAGAGCAAGCCGGCCGAATAAGCGGCCCGCCGGCTGCCCGCCGCGTCACTCGAGCGCGGCGAGCAGGCGCTCGTGCACACCGCCAAAGCCGCCGTTGCTCATCACCAGTACATGGTCGCCCGCGCGCGCCTCGCGCGCGATGGCGGCGACCAGTGCATCCAGGTCCTCGAACACCCCGGCCAGCCGGCCAGCGAGCGGCGCCAGCGCCTCGCCCGCGTCCCAGCCCAGGGCATTGGCGTAGCAGAACACCGCATCGGCCTGCGCCAGCGCCTCGGGCAGGCGCGCCTTCATGACCCCCAGCTTCATCGTGTTCGAGCGCGGTTCGAGCACCGCGAGGATGCGTCCCGAGGTCGCGCTGCGCCGCAAGCCCCCGATGGTCAGCGCGATCGCGGTCGGATGATGGGCGAAATCGTCGTAGACGGTCACTCCGCGGGCCACGCCGCGCACCTCCATGCGTCGGCGCACTCCGCCAAAGCGGTCAAGCGCCTCGATCGCGACGGCCGGCGTGACGCCCACATGGCGCGCGGCGGCAACCGCGGCGAGCGCATTGAGCCGGTTGTGGCTGCCCGGCAACGACATGCGCGCGCGCCCCAGTGCCTCGCCGTCGAGACAGAAGCGCGCGGCATCCGCCCCGTCGGCCTCGACCGTCCACGCGCCCCCGTCTCCGAAGCGCTCGACCTGCGACCAGCATCCACGCCCGAGCACGCGTTCGAGACTGGCCTCGGCGGCATTGACGAGGATGCGCCCCGAGCACGGCACGGTGCGCACCAGATGATGGAACTGCGTTTCGATCGCCCCCAGATCGGCGAAGATGTCGGCGTGATCGAACTCCAGATTGTTCAGGATCGCCGTGCGCGGCCGGTAGTGCACGAACTTCGAACGCTTGTCGCAGAAGGCCGTGTCGTATTCATCGGCCTCGATCACGAAGAACGGCGTCTCGCCCAGCCGCGCCGACACGCCGAAGTTGTCCGGCACACCACCGATCAGAAAGCCCGGCGCGAGCCCGGCGTGCTCGAGCATCCACGCGAGCATCGAACTGGTCGTGGTCTTGCCGTGCGTGCCGGCCACCGCCAGCACCCAGCGTCCGGCGAGCACGTGCTCGGCCAGCCACTGCGGGCCGGACACGTAGGGCAGGCCGCGATCGAGGATTTCCTCGAGCAGCGCGTTGCCGCGCGAGACCGCGTTGCCGATGACGAAGACGTCCGCGCCGCAATCCGCCTGCGCCGCATCCCAGCCCTCGATCAGGCCGATGCCCTGTGCCTCGAGCTGGGTGCTCATCGGTGGATAGACGTTGGCATCGCAGCCGGTCACGGTGTGGCCGGCCTCGCGCGCGAGCAAGGCCACGCCGCCCATGAAGGTGCCGCAGATGCCGAGAATGTGGATGTGCATGCGTTCTCCGGGAGCGCCGGCAGGCAACGCCCGGCCCGTGTAGAATCGGCGCATTCTACCCGACGCACCCGGTCCCCCGCGCCCGCATCATGCGCCATAGAACCCACCCCTCCCGAGGCTCCCAAATCCGCCGCGAGATCGCCGCGCTGGCCGCCCGCATGATGGCCGAAGACGGCATCGGCGACTTCGGCTTCGCCAAGCGCAAGGCGGCGCGTCAGCTCGGCGTGTCGGTGACCGAGGCCTTGCCCAACAACGCCGAGGTCGAAGCCGAACTGCGCGCCTGGCAGGCGCTCTACCAGGACGACGAGCAGGATGAACGCATTCGCGCCATGCGCGAGGTCGCCGTCGAGGTCATGTCCCTGCTCGAGGAGTTCCGCCCCTATCTCACCGGCGGCGTGCTCGACGGCACGGCCGGACGCTATTCCGAGGTGGACATCGAACTGTTTCCGGAAAGCGCCAAGGATGTGGAGATCTTTCTGCTCAACCACGACATCGCCTACGAACATCGAGAACCGCGCCGCGTCACCACGCACACGCCCGAGGCCATCCTCAGCCTGGACTGGGCCGAGGTGCCGGTGCGGCTGACGCTGCACGAGCGTATCGGCGAGCGCAATCCGCGACGCGGCACGGAACGCGCCCGCCGCGCGGCGGTCGAGGCACTGCTCGACGAGTCCCCGGAGGAGGAGGAAGAATGAAGTCCGTGCTGCGCACCCTGATCGTACTCGCGGTCGCCGCCGCGGCCGCCGTGGCGGGTCTGTATGCCGGGCAGGCGCTCAATCGCCCGGCGCAGGCACCCGAGGGGGTCACACCGGACGCCGCGCAGCGCCTGCTCGCCACCGCACTGCCCGACGCCGACGGCCGCATGCACACCGTATCCGACTGGAACGGGCGGGTGATCGTCGCCAACTTCTGGGCCACCTGGTGCCCACCGTGCATCAAGGAGATTCCGGAGTTTTCCGAAGTCGCGAGGCGCTACCGCGACGCCCCGGTGCAGTTCGTCGGCCTGTCGATCGACTCGGCCGAGAACGTACGCGACTTTCGCGAACGCTTCGATGTACCCTATCCGCTGCTGGTCGGCACCAGCAACACTCTGGGGCTGGCGGAAGCCTTCGGCAACAGCGCCCGCGCCCTGCCCTTCACGGTCATCCTGGGCCGCGACGGCGCGGTCGCCGACGTCACGCTGGGCACGCTCAACGAAGACCAACTGGTCGAGCGCATCGAGGGTCTGCTTCACCCATGATGCATGCTGCCCGGCGTTTCAACGCTGGACAGCATGCAGCGATTTGCGGCAAACTCGCCCGCATCATGAGTGCAAAACGCAAGAAAGAGACCGAATCGCCACCGCCGCCCAAGGGCCGCGTGCTGGCCCTGCACGGCCCCAACCTGAATCTGCTCGGCACGCGCGAGCCGGGTCACTACGGCCTGACCACGCTGTCCGACATCCATCGGGCGATGGAAGCGCGCGCCCAGGCCGAGGGCGTCGTGCTCGAGACCTTCCAGAGCAATCACGAAGGTCAACTCATCGACCGCGTCCAGGCCGCGGCCTCCGAGGAGATCGACTTCATCGTCATCAACCCGGCCGGCTACACGCACACCAGCGTCGCCTTGCGCGACGCGCTCGCCGCCGTCGACATCCCCTACGTGGAGGTTCACCTGTCGAACATCCACGCGCGCGAGCCCTTCCGTCAGCACTCGTATTTCTCCGATCGCGCCGCCGGCGTGATCTGCGGACTCGGAGCCTACGGCTACCTGGCCGCACTCGAATTCGCGCTGTTGCGCCTCAGAGATCGTTGAACCCCCTATCCCCGGCCGGCCCGCGCAGTGCGCGGGCCGGCCCATTCCGGAGACCAGCATGGATTTGCGCAAGCTCAAGAAACTGATCGACCTCGTCCAGGAGTCCGGCATCTCGGAACTCGAAGTCACCGAGGGTGAGGAGAAGGTCCGCATCGCCAAGCAACTGCCGGCCTCGCAGGCGGTGAGCTACGTCACCGCCGCGCCCGCGGCGAGCGCGCCCCCCCCGACCGAGGCCGCCCCGGCCGAGCGCGCCGACACGGCCGACGCCCTGCCGGCCGGCCACGTCGTCAAGTCGCCGATGGTGGGCAGCTTCTACCGCGCTTCCGCGCCCGGCGCCAAGCCTTTCGTGGACATCGGACAGAAGGTGTCGGTGGGCGAGCGCCTGTGTCTGATCGAGGCGATGAAGCTGATGAACGAGATCGAGTCCGACGTCGAAGGCGTGGTCAAGGCCATCCTCGTCGAGAACGGTCAGCCGGTCGAGTACGGCCAGCCGCTGTTCGTCATCGGCTGAGCGCGACCATGTTCGAGAAGATTCTCATTGCCAACCGGGGGGAGATCGCTCTCCGCATCCTGCGTGCCTGCCGCGAGCTCGGCATCCGTACCGTCGCCGTGCATTCGGAGGCCGACACCGAGGCCAAGTACGTCAAGCTCGCCGACGAGTCGGTGTGCATCGGCCCGGCCCCGTCCGCGCTGAGCTATCTGCACATTCCGGCGCTGATATCGGCGGCCGAGGTCACCGATGCGGAGGCCATCCATCCGGGCTACGGCTTCCTGTCGGAGAACGCCGATTTCGCCGAGCGCGCGGAACAGTCCGGCTTCGTGTTCATCGGTCCGCGCGCCGAGACCATCCGCCTGATGGGCGACAAGGTGAGCGCCAAGGACACCATGAGAGCCGCCGGCGTGCCCTGCGTGCCGGGCTCCGAAGGTGCGCTGCCGGAAGATCCGCAGGAGATCCTGCGCATCGCCCACGACATCGGCTATCCGGTCATCATCAAGGCCGCCGGCGGCGGGGGCGGGCGCGGCATGCGCGTGGTGCACACCGAGGCGGCCCTGCTGGGCGCCGTGAGCATGACCCAGTCCGAGGCCGGCGCGGCCTTCGGCAACCCCACGGTGTACATGGAGAAGTTCCTCGAGAACCCGCGCCATGTCGAGATCCAGGTGCTGGCCGACGAGCATGGCAACGCCGTACACCTGGGCGAGCGCGACTGCTCGATGCAGCGGCGTCACCAGAAGGTCATCGAGGAGGCGCCCGCGCCGGGCATCGAGCGCAAGCACATCGCCAGGATCGGCGAGCGCTGCGCCGACGCCTGCCGGCGCATCGGCTATCGCGGCGCCGGCACCTTCGAGTTCCTGTACGAGAATGGCGAGTTCTACTTCATCGAAATGAACACGCGCGTGCAGGTCGAGCATCCGGTCACCGAGCAGATCACCGGCATCGACATCGTGCAGCAGCAGATCCGCATCGCCGCCGGAGAACGACTGCCCTTCCGCCAGAAGGATATCGAGTTTCGCGGTCACGCCATCGAATGCCGCATCAACGCCGAGGATCCGTTCCGCTTCACGCCCAGCCCCGGCAAGGTCACCAACTGGCACACGCCGGGCGGCCCCGGCGTGCGTGTCGATTCGCATGTATACGGCGGGTACACGATTCCGTCACACTACGATTCGATGATCGGCAAACTGATCACCTTCGGCGACACGCGCGAGCAGGCCATCCGGCGCATGCGCATCGCGCTCTCGGAGATGGTCGTCGAGGGCATCCGCAGCAATGTCGCGCTGCATCAGGAACTGATGCTCGACGCGCGCTTCGTCGAGGGCGGCACGAGCATCCACTACCTCGAACACAAGCTTGCCGAACGCAACGAAGTTAAGAGCGACTAGAACCGCGTGACCGGGCGCCGCAACGCACCCGGTCACGCACCCCGGGAGATCGAGGATGTGGATTTCGGTCACGCTGCAGGCTGAGGCGAACCAGGCCGAAACCCTGTCCGAGGCCCTGATGGACGCCGGCGCGCTGTCGGTCTCCATCGAGGACGCCGACGCCGGCACCGCGGCCGAGACGCCGCAGTTCGGCGAGCCCGGCCTGGCGCCGGCCGGGCTGTGGGATCACAGCCGCGTGATCGCGCTGTTCGACGCCGATGCGGCGCTCGAACGCGCACTGGCCGAGGCAGCCGCGGCGGCCGGCTTCGACACCGTGCCGCCCTTCACCTGCGAGCCCGTCGCCGAGCAGAACTGGGTGCAGCTGACGCAACGCCAGTTCGAACCGATCCGCATCGACGCGCGTCTGTGGATCGTGCCCTCCTGGCACGAAGCGCCCGATGCGGGCGCGATCAACATCGAACTCGATCCCGGCATGGCCTTCGGCACCGGCTCGCACCCGACCACCCGGCTGTGCCTGCAGTGGCTGTGCGACACGGTCACACCGGGCGCACGCGTGCTCGACTACGGCTGCGGTTCGGGCATCCTCGGCATCGCCGCGCTGATGCTCGGGGCACGCGACGTGCTCGGCGTCGACATCGACGACAAGGCGCTTGCAGCCGCGCAGGACAACGCCGCGCGCAACGGCGTGACGATGCGCGTGCAGCACTCGGGCGAGACGCTCGAGGAACGCTTCGACATCGTCGTCGCCAACATCCTGACCAATCCGCTGTGCGTGCTCGCACCACTGCTCGCCGCACGTGTCGCGCCGGGCGGGCGCATCGCGCTCTCGGGCGTACTCGGCGAACAAGCCGACGCGGTGATCGCCGCCTACGCGCCATGGATCACGCTTGAGGTCGGCGCCACGCACGAGGGCTGGGCGCGCCTCGAAGGCCGACGGGAGGCGGCATGAGCATCGCGCGCTGCCCGGCCTGCCTGACCGCCTTCCGGGTCGGCGAGGACGTGCTCGCGCAACGCGGTGGGCGCGTGCGCTGCGGTCACTGCTATCGGCCGTTCAACGCGCTCGAACACCTCGTGGCGGAGCAGCCGGAGGAAGCCTCACCCGCGCGCGCCACGGACGCGGGTCTCGACTTCGAGATCCCGGAGCGTTTCGGCCCGCCGCGCAGCACGACCGCGCCCGCAGCGGAGCCGATGGCCAGCACAATGGTCGCCAGGACCGGTGCGCAGGACGAGATCGACGAGCCGACTCCCGATGACGCACCACAGGAGGCGCCTGCGCCAATCTGGAAAGCGCTGACGCCCGCCCGTGCCGAGGCGCACGGGCGCAATGCATTCGCCGCCAGCGGCTTCACTCGTCGCGTCGAGGAAGACGACCGGGTGGAACCCTCGCTGGACGGCGAGCCCGACCTGCCCCCGCCGGCCACCGCCAGCATCGCCGCCGTCGACGCCAGCATGGATACGGACGACCACGATCCGATCGAGCGCTGGCGCGAACGAGCCTACGGGCCGGAACCACAACCGCGGCGATGGGCCTGGGCGCTGGGGGTCGGAATGCTGCTGGGCACGCTGGTGGCCCAGGCGAGCTTCATCTACCGCGAGCCGATCACGCGCGAATGGCCGCGACTGCGGCCGGTCTACCTGCAGGTGTGCGAGCGTCTGGGCTGCGAGATGCCGCTGCCGCGCGTGCTCGAGCGCCTCGACGTGGCCGCCACGCGGCTCGATCCGGTGCCGGGCAGCGATCGCCGCTTCGTGCTCGTCGCGGAGATCGCCAACCTCGCCAATCATCCGCAGCAGCTGCCGCACCTGGAACTGTCGCTGCAGGATCGCGACGACCATGCCGTGGCACGCCGCGCCTTCGCCCCCGAAGAATGGCTGCCGGCCGACGCCGACCCCGCCGCAGGCATCGCCGCCGGATCGCGCCTGAACGTGGCCCTGCCGTTCGAGACGGCCGAGCAGGCACGCCCGGCCGGCTTTCGCGTGAACCTGTTCTATCCGTAACTTCGGATCAGCGGCTCACCCGCGTCGTGCGCCCGTCACGCACTACGCGCACGCGCTCACCGGGCGAAAAGCCCTCGCCCTCGTCTTCCTGCACGACCGCCAGGAGCTGACCGTTGTCGAGCTTGACCGTCACCTCGACGCCGCGCTTGCGCGTGGCGCTCTCCTCCACGGCCGAGCCGGCCACGCCACCGGCGACCGCGCCGAGCACGGTCGCGATGGTGCGTCCGCTGCCGCCGCCGATGGTGCTGCCCGCGACCCCGCCGACGGCCGCACCGGCGATCGTGCCGACCGGCGTCTTGGTGCCCTCGAGCTGGACCTGGCGCACGCTCTCGACCGTGCCGTAGTCGACCGTCATCGCACGCCGCGCCTCGGCGCGCTCGTAGGTGCCGCCGCCCAGGCCACCGGCACAGCCGGCCAGCAGGGCCACGGCACACATCACCACCATCATCCGCATCCTGTCACTCATCACCACAACTCCTCACCGAAGGATTCCCTGAACACGCGCGCGATGTCCTCGCGCGTCGGGCGGTGATTCTGCCCGCCGCGATGCGCGATCTTGAGCGCACCCATTACCGAGGCTAGCCGGCCGCTGCGCTCCCAGTCGTAATCGTTTGCAAGCCCGAAGAGCAGCCCGGCACGGTAGGCGTCGCCGCATCCGGTGGGGTCGGCCACGCGTTCGGCCGCCACGCACGGAATCTCGATGCAGCGCCCACCGGTGTGGATGTGCGAACCCTCGCCGCCACGCGTGACGACGAGTGCCTCGAGCTCACCGGCGATCGCCTCGAGACTCAGGCCGGTGCGCTCGCACAGCATGCGCGCCTCGTAGTCGTTGACGGCACACCAGGTCGCGAGGTTCAGGAATCGGCGCAATTCCTCCCCGTCGAACATCGGCAGGCCCTGACCCGGATCGAACACGAAGGGGATGCCGGCGGCGGCGAACTGTTCGGCGTGCTGCATCATGCCCTCGCGCCCGTCGGGTGCGACGATGCCCAGACGCACGCCGGCCGCGTCGGCGATGCGGTTCTCGTGCGCGTGGTTCATCGCGCCCGGATGGAAGGCCGTGATCTGGTTGTCATCGATGTCGGTGGTGATGAAGGCCTGCGCGGTGAAGCTGCCGGCAACCGGGCGCACGTGATCGCGCGCCAGCCCGAGTTCGTCCAGCCGCGCGAGATAGGGGCCGGCGTCGTCGCCGACGGTGGCCATGATGCTCGCATCGCCGCCCAGCAGGCTGAGGTTGTAGGCGATGTTGCCGGCGCAGCCGCCGAACTCGCGCCGCATGTCGGGCACCAGAAAGGCGACGTTCAGGATATGGATCTGCTCGGGCAGGATGTGATTGCGAAAGCGGTCGTGGAACACCATGATGGTGTCGTAGGCGACCGAGCCACATACCAGAATCGTCATGCAGGTCTCCTCGGACAAAGCACCGATTATAGGCGCGCGGGCATCGCCGCCGCCTTCATCGCGGCGTAACCGTGGCGTCACCGGCGTGCAATGCAGCGTCCCGACAATGGCGGCAGCCAACAGGAGGACGACCACCATGCTGCTGACCGAACCACGCGCCTTCCTGCGCCAGCCGCGCAGCCTTCACGTGACGCTGGCCTCGTGCCAGAGCGAGGTACTCGAGGCGCAGAAGCTGCGCTACCGCGTATTCCACGACGAAATGGGCGCACGCCTGCCCGGCCGCACGCCCGGCGTCGATCGCGACATTTTCGATCCGCACTGCGAACATCTGCTGGTGCGCGACGAGGCGCGCGGTCGCATCGTCGGCACCTATCGCATCCTCGCCCCCGAGGCCGCGCGACGCGTCGGCGGCTATTACGCCGAGAGCGAATTCGACCTGACCCGTCTGCAGCACCTGCGCAGCCGCATCGTCGAGATCGGACGCGCATGCATCGACGCCGACTACCGCACCGGCGCGGTGATCTCGCTGCTGTGGTCGGGGCTTGCACGCTACATGACCGAGCACGGGCACGACTATCTGATGGGCTGCGCCTCGATCGGCATGGGCGACGGCGGTCACGCCGCGGCCAGCCTGTACAATCGGCTGCACGAGGCGCACGCGGCGCCGCTCGAATATCATGTCTTCCCGCGCCACGCGCTGCCGCTCCAGCGTCTGCGCGGCGACCTGGACGTGCCCACGCCGCCGCTGCTCAAGGGGTATCTGCGCGCGGGCGCGTGGATCTGTGGGGAGCCCGCATGGGATCCGGACTTCAACACCGCCGACCTTCCGATCCTGCTGCCGATGAGCCGGCTGCGGGAGCGCTACGCCCGCCACTACCTGGGCCGTCCCGACTGACACCGGCCGGCGCGGCCACACGACTCGCGCGCCGCGTCCGTCTCGTACTCCACCTGCTGGGTGGCCTGGCGATCGTGCTGACGCTGTTCCCGTTCGCCGGCCTGGCGCGCCGGCGCGCACTGCGCCAGCGCTGGTCGGCACGTCTGCTGGCGATCGTCGGCATCGAGTTGCGCGTGAGCGGTGAACCGCTCGAATCGGGCGCGCTGCTGGTCGCCAACCACGTCTCCTGGCTCGACATCTTCGTCATCAACGCGCTCACCCCGGCGGCCTTCGTATCCAAGGCCGAGGTGCGCTCATGGCCGGCCATCGGCTGGCTCGCCGCGAAGAACGACACGCTGTTCCTGCATCGCGGCAGTCGCGGCCACGCACGCATCGTCAGCCGTGAAATCGGCGCGGTGCTCGCCACCGGCCAGGTCGTCGCGCTGTTTCCCGAAGGCACGACCACCGATGGCAGCCACGTGCTGCACTTTCATGGCGCGCTGCTGCAGCCCGCGCTTGACGCGCGCGCGCCGATTCAGGCGGTGGCGCTGCGCTATCGCGACGCGCATGGCCACTTCACGCGGGCACCCGCCTACTGGGGCGACATGACGCTGATGCAATGCATCGCCAACATCGTCGCCGCGCCCGCCATCGTCGCTGAAGTCATCCTGCTGCCGCCCGTGCGTGGCGAGGCCGATGTCGATCGCCGCGCACTCGCCGCGGCACTGCGCGAGCGCATCGTCTCGCAGGTCACCCTGAAAGCGGACGCCGAATCCGCGTAGGTCGTGGCGAGCGAAGCGAGTGCGACATCATCGGGCGAGCATGACGCAAGCCGGGGTGTTGCAATTCGCCTTCGGCTCATCGGCAACCTACAGCTCACGCCTCATCCGGCGATCCACCGCGAACGGAGTACCTACAGCTGACCGTCTTCCTGAAAGGCCACACCGTCGTCGAGCCGCAGCGCGGTGAGCTTGCCGCCCCACACGCAGCCCGAATCGAGCGCGATCAGACCCGGCTCGCAATGAAAACCGAGCGCCGACCAGTGCCCGCACACGACCGTGTGACCGCGCCAGGCCGGCTTGGGTACGCGAAACCATGGCACGGTGCCGGACGGCGCGCGTGCCGGCGGGCCCTTGGCCGACAGCGCCAGGCGCCCGTCAGGAGTGCAGCAACGCATGCGCGTCATGACGTTGACGATGAAGCGCAGCCGATCCCAGCCCTTGAGTCCGTCGTCCCATTTCACCGGCTTGTCGCCGTACAGATGCTTGAGAAAGTCATGGCGCCGCTCGCCGCGCAAGGCCGTCTCGACCTCGCGTCCGAGAGCGGCCGCCTTGGCCACATCCCACTGCGGCACCAGGCCGGCATGCACCAGGATGCGACCGTCGGCCACATGCACCATCGGCCGGTGGGTGAGCCAGTCGAGAAGCTCGTCGCGATCATCGGCCGCGAGCAGGCCACCGAGGGTGTCGTCGCGCGTGCGCGGCGCGGCGCGCGCGGCCACCATCAGCAGATACAGGTCATGGTTGCCGAGCACGGTCACCGCCGCCTCGCCGAAGCCGCGCACCAGACGGATCACCTCGGCCGAATGCGGCCCGCGGTTGACCAGATCGCCCGCGATCCACAGCCGGTCGACGGCCGGATCGAAGCGGATGCGTTCGAGCAGCCGGGAAAACGGCGTGTAGCAGCCCTGGATGTCGCCGATCGCGTAGGTAGCCATCAGCGTGCGTAGTAGTCGCGGTACCAGGCGACAAAGCGCGCCACGCCCTCGCGCACCGGCGTGGCTGGCGCGAATCCGACCCAGTCGGCCAGCTCGCGCGTATCCGCATGCGTGGCCGGCACGTCGCCGTCCTGCAGTGGCAGGAAGTTCTTGCTCGCCTCGATGCCGAGCGCGGACTCGATGGCGGCGATGAAGTCCATCAGCGGTACCGGGTCGTGGTTGCCGATGTTGAATACGCGATACGGTGCCCGCGCACGCGCCGGATCGGCAGCCACGGCGTCGTAGCCCGCGTCCGGTTGCGGCACGCGGTCGAGCGTGCGCAGCACGCCTTCGGCGATGTCGTCGATGTAGGTGAAGTCGCGCCGCATGCGGCCGTGATTGAACACGTCGATGGGCCGCCCCTCGAGCATCGCCGAGACGAACAGGAACAGCGCCATGTCCGGGCGCCCCCACGGGCCGTAGACCGTGAAAAATCGCAGACCGGTGGTGGGCAAGCCGTACAGGTGACTGTAGGTGTGGGCCATCAGCTCGTTGGCCTTCTTGGTCGCCGCGTACAGGCTCACCGGGTGGTCGACGCTGTCGTGCTCGGAGAACGGCATCTTCTCGTTGCCGCCGTAGACGCTGGAACTGCTGGCATACACCAGGTGCTCGACGCACGCGTGGCGGCAGCCTTCGAGCACGTTGGTGAAGCCGACCACATTGCTGTCGACGTAGGCGTGCGGATTCTCCAGCGAATAGCGCACACCGGCCTGCGCGGCCAGATGCACGACGCGATCGAAACGCTCCTCGGCGAACAGCCGCGCCATGCCCGCGCGATCGGCGACATCCATGCGCACGAAGCGGAAGTGCTCAATGGCCTCGAGGCGCGCGAGTCGGGCGCGCTTGAGCGCGGGATCATAGTAGTCGTTGAGGTTGTCGAGGCCGACCACGATGTCGCCGCGCGCGAGCAGGCGCAGCGCGACGTGCATGCCGATGAAGCCGGCTGCGCCGGTAACGAGGACTTTCATGCGGGAGGCCCGGTGCGGGAGTAGATCATCGCCGGCGATTATCGCATGTCCGTCGTCTTGCCACGGCGGGCCGGGGACGGCGCTTCGCTATACTGGGCGCCCTATCGCCCCCCGAGCGCCGATGTCCGCACGCTTCGCCTACTCGCTGATCTGGACCCTGCTCCTGCCCGCCGTGGCCTTGCGTCTGCTGTGGCGCGCCCGCCGCCAGCGCGGCTATCTCGAAGACGCTGGCGCCCGCTTCACGCGCTGGCGCACGCGGCCTCCGGCGCGCCCGGTGATCTGGGTGCACGCCGTGTCGGTCGGCGAGACGCGCGCGGCTGCGCCGCTGGTGCGTGCGCTGCGCGAGCGCCATCCCGACCACGACATCCTGCTCACGCAGATGACGCCGACCGGGCGCGACACCGCACGCACCCTCTTCGGCGAGGACGCACGGATACACCTGGAATGGCTGCCTTACGACCTGCCCGGCTTCGCGCGGCGCTTCTTCGCGCATTTTCGCCCACGCGTGGGCGTGATCATGGAAACCGAGCTGTGGCCCAACCTGCTGCTCGCCGCGCGCGAGGCCGGCGTGCCGGTGCTGCTCGCCAACGCCCGCCTGTCCGCGCGATCGACACGGCGCTATGCGCGCTGGCCGAGCCTCGCGCGCATGACGCTCGCCGCGCTCGCCGGCGTGGGCGCGCAGACGCAGGCCGACGCCGACCGGCTCGCCGCGCTGGGCGCGCGACACGTCGAGATCAGCGGCAACGTCAAGTTCGACATCGAACCGCCGGCCGCGCAACTCGCCCTGGCCGAACGCTTTCGCGCCGCCACCGGCTCACGTGCGGTGCTGCTCGCTGCGAGCACGCGCGACGGCGAGGAGGCCTTGCTGCTCGATGCCTGGGCACGCGCCGCACTGCCTGCCGACGTGCTGCTGGCCATCGTGCCCCGCCATCCGCAGCGCTTCGACGCCGTCGCGGCATTGGTCACCGCACGCGGGCTGAGGCTGGCGCGCCGCAGCCGCGAGGACGCGATCGACGCGCACACGCAGGTGTGGCTGGGAGACTCGATGGGCGAGATGTTCGCCTACTACGCGGCCGCCGAGGTCGCGCTCATCGGCGGCAGCTGGCTGCCCTTCGGCGGACAGAACCTGATCGAGGCCTGCGCGGTGGGCACGCCGGCCATCGTCGGACCCCACACCTTCAACTTCCTCGAGGTCGCCGAGCAGGCCGTCCAATGCGGCGCGGCGCAGCGTGCGGCCGACCTGGACGAGGCGCTGGCACGCGCGCGCGCCCTGCTCGCCGATGGCGCGGCGCACGCACGCGCTGCTGCGGCCGGGCGCGCATTCGCCCAGGCGCATCGCGGCGCGACCGCAGGCACGCTCGAGCGCATCGACGCGTTGATGGACGAAGCGACGACGCTCGGCGACCGCAGCCCGGATATTCGGGCGTAGGTCGCGTCGAGCGCAGCGAGTGCGACATCGCCCGCTGCACATGGCGGGAGGGCGATTTATCGGGCCGAGGCGTCGCCCTCGCCTTCGGCTCGACGCGTATATGGACTCCTCCCGTTTGCAAGCCTTTTGTCGTCTTTGGCTGTTGGGTACGACTGCGCACGTATATCCGACCTCAGTAGTTGAGCGCATTTGCTCGGGTCTCGATGGGCTATTCGCACGCCGGCGCCTGATCGACCTATCGTGCTTGGGAGCACTTCGCGTTAAGCAGGCTGTGCCGACGTCGGTTCGACCTGTGAGCCATCCACGACTTGGGCTTCGCAATCGACGGTAGGGGCTTACTCCTTCTCGTTACTTCGATTCACTTCAATCACTGCGCAGCGCTCACGCCACACCCACAGGCTCTTCGGTCCGTGTTCGTGCATGCTCCGGATCGTACTCACCGCCTCGCACCAACAACGCCCAGGCCATGCGTAGCGTCTTGTTGGCCAGCGCCACCGCGGCCACGTTCTTGTTGCGTCGCGCGCACAGCGCCTGCACCCAACAGCTCAACGCATCGTCCTTGTGCGCGCAGTTCTTGATCACCGAGCGCGCGCCGTGGATAAGCAAGGTGCGCACATACGCGTCACCGCGCTTGCTGATGCCCAGCAGGCGCTGCTTGCCCCCGCTCGCGTGCTGCGCTGGCACGATCCCCGCCCAGGCACTGGCCTGGCGCGCCCGGGCGAACTGACGGCCATCGCCCAAGCTGGCCACCAGCGCGGTGGCGGTGATCGGGCCCACTCCGCGCAAACTCATCAGCCGTCGCGCGGCCCCATCCTCGCGCGCGATGCGCTCGATCTGTGCGTCGAGCCGGGCGATGCGCTCATCGAGCGCGACCAGATCGTCGTACTGTTCCGACAGAATCTGCACGAACGCCTCGCTGAGCCGCTCGTCTGCGTTCTCGATCAGCACGGGCAGCGCCACCCGTACCTGCCTGACCCCTTGTGCGATCGCAATCCCGTACTCGCCCACCAGGCCGCGAATCTGATTGACCAGCGCCGTGCGTGAGGTCACCCGCTCGCTGCGCACCCGGTGCAGCGCCTGAATGTCCTGCTGCGCCACCGTCTTGATGCGCACAAAGCGCATGTCCGGACGACCCACCGCTTCGCAGATCGCCTCCGCGTCGTTGGCATCGTTCTTGTTGCCACGCACGTACGGCTTCACAAATTGCGGCGCAATGAGCCGCACATCATGGCCCAGCTCGCGCAGGCGCCGCGCCCAGTGGTGCGCACCGGCGCACGCCTCCATCCCGATCAGGCACGGCTCAAGACGCGCCAGATACTCCAGCAGCTGCGCCCGCCGTACCTGACGGCGCAACACCCGATGACCCCGCTCATCCACCCCATGCAACTGAAACACCTGCTTTGCCAGATCAATGCCAAGGCGCGTAATCTTCATCTCGGACTCCTCCTCAACCTGTGACTGGGAATGCAATTCTCAGTCTGGCACCTCGATGCCGTAAGGGGGAGGAGTCCATCCCATTGACCTACGGATCGCCGATCGGCTCAGGGTTCGAGCATGGCGTTGAGGGTTTGCAGTTCGGCCTCGTCGAGCGTGCCGGCCGCGGCCTTCAGGCGCAGTTGCGCGAGCAGCGTATCGTAGCGTGCGCGCGCCAGCTCCTGGCGCGTCTCGGCGAGCTGGGTGAGCGAATTGAGCACGTCGATGTTGATGCGCACGCCCACCTCGTAGCCCAGCCTGTTGGCATCGAGCGCCGACAGGGACGACACCTCGGCGGCTTCGAGCGCGCGGATGCGCGCCATGCCGCTGGTCACGCCAAGGTAGGCCTCGCGCGCGGCCAGCGCCGCGGCGCGGCGTGCCGACTCGAGCTCGGAATCGGCACGCATCTTCAGCGCGGCGGTTTCGCGCGACACCGATGAAACGCGCCCGCCGGCGTACAGCGGCAGGTTGAACTGCAAGCCGATGGTGCTGGTTTCGGTGCGCGGGCTGGCGAAGTTGTTCTGCCGGTTCGAGCGACCGTGCGTCGCCACCAGATCGACCGTGGGCAGGTGGCCGGCGCGCGCGCGCTCGACCTCGCGCGCCGCGATCTGTTGCTGCAGCAGCCCGGTGCGCACGCCGAAACCGCCCTCCGCGGCGCTCGCCGCCCAGCGTGCTGCATCGGCCGGCCGCGGTGCAACCAGGCTCATACCCTCGCGCAGGCGGGCCAGTTCACCGGGATCGTCACCGACGATGCGCGCCAGCGCATCGCGCGCAACGTCGAGCGCGCTCTCGGCGGCGATCACCTGCGCATTGGCCAGATCGAAGCGCGATTGCGCCTCGTGCACGTCGGTGATGGTCACGGTGCCGACGTCGAAACTGGTCCGGGCGATCTCGAGCTGCTCCTCGGCGGCCTCGCGCAGGCGCAACACCGCGTCGAGCGCGTCCTGTGCATTGAGCACTTCGAAATAGGCCTCGGACACGCGCAGGATCAGGTCCTGGCGCGCCTGCTCGAAGAGCACGCCGGCCAGATCGGTACGCAGCTCGCCCTGGCGGGCCGCCACGATGTTTTGCATGCGAAACACCGGCTGCGTCAGTTGCACGCCCCAGGCGTTGCTGTTGAAACGCTCCGACGGCAGGCCATCCGGTTCGCTGCGGTTGCGCGTGACGTTGCCCGTCAGCGCGACCTCGGGCAACAGGCCGGCCCGGCCCTGTACGACGGCCTCCTGTCCAGCCAGCAATTCGGCGCGCGCGGCGGCGAACTCCGCGTCATTGGCCTGGGCGCGGTGATAGACGTCGAGCAGGTCGGCCGCGGCCGCCGTCATCGGCAACAGGCTCGCGACACACAGGATCAGGTTTCGCTTCATCGGCAACTCCGGTCAGTAACGGGGCATGGCCGGGTCGACCTGGTCCGCCCATGCGGCCACGCCTCCGGCGAGATTGAAGACGTTCGTGAAACCCTGACGTTCGAGGAACATGCACACGTGCGCGCTGCGCACGCCATGGTGGCAGACAACGACGATTTCCTCGTCCGGATCGAACTGCTGCTCGCATGCGGGAACGGTCGCCATGGGCACGTTGCGCGCACCATCGATGCGGCACAGTTCGAACTCCCACGGTTCGCGCACGTCGAGCAGCACGGGGCGGCTACGCGCGCGGTCGGCCAGGCGGTCGGCGAGTTCGGTCGCGCGGAGGGTCTTCATCGGCTTCCTGCAGCATGGCTTGAACGTACGGACAGTCGCCAAGCATACCTGCATTCGCGGCCGATGCCGCCGGCCGCGCCACGCGATCAGTGATCGATTTGGCGCTCAGCCGCAGGCGAGTGCGTCGTCGGAAACCAGGCCGCACAGGTGGATGCCGCCCTCCGAACGCTTGGCGACCATCTTGGCGGCGGCCGCGGCGCTGGCCACGTCCTCGGGCGTCGAAAAGGCATCGGGACGCACCTCGACCGCACCGACCGACAGCGCGGTGAGCGGGAACAGGGTGCGAAAGCCGCGCCGATCCTCGCTCTCGAAACCGCCGCGGGCAAGGTCCTGGGGGTCGAACAGGGTGCGCGAGCGCAACGCGAACTGTTCGATCACGCGCCGGCAGCGCGCCAGCCAGTCCTCGGACTGGAACAACACGAGGAAGTCGTCGCCGCCGACGTGACCGACGAAATCCTGTCCCGCATCGCAGCTGTCGAGGATGGTCGATGCGGCCAGCTTGATCATCTCGTCGCCGCGCCAGTAGCCGTACAAGTCGTTGTAGGGCTTGAAATTGTTCAGATCGAAATAGCACGCGGCAAACTGCGCGCGCGCCGCGAGCAGCCGCCGGATGTGCTCCGTGACCGGTATGTTGCCCGGCAGCAGCGTCAGCGGATTGGCGTGGCGCGCGGCCTCGATGCGCCGCTCGGTGACCGCGCGCACCAGACTCTCGCCGGTAGCCAGGCCGGCATAGCGCCCGGCCTCGGTGACGATGAATCCTTCGAACAGGTAGCGCTGATCGTCGCCGGCGAGCATTCGCACCATGGAGTCGATCGGCACGTCGCGTTCAACACGCATCGGGTCGGGATTCATCATCTGCGCGCACGGGCGACGACCGAACAGTTCGCTGAAGTATGGCTGGGCATAGCGGTCGAGAAACGTGCGGCGGTCGATCAGGCCCACCGGCCAGTCGCCGTCGACGATGGCCACCGCATGCAGGTCCGGCCATTTGGCGAACACGCGGCGCACATCCTCGTTGCAGGCGTCGGCCGACACGGTGGGCGCGCGCACGATCAGGCGAGCGACGGTCTGGTCCGGATGCGGCCCCGGCAAGGCATTGGGCAGCACCGCGATCTTTCCCGAGGCGAGCACCGCGCTGACCTCGTCGGGCACGCCGGCGACGGGCCGCTCGTGGGGGCGCCCGAGCAGATAGCCCTGGGCGTAGCGACAGCCCAGATCCCGCAGCACGGCCAGTTCGGTGGCGGACTCGATTCCCTCGGCGACCACCAGCGAGCCGAAGCGCTCGGCGAGCGTAAGCATCGCGCGCACGACATCGACCTTGCGCGGGTCGCGATGCACGTCACGCGCAAAGTACTTGTCGAGCTTGACGATGGCCGGCTGCAGCTGCGCCCACAGGCGCAGACTGGAACGCCCGTCGCCGAAGTCGTCGAGCGCCAGCCCGATGTCCTGCGCGGCGAACACCGTCAACGCCGCATGCAGGCGCTCGTATTGCTCGACGCGTTCGTGCTCGGTCAGTTCCAGCATCAGGCGCGAAGGCGCCACGTCCGCGTCGACCGCGGCGCGGAACAGCCGACTGCCGCGATCGGCGGCAAAGGCCTCGATGGCCGGTGCGCCGAGATTGATGAACAGGCGTCCCGGCAGGCGCAGCCGGCCGAAGGCCGCGATCGCCGCCAGCGCGGCCTCGCACTCCAGTTCGAGCAAACGCCCCGCCGCGCGGGCCGCGCCCAGCAAGGCGTCCGCGCCATGCAGCGGCGAGCCCTCCGCCCCCCGCACCAGGGCCTCGTAGCCGAACACCTCGGCGGCCGCGACATCGACGATGGGCTGAAAGACGAAGTGGTAGCGCCGTTCGTCCATGATTGCGGTGATTTCCGCGTGCGCCTGGGCTACTGCAACCGACGCGCTCTGACGCCGATCCGAACACGTGCAAGTCATGACATTCCACTCCCCGGGAGGCGGAATTCGAGTGTGCGCGAAGCCGGTTACAGGCGCGTGAAACCTGCGTCGCGCGCAGCGGCCAGGCGCCACAGCGAGGTGACTTCGGCCGCGCGCGCAGCGTGCAAGGGGTCGTTCGCGTCGCGCGTGCGCGCGTGACGCGGCGCCACGTCGAGCCGATCGATGACCACCAGGCCGGCCGCATCGAAGGCCGCGAGCAACTCCTCACGGCTGCGCAGGCCGAGATGCTCGGCCAGGTCCGAGAGAATCAGCCAGCCCTCCCCGCCCGGCGCCAGGTGTTCGCACAGTCCGGCCAGAAAGCCGCGCAGCATCGCGCCGTCCGGGTCGTAGACGGCGCGCTCCAGCGTCGATGCGGCCTTGCCCGGCAACCATGGCGGATTGCACACGATCAGCGGCGCACGCCCTTGCGGGAAGAGATCGGCCTCGACCGGTTCGACGCGATCGCCCAGTTGCAGACGGGCGATATTGTCGCGCGCACACGCCAGCGCACGCGGCGCATTGTCGGTGGCGAGCACGCGCTCGACACCGCGCCGCGCCAGCAGTGCGGCGAGCACGCCGGTGCCGGTGCCGATGTCGAAGGCCAGGCGCGTATCGGCCGGCAGCGGCGCGGCGGCGACCAGATCGATGTATTCGCCGCGCACCGGCGAGAACACACCGTAATGCGCGTGGATGCGCGCGCCCAGCGCGGGCACCTCGACGCCACGCTCACGCCACTGGTGCGCACCGATGGCGCCGAGCAGATCGCGCAGCGGCACGGCGCAGGGTTCGGGACATTCGCCCCAGGCTTGGGTGCACGCGTTCGCGACGTCGGGCGCGCGCCCGGCGAGCAGGCGCCAGCCGGCATCGAAGCGCACCAGCAACGCACCCAGGGTGTGCGCGCGCTGGGCCTGGCCGAGGCGATACAGATTGAAAGCAGCTACGCGATCATCAGGCCACTTGCGGCGCGCGCGGCTGCGTTCGAAACGTCTTCCCAGCGCCTGCAGCAGCTGCCGCGCGTTGTGGTAATCGCCCCGCCACAGCAGGGCCGTGCCCTCGCAGGCCAGCCGCCAGGCAGCATCGGCGCGCGTCGTATCGTCGGCCTCGATCACGCGGGCGGGCGGTTTCGCACCCGCTTCGCTGCGCCAAGCGAGCACTTGCTCGAGGCCCGAGGCGTCGTGCCAACGGATGACCGGCTGCGCCGGATTCACGCCGCGAGCACGCGCTGCAGGAAGCGCTCGATGTCGCGAATCTCGTTGAGCGTCACGGTGTGTACCATGGAGTAGGCATGCCACTCGACGGGGTAGCCGAGCGCCGCCAGCGCGTCGCGCGAGAGCTCGCCGCGGGCGAACGGAATCACCGGGTCGGCGGTGCCATGCGCGAGGAACACAGGCACGTCGGCGTTGGCGTCGCTGCGCTCGGCGGCAAGCCTGTCGGCCAGCGGCAGATAGCCCGACAGGCCGACCAGACCGGCCAGACGCTGACCGAAGCGCAGCCCGGTCATCAGCGTCATCGCGCAACCTTGCGAGAAGCCCATCAGCACGATGCGCGAGGCCGGCACGCCCCGCGCGATCTCGTGCTCGACCAGTTCGGCGATGGCTGCCTGCGATTCGCGCAACCCGGCTTCGTCCTCGTTCTGGCCGCGCTCGAAGCTGAGCACGTCGAACCAGGCGCGCATCGGATAGCCGCCGTTGATCGTCACCGGGCGCACCGGCGCATGCGGGAAAACGTAGCGCACCGCGCCGGCTGCGGACAGGTCGATCTCGTCGCAGATCGGAACGAAATCGCTGCCGTCCGCACCCAGGCCATGCATCACGATGATGGCCGCGCCGGGGTCGGCGCCGGTTTCGCGTTCGATGGTTTCAAGCGTCATGTCGGGAACCTCGGGAATCGGAAAGGGCGCGATCGCCGCGGCGTGCGATGCGCGAACACGGGCCGCCATCATCCCCGCTTGCGCGGGCGTGTGCAACGCGTCACGCGTGGCACTTGATCCAGATCATCACAGCTGCCTGCAACGAACACGCAGCGACGCGGAACACGCTAAGCTCGTCATGTCATGCCCGACTCCCAGCCCTCTCCCGCTGCCGGCCCGCAACTGCGCCGGGCGACCTCGCGCCGCACCGCGATGCTGCTCGCCGCCGCGCTGATCATGCTGTTGTGCGTGTCGCTGATCGCGCTCGACATCCGTCATACCAGCGAGGCGCGCGAGCTTCGCCTGAGCCAGGCCGAGAAGGTGCTGGGCAACTTCACGCGCTCGCTCGCGCAGCACGCCGAGGACAAGATCAAGGAGGCCGACACCTATCTGGCGCAACTGGTCGAGCGCCTGGAGGCGGAAGGCATGGGTGACGCGCACGCCGCACGCCTGCACCCGCTGCTGATGGACAGCGTACGCGACATGCCGCAACTGCACGGCCTGTTCGTCTACGACGAGACCGGGCGCTGGATCGTCAATTCGCAGCCGGTGCTGCTCACGCAGTACAACAACTCCGACCGCGACTACTTCATCCAACACCGCGACGATCCTTCCAGGCGGGTATTCATCGGCCCGCCGATCCGCAGCCGCTCCACCGGCGACTGGATCATCACCGTGTCGCGGCGCGTCGACCAGCCCGACGGGCGCTTCGGCGGCGTGGCGCTGGCGACCATGGCGATGGCCCATTTCAACGAGTACTACAAGGGCTACGATATCGGCGCGAGCGGCACGATCTCGCTGCTGCTCACCAACGGCACGCTGCTCGCGCGCCACCCCTTCGTCGAGGACGCGATGGGGGCCTCGCTCGCCGAGCAGGCACTCTACCGTGACCACGTACTCGTCGCCGAGCGCGGCGTGCTGCGCGAAGCGGGCGAGTACGGCGAACGACTCGTCGCCTTCCGCCACCTCAAGCGCTATCCGCTCGCGGTGGTCGTCACGCAGTCGCGCGAGGAGGTGCTCGCCGGCTGGATCGGCGAGGCGCGCCGCGGTACGCTGGGCGTGGTCCTGCTGTCGATCAGCCTGGCCGGCGCGGGCCTGTTCGTGCTGCGCCTGATGGCGCAACGCCTGCGCGCCGAGGACGAATTGCGCGACGCGCGCGATGCGCTGCGCGAGGCCAATGTGCGACTGCAGCGTCTGGCCGCCGAGGACGGGCTGACCGGGCTGGCCAACCGACGCGCCTTCGACGAGCGTCTGGCTGCCGAGATTGCCCGGGCGCGGCGCGAACGTACGCCGCTGTCGTTGCTGCTCGTCGACGTCGACCACTTCAAGCCCTACAACGATCTATACGGCCATCTCGAGGGCGACGACTGTCTGCGCGAGGTGGCCGCGCTGATCCGACAGGTCGCCACCCATCGCGGTGGCGATTTCGCGGCGCGCTACGGCGGCGAGGAGTTCGCGGTGCTGCTCTCCGGCACGGCCGAAGACGGCGCGGCGCGCGTCGGCGAGCGCCTGCGCGCGGCCATCGCCGACGCGGGCATCGAGCATGCGGGCAGCCCGTGCGGCTACCTGACCTTGAGCGTCGGCGCGGCCGCATTGTGCATCGACATGCCCGGCGACGCCCAGGACCTGATGCGCCGTGCCGACCGGGCCCTGTATCAGGCCAAACATGACGGACGCGACCGCGTCGTCGTCGATGTCGCCTCGCCGGGCTGACGCGCATCGGCGCGCGCGCGATAATCAGGTTTTCACCATGGTCGTGGCGCAGTACGCACCACAGCCGAGACCGCATCCGACACGCGCCGGCGCACCTGCGCGACAACCGATGAAACCACCCCGTCGCATCGCCCACCTCGACATGGACGCCTTCTATGCGTCGGTCGAACTGCTGCGCTACCCGCAGCTGCGCGGCCGCGCGGTCGTCGTCGGCGGACGCCGCGCGCAGGCACCGCAACGCCTGCCCGACGGTTCACTGCGCTTCGCGCGTCTGGCCGACTACGTCGGACGTGGCGTGGTCACGACTTCGACCTACGAGGCACGCGCGCTCGGCGTGTTCTCGGCGATGGGCATGATGAAGGCCGCAAGGCTCGCGCCCGACGCCGTGCTGCTGCCGGCCGACTTCGACGCCTACCGCCACTACTCGCGGATGTTCAAGGCGGCCGTGGCGACCATCGCACCGAGCATCGAGAACCGCGGCATCGACGAGATCTACATCGACCTGACAAACATCGACGATGACTCGTTGTCGCTGGCGCGCCGTATCAAGGCGGCGGTGCGCGACGCCACCGGCCTGAGCTGCTCGATCGCCGTCGCGCCCAACAAGCTGCTCGCCAAGATCGGCTCCGAACTCGACAAGCCCGACGGACTGACCCTGCTCGACCTGGCCGACGTGGCGACGCGCATCTGGCCGCTGCCGGCCGGCAGGATCAACGGCATCGGGCCGAAGAGCGCCGAGCGCCTCGCCGCGCTCGGGCTCGCTACCGTCGGCGACATCGCGCGCGCCGACCCCGCCATGCTGCGCGAGCACTTCGGACACAGCTACGCCACCTGGCTGGCGGACGTAGCCCATGGGCGCGACGAGCGACCGGTAGTGACCCACTCGGAGCCGAAGTCGATCAGCCGCGAGACCACCTTCGAGCGTGACCTGCATGCGCAGCGCGACCGCGAGGAACTGTCGGGCGTGTTCACGGCGCTATGCGAGCGCGTTGCCGAGGACCTCTCGCGCAAGGGCTATCGCGGACGCACCATCGGCATCAAGCTGCGCTACGCCGATTTCAGCACGGTGACGCGCGATCTGACGCTGCCAGCGGCCATCGACGATGCCGCCGCCATCCGGCGCGCGGCCGGCGCCTGCCTGCGACGCGTAGGCCTGGAGCAGCGGCTGCGTCTGCTGGGCGTGCGTGTGGGCGGTCTCGAAGCGGCGACAGGCGTACCGGACGCTTCCGGTTACCAGGTCGAGTTGCCCCTGCAGGTGACGTCTTGAGGCGGGCGCTGATCGCCGTGCTCGTGTGTCTGGCAACTGCCGCCGATGCCGCCGGAGTGCGCATCGTCGACGACGCGCAGCGCGCGGTCGAACTGAGCGCGCCCGCCACGCGCATCGTCAGCATCGCACCGCATGTCACCGAATTGCTGTTCGCCGCCGGTGCCGGCGATCACGTGGTCGGCGTCGACGAGTTCAGCGATCACCCGCCCCCCGCGCGTGCGCTGCCGCGCATCGGCCGCCACTCGGGTCTGGACCTGGAAGCCATCGTGGCCTTGCGCCCGGATCTGGTCGTGGGCTGGGCCAGCGGCAACCGCATGCCGCAACTCGAGCGGCTCGAGTCGCTCGGCATCCCGCTCTATCTCAACGAGATCCGCAGCGTCGACGACATCGCCGCAAGCATCGAGACCTTCGGCCGGCTTGCCGGCACGCAGACGGCCGCCGGTGCCGCGGCCGACGCCCTGCGCCAACGTGCCGACGCCCTGCGCACGCACGGGCGGGCGCCTCGCCTGCGCGTGTTCTATCAGGTCTGGGACAGGCCACTGATGACGATCAACGGCGAGCATCTGATCTCGCGTGCGATCGAACGCTGCGGTGGACGCAATGTGTTCGCGTCGTTGTCGCAACTGGCTCCGACGGTATCGGTGGAGGCTGTTCTCGCGGCCGATCCGCAGGCCATCATCGCCACGCGCATCGACGATACTGACCCGGCCGGGTTGGGCGGGTGGCGGCGCTGGCCGGATCTGGCAGCGAGTCGTCACGACAACCTGCTGGCCCTGCCCGCCGACCTGCTGCAGCGCCCCGGACCGCGCTTCATCAACGGCGTCGAGGCGCTGTGCGCGGCGCTGGACGAGGCACGGGCACGCCTCGCTCAACCCGACGAGGCATCGGGACGGGAACGCAGGTAGGCGTCGCGCCACTCGTAGCGCATCTCGGCCCACCAGGCACGATCCAGTTCCCACGCCAGGCGCGGCACCAGCAGCGCCAGATGGCGCTCGGCCACCGAATCCTCGACCGGCATGTCGCTCGCCGGCCACTCGCCCAGCGCCGCCAGGCGCTCGGCCAGCGATGGATGCAAGGCGTCGCCCTCGTCGCATATCGCACGCAGGCAGGCGCCGCGCCCGTCACCCGGCAAAAAGCCGGCGACCATGCCCAGCCCCATGTCGCGATAGGGTCGCATGCGCGGACGCGGGCTGGAGGCGCACTGAGCCATGACCTTGACCCAGAAGTCGCAACGCAGGAATCGCTCGCGCGCGGCGACCTCGACCAGGGTTTCGGCGAGCAGGTCGGCGCCGACCGCGCCGGCCGCCACCCGGTCAGCCTCGAACTCCTCGATGCGCGCCAGCCGCAAGGCCGTGCACACCTCGTTGCGGGTGAGTCGATCGAGCATCGCCCCGAACAGCGGCAGGCGATCGATGCAGCGCTCGACGGCGCGAAACCATGCACTGCGCGCCTGCGCACCCCAGGCGTCGACGAAGCGGCTCTGCACCGCCAGGTGGCCGTATTCGTGGGCGACGATCGCGCACAGCTGACGTTCGGAGACGCTGTGCGCCAGGGGCAGGCCGATCAGCAGGTGGGTTTCGATCGGGCCGACCAGACCCCAGCGCGGACGCCGCAATACCGCCGCATTGATGTCGCCGGTGATCCACACCGTGTCGACCGGCCGTCCACCGCAGTCGCGGCCGATGCGATCGCACAGCGCATACAGGGACGGCGCCAGTTCGCGTGCCAGCGGCACCCCCTCGGGTGGTGGCGCAGCGACGAGCAGGCAGCCACCGATGCGCCACGCCAGCAGCACGCCAGCGACGGCCGTCGCACCCCATGGCAGCGCCAGCCACCAGGCGTCATCGCCCGCCAGTACGCCGGCGAACCACAGCGATCCGATCGAGCCGCCGATCAACACGGCGAGCAGCAAGGACAGCAGCGCGAGGCCGGCCAGCGCACGCAATGCGAGCCGGCGCCCGATGTGCGATATCTCGGCGGGTTCCTCGTCGATCATACGGTCTCCCGGACGTACGAGAACGCCCGGACTATAGGATGATCGCCTACCGGCTTGTGTATACATGATCCGACAGCGGGACTATGTCACACCCTGCACGGCTCGCCGCGCAGCAGCGAGGGCAAATGTTGAATGTTGACATTTGCATACGTGCACGGCATAAACGACACGCCTGTTGGCACTACATCGGAGGTCCTCATGTACAAGTCATTGCGTTGTCTCGTACTCGCTTGCCTGTTCGCACCGCTGGTGGTCTTCGCTGCCGGGGTGGACATCAACACGGCCGATGCGGCCGCGCTCGAACAGGTCAGGGGCATCGGCCCGGCCCGGGCCGCGGCCATCATCGACTACCGCGACAAGAACGGGCCGTTCAAGTCGGTCGACGAACTGACCAAGGTACCGGGCATCGGCGAGAAGTCACTGGACTCCATGCGAGATCAGGTGCGCGTCGGCGCCGCCAAGAGCGCAAAGGGCGTCAAATAGGCGCTGACGGGGCCGGTCAGTCGCGACCGGCCCCGCGTTCGGTCGCCTCGCGGCCGCCCTCGCCCGATGCGGCAAACCACGCCAGCCGCGGATACAGACCGACTACGCCACCGACCACCGTCAGCGCCGGCGGACGGATGCCGGCCTCGCGCACCCGATCGGCCAGATCGGCGAGCGTACCGACGCACACGCGTTGCGCATCGGTCGTGCCGCGTTCGATGACACCGGCCGGGGTGTCCTCCGCGAGTCCATGCTCGACCAGCCGCGCACAGATGTCCGCGAGCCGCGAAATACCCATGTAGATCACCAGCGTCTGCCCGCCGCGCGCGAGCATCGGCCAGTCCAGATCGAGGGCCCCGTCCTTGAGGAAACCGGTGGCGAACACCACCGACTGCGCGTGATCGCGATGCGTCAGCGGAATGCCGGCATAGGCCGCCACCCCTGCCGCGGCGGTCACGCCGGGTACCACCTCGAAGGTGATGCCCGCATCGACCAGCGCCTCGATCTCCTCGCCGCCGCGACCGAAGATGAACGGGTCCCCACCCTTGAGGCGCACCACCCGACGCCCCTCGCGCGCGTGGCGCACCAGCAGCGCATTGATCTCGTCCTGCGGCAGCACATGGTCGGCGGCCTTCTTGCCGACGTAGATGCGCTCGGCCGAAGCGGGTGCCAGTTCGAGAATACGCGCGCTCACCAGGTTGTCGTAGAGCACCACATCGGCGCCGGCGAGCAGCGTCGCGCCGCGCAAGGTGAGCAGCTCCGGGTCGCCAGGCCCGGCGCCGACCAGATACACGCAGCCGGGCTGCGGGCCGGGACGGGCATTGCGGATCGCGGGAATGGACATGGACGGCTCCGGATGTGCGGGGCGCAATCGTCGTTCAATCGCCCCTGCAGTTCAAGCCTAGACGCTGGTCAGCGCGCCACGAAGATCGATCGCCCAGCGTCATCGACCACCCCGATCGGATGGTCGAAGGCGCGGCTCAGGCGCGTCGCGTCGAGCATCGCGGCCGCGTCACCGGCCTGCGCCCCACCATCGCCGTCGAAGAGCACGACGGAATCGGCGTAGCGTGCGGCCAGATTGATGTCGTGCAGCACCATCACCACCGCGCGCCCCTGTCCGGCCAGATCCCGGAACAGGTCGAGCGCGGCGATCTGGTGGTGCAGGTCGAGATGATTGGTCGGCTCGTCGAGCAGCAGCAGACGCGGCGCTTGCACCAGCAGGGTCGCGATCGCCACGCGCTGGCGCTCGCCCCCCGAGAGGGTAAGCACATCACGCGCGGCCATTCCCGTCAGACCCACCGCGGCCAGCGCCTCGCGCGCCACGGCTGCGTCCTCGGCGCCTTCCCAGCCCCAGCGCCCCAGATGCGGGTGGCGTCCGACCAGCACCGTCTCGAGCACCGTCGCCGGAAAGTGGTCGTCCTGCTGTTGCGCGAGCAGGCCACGAAAGCGCGCCAGCTCCGCCGCCGGCCAGGCCTGCGGTGCCCGGCCGGCCAGCGACACCGAGCCGGCGGCCGGCGCACGCAGGCCGGCGAGCGTGTGCAACAAGGTGGTCTTGCCCGATCCGTTGGGGCCAAGCAGCACCACGCAGCGGCCGGCAGCGACCTCCAGCGAGACGCCGCAGCAGAACACGCGCCCGCCTGCCTGCAGGGCGAGATCACGCGCTTCGAGGAGGATTTCACCGGCGTTCATCGGCGCGGCGCATGACGCGAGAGCAGGAACAGGAACATCGGCACGCCGATCAGCGCGGTGAGCACCCCCACCGGCAACTGCACCGGCGCAACAACGGTGCGCGCGGCGGTGTCGGCGATCAGCAGCAAAGTGCCGCCAGCCAGCGTCGCCGCCGGCAGCAGCACGCGCTGGTCATTGCCGACAGCGAGCCGCACCAGGTGCGGCACGATCAGGCCGACGAAGCCGACCGAGCCCACCAGCGTGACCGCGGTGGCCGTCATCAGCGAGGCAGCCAAATAGAGCACGATGCGCAGCCGCCCGACTTCCACGCCCAGGCTGCGCGCGGTCAGTTCGCCGCGCGCGAGCACGTTGAGCTCGCGCGCCCGTGGCGCGACCAGCGCCAGGGCTAGGGCCAGCACGACGAAGCCGGCCCACGGCCGCGATGCCCCGGAGGCATCGCCCATCAGCCAGAACAGCATGGAGTGCACGCGCACGTCGGTAGCCAGCGCGAGCATCAGCGTGATCGCCGCGCCGCAGCCGGCGGCCACCACCACGCCGGTGAGCAACAGACGCGTCTGCGTCCACGAGCCGTCGCCGTGCGCCAGCCCGAACACCAGCAGCACCGCGCCCATCGCCCCGGCGAAGGCGGCGCCGTCGACGATCCATGTCGCGGCACCGACGATCATCGCCGCCAGCGCACCGACCGCCGCCCCGCCGGCGATGCCGAGGATGTAGGGATCGGCCAGCGGGTTGCGCAGCAGCACCTGCATCAGCGCGCCGGCCGCCGCCAGCAGCGCGCCGGCGGCGAACACCGCCGCAGCGCGCGGCAGGCGCAACTCGCGCACGATGGCCGCATCCATGCCCTCGGCTTCCCCGCCCAGGGCGGCCAGGATGCGCGCCGGCGCAACGGCGACCTCGCCCGCCGACAGCGCCCACATCAGCGCGACCAGTCCCGCCACTGCAAGCGCGAACAAGGCGAGGATGGCGCGCCGCCGGCCCGGCATCAGACCCCTCCGCGCATCGTCAGAAGGCGTAGCGCGCGTCGACCATCAGCGTGCGCCCGTCGGCCGGGTAGTAGCTCTCGCCGAAGCCGTAGTTGAACGCGGTCGGCGCATACTTGCGGTCGAACAGGTTGAGCGCGCGCGCGCGCAGCGTCCACGCGTCGATGCGCTTGGACACGGCGAGATCAACCACGGTGTATGAGGGCAGGCGACGGAAGGCATTGGCGTTGTCGCCAGCGTAGTAGCGCTCGCCGACGAAGTTGGCCGCGGCATTCGCGCTCCAGCCGGACGGGCCGGTCCAGGTCAGGTTCGCGTTGGCGCTCCATTCGGGCACCAGCGGCAACCGCTCGCCGCGATTGTCGCCCGCGCGAAATTCCGCCTTCTGCCAGGTGATGCCACCGCCCAGACGCCAGGCGCGAGCGAGTTCCACGCTGCCGTCGACCTGCACGCCGCGGTGGCGGCTGCGCGCCAGATTCTCGTTCTCGAACGTCATCGGGTTGTAGGCGATCTCGTCGGTCATGTCGAGATTGTAGGCCGTCACCCCCAGACGCCAGCCCGAGCCCGAGAACTCGGCGCCGACATCGACGAAGTCCCCGACTTCGGGGCGCACCGGCTGCGAGACGAAACCGCCGAAAGTGGTCAGCTCGTCCAGGTTGGCGAAGCGGAAGGTCTCGCCGAAACGCGTGAACACACGCACGGCCTGCGTGATGCGCCAGCTCGCACCGGCCTCCCAGATGGTTTCCGCGTGGTCGTTGTCGCGGCGCTTGCCGCCGCTGTCGCGCGCGGACTGGTCCACGTTCTGACGTCGCACGCCCACGCTGACGGTGAGTGCGTCGGTGAGCATCGTGTGGTTGTGCAGATAGAAGGCATCGCTTTGCTGGTCGATGCGCACGCTGTTGGTCGTCGGCGCGGACGGGCTGGCCGCGCTGTCGGCGTCGAGCCGGCCGTCGTAATGGTCGAAGCCGATAACCGTGGTGCTGGCCAGCGAGCCCAGGCCATGACGCCACTTGAGCCGCGGCGTGAGCGACAGCGTGCGCGTCTCGCGGTCCTGGAAGGTCGGCCAGTTGGAGATGAACGAACGCCCGCGCGTCTCGCCCAGTCCCAGTTCCGCCGCGAACTCCAGCGTATCGGAGAACGCGTAGCGCACGCCGGGACGCACGTAGGCACTGTCTCGCTCGGCGAAGCTGTCGTCGGTCTCGGCCTGGCGCGGATCGTCGTCGTACTGCGCGTTGGTGAGCGCACCGGGCAGGCCGAAGCGGGTCCTGGCGCCACCGGCCTCGAGGGTGATCTCGCCGCGTTCGAGTGCATAGGCGAGGTTGGCCGCGAGCGCGTTGTGCTCCTGCCGGTTGTTGTCGCGCCAGCCGCGACTGGCACGGTGTTCGGCGCTCAGTGCCACGCTCAGGTCGCCGCTGCGCGTGGCGTAGTCGGCCGACAGTTCGCGCGTGTCGAAGCTGCCCCAGCCAGCCGTGACGCTCCCGCCCTGCTCGTCGCTCGATGTGATGATGTTGATGACGCCGCCCACGGCATTGTCGCCATACTGAACGGCGCCGCTGCCATGGCGCACCTCGATGCGCTCGATGCGCGACAGCGGCACCTGCGACCAGTCCACACTGGCCGAATCGAGCGGATTGAGGCGCCGGCCATTGAGCAGCACCAGCACGCGCTGTGCGCCACCCTCGCCGAAGCCGCGCATGTCCACCGCGGTATCGCCGGTCACGCTGCCGTACAGGCCGCGCACCTGCACGCCGGTGACGCGGCGCAGCACGTCGGGCACGGACAGCGCGCCGCTCGCGGCGATCTCCTCGCGCGAGATCGTGACCACACGGCCGATGACGTCGATCGATTGTTCGGGAAAGCGCGTCGCGGTCACGATGACCGGCTCGCCGATGGATTCGTGCACGAGCGTCTGCGCAGCTGCGCCCGACGCGAGGACAGCCGTCAGGGCCGCCGGAACGGCGGATACGAGGGGATGGGATTTCATCGATGGACTCCGGTTGTCCGTGCGCCCCCGCACGGATCGACCTGTTCAAAACCGAAGTACACGGAGAACGACCTCAGGACACGCATCCCGTCGCCACCCCGCGACACTTCGCCGGTTCGTGTCCGGGCCGGTATCCGGGCTCGCAGACTGAACGGCCGGCCCTGAAGGGCCTCCGCCGGACACATCGCCTTCCCAAACTCGCGTTCAGTGGCTGTGAGGATGCGTCTTTCGTCTGCTTACCGTTGCGGGGGCAGCACAGGACTTGCGTGGACCGGCCGAACCGGTCACGCGCACCTGTTTCCCGTTCAACCCTGCGGCACGATCTGCCGCCGGGCACCTGGAGCACGCTCGCCCGTGAGGCGAGGCACGCATGATAGCGCGAAGCCATGCCGTCGTCACAGTCCGCGCGCCCCGCCCCCGGACATCCCCGATGCGCACTGCGAAGCCGGTGGTAGACTGGCCGCGGACACGACGACGACCCCAGCGCATGCACATTCGCATCGACCCTCCCGACGAGAATCTTGCCGACGCCCTGCGCGCGAGCGTCGGCGATGCGCTGGGCCGCGTCGGCGAGCTGGCCGTGCAGATCGGGCTTGCCCAGGGAACGCTGCAGCCGCAGATGCACCGCCCCGCAATCGTGCTGTTCGCCGGCGATCACGGCGCGATCGCCGCCGGTGCCTCGGCACGCCCGCAAAAGATCACGTGGCAGAGCGTGGAGCGCATCGTCGCCGGCCGTGCGCCGATCAACCTCGCCTGCCGGCAGATGGCACTCGCCCTGTCGGTGGTCGATGCCGGCGTGAGCCACGATTTCGGCGCGCACGCGGGACTGGTGGACGCCAAGATCGAGCACGGCACGGCCAACTTCGGCCTGGAGCCGGCGATGTGGCGCTCGCAGCTCGAACGCGCGCTCGAACGCGGCCGCGCCCTCGCCCATGAGTACGCTGCGCTGGGTTGCAGCGCGATCGGCTTCGGCTCGATCGGCGTCGGTGCGCGCGCCTCGGCCACCCTGCTCACGCACTGCCTGACCGACGTGCCGCTGGATGCGCTGTCGGGCGCCAGCGATGCGAGCGACCCGGCGCCGACCCGACGACGCGCACTGTTCGAGCGCGCGATCGCGCGCGCCGGACGCCCCGCCGATGCGCACGAGGCGTTGCGCGAGTTCGGCGGTTTCGAGATCGCGATGATGAGCGGCGCCATGCTCGGCGCAGCCGAACGCCGGCTACTCGTCGTCGTCGACGGCTTGGTGGCGGGCGCCGCGCTGCTGGCCGCCCGCGCCATCGCACCGCAGATCATCGCTTACGCCGCTCTCGCCGACCGTTCGCCCGAGCCCGGACATGATCACCTGGCGGCCGCGCTTGGCCTGTGCCCGCTGCTGGAACTGGGGCTGGCCGGCGGCGACGGCCTCGCCGCCGCCCTGGCGATGCCACTGCTGCGCACGGCCGCCGGGTGCACCAGCGCCGCCGGCGGTCTTGCACCCGCCGGGCGTGACAGCCGGAGTCCCTGACGGCGACACGCGTATGTGCAGCTTCGCTTATAATCCACCACCGATCCGTCAATGCGGCTCAGCATCCCATCCGAGGTCGAATCCGTGCCACCCGAATTCCTGTACCTTGCCCTGACGCTGATTCTCGGTCTCGCCATCGGCTTCTACGCCGGCCAGGTATCCACCCGCCGCAGCCGCTCGGCACGCACCGCCGACGCCGTCGTACCCGCGCGCGCCTCGGCCACCCAGACCGAAGCCGGGGATCTGGCGCGCAAGCTGGCCGAGCGCACGCGCGAGGCCGAATCGCTGCGCGCCAGACTCTCCGCGAACGAGCGGCAGGTGCGCGAGCGCGCGCTGACCGACCCGCTCACCGGCGTAGGCAACGGCATGCTGCTGTCCGATCGCATCGAACATGCAATCACGCGCGGGCGCCGCCACAACGCACGCCTGGGCATCATCGTGCTCGACCTCGAAGCGTTCGGTGCCATCAACGAAGGCATCGGCCGCCCGGCCGGTGACCGTCTGCTCGTCGAAGTCGCGCGCAAGCTGCGCGAGGCCGTGCGTGCCGAGGACACTGTCGCCCATGTGCACGGCGACCGCTTCGCGATCGCGCTCGAGGGCGTGTTCGAGCGCGAGGACCTTGAACGCGCACGCGAAGCCGTACAGCGCGTATTCGCCGAGCCTTTCACGCTCGACGACAAGGAAATCGAACTCAAGGCGCGCATCGGCAGCGCACTGTTCCCCAGCGACGGCGAGAACGCCGAGACGCTGCTGCGCGCAGCAGAGCAACAACTCTCGATCGGACGCAAGCGCAAGCGCGCCGCCACGCAGTCGTCCTGACGCCCCCCGCACGGGCGGCCGGATCATGAAATAATCCGGGTTTGTCACCCGACGAGCCCGCCCCGCCTCATGAGCGTTCCGCTTCCCGATTTTTCCACCGGTCGTGTCGTCGTCGTCGGCGACGTCATGCTCGACCGCTACTGGCACGGCTCCACCAACCGCATCTCGCCCGAGGCGCCGGTGCCCATCGTGCGCGTCGAACAGGACGAGTTCCGCGCCGGCGGCGCCGGCAACGTCGCGATCAACGTCGCCTCGTTGGGCGCGCGCGCCGACATCGTCGGCCTGATCGGCCACGACGAGGCCGGCACGCTGCTGCGTCACCGCCTCGAGGACGCCGGCGTCGCCTGCCGCCTGATCGAGGCGCCGCACCATCCGACCATCACCAAGCTGCGCATCATCAGTCGCCACCAGCAACTGATCCGGCTGGATTTCGAGGAGAGCTTCGCGGTGCTCGAATCGGCCGGCATCGAGGCCGAATGCGACGCCGCCCTGCCCGGCGCCGGCGCGCTGGTGCTCTCCGACTACGGCAAGGGCACGCTCGCCCAGGTCGGCTCGCTGATCCGCGCCGCGCGCGAGGCCGGCGTGCCGGTCGTGGTGGACCCCAAGGGCACGGATTTCGGCCGCTACTGCGGCGCGAGCGTAATCACCCCCAACCTTTCCGAGTTCGAGGCCGTGGTCGGGCACTGCGCGAACGATGAAGTGCTGGTCGAGCGCGGCGAGGCCCTGCGCGAGGCGCTCGACCTGCAGGCCGTGCTGATCACGCGCAGCGAGCGCGGCATGACGCTGATCGCACGCGCGGCCGCACCCCTGACCCTGCCGGCGCGCGCGCGCGACGTGTTCGACGTCACCGGCGCCGGCGACACCGTCGTCGCGCTGCTCGGCGCGGGCCTGGCCTGCGGTCTGCCGCTGGCCGAGGCGACGCTGCTGGCCAACGTCGCCGCCGGCATCGTCGTCGGCAAGCTGGGCACCGCCAGCGTGAGCCCCGAAGAACTGCTGCGCGGCCTCGAACAGGCACCCACTGGAGAAACCGCATGATCATCGTCACCGGCGGCGCCGGCTTCATCGGCAGCAATATCGTGCAGGGGCTCAACGCCCGCGGCATCGACGACATCCTGGTCGTCGACGACCTGTCCGACGGCCACAAGTGCCTGAATCTCAACGACGCCGACATCGCCGACTACATGGACAAGGACGATTTCCTCGCGCGCATCCGCGCCGGTCAGGATTTCGGCCGCGTCGAGGCGATCTTTCACGAAGGCGCGTGCTCGTCGACCACCGAGTGGGACGGGCGCTTCGTGATGCAGGTGAACTACGAGTATTCCAAGGCCGTGCTCGATTGGTGTGCACCGACCCGCGTGCCGCTGATCTATGCCTCGTCGGCCTCGGTGTACGGCATGGGCCCGACCTTCCGCGAGGCGCGCGAGTTCGAACGCCCCCTCAACATGTACGCCTACTCCAAGTTCCAGTTCGACTGCCATCTGCGCCGTCACATGCACGCCCTCGAAGGCCAGGTCGCCGGCCTGCGCTACTTCAACGTCTATGGCCCGCGTGAACAGCACAAGGGTTCGATGGCGAGCGTCGCCTGGCACTTCTACAACCAGCTGGAGACGGCCGGGCGCGTGCGCCTGTTCGAGGGCTCGGACGGCTACGGCCCGGGCGAGCAGCAGCGCGATTTCATCCATGTCGACGACGTCGTCGCGGTCAACCTGTGGCTGTTCGACAACCCGCAGGTCTCGGGCATCTTCAACGTCGGCACCGGCCGCGCGCAGAGCTTCAACGACGTCGCCCACGCCGCGATCGGCTGGCACGGTGCCGGCGGCATCGACTACATCCCCTTCCCGGACCACCTCAAGGGCCGCTACCAGAGCTTCACCCAGGCCGACATGGGGACGCTGCGCGCGGCCGGCTTCGAGCACCGCTTCACCCCGGTCGAGGAAGGCGTGCCGCGCTATCTGGACTGGCTGAAGGACCGAGGACTGTAATGCGACAAGACGACGCGACACCGGCTCGACGAAATGCGCCGGCGGGGTTACCCGAAATCGCCGGCGTGCGCTGGGCACGCGGCACGCCCGAACTCACCCGACCGCTATCCGCCCGACCGGTCAATACCGGCACGCCGATATCCGACTGGATCGTCGAGAACCGCCGTTGAGCGCCGCACTCGATCTGGTGGCGTACTTCGCCCCGGCCATCGTAGATATCTACCCGCACGGCTGCCAAGACTGCATTTTGCAGATTTTGCACCCCTCGCATGAACCGCGATGAACCCGACCATCCCTGATCCCGACGATATCGAAGACGCCCCCGCCGGCCCGGTGCGCGGCATCCTCGTCGTCGGCCCATCGTGGGTCGGCGACATGGTCATGGCGCAGAGCCTGTTCAAGGTGCTCAAGGCCGCCGAGCCCGAATGCATCATCGATGTGCTGGCGCCCGAATGGTCGCTGCCCATTCTCGATCGCATGCCCGAGGTGCGCCGCGGCGTGGTGATGCCGGTGGGCCACGGCAAGCTCGAGCTGGGCACGCGCTGGGCGCTGGGCCAGCAGCTCGGCCGGATCGGTTACAGCCACGCCATCGTGCTGCCCAATTCGCTCAAATCCGCGCTCGTTCCCGCCTTCGCCGGCATCGCCACGCGCACCGGTTTCCGCGGCGAGATGCGCTACTGGCTGATCAACGACATGCGGCTGCTGTCCAGGCGTCGCCTGCCGCTGACCGTGCAGCGCTTCGTCGCGCTCGGCCGCACGATCCATCAGCCGCTGCCCGAACCGATCCCGCGCCCGCGACTGGTCGCCGACGCAGCCAACCAGGCGCGGTTGCGTGAGGCGCTGGAGTTGCCGCCGGAACGACGCGCCGTGGCCTTCATGCCGGGCGCCGAGTACGGTCCGGCCAAGCAGTGGCCGCTGGAGCACTTCGCAGCGCTCGCGCGCGAGCTGGTGGCACGCGGGCGCGACGTGTGGATCGTCGGCTCGGGCAAGGACCATGACGCCGGCGAGGCGATCGCGCAGGCCGCCGGCAGCGGCGTGATCAATCTCGCCGGGCGCACCACGTTGGGCGATGCCGTCGACCTGCTGGCGATGGCCGAGGCTGCGGTCACCAACGACTCCGGCCTGATGCATGTGGCCGCCGCGGTGGGCGTGCCGCTGGTGGCGATCTTCGGCTCCTCCACGCCGGACCACACGCCGCCGCTGGCCGATCCGGCACGCGCCAAGGTGCTCTACCTGGGCCTGGAGTGCTCGCCCTGCTTCAAGCGCACCTGCCCTCTCGGCCATCTGCGCTGCCTCACCGAAATCACGCCGGCCGGCGTGCTCGGCGCACTGGACGAACTGGGCGTGGCTCAGCCGGGATGAAAGTACTCGTCGTCAAGACCTCCTCGCTGGGCGACGTGATCCACACGCTGCCGGCGCTCACCGACGCCGCGCGCGC
The DNA here is from genome assembly GCF_002872475.1 of Pseudazoarcus pumilus. GTDB lineage: Bacteria > Pseudomonadota > Gammaproteobacteria > Burkholderiales > Rhodocyclaceae > Pseudazoarcus > Pseudazoarcus pumilus. The sequence continues at coordinate 2,557,629 of NZ_CP025682.1, forward strand.
GATCCCCGGCGTGCGCTTCGACTGGCTGGTGGAGGAGAACTTCGCCGAAGTGCCGGCCTGGCACCCGGCCGTCGAGCGCGTGATCCCGGTCGCGCTGCGTCGCTGGCGGCGTTCCGTGCTGCGCACCTGGCTGGCCGGCGAATGGCAGGCGATGACGCGTTCGGTGAAGCTTGCCGACTACGATCTGGTGATCGACGCCCAGGGTCTGATCAAGAGCGCGATCCTCACCCGCTATGCCGGCGCACCGGTGCACGGGCTGGACCGCGCATCGATCCGCGAGCCGCTGGCGAGCCGCTTCTACGACCAGCGCCATGCCGTCGCCAAGGGACGCCACGCGGTCGAGCGCGTGCGCGAACTGTTCGCCAAGGCGCTGGGCTACGACAAACCCGACACGCCCTGCGATTACGGGCTGGAGCGCACCCGCGTATTTGGCGACGCACCGCCGCCGGCCACGCCAACGCTGCTCTTCCTGCACGGCACGACCTGGGCCACCAAGCACTGGCCGGAGATGTACTGGCGAGATCTGACCGAGCGCTGCACGCGCGCCGGCTGGCAGCTGCGCCTGCCGTGGGGGAATGACGCAGAGCGCGAGCGCGCCGAACGCATCGCCGCCAACCTGTCGGGCGTCACCGTGCTGCCGCGCCTGACGCTGGCCGGCATCGCGGGGGAGCTCGCCGGCGCCGCGGCCTGCGTCGCGGTCGACACCGGCCTGGGGCATCTGGCCGCCGCGCTCGACGTACCCACCGTCTCGCTGTTCGGTCCCACGCGACCCGAGCTGACCGGCGCCTGGGGGCCACGCCAACGCCACCTCGCCTCGGACTTCCCGTGCGCGCCATGCCTGTCCGCGCGCTGCCGCCACTACCCGACCAAGGACGAGCTGGCGCGCTTCGACGTGGTGCGCGAAAAACCGCTGTGCTACACGCGGCTGGAACCGGATCGCGTGTTCGCCGAGCTGTCCGCGCTGGTCAATGAGTCCGGGCGACCGGCGCCGGAGACGGCGCGATGAATCTGGCCTTCTGCCTTTACAAGTACTTCCCTTACGGGGGCCTGCAGCGCGACTTCCTGCGTATCGCACAGGCCTGCGTCGCGCGCGGGCATGCGGTGCGCGTCTATACCCTGGGATGGGAAGGCGAGCAGCCCGACGAACTCGACATCGAGATCGTGCCGGCACGCGGCCTGACCAACCCCGCGCGCTATCGCATGTTCACCGAACTGGTACAGCGCGACCTGGCCGTGCGGCCGGTCGATCGCGTGGTCGGCTTCAACAAGATGCCGTGGCTCGACGTCTATTACGCCGCCGACCCGTGCTACGCCGAGAAGGCAGCGGCACGACGCGGGCGGCTGTACCGGCTGTCGGGGCGCTACCGGCATTTCTCGGCGTACGAGCACGCGGTGTTCGATCCCGAGTCGGCCACCGAGATCCTGATGATCTCGAGCGTGCAGCAGCCGCTGTTCGAGAGGCACTACGGCACGTCGAAGACGCGCTTTCACCTGCTGCCGCCGGGCATCGCGCCGGACCGTCGCGCACCGCCCGACGCGGCCGAGATCCGCGCGGCGTTCCGCCGCAAGTTCGACCTCGCCGACGACGAGCGCCTGATCGTGCAGATCGGCTCGGGCTTTCGCACCAAGGGGCTGGACCGCAGCCTGAAGGCGCTGGCGGCGCTGCCCGACGAACTGCGCGCGCGCACCCGCCTGATCGTCATCGGCCAGGACGACCCGCGCCCCTTCCGCGTGCAGGCCAAGGCCTTGCGCATTCTCGATCGCGTCGCCTTCCTCGCCGGGCGCGACGACATCCCGCGCTTTCTGCTCGGCGCCGATGTGCTGATCCACCCGGCCTATGCCGAGAACACCGGCACCGTGCTGCTCGAAGCCGTGGTCGCCGGCCTGCCGGTGCTGACCACGGCGGTATGCGGCTACGCGCACTACGTCGAGGAAGCCGGCGCCGGCCGCGTGCTGGCCGAACCCTTCGAACAAAGTACGCTCGACGCCGCCCTGGCGGACATGCTCATGGACGACACCGCGCGCGCGGCGATGTCGCGCAGCGGACTGACCTGGGCCGAGCGTGCCGACATCTACTCGCTGCCCGAGCGCGCGGCCGACGTGATCCTGGGAGACCACCGGTGATGCTCCCTTCCCATCGTAGGTCGCATCGAGCCGAAGGCGAGGGCGACGCCCCGGCCCGAACCTCCGCCTCGCCGCGCCAGGCCCTGCCGGGGATGTCGCACTCGCTGCGCTCGTCACGACCTACGCGCTCGTCACGACCCAAGGATGCGAGGGGCGATCGATGAACCACGTGTGGCTCGCCCCGCCCTTCGACCGCCTGTGGGCGGACCGCGACCCCTTCGAGGCCGTCGAGGCCCTGCAGGGCGAGACCTTCCGCGAACTGGAAGCACGCCGTACCCTGCGCTTCGAAATCGAGGGACGTGCCTATTTCGCCAAGCTGCACCGCGGCGTGGGCTGGTTCGAGATCGTCGAGAATCTGGCGCGCGGGCGCATTCCGGTGCTCGGTGCGGAGAACGAGTACTCCGCCATCGGCCGGCTGGAAGAACTCGGCGTGGCCACCATGACGCCGGTGGCCTTCGGCCAGCGCGGCGCCAATCCGGCCACGCGGCGCTCGTTTCTGGTCACCGAGGCGCTTGAACCGACGCAGCCGCTCGACGAACACTGCCGCAGCTGGCGCAACGACCCGCCCGATACGCGCTGGCGCCGCGCCGTGATCGAGCGCGTGGCCGAAATGACGCGGCGCATGCACGAGGGCGGCATCAACCACCGCGATCTGTATCTGGTGCACTTCCTGCTGCATCTCGACCCGGCTCCGACGCCGGACGATTTCCGCATCTCGCTGATCGACCTGCACCGCGCGCAGATTCGCGCAAGCACCCCGCGCCGCTGGCGCGACAAGGATCTGGCCGCGCTGAATTTCGCCTCGCTGGAAGCGGGCCTGACTGACCGCGACCGGCTGCGCTTTGCACGCATCTACTTCGGACGGCCGCTGCGCGCGGTGCTGCGCGACGAGGCACGGCTGTTCGCGTTTCTCGAGCGCGAGGGCCTGCGCCTGATGGCGCGCTGGAAACGAAAATTCGCTCCGGGAGCGACGTCGTGAAGCACTGGACGCTCGCCCCCGAATACGCGCACGGCGCAGCCGCCGAGGCCTTCGCGAGCCTGGATGCGGTGTTCGACCTGTGCGGCGAGCATGTGGCCGCCGCGCCGATGTCCGAAGTCGTGCGCGTCGACATCGCCGGCACGCGCTATTACGTCAAGCGCTACAGCGGCGCCGGCAAGAACCCGCTGCGGCGCTGGTTCGCGCGACCGCGCGTGCAGATCGAGTGGGAGAACCTGCGCCGTTTCGCTGCCTGGAGCATTCCCACCGCCCCCGTCGTCGGCTACGGACTGGAACGCCGCGCCGGCGCCTTCGTGCGCGGCGCGATGATCACCGAGGAAATCCCCGACACCAGCGATCTGGCGGCCCTGGCGATCCGGGACGACACGCGCCTGCACGACGGGGCGTGGGTCGATGCGGTGTCGCGCCAGATCGCGCGCATCGCGCGCACGCTGCACGCCCACCGCTTCGCCCACAACGACCTCAAGTGGCGCAACCTGCTGGTCACGACGGGCGAGGCGTCCACGGTGTTCCTGATCGACTGCCCCGCAGGCATGCACTGGCCCGAGCCGTTCCTGCGTCACCGCATCGTCAAGGATCTGGCCTGCCTGGACAAGGTCGCCAAGCAGCAACTCACGCGCACCCAGCGCCTGCGCTTCTACCATCACTACACCGGCCGCACACGCCTGAATGCGGCTGATCGCAAGCGCATCCGCCACGTGCTGCGCTACTTCGAGGGGCGCGAATGAGCGCGCCACGCACCGATGTCGCGACGCTGCGCGCGGCCGGACGCGAACCCGCGCTGCCTGCGACGCTGTTGCTCGACGACGGACGCGAACTGCATCTGCTGCGCGCGCTGCGCGTGCTGCCCGGCAAGCGGCTGACCGCCGAAGCACAACTCGACGGCGAGCCGGTGCTCGCCAAGCTCTTCCTCTCCGCCAAGGCCTCCCGCCACGCAGCGCGCGAACGCGCCGGGCTCGAAGCGTTGATCGCCGCCGGCTTGCCCACGCCGGCACACGTGGCCGATGCGACCCTGCACGGCGGGGGCGAACTGGTCGCCACACGCTTTCTACCCGGCGCGACCAGCCTGCTCGATGCCTGGAACGCACTGCCACGCCCGCCCGCAGACACCGCCGCCATCGCCTTGCTGGCACCGGCACTGGCGCTGCTCGCGCGCATGCACGCGGCCGGGCTGACCCAGAGCGATCTGCATCTGGGCAATTTCCTGCAGCAGGGCAATACGCTGTATCTGGTCGACGGCGACGCGGTCGAATCCCATCCCGCCCCGCTCGCGCCAGATGCGGCGCGCGCGAACCTGGCCATTCTGCTTGCGCAATTGCCCCTGTCCTGGGACGCCCACCTGAACGCGCTGATCGCGCCCTATGTCGCGGCCGGCGGCGACGCACCGGAACCCGCGGCCCTGCTGCGCGAAATCGCCGCGGTGCGCGAATGGCGTCTGACCGACCTGCTCGCCAAGAGCGTGCGCGACTGTTCGCTGTTCGCCGTGAGCCGCTCGGCCACGCGCTTCAGCTCGGTCGTGCGCGACGAGGCGGACGCGCTCGCCCCGCTGCTCGCCGACCCGGACGCGGCGATGCTCGCCGGGACCGTGCTCAAGGATGGCAACACCGCGACGGTCGCGCGCATCGACGTCGGCGCACGCGCGCTGGTCATCAAGCGCTACAACCTCAAGAGCGCACGCCACGCCCTGTCGCGTCTGTGGCGCCCCTCGCGCGCCTGGCATTCCTGGCGCGCCGCCCACCGACTGGCCTTCTTCGGCATCGCCACGCCACGCCCGCTCGCGCTCATCGAGGAACGCGCCGGCCCGCTGCGCCGACGCGCCTGGCTCGTCACCGAACACTGCCCGGGGCCGAACCTGCTCGAAGTGCTCGACGCCGACGCGCCGCCCCCCGACCACATCGCCGCCGCGCTGAGCGAGACCTTGCGCACCTTGCACACGGCCCGCATCCATCACGGCGACCTCAAGGCCACCAACCTGCTGTGGCACGACGCGCGCCTGTGGCTGATCGATCTGGACGCGACCACCGCGCATCGCTCGAGCGCGGCATTCGAGCGCGCCTGGGCGCGCGACCGCGCACGGCTGCTGCGCAACTGGCCGGCCGGAAGCGCGCTGGTCGAGTGGCTGGAGCGCGCCCTGCCATGAGTCGTCACGGGCTCGCGGTATCATTGTCGCCCTCGCCGACCGGCCGCGCGCCGGCGGCCTGACTCACCGCAGCCGGAACAGCGCATGCAGCAAACCCAGGTCAGCGTGGTGGTGCCCGCATACAACCACGCCCGCTACGTCGTCGAAGCCGTCGAAAGCGTCCTCGCGCAGGACATCGACGGTCTCGAGTGCATCGTCATCGATGACGCCTCCACCGACGACACGCGCGAGCGGTTGGCCACCCTCGACGACACGAGAGTGCGCGTGATGCACCACGACACCAACCGCGGCGCGCACGCGACGCTGACCGAAGGCCTGGACGCCGCGCGCGGGCGCGTGCTTGCCGTGCTCAACTCCGACGACCGCTACCTGCCAGGCCGACTGGCCGAATGCATGGCGTACATCGACGCCGGCCATGATCTGGTCGGCAGCGACATCCGCCTGATCGACGGCGACGGCGCCGAGGTGCTGGAACACTGGTGGATCGATGCCTTCGCCGCGCTCAAGCGGGTGCGCGCCGACGGCGGCGACTGGGTCGCCAGCCTGCTCGAGGGCAACGTCTTCATGACCACCTCGAACATGGTGTTCACCCGAGCGCTGTGGCAGCGCCTGCGCCCGCTGCGCAATCTGCGCTACGTGCATGACTATGACTTCGTGCTGCGCGCGTTGCGCGAGGGCGCACGCCTGGACTGGATCGACACGCCGCTGCTCGACTACCGCCTGCACGAGGCGAACACGATCTCTGCCGGGCCGCTGGCGGCCAACCTCGAATGCACGGCCTTGCTGCGCGAACACCTGCCGGCACTGCTCGCGCGTACCGATGCCCCGGAGACTGCCCTGCAGCATCTGGCCTCGCAGTGGTCACGCTGCGAGCGCTACGAAGTCGACATCCTGCGCGCATTGCAGCACGAAGCGCTGGTCGAGAAGGACCGCGACTGGGGACGCATGGTCGAGGACCGCGACCGCTGGATCGCCGAGCGCGATGCCTGGATTGCCGAGCGCGATGCCTGGATTGCCGAGCGCGACCGCCGCATACGGGATCGCGATGACTGGATCGTCGAGCGCGACATGCTGATTGCAACCTTGCGGGTACGCCTGGACGAATTGCACCGCACACCGCTGCGCTACGCCTGGCGCCGGACCCGCGAGCGGCTCGGACACTTGCGCAGTCGCGCGGCACGCGCATTCTCGGCGATGCAGCTGCCCGGACGCCGGGCTCCGACCCGCGCAGCCGGCTTCAATGCGCTACGCGGCGGCGTCGAACGCGCTGGCGCGGGACTGTCCGCGATCAGTTTCGACGTGTTCGACACCCTGGTCGAACGCTGTGTCGAACCGCCCGAATGGATCCACCGGCGCGTTGCCCACGAACTGGCGAACGCACTCGCACGCGACGACATCGATACCGTGTGGGCCGCCCGCCGCAACGCCGAGACACGCCTGCGCAAGCGCGCGCTCGAGGACGGACGCGACCACGAATGTCATTACGACGAGTTGCTGCACGCATGGGTGACCGAACTGTGCGGTCGTCCCGACGCGGCGCTGATCGCGCGCGCACAGGACTTCGAGGCACGCCTCGAACGCCATGCCTTGCGCGCCAAGCCCGGCGCGGCGGCCTTCCTCGCATGGGCGCGGGAACGCGGTCTGCGCTGCATCGCGGTCTCCGACATGTATCTGGGCGAGAGCCATGTGCGCGAGATCCTCGCGCACTGCGGACTGGGCGAGTCGATCGACGCCGTGCACGTCTCGTCCGAGCATGGTCTGGCCAAGTACTCGACGCGGCTGCACGCACATGTGCTCGAACTCGAGGGGCTGACGGTCGCGCAGGTGCTGCATGTGGGCGACAATCTCTATTCGGACGCGCTGGCCCCCTGCCGCATCGGCATGCACGGCGTGTGGTTCGACGACGCGCGCGCGCGTCGCCGCCGCCGGCGCCAGCGTCGTTCGGCACAGATGACCGCCCGCGGCGGCATCTGGCCGGGCCGCATGCAGGCCGAGATCGTCGCCGAGCGGCTCGCACTCGAGGCGCGCACGACCGATGCCGACCCCTACTACCGCTACGGGCTGGAAGTGCTCGGCCCGATCTTCTCGCTGTTCACACTCGGACTGGTCGAGCGGCTGCGTGCACGGCCCGCCGACCGGCTGATGTTCCTCGCGCGCGACGGCCATCTGTTCATGCGCATGTACGCGCGCTGGCGCGAACTGGACGACGACGACGCGCTGCCCGAGCCGTCCTATGTCTACGCCAGCCGACGCGTGGTCGCCAGCGCCGCCGTCGCCGACGGACTCACCGCGGCGATGATCCCCATCGCACTGGCCAATCCCAAGCAGTGCGGGCTCGCATCCATCCTCAAGACCTACGGTCTGCTTGCCGAGGATTTCCAGGAAGCTGCCGCGCGCCACGGCCTGCAGCCAATCGATGCGCCGCTGGCAGCGGCCGACGACGAACGCCTGACGGCCTTTCTCGCCGACGACGCGGTGCAGGCGGCGATCCGCACCCACGGGCGGCGCGCACGCACGCGGCTGGAGAAGTATTTCGAGCAGCAGGGATTCTTCGGCAGCCGCGACGTGGCCTTCGTCGACATCGGCTGGAATGGCACGATCCAGCATTTTCTCGCCGAGAGCTTCGGCACGCGCGCCGACTACCCCGACGTGGCCGGCTACTACTTCGCACTGGTCAACAGCTTCCACACGCCGGGCGAGCGCTGCGGCCTCACCGACGGCCTGCTGCTCGACGGCAAGCGCGGCAACCCGTGCGAACGTGCGGCGATGGATTTCGAAGAGTTGTTCGAGCAGGGCGCGCGCGCGCTCGAAGCCACCACGCTGAGCTACGACGAGGATGCCGACGGCCGCGTCATCCCAGTCCTCAAGGGCGACGACGCCCCCGACCGTCGCGAGGAACTGGCCTGCAATCCGCGCATCGACGCGCTGCAGCGCGGCGTGCTCGCCCACCTGGAACACTTCCACGCCGCACAAACGCTGACCGGCTTCGATTTCGAGGCGCTGCGTCCCTACGGTCTGGCGCTGATCGAGCGCGCCGTGGTCTATCCCGAGCGCGACGAGGTCGCGCTGGTCGGCGGCCTGGCGCATTCGGAGGATTTCGGTCACGACCACGTGCTCGACATTTCCGGCGGCGACATCGGCTGGCGCGACTTCCTGAGACCACGCCGGCTCTCGCAGCGCCTGCGCGCGCAGGCCTGGCGCTACGCCCCCTTCGCCCGTTTTCGCAACCCGCTGCCGGCCCTCCTAGCGCGCGTGCAGCATCTGCGCCAGTTGCGCGGGAGGCCCTGACCCATGCGACGTCGACGACTCGTTCTCGCCCCGTCCAGGCTGTGGCTGATGAACCAGCCCTTCCGCGTGCTGGGCGCCGCCGCACGCGGCTTCGGACCCGGCTCGGGCAACGTGCTGCGCGTCTGGGGCGGTGCCCTGCGCGACACGCTCGTCGACCCCGACCGCCTGCGCTGGTGGCTGGTCCGTGCGCTCAACCCGCGCCGGCGCTGAACCGGGACCCGCGAAGATTGCCTAAACGGCTCAAAGCCGATAGCTTTCACCCCATCGTCATAGACCGACCGGAACCCTGCCCGTGACCGCTCGCCACCTCGCCCTCGCCCTGTGCGCGCTGACGCTCGCCGCCACGCCGCTTTCCTCGCAGTCCCAGACCTGGTCCGGGGCCGTCGCGACCGCGCCCGCGACATCGACCTGGCTGCTCGCCGTACAGGTCCATCCGCGCAACGCCATCGCCGACATGGATGTGCCCCCCGACGAGGCCCTGGAAGCGATCGCGACCGCCACCGGAACCACGGTCGCGTTCGTCGGACGCGCCACGTCGCGCGGCCCCTTCCTGTTGCGCCTGAGCGACGGCGATGACTTCGATGCAATCAGCGATGGTGCCAATGCGGTGCGCATGCTCGACGACGTGCTGTGGGTCTCGATTCTTTCCGAGGCCGACGCCGCCGCCCCTGTCACACCATCGTCCGGAGGACCGGCGCAGGCCGCAGGCGAGACAGTCTCGCGCATCCTGGTGAACTTCCGCGACCCGGCCACGCAACGGGCTCGTTCGCGCCAGGACGCCCTGCCCGAGTTGCTGATCGAGGCCATGCGCCGGCAGGCCGGCAGCAACCTCGAGCTGGTCCGCGCGATGTCGGGCGGCGCCTGGGTGTTCGATCTGCCCCAAGCACTGCCCGAGCCCGACGCCGTGGCGCTGATCGCACGGCTACGGGCGATGCCGCAGGTCGCGTCGGTCAGCGCCTCGCAACGCGTCCTGCCGCAATTGGAGCCGAATGATCCCTACTTTCCGATCACCGGCTCACTGGGCCAGTACAACCTGGTCGCGCCCGGCACCGCGGGCCCTTGGGGCGGCCCGGTGTTCGGCATCGATGCGGTCAACGCCTGGAACATCACGACCGGCTCGACCAATAACCGCGTCGCGGTGCTCGACACCGGCGTGCTGTTCAACCACCCCGACATCGCCGGCCGGTTCATGCCGGGCTACGACTTCGTCGACAACGACAGCAACGCCTCCGACCCCGGTGACTACTGCAACGTGGAAGGTCAGGAGAGCGCCAGTTCCTGGCACGGCACCCACATTTCCGGCACCATCGCCGCGAACACCAACGACGGCGTCGGCGCGGCCGGCGTCGACTGGGCCACGCGCATCGTGCCGGTGCGGGTGCTCGGCCAGTGCGGCGGCATGGCCGAGGACGTCATCGACGGCATGCGCTGGGCGGCCGGCCTGCCCGTTCCCGGCACGCCGGTGAATGCCAATCCGGTTCGTGTCATCAACCTGAGTCTGGCCGGCATCGGCGCCTGTACCGCGTCCTGGCAGCAGGTCATTGACGACGTCACCGCCGCCGGGGCGCTGGTGATCGTCTCGGCCGGCAACTACCAGAGTCCGATCGACAACTATTCCCCGGCCTCGTGCAACGGCGTGATCACCGTCGTCGCCTCCGACCCCAACGGCGACAAGGCCTCCTACAGCAATTTCGGCGGCAACCGACTGCCCGAACTGGCCGCACCCGGCGGCGACCTGGGCCGCTTCGGCGATGTCCGTGCGGGCATTATCGCGGCCGGCAATGACGGCACGACAACCCCAAAAAACAACGTAATGATGTCTATGTCCGGCACCAGCATGGCCGTGCCGCACGTGGTGGGCACCGCCTCGCTGATGTTGGCCATCAACCCGGCGCTGTCACCGTCGCAACTGTTCTCGATGATCACCGCCACCGAGAATCTCACCGCGTTCGCGCACGATTCGGACTTCACGTTCAACTATCCGCTGGGAGGACGGGGCATCCTCAACGCCTACAAGGCCGTGCAGGCGGCGCAGGCCACCGTCCAGCCACCGGCGCCGGGGGGCGCGGCGCCGATGCTGCTGCGCGACGCGATCTACCTGTACGGACAGCCGCTCACGGCGAACGGCGGCCAGAACCTGGTCGGCGTCGATTGCGACGTGTTCCAGCTCGTGCTCGACGTCACGTCGGGCCACACCGACCTGGCCATGGGTCAGGCCTCGACGCTGGCCGGCTCGCTGGCCGGCGCGACGCCCTACCCGGACCGCATTTTCTCGTCTGCCGCGATGTTCGCCTATGCGCTCTACGGCCCGGAGCAGGTCAAGAGCTTCACCGCACGCGACGCGATCACGCCGGAATCGGAAGACGTCGTAGGCACTGCCACGGCTTTCGGCTACTGCTTCTCGCGCAACCCGGACGCACGCGTCTACGCGCATGACAAGACGAGTTGCACCAACGTCTATTCGGACGGACGACAGACCGCCTGCACCGCGACCGACAACGGTGTCGGCGGCGCCGCACCGAGCGCGATGACGCTGCGCGACGCGATCTATCTGTACGGCGAGGATGTGCGTGCCGACGGCCAGCTGCAGCTGGGTGGCGACCAATGTGACGTGCTGCAACTGGTGCTCGACGTCGAATCCGGGCACGCCGACCTCACCATGACCGAAGGCGCGTCGTCCTTCGACTACCCCGACCGCATCTTCGCCGCAGCCGACATGTTCGCCTACGCGCTGTATTCGGACGCGCCGCACAAGCGCTTCGGCCTGGGCCAGCATGACGGCGACGCGGACGGGCTGGTCGGCAATGCCACGGCCTTCGCGTACTGCTACTCCACCCAGCCGGACGCCTACGTCTATTGGAAGGACGGTCAGACGCCGATGTGCACGAGGTCAAACGGGCAAGAAACCACCTGCCCGTAGGTCGGCGCGAGCGCAGCGAGGTCCGGGCAGCGGCGGCGAGGCGGGCGGTAACTTTCTTGAGCGACCGCGCGCCACCGCAATCAGTCGAAGAACTCGTCGTAGGTGTTCCAGAAAGCGCTGTCCGCGTTGGCCTTGGTCGAGAAGCAGTAGCCGAACGCCGTCACCCGGGCCGGCTGGTTGTCGCCCTCGTAGTCCCCGTTCTTGAGCAAGAAGCCTTTGAGCGGATTGTTGGAGTAGAGGGTGTAGGCGAACATGCCGGCCCCGACGCCCAGCTTGTCCGGATAAATACTCATACCCTGGCTCAGTTGATACTCCGACGTCCCCGCCGCCTCTACGGTCACCAGGGACACCGCCCCGTCGAGCACCGTCATCACGAGCTGGTAGATGTCGCAATCGACGGCCAGGAACAAGAGTTCGTACCCCTCCGGCACGATGTTCTCGTGGTAACGATAGTGCGCATCACGCAGCAGCAGATTGCCGTTGACCAGTGCGTTGGGCTTGACGGTGGAACTCCCGTTAGCCCGCTCCTGCTCGAACTCCCAGAGCCTGTGCTCGATGGTGTCGGTCGCGTCCGGGGGAATATGCTGGGCGAACGGTCCCGTGGCGAACGTCGCCAGAAACAAGGATGACAGAATCAGTTTTGACTTCATGCGTGCTCCTCGAAAAGACGGGAAATCCCGGACGAGCTGAAGCGCGATCGGGCCAACCGATGGTACATCTTCACGCCCCGCATGGATCATGTTGCATGTCTGTGCGTGGAATAGTTCGCACCCGCACCACACCGGCTTGAACTCCGCCGGCCTACGCGCGACCAGGCCCGCCGAAGAGATGGACCCATGCCCGACTAGCCGGCGGCGTCCGCGTCGCTGAACTGCACCGCGTGCAGCCGCGCGTAATGGCCGCCGACCGCCAGCAATTCGGCGTGGGTGCCGCGCTCGACGATGCACCCGCGTTCCATGACGAGGATCTGGTCGGCCTTCTCGATGGTGGACAGGCGGTGGGCGATGACCAGCGTGGTGCGGCCCTGCATGACGCGGTCGAGCGCGGCCTGGATGTGGCGTTCGGATTCGGTATCGAGTGCCGAGGTGGCTTCGTCGAGGATGAGCAGCGGCGCGTCCTTGAGCACGGCGCGGGCAATCGCCAGGCGCTGACGCTGGCCGCCCGAGAGCAGCACGCCGTTTTCGCCGACGACGGTGTCCAGCCCCTGGGGGAGATGATCGATGAACTCGCGCGCATAGGCTGCCTCGGCCGCGGCCTCGATGGCCTCGCGCGGCGCACCCGCCAGATCGCCGTAGGCGATGTTGTTGGCGACGGTGTCGTTGAACAGCGTCACGTGCTGGGTGACCAGCGCGATGTGACGGCGCAGGTTGCGCAGCGTGTAGTCCTCGACGTCGACACCGTCGATCAGGATGGCGCCGCGCTCGTGGTGGTAGAAACGCGGGATCAGACTCGCCAGCGTGGACTTGCCGCTGCCCGAACGCCCCACCAGCGCGATCATCTGCCCTGGCTCGGCGGTGAAGCTGACGCCGTCGAGCACGTCGAGATCACCGCCGGGATAGCGGAAGCTCAGGTCGCGCACCTCCAGGCGACCAGACACGCGCTCGCGCTCGATGCTGCCGGAATCGGGCTCGACCGGCTGGTCGAGCTGCTCGAAGATGCTCTCCGCCCCGGCGAGACCCTTCTGGATCGTGGAGCTGACTTCGGAGAGCTGGCGGATGGGCTTGGGCAGCAGGCCGGCAGCGGTGATGTAGGCCACCAGGTCGCCCGCGGTGGCGTCGCCGCGCAGCAGCAGCACCAGGAACAGCAACACGGCCATGGCGCTGAAGGTCACCAGCTGCAGCGACGGCGTGAACACCGCGGCGGTCTTCACCATGCGCAATTGGCGCGCCATGTTGTCCTGGCTGGCCTCGCCGAAACGGCGCGATTCGTACTCCTCGCCGCCGAAACTGCGCACCACGCGATAGCCCTGGATGGTCTCCGAGGCGACATGGGTAACGTCGCCCATGCTCGCCTGGATCTTGCGGCTTTGCTTGCGGAACTTGCGGCTGGCGCTGCTCACCATGACGCCGATCAGCGGCAGGATGGCGAGCATCACCAGCGTGAGCTTCCAGTTCATCCACAGCAGGTAGGCGAACAGGAATACGATGGTCAGACCTTCGCGCACGACGGTCTTGATCGCGTCGGTGGCCGCACCGGTGACCATGGTCACGTTGTAGGTGATGCGCGAGACCAGATGGCCGGAATTGCTCTGGTCGAAGTAGCCGTTGGGCAGACGCAGCAGGCTGTCGAACAGGGCGCGGCGCAGGCTGTCGATCAGCCCCAGCGACACGCGCGCCAGATAGTAGTTGCCCAGATAGGCGCCCACGCCCTGCCACGCGGCGATCGCGACCAGCATCAGCGGCACGGCGTAGAGCAGTTCCATGCCGTCGAACAGCGGCACGCCGCGAATCACCGCGGACGAGGGCTGCGTGAGGCCGTCGACGAAGTACTTGAGGATGCCCGCCATCATCGGTTGCGACGAGGCGAAGATCATGTAGCCGAGCAGGCTCACCGCGAACCAGCCCACGAACGGACGCACGTAGGTCAGCAGCCTCAGGTAGATCCTGAGGGAGGACGTGTTCGAAGGGTTCGGAGGCCGCGTCGGCGGCACCGGCGGGGTGCTCATGTGCGGCGCATATTAGCACGCGAGGGCGCCGCTCCCGGCAGGGGAACGGCGCCCTCGACGGGTCCGCTCGGGCGGCGTATCAGGCTGCGATCAGGCCGCGCATCTTCTGCATCGCACGCGCCTCGATCTGGCGGATGCGCTCGGCGGACACGCCGTATTCGGCGGCCAGCTCGTGCAGCGTCGCGCTCTTGTCCTCGACGAGCCAGCGGCGACGCACGATGTCGCGGCTGCGATCGTCGAGACTCGCCAGCGCATCGCGCAGGCCGCTGTCGTAGAGCCGCGCCTGCTCGGCCTGTTCCAGCGCCTCGGACGGCTCCGCGCCCGGGTCGGGCAGATAGGCGATGGGCGCGAAGGATTCGTCTTCGTCGTCGCCCGAGCCTTCCAGCGGCATGTCGCGGCCCGAAAGCCGCGTTTCCATTTCGACGACTTCCTCGGGCTTGACGCCCAGATGGGTCGCCATCGCCTGGACTTCGTCGCGGTTGAGCGTGCCGGTGGAGGTCTTGAGGCTGCGCAGGTTGAAGAACAGCTTGCGCTGCGCCTTGGTCGTGGCGATCTTGACCAGACGCCAGTTGCGCACGATGTATTCGTGGATCTCGGCCTTGATCCAGTGGATCGCGAACGACACCAGACGCACGCCGCGCGTCGGGTCGAAGCGCTTGACCGCCTTCATCAGGCCGATGTTGCCTTCCTGGATCAGATCCGCGTGCGGCAGGCCATAACCGAGATAACCACGCGCGATCGCCACCACCAGACGCAGGTGTGACATCACCAGTTCGCGCGCCGCATCGATATCGTCGTCGTCGCGCAATCGCAGGGCCAGTTCGCGCTCCCTCTTCTCGTCGAGCAAGGGGATGCGATTGACCGCCTGAATGTACTCATCAATGCTGCCGACAGCGGTCGGCACCGGGAGCGACAAGGCTTGCATCATGAACTTGAATCCTCCTGTGCACCGAAGTTTAGCACTCGAGCGATAAGAGTGCTAACCGCACAACGAGTTCCCGATCGACTCACGCCACGCCACCGGTCACGTCCAGCGGAGATCGCTCGATGCGTCGCGCCGGACAACCCACATACACACCATCGGGCTCCGTATCGGCGACGACCACCGCGCCGGCGCCGATGAAGCAGCCATCGGCCACATGCACGCCGTTGCGCAGGACCGCCCCGAGGCCGATCACGCATCGGCTACCGATGCGCACCCGCCCGCCGGCCACTGCGCGCGCCCCGATGAAGCAGTCGTCGCCCACGCGCACATGATGCGAGAGCACCACACCCGAGCGAATGTGGACATTTTCTCCAATCTCGCAGAACGGCCCGATGATTGTCCCTTCGTCGATACAGGTATTCTCGCCTGGGCTCACGCCCTGAGCCACGCAGGCCGACGCAGCCACGAAACGCCCGATCATGTAGCCCATCGCACGCGCCTGACACAAGCGTTCTCGCCGCAACGCGTTCATGCCGGTCCACCCCAGTGGCAGGAGCATTTCGCACGAATCCGGGGGAAAGCGCGTCGAGGCCTCTTCGAAGGGCACCAACGCGAGCCCGTCGAAGCGATCGCTGGTGCAGTATTGGCGGTCCACGGTGAAGCCGACGACCGTCGTCGGCGTTTCATGGCGCAGATGATGCGCCATCACGCTGGCGAGATCGCCGGCGCCGAAAATCAGCACCCCCCTGTTCGCGGCCATGCAGCCCCCTCGTCGACCCCGTCCGTTCCCACTCCCGGCGACTGTGCCACACCGCCCGGCGGCCGGCCAGCGTCGCCTGCAGGCGTCACAGCAGGTAGACTCGCCGCACGTCATTCAGCGGAACCGTCTTGGACAAGATCACCTTAGATATCTGGCAGCGCGTGCGTGAAGGCGCAAGAGTCGTCGAGGCCGACCCCTGGGGCGACAAGGTGCTTTTGCTGCCCGACGGCACTTACGTGAAGCTGTTCCGGCGCAAGCGGCTGATCTCGTCGGCGGCGTGGTATCCGTACGCGCGACGCTTCGCCGACAATGCCGCCGCGCTGGCCGTACGCGGCGTGCCCTGCCCGCGCGTGATCGACGTACTGCGCATCCCCGCCATCGAACGCGACGCCGTGCACTATCACCCCCTGCCCGGCGAGACCCTGCGTGCGCTGGTGCGCGGCGGCGCGATGGACGACAACGAAAACGCCTATCTGCGTGACGCGTTCAATCGCTTCGTGCGTCGTCTGCACGACCAGGGCATCTATTTCCGCTCCCTGCATCTGGGCAACGTCGTGATGACGCCGCTGGGCGAACTGGGTCTGATCGACATCTCCGACATCCGCGTGCATCGCGGTCCGCTCTCGCGCTTCTGGCGGATGCGCAATCTGCGGCGCATGGAGGCCATCGCCGACGAACGCGACTGGATCGACCGCGACACCATTCTCCGCGCGAAGGACTGACCGCGCCCCCCTGACCGCGCGTCACCGTAGGTCGCCGATGAGCCGAAGGCGAATTGCGACACTCACGCCCATTCTTTGCGCGGTGTGTCGCACCTCGCTGCGCTCGCCACGACCTACAAATTCGACACGACCTATATACCTGTCCGGCCATGCACTCGGCCTGTGGCAAAATCGCGTGTTCCGTAACGCCATACCCCCCGCATGCCGTCGCGCGCCCACTACGAATTCCTGAAGGCCAATCTCGCGGCGCTGTTGCGTGGGCGACTGCGCTTACGCGAAGGACACCGGCCCGTCTCCGGGCACGCGGTGCCGGCAGACTTCGTCGGCGTGGGCGTCGCGACCTCGGCCGATGCGGCCACCGATGCGGCGGTGCTCGATGCCGTGAGCGCCCTCGGCGTGCGTCGCGTGCGCCTCGACTTCACCCAGGACGACGCGAACGGCCCTGTCGCCCGCCTTCTCGACGCGCTGATTGAAGCAGGTCACGATGTCTGGCTGCACCTGGTGCAACCGGCCGAGGCCGCACGGCGCATGCCGGGCGAGGCGGCCGGGCAGGAATGGCGGGAGTTCGTCGACAGCGTGCTGGCGCGCTGGGGCGCTCGCGTTGGCGCCGTCGAAATCGGCTCCACGGTCAACCGCCAACGCTGGGCCGGCTACACGCTGGAAGGTTTCCTTTCTGCCTGGGACATCGCCTGGCACACGGCGCGGCGCCACGACGTGACCATCGCCGGCCCGAATGTCACCGACTTCGAGCCCCCATGGACCGTCGGTCTGCTCGACCTGCTGCGCCGACGCGGGCAATTGCCCGACATTCACAGCGACAACCTCTTCGCCGAACGCGCCACCGAACCGGAACGCTGGGACCACAAGATTCTCGGCCGGCGTCTGGCGCCGCTGCTGCGCGTGAACCTGATGCGCAAGGCACGATTGCTGCAGCGCCTGGGCGCGGACGCCGGGGTGGCGCGCATGGTGTCGCCGGCCGCGTTCTGGACGCTGCCGCGCATCGAACGCCGCCTGCCCGACAGCGAACAGAAGCAGGCCGACTACCTCGCGCGCTATCTCATCCTGTGCGCGGCCTCCGGCGCGCTCGAAGCCGCCTTCTGGGGGCCGTTGGCCTGCCACCGCGAGGGGCTGATCGATGACGGCGCCGCGCCCTACCCCAGGCTCGAACGCATCACGCATTACGCCGGCATCGAGGGCGATCCGGCCCAGTGGCGCCGGCGACCGGCCTTCGACGCGCTCGCCGCCTTCAACCGCCTGATCCCCGGCAGCCTGTATGCCGGACGGCTCAATCGCGGCGACGGCCTGGAAATGCACGCCTTCGAACGCGGCGACGCCCGCGTGCACGCACTGTGGACCACCGACGGCCGGGCCGCCGCGCTGATCGACCTGTATCCGCCCGAGGCACTCGCCGCGGCCGAATGGCTGGATCGCGACGGCCGCAGCCTCGACGAGGCACCCACGCTGGTCACCGAGTCGCCGCTGTACGCACGCTGGCCCGCGAGTGCCGACGTGCGCACCAAGCCGGATGCCGCGCCGCTCGCGGACGTCGTCATCCACCGTCATTGCGCGCAGCGCCACTACTACGTGCGCGACGCCGAATGGCACGGCATCGTACGCGCGCGTGATCGCGCCGAGGCCGATCGACTGATCGCAGGCCTGCACCCGCGCGCAATCGGCGCCGCGCCCGACAAGGCCGGCTCGATGCGCCTGGCGCGCAACGCCATCTGGGCCATTCCCGATCCGCGCGATGAATCCCGTCGCCTGGTCGCCAAGCAGCCCGTGCGCCATCACCTGCACAAGCGCCTGCTCGACCGCTTCAAGCCATCCAAGGCGCGGCGCAGCTGGAACGGCGCCTGCGAGCTGCAGCGCCGCGGGCTGGGTACGGCCGCACCGGTGGCCTGGTTCGAGCAACGCTCGGGGCGCACGCTCACGCGCAACTGGTATGTATGCGAATTCGTCGCCGGCGGACTGTCGGTAGGCAACCTGTTCGCCACCTGGGCGCGTGGCGAGACTCATGCTTCGGGCATCGAACGGGACACGCTGTTTCACGCGCTGGCGGACTTTCTCGTGCGCATGCACAACCGCGGCATCCACTTCCGCGACCTGTCCGGCGGCAACATCCTGGTCCGTCAGGACGACGGACTTGCGTTCAGCCTGATCGACACCGGGCGCATCCACGTTTACCCCGCCGGCGTGCCGCTGCGCGCGCGTCTGGGCGACCTGGCGCGTGCCACCAACAAGCTGCCGCGCAGCGCTCGCGAGCGCATGCTGCGCCTGTATCTCGCGGGAATCGGGCGCAAGCTCCGCCCGTGGCACGTGTGGCCGCTGGCCATCTACGACTTCAAGGTGCGGCTCAAGCGGCGCATCGGCCGCAAGGCCTGGAAGCGCTGGTTCGCGCGCTTGCGCCCGCGCAAAGGCTAGTCGGAGACGTCCGTGCCAACGGGCGCGGCGACGATGACCGCCCCGCCGTTACCCCCGGCGAATCGCCGCACCACTTCCAGGCCGACGCCGTCCAGCCAGGGTTCGACCGGGCCGTCGCTGTCGGAAACCTCGAGCACGTACAGCGTGTGGCGCCCGCCGCGCACCGCGCGTTCGACCGCGGCACGGGCGCCGGGTGGGGCGAGCGGCACGAAATACCAGCGCGCGTAGTGCGCCACACGGCGGCTGTCGATATACACCGTGTCCGATTCTTCCGCATTGGCCGCGAGCCAGCGGCCGGCCTCGACCACGTGATGCCTGGGCTCACCGGTGGACACCACATTGGCCAGCGCGAGCAACACGGCCACCGTCACCACAGCCAGCCGCGTACCTGGCCAGCGCCCGGTGAAGCGGAACAGGCCGGCGGCGACGAAGGGCACCAGCATCAGCAGACTCAGTCCCACATAGCGCCCGGCGAGAAACTGCAGATCGGCGACGAAGACGCACAGCACCGGCAGGTGGGCGGCAAACCCCCATGCGAACAACGCATGCCGCGAGGCGCTCGAGCGCACGGCGCGCGCGTGCATGAGGAAGATCAGCGGCAGCACGAACGGACCGAGCTTCTGCACCAGCTCGAAGGGCACAAGCGCGAGCGAGCCGGCGAGCAGGATGAAGCCGGCGTTGCCCTCGGCCCAGTTCACCAGCGTCGAGGCCAGCACCGCAGCCTTTGCGTCGAAACGCTCCAGGCTGAAGCGCCCCAGATCCATCGCCAGGCGCCCGTCGAGCAGCCCGGCCGACCACGCCCACAACAGGGCGAGGCCGCTCAGCGCGGGCAGGCCGGCGATCATCGCGACCCGCCGCAGACGCTGGCCGGGCGCCGCGCTCGCCGCCTGCCAGGCCGCGAGTGCGGCGAACAGCACCAGTGCCTCGGAGCGAAACAGCGCGGCCACGAGCAGCGCCGCCTGCACCGCCAGCGCTCCAAGCCAACCGGGCCGCGCATCCCAATCGAGCGCCAGCCGGAAGGCCAGCAGCGCGAAGAACCAGCAGCCATATTCGCGCAGCAACTCATGACGGTATTCGTTGATCCCGATCACCGACAGCACCGCCAGGCAAGCCCACCAGGCCAGCTCCGGCTGGCGCCGGCCGACACAGGAGACCAAGAGCGCGCAGGTGCCGGCCATGAACAGCGCATTGAACAACTGTCCCACCGCTTCCGGACCCAGACCGGTGAGGCGGGAGCCCCAGGCCATCAGGATGGGCAGGAACAGCCAGTCGAAGGATTCGCGCGCGGCCTCCAGCCCGCCGGCCAGATAGGCCTCGGCCGTGCGCACGTAGAGCATGCCGTCGCGATTGAGGGTATTGGTCGCCAGCGCGATCGCGCTCAGCAGCAGGCTGCCGAAGAAGGCCGCCGGCGCCGGCCCCAAGGAGCGCAGGCGCTGCAGCGCCGCATTCATCGTCGCACGCCGCCGGTCATGCTCAGGCCGGCTCCTTGACGACGAGGATGTCTTCCATCACCAGATACTGCAGGTCGGAACCGAAGAACATGTTGAGTGCGTCGGTGGGCGAGCAGATCATCGGTTCGCCACGACGGTTGAGCGACGTGTTGAGCACCACGCCGTTGCCGGTGAGGCGCTCCAGCTCGACCATCAGGTCATAGTAGCGCGGGTTGTGCGCGCGCTCGAGCACCTGCGCGCGCGCCGTGCCGTCCTCGTGCACGACTTCGGGCACGCGACGGCGCCATTCCTCGGCCACCTCGAAGGTGAAGGTCATGAACGGCGCCGGATGGTCGGTGGCGAGCATGCGCGGGCCGACGGTGTCGAGCATGCTCGGGCAGAACGGCCGCCAGCGCTCGCGGAACTTGATCTGCTCGTTGATGCGGTCGGCCACGCCCTGCGCGCTCGGGCAGCCGAGGATGGAACGCCCGCCCAGCGCACGCGGGCCGAACTCCATGCGTCCCTGAAACCAGGCCACCGGATGGCCGTCGGCGAGGATCTGCGCGATACGCTCGGGCACCTTGTCGATGCGCGTCCATTGCGGCTGCGACGGATGCCTGGCGCAGGCGGCGATGACTTCCTCGTTGGTGTAGGCCGGGCCGAGATAGACGTGCTCCATCTTCTCGACCGGCACGCCGCGCGCGACCGACACGTAGGAGGCCGCACCCACCGCCGTGCCCGAGTCGCCCGAGGCCGGCTGCACGAACAGCTCGCGCACTTCGGGCCGGGCGATGATCTTCTGGTTGAGCTTGACGTTGAGCGCCCCGCCGCCGGCAAAGGCCAGGCGTCCGGTCTCGCGCAGGATGTCGCCCAGGTAATGGTCCATCATCTGCAGCGCGAGATCCTCGAACAGCTTCTGCATGCTCGCCGCGTAATGGATGTAGGGGTCGTCGGCGATGTCGCCGTGGCGCATCGGCCCCAGCCACTCGACCAGCTTGGGCGAAAAGTAGTAGCCCTTGCCGTTTTCTTTGTAGCGGCGAAAGCCGATCACGTTGGCGTAGTCGGTGTTGATGATCAGCTCGCCGTTCTCGAATGTCGCCAGCCGCGAGAAATCGTACTTCGCCGCGTCGCCGTAGGGCGCCATGCCCATCACCTTGTACTCGCCGTCGAGCATCTCGAAGCCCAGGTATTCGGTCAGCGCCCCGTACAGGCCGCCGAGCGAATCGGGGTCGTAGAACTCCTTGATCTTGTGGATCTGCCCGTTCTCGCCCCAGCCGAAGAAGGTCGTCGCGTACTCCCCCTTGCCGTCGATGCCGAGAATCGCGGTCTTCTCCGCAAAGCCCGAGCAGTGATAGGCGCTGGAGGCGTGCGTCAGGTGGTGCTCGACCGGCACCAGTTCGACCTTGGCCAGATCGAAACCGAGCTGCTGCAGACACCATTCGATACGGCGGCGATAGCGGCGATAACGCCGGTTGCCATTGAGGATCGCGTCGAGCGCGCGGTCCGGCGCATACCAGTAGCGCTTGGCGTAATGCCAGCGCGCCGGCCCCATCAGGCTGATCGGCGCGAACGGGATCGCCACCACGTCCACGTCGGCCGGCTTCACGCCGGCGAAGTCCAGGCAGAACTTGGCCGACTCGTACGGCATGCGGCCCTTGGCATGCTTGTCGCGCACGAAGCGCTCTTCCTCGGCCGCCGCGACCAGCTTGCCGTCGACGTACAGCGCCGCCGACGGATCGTGCGTGAGTGCGCCGGACAGGCCGAGAATCGTCAATGCCACCGCAAAACCTCGCTCGTTCGCCACCCGTTCAGGGTGGCCGCATGCAAAGGCGCGATTATACCTGCGCAACCCCCACCCTCAGCGTCGGCCCTCTCTACGCTCGCACCGACTTGGCCGCCAACCCGAAACGCCGCAGGTTGCCTATCGATGCTCAGGATGGATGGCCCCGCGATGTATTGACAAAATCAATACATCGCCTATTCTTCATCCATGGACGTGCGCTTCGACCTCGACGGTGACTCGTTCGCTTGGGATGCAGACAAGGCGATGTCGAACTTGCGCAAGCACGGAGTCCGCTTCGAAGACGCCGCGACGGTCTTTGCCGACCCACTGTTCATCGTCGTCGATGCATCCCGCAACGAAGAGGCCCGCGATGCCGTCATCGGCCTCGATGCATCCGGACGGATTCTGTTTGTTGTACATGTCGAAGTCGAGTCGCGATTCATCAGAATCATCTCCGCTCGCCGCGCCACCCGGCGCGAAGAAGGTCAATATGCTCAGTGAACGACTCAAATCCCGTCTGGACAAGAACCGCCCAATGACCTCGATTACGCTTCGAATCCCGGTCGACGTGGTCGAATCGCTCAAGCGCATAGCGCCGCTGCGTGG